>DAOTVY010000050.1:0-63443 GCA_034436115.1 Chloroflexia bacterium | reverse complement strand
GAGGCTCCGGCGCATCGCGCGCCGGGTGATCCGCTGGGCGGCGACCCCGTCCTGGCGCGCCGCGGCGCGGCGGAGGGAGTTGTAAAACGAACGCGATGCCCGGCGCGCTTCGGCAAGCGAGAAGTAGTGGCGTGCGATACGCTGGTAGAAGCCGGAAAAGCCGTTCAGGATCCAGGTGAAAACAGGGTTCTGGGAGGCGAGTGCCAAAGTCCGGTGCAGCCGCCAGTCAAAGTCGGCCAATGCCTCGGGCGTATCCGCGAGGGTGTCCACAGCCTCAAGGAAAGCCAGCACCTGCTCGGGCGCACGTTCCACTGCGGCCCGGGCATAGGCGGGCGCCAGCGCGATACGAACCTCAAGCAGGTTAGGTACAAAAGAGGAGGGGAGCGCCTGCGCATACCGCACAAGCGCATAGAGTGTATTGAGGCCTCCTTCTTTCCAGAAGTCGTTCACCCGGGTCGGCCGGCCCTGCCGAATGGTCACCCAGCCATCCCGCTCCAGACGCCGCAGGGTTTCGCGCAAGGTTGGGCGGGTCACCCCCAGGCGTGCGGCCAGCTCCCGTTCCCCGGGGAGCAGCGATCCGGGGGGAAACGTCCCGTCGAGGATCGCGGTGATCAACGCCTCCTCGGTATATGCGGCCGGCCTGGGAGGAACCACCCACGAACGCATCGTCGTTCCAGCCACTGGTAAGTGGTCAGACCAGTTGTATTTTAACCCGTGCCCGGGGATTTGTCAAGTCCCTGACGGCCCCTCGTACCCTTTCCAACAGCCCCGCTCTTGCCTCCGGCGGCATCGTGAAGGGATCTTACAGCACCGGCCTTATGTAAGGCGCCTTCGACGGGCACGGCTTGCGGAAGCGGGAACTCCTTCATCCTAGGAACGCGGCGCCTGAGGACTCGGCCGGCCGGTTCCAGGCACCATTGCCGCATTTGACGAAGCTCGCCGGACGTGATAGCATACTTAACGAGAACGGTTCGACGACGCACGACGCACAAGGATAGCCGCTATGGGTGGATCAACGGCAACCGCAAGCGCAACGGTCGCCGCGGAACGTGTGGAACTGCGGCGCGATGTGACCATCTGGGGCTCTTACACCTGGGGCTATGCGGACGTGGGCGCCGACATTTATGTGGCTTTGGGCCTGGTGATCGGCGCGGCTCAGGGAGGTGCCCCGCTAGCGTTTGCCATCGCCGGGCTGATCTATATCCTGATCGGCCTGGCCTTTACCGAACTGGCGTCCGCCTATCCGGTGGCCGGAGGCGGACACTACTATTCGCTGCGCGGCCTGGGCGACTTTTTCGGGTTCCTGTCCGGCGCAGCGCTCCTTCTGGACTATACCATCGATATTGCCTTGTTCGCTACGGCCTCCGCTGGGTATCTCAACTTTTTCCTGCCTTACCTGGGCATCGATATCCAGCGCTTTGTCATGTCGGTAGGGCCGTTCCAGAACCTGAACCTCCTTTGGATGGGAGAAACGGTTCTGATGATCGGTGTGCTTCTGCTCCTCAACATCCGCGGGATCCGCGAGTCGTCGTTGGTCAACGAGATCATCGGACTGGTGGATCTGCTGCTGGAGAGCTCGATCGTGGTCTTTGGCTTCGTCCTGGCCTGGAAGCCGGAACTGCTCGCCCAGCAATTCTTGGAGGAGTTCCCCAGCCCCCGCCAGTTCCTGTACGGCTTTTCCCTGGCGATCATCTCCTTTGTCGGCCTGGAGAGCATCTCTCAGGCAGCACAGGAGACGCGCCGGCCGGCCACGGTGATCCCGCGCACCTCGATCGCCCTCATCTTCACCGTCTTTATTCTGGCGGTGGGCTTTTCCACAGTTGGCCTCGGTATCCTCCGCTGGCAGGAGTTCAAGGCGCACGAGTCGGACCCGATCGCTTTCCTGGCATCCCACATCCCGTACCTCGGCGTACTGGCCGGGCCCTTTGCGGCCTTCCTGGGCGCAACAATCCTCTTCATCTCGGCGAACACGGGGGTTATGGGCGACTCGCGCCTGGTCTTTTCCATGAGCCATTTTGGCCTCGTCAGTCGGTGGTTCGGGTACGTGGACCCCAAGTACCGCACGCCCAGAAATGCCATCCTCGGATTCGGGGGGGCAGGAATCGCCCTCGCAGTCATCGCCTTCCTCACTGGGGAACTTGTGCTGGACACGCTAGCAAACCTCTATGCTTTCGGGGCCACTTTCGGATATGTTCTGGTCTATCTCTCGCTTATTCGATTGCGACTGACCGATCCCTTTACCCCACGGCCCTACAAGGTTCCGCTGAACATCCGCTGGAAGCGCCATGACGGGACGGTGATCGAGTTCCCAGTGCTGGGCACTCTGGGGCTTTTGGGAGTTGCGAGCATCTTTGTCGCCGTGCTCATCACCCATCAGATTGCGCGCATCGCCGGCCCCCTCTGGCTGCTCATCGGCGTGATCTACTACATGCTCTTTCGTCGGGCAAACGGACTCCCGGTTTTCGGGAACATCCCGCACGACTGGGAACGCGAACAGGTCGAAGTTCTCACCAACGCCGAGGAATACGAGCTGGTAGAAGCGTACAAGCAGGCGCTCGTTCGCCGGGATCGGGCCCGGGGGATCGTCTCCCGATGGAGCAGCGAGGAGGCCTAGCATGAGGCGAACAGCTCTTCCACCGCCAGAACGGGTGTCCGCGCGCGACGTGCTGCAGATCGCCTTGGGAGCGGTGATGATCCCGCTGGGCATTACCATCGTGGTCCGGGTCTTTTCGGTCGCGCCCTCCGTTCTGGGGGTGTTCGTCGGAGCTGCGTTCGTTGCCTTGGGCGCGCATCGGTTGTGGCTGGCTGGTAGGCGCCTTCGGGACCTGCGGAGGAGGAACCACCTGTGAGCACACCGCCTTCGCCCGTTTTTCACCCCATCGGAATCGCGTTGGCCGTCCTGTTCGTGCTCTCCATGGGCTTGCTGTTCTTCTGGATGTTCCGCGTGCCGCCGCCGGTGCCGCGCGAGGTGGCCGCTGTGCGCCGCTCGGTGGCGGCGATGGAACGGATCCTGGTGCCAGTATCGGGGCGGCTCGCCTCGGAGCGTGCGGTGGAGCTGGCCTGTCGGCTGGGGGAAAAGCAGCGCGCAGAGATCGTGCTGGCCTACGTGATCGAGGTGCCCTTTACGCTGTCGCTCAATACGCCGATGCCCGCCGCCGAAGCGAAGGGCCAGGAAGCACTGCGCACGGCTCGATTCATCGTGGAGCAGCACGGGCTCCCTGTGCGCACGCGTATCGTGCCGCACCGCTATGCCTGGGACGGCATCCTCCGCCTGAGCCACGAAGAGCAGGTGGATGCGATCGTGATGAGCGTGGGCCGGGGAGGGCCGGGGGGAGACGCGCTCGGGCGAACCACGCAGGAAGTGGTCCGACGCGCCGAATGCGAGGTGATCCTCGATCGGGTCGCTCGTTGGGGAGGTTGAGATGGTCGTGGAGCGGCGGGTTCGCTTGACCTATCCACCGCACTTGCTTGACCAACCCCTGCTGTACCGGCTGATCCGTCAGTTCGACGTGCAGACGAACATTCTAGAGGCGCGAGTCACCGCGGAAGAAGGATGGCTCGTGCTGGCGGTCCGGGGCGAGCAGGAAGGTGTGCTCCAGGGTCTGGAATGGATGCGGACGCAGGGCGTCCAGGTAGAATTGCTGGACGAAGCGTAGATCGGCCCTGTGAGCAACAGGCGGCCGTTGGGAACTGAGAAGGCGCGCGGCAGCACAAGCGATCCCGACGGATGTGAATCGGCTGTGAGATCAGTGCTTGGTCGATACCGTTTGGCAGGAACCCTTACGATGTGGAGTAGGGCGAGGAGCTGCTTGCTGGCGATCGTCGCATTGGGGACCCGCAAGGAGGAACCATGAAGGTCGTGATCCTTGGGTGTGGACGGTTGGGGGCCTACCTGGCCCTGCGACTCGCTGGCTTGGGACATCACGTCACCGTGATCGACCAGGATCCGGCCGCTTTTGCGCGCCTCGGCGATGACTTTCCAGGGCGGACGGTTGTGGGAACGGGCATCGACGAGGAGGTGTTGCGTCGCGCGGGGGTTGCCGAAGCCGACGCCTTCATCGCGGTCACAAATTGGGACAACACGAACGTGATGGCCGCGCAGGTAGCCCGCGAGATCCTGGGGGTGCCAAGGGCCATCTGCCGCCTCTACGATCCGCTGCGGGATGAATTCTACCGCTCCCTCGGCCTGGAAACGGTCTGCCCGACCCTGTGGGGAGCCCAGCGGATTGAGGAAATCCTGTACGGTTCAGCCACTGCGGCAGAATAGGAGGTCCAGGATGTATATCGTGGTTGTGGGCGGAGGCAAGGTGGGTTACTACCTGACGAAATCGCTCCTCGAGCAGGGCCACGAGGTGCTCGTGATAGAAAAGGACCCGCGACGCCAGACGATCTTGAGCCAGGAGCTGGGCTCGATGGTGCTGGGCGGGGATGGATGCGAAGTCGCCGTGATGGAACAGGCGGGGTTCGGCAGGGCCGACGTGGTCATCGCGGTCACCGGGGATGACGAGGACAACTTGGTCATCTGCCAGGTCGCGAAGGGCCGTTTTCACGTGGGCCGGACCATCGCCCGAATCAACAACCCGCGCAACGAAAAGATCTTCCGCCGGCTGGGGATCGACGTGACCGTGTCCAGCACGGAGGTGATCCTTTCCCAGATCGAGCAGTTGCTCCCCTTCGAATCGTTGGTTCACCTGCTGACGCTGCGCAACGTGGGGATCAGCTTCGTGGAGCTGGAAGTGCCGGCTGGCTCCCCTGCGATAGGCCGGCCGCTCAAGAGCCTGGGGATCCCGGACGACTGCATCTTTCCCCTGCTGATCCGCGAGGGGAAAGAGGCGATCATCCCCTACGGGGAGACGACGCTACAGCCCGGGGATCACGTGATCGCGGTCACCTCCGAAGGGAGCGAATCCACGCTGCGGCGCATCCTTCAGGGGTGAGGCCTTGCGGAGCGGTACTCCGCGCCTGCCTTCGGGCAGGCGCGGATTGCGTCATGAAAGGGGAACTGTACTCCAGACGCCTCCCAAAAACGCGGGCAAATGCCTAAAGGAAAGCGCGTGCCCAGGGAATCCGGCGCCGGAGCGGCCGCAAAGGCTGCGGGGGCGTTCCCACTGTTGGCCTGCGGAGATCCTAGCGCGCTTTCACCAGGGCAGTGCCGGGCTTACCCGCGCCGCCTCCGGAAAGCCAGCGTGTACAGGGCGATCGCGATCCACACCACGTTCACGGCCACGGACGGGAAGGCGCGATGGTGGAAGGAGTTCAGCAGCACCAGCGCACCGCCCGCCAGGTTGAGCCACTGGTAGACCGCGGAGTCGCCTTCCAGCCGCCGCGCGGACACCAGCCCGTAGGCGACCAGTAGAGCCACCACACCGGCCCAGCCGGCCACGTCGATCCACAGCGTCGCCGACACGGCCACCGCCTTTCCGTGGAGATTCCCGCTTGCTTGGGAGCGGGCTTAGCATACCACAGAGGCAGGCATCCGGCAACCCCGACCTCACAACAGCGGCCGCCGCTCCTCAAAGGCGGCCGTGGCTAGCGCGTCGGCACCTTGCCCTGCCGTTGGCGCTCCAGCACCAGCGTTTCCGCCAATGCCTCGGGAACCGTCTCGTAGCGTTGGAATTCCAGGGAGAAGGTCCCGCGGCCCTGGGTGAGGCCACGCAGGTCGGTCGCATAGCCGAAGGCCTCCGCGAGCGGAACCTCTGCGCGGAGGTTGCGCAGAGGGCCGCGCACGCGGATCTCCCGCACGACCCCTCGCCGCCGGCCCAGGTCGCCAATAACGGCACCGAGGTGCTCTTCCGGAACCTGGGCTTCCAGTGCCATCACCGGCTCGAGCAAGGTCGGGCGCGCCTGGCGCACTGCCTGACGCACGGCCATCGAGCCGGCAATCTGAAAGTCGATCGCTGCCGAGTCCACCTCGTGCACGCGGCCCCCGAGCAGTGTCACCCGCAAGTCTGCACCTGGATACCCCGCGACCACGCCCTTTTCCAGCGCCTCGCGGACGCCGAGTTCGGTAGGCCGTACGAACTCGGACGGGAGCTCGGAGGCAGGGGCTGCATTCTCGAAGACGATGCCCTTGCCGCGCTCGAGCGGTTCCACCCGCAGGCGCACTTCGGCGAAATGGCCGTGGCCGCCGGTCTGCTTCTTGTAGGTTGCGGTGACCTCGGCGGCCTGGCGCACCGTCTCCCGATAGGCCACCCGCGGCCGGCTCACGCGCGGCTCCAGCCCGAAGTCGCGACGAAGGCGATCGATCGCGATCTCCAGGTGCAGTTCCCCGAGGCCGGCCAGCGTGAGTTCCCCGGTTTCCGCATCCTGGCGGCCGCGAAGGGTCGGGTCCTCCGCACACAGCCGCGCGACTGCCTGGGCAAGCGCTTCTCGGCCGTCCTTGGAGGCCGGCTCCAACGCCACGGCAATCACCGGATCGGGAAACTGGAATTCTTCCAAGAGCAGCGGCGCCCTGGGGTCACAGAGGGTATCGCCAGTGATCGCAGACCGCACGCCGACGAGTGCGACCACATCCCCGGCAGTCAGCGTCTCCGCCGGTTCGCGCTGCACGCCGTGTAAGCGGTAGATGCGCGAGACGCGCTCCAGGGCATCGGCACGCGGGTTATACACCGTGTCCCCTGTGTGGAGCGTACCGGAAAAGACGCGCACCCAGGTCAGCCGGCCGACATACGGGTCGGCGACGATCTTGAAAGCGGTGGCACAAAGGGGCGCCTGGGGGTCGTCGGGGCGCTCGGCGATCTCGCCGCCGTTCCCCGGAACCGTTCCCAGCACCGGAGGTAGATCCACCGGCGCCGGAAGGTAATCAACGATCGCATCGAGCAGCGGCTGCACACCGATCCGCTGCCGGGAAGCGCCGCAAAGGACAGGCACAAGCCGGCCGGCGATCGTCGCGCGGCGCAGCGCCGCGCGCAGCTCCCCGGGCTCACACGGCTCGCCAGCGAGCCGGCGCTCCAGGAGGGCATCGTCCGTCTCGCAGATCGCATCCAGGAGCGCCTCGCGGGCTTGCTCCACCTCCTCGCGCAGCGCCTCAGGAACAGGCTCCAAGACGGGGTCATCCCTGCCTTCCGGCCAGACAAATGCCACACCGCGAAGCAGGTCGATGACGCCGCGGAAAGACGATTCGCTCCCTAGCGGCCACTGCAGCGGCACCGCTCGGGGCGTCAACCGTTCGTGGATCTCCATAAGGACGCGCCGAAAGTCCGCGCCCGGCCGGTCGAGCTTGTTCACAAAGAGCAGGCGGGGCAGACGTTCCTCGTTCGCTCGTGCCCAGACCGCCTCGGTCTGCGGTTCCACCCCTCCCACGCCGCACAGGATGACCACCGCACCGTCGATCACGCGGATCGAGCGCACCACCTCAGCCGTAAAGTCGATGTGCCCTGGGGTATCGATGAGCTGGATGCGATACCCTTGCCAGCGGCAGGCGGTCGCCGCCGCGGTGATCGTGATGCCGCGTTCGCGCTCCTGCACCATCCAATCCAGGAGGGTATTCCCCTCGTCGACGCTCCCCAGGCGGTGGATGCGCCCGGTATCGTAGAGGATCGCCTCCGAGGTGGTAGTTTTTCCGGCATCCACGTGCGCAAAAATGCCGATGATTCGCACCTTTTCGATCGGTCGTTCTCCAGTCATTCCGTTCTCTCCGCCCGCGAGGCAAAAAAGAGCGCCTCGCGGCCTGCATTGCTGCCCGAGGCGTAAGCGTGTGCCTCTTCTGGCAACCAGTTACGTCTGAATTATACGTCAACCGGCGCATTTTGTCAAATAGATGGTATAATGGCCGGGCAAGCAACCATCGTAAGGAGGAGACCATGGTTCGTTTCCCACGCCGTAGCGGGATCTTGTTGCACCCGACCTCGCTTCCTGGCGAATTCGGGATCGGCGACCTGGGTGAGGCCGCCTATCGCTTCGTCGACTGGCTGGCGGAGGCCGGCCAGACCTACTGGCAGGTGCTGCCCTTGAGCCCGACCGGCTATGGCGACTCTCCCTACCAGGGACTCTCAGCGTTTGCCGGAAACCCCTTGCTGATCAGCCCGGAAAAACTGCTCGAGGCCGGCCACCTGGCACGGGAAGATCTCGCAGACCGTCCTCCGTTTCCGGACGAGCGCGTGGAATACGGACCGGTGATCCACTACAAGGATCTCGTCCTTGCACGGGCGGAAGCGCGTTTCCAGAACGTGTCTGCGGAAGAGCGCGATGCCTTTGAACGCTTCTGCGCCGAGGAGTCGTTTTGGCTGGACGATTTTGCTCTCTTCATGGCCCTGAAACGAGCCTACGGGTTTCGGCCGTGGCACGAGTGGGAACCGGAAGTGGCCCGACGGGAACCCGACGTGCTGGCCCGAGTCCGTCAGTCGCTGGCCGGGCCGATCGAAAGCGAGAAGTATCGCCAGTGGATCTTTTTCCAACAATGGAGGGAACTGAAAGACTACGCGAACGAGCGCGGGGTACACATCATTGGCGACATTCCCATCTTTGTCGCCCGGGACTGTGCTGACGTGTGGGCCCATCCGGAGCTGTTTCACCTGGACGAGGACCTCCAGCCGACGGCCGTGTCAGGTGTTCCCCCCGACTATTTCAGCGTCGAAGGGCAACTATGGGGGCATCCACTCTACCGATGGGAGCGCATGGCCGAGGATGGCTATGCCTGGTGGATCGCTCGTTTCCGGGCGGTGCTGCGGGTGGCTGACATCGTGCGTATCGATCACTTCCGCGGCTTCTACAACTTCTGGGTCGTGCCGGCAGGCGAAAAGACGGCCGTGAACGGTCGGTGGGAGTACGGGCCTGGAGCACCGTTCTTCCGCGCGGTGAATGCGGCACTGGGAGAGGTCGCGATCATCGCGGAGGACCTGGGGGATTTCGACGCCGAATCGCGGGCGGGCCTCGATGCGCTTCTGGCGGAGTTTGGCTATCCGGGGATGAAGGTGCTGCAGTTCGCGTTTGGCGCCGGCCCAGACGCGCCTTTTCTCCCGCACAATTACACGCGCGATTGCGTCGTGTACACCGGCACCCACGACAATGACACCATTGTCGGCTGGTATCAAGTCAGCTCCACCGAGCCCGAGCGCGACCACGCGCGCCGCTACATGGGCCGGGACGGATCCGATATTGCCTGGGACATGATCCGCCTGGCCTGGAGCTCGGTCGCCCACACGGCGATCACCACCGTGCAGGATCTCCTTTCGCTCGGGCATGAAGCGCGTTTGAACACCCCCAGCACCTCGGGGCCGCCGAACTGGTGCTGGCGCATGCGGCCAGGGGCGCTCACGCCCGAAATCGCCGCCCGGCTGCGGGAACTCACGGAACTCTACGGGCGCGCGCCGCGCGCGCCCGCAGCGCCAAGCGGGCCGACAGGGTGACCCCGAGTTCAATCCCACAGCCGGAGGAGGAATCCTGTCACGACGCCCAGTAGCGCAACCAGGAGCTGCAAAGCGGCCAGGCCGGCCAGGACATAGACGGCGACGATCCATCCAGGGGTTCCTGTCGCGCGCATCTCCTGCCCTTCCGCAAGCCTCCGCAGCGCCCGGGCCGCCTGCCGGGGGCTATCCGCCCCGGCCTGCCCAGCCCACAGGTACCTTCCGGGGCGTTCGTCAGGGACCACCAGTCGGATGCTTGGAAAGCCGCTAAGCCAGCGGCGGAGATCTTCGGGTGCTTCCCAGGCCAGTGTCGCCGGCAACACAACGGCCTGGACCTCGCCTTCGACCCTTGGCGGAGCAGACAGTTGCGGCCGCCAAACGTACAGTGGCAACTCCGGGGCCTCCTGCGCGACAGCCCGCCTGACGGCGTCCGCAAACGTCCCGTCGCCACCGTCCACTACAAGCACAGGAAAGCGAGCGTGGCGCGCGGCCAGCGCCCGAGCGGCCCGCAATCCGTCCCTCCGCATGGCCACGGCGTGGTAGGCCAGCAGCACCCCGAAAGCGACCAGCCACACGAGCGAGCGGCCCGCAGCAAGCCGGCCCAGGGGCTCCCCTCCCAACAGGTCGCGCAGCCAGAGGAAAAGCAGACTACCCCCGGCGACCATTGTGCCCACAACGCCCACCGCGACCGTGAAGTAAAGATAAGCCTTACGGGTGAGAGAACGGCGGGCGTGGTCACCCGCTTCGCCAGGGGCAGCGGCTTCGGCCTGCAGTGGAAGCCAGGTGGCCAGCCACACCGGAAGGCCGCTGGCCAGGTACGCAAGCCCGGTGGCGAGGCGCGTGCGCATCGCCGGGCCCCACACACTCGCCCACGACATCAGGTCCACCGCCACCAGGCCGAGCCGGATGGAGCCGGCGGCAGTCACAGCCAACCCGATCAGGGAAAGAAGAGAAAAGTACAGCCGCCGCACGCCCGACCGGTGCGGCGCATCGCCGATCGCGATCAGGTCTTTTCGGAGCTGCCGGGCGTAGTATGCCCAAACGACGGCAGCGGGCAACCCCAGGGAAAGAGGGACGCGCATATCCGCGAGCCAATCCGCGCCCCCCAACGCTTCTCCCAGAATCCGGCGCAAGAGAAGCGAAACAATCGTTGCTCCGGCAACCACGACGATCCCCGCGGCAACGAGAGAGAGGAAGTAGAGCATCCCGAAGCGCAGGGGCGATTCCCGTTCCTCGATGTCGCGTAGGGAACGCTGCACGCGACCCCACGAAAGCGCCCAGAGGGGTGCCCCGATCGCAACCAGGGCCAGGCCGTTTGCAAGCCAGGCCTGACGCAACGAGCCCCCGAGGACCACCTGGGGCAGGCTCACCAGGTATTGGAGCAACTGCTGCGCGCCCGCAACCGCAAGGGAAAGGCTGTAGACGACCCAAAGATAGCGATAGATCCGGCGGACTCCGGCGCGTTGAGAAGAGTACGGGGTAGCCGACCAGTCTCCGCGGAGCATAGAAGCAAAGTAGGCGGCAAACGCGCCGTTGACGGCCAGGGCGATGGCGTTGAAAGCAGGCCTGCGGAAAGCGCCAAAGAGCGTGGGGTAGTTCGTAAGCCCCATGCCGTCCAGAAAGAGGCGGTTGAGGAGCACCAGCCCATTCTGTGCGGCCGCAACGCACAGCACTAGCAACGCGCAATAGACAAAGATGGCGCGGGCCAGAGAAGCCCGCTCCTCGGCATCCTGGAGAGCGGCACGTTGGGCCAATCCCCAGTGCAGCGCGAAGACAGATGCGCCCACCAGCGTGAGCGAAAGGCCGCGCGCGAGGAGGCCGGCTTCCCCGCCGACCGTGCGCCAGGCCAGCGCCGAGGCAGCCAGGTCCACCAGCCCCCACACCACAACCTCCAGGGCGATTCCGGCCACCAGATAAAGATAGATTTGACGTATGGTGCGCATCTCTGCCTCCTGGGACTAGTCGGGGCGCTTCCAGGTCCACTCGGGAGGGTAGTAGGGATAAGGCATCTCGGTGATTCGCCACTGGCCGTTTTGCCGCACGAGCGAGGCCGTGCCAGGTGCCCCTGGATCGGGAGAGAACGGCGCACCCGTAGCGTAGATCACACGCACCTGCACAACCGCCTGGTCATCGTAGATCTGTGCCCGGCCGATCTCGATCGCTGCCTGGTCGATGTTCAGCATGCCCGTCAGGAAGGCGGTACGGAACGAGGCAAAGTCTGGGCGCTTCTCGGTTTCCGCCAGGTAGCCATAAGCGCGCTCGAAGTCGTGCCGGTGCAGCGCAAGGGCATAGTTGTGCACGACCGCCTCCGGGGCATCGTCGGGCAAGTAAGACTGCCTTTGCTGCCGCCACCAGTACAACCCCACGGAGGCGACCATCAGCAACCCGATGCCGAGCAGTATGGCGATGAGAAAACGATCCTGCTTCACGGGAACCTCCTTTTTGCGCGCCTGTTCGCGAATGCATTATACGCGTTGCTGCCGGCAAAAACAAGGGGAAGCGCTCCCTTCTCCTCTCGGGCTGGCAGAACCGGCCCGTGGGAACGAAACTGGCCAGCCCGCGTCCAACGAAAGTGCCGGCCTTTCGAGCACTTGTGAGCCAGCGCACTTGACAGCGGAGTAGGATCGCGTATATTATTAACTCCGGTCTATATAAAGTGGCCTGGCTCGTTGCTGGAGGCGGAGGATGGATGCCAACAGGGGGTTGTTAAGGAAAAAGGCACGCCACGAGCTCGAGCGGCTAGCCGATCTCTTCAAGGTGCTGGCCGAGCCCAGGCGCCTGGACATCCTGCATCTGTTGATGCAGCGGGAGATGTGCGTGTGCGAGATCTTGGCCGAGATGGGGATATCGCAACCTTTGACTTCCCATCACCTTCGCGTACTCACCAAGGCCGGCCTCATTCGGCCCCGTCGCCAGGCCCAGCGCATCT
Source organism: Chloroflexia bacterium (assembly GCA_034436115.1). Taxonomy (GTDB): domain Bacteria; phylum Chloroflexota; class Chloroflexia; order DTKN01; family DTKN01; genus DAOTVY01. The sequence goes on along the minus strand of DAOTVY010000050.1, from coordinate 51,170 downwards.
TCTACTCGGTTGTCCCTGAAGCGCTCGCACAGCTCAATGCGTCGTTCGCGGCCTACCTGGGTATCGACCGCCTGCGACCGGAAGCCGCCTATGGGACAGCTACGGCCAGCTGCCCTCTCCTGGAGGCCAAACAGGATGAACTCCTCGGAGCAGCCTAAGATCCGCGTGCTCTTCCTGTGCACCCACAACAGTGCCCGGAGTCAGATGGCCGAGGCATTCCTGCGCCATTTCGCGGGAGACCGCTTCGAAGCGTTCAGCGCCGGTCTGGAACCCCGGGAGATCCACCCGTATACGCGGCGGGTCATGGAAGAGGTTGGCATCGATTTGCGTGGGCAACGCGCGAAGGGGGTGGACGAGTACCTTGGCAAGCTCCACTTCGGATACATCATCACCGTCTGCTCCCGTGCAGAAGAGCAGTGCCCAATCTTCCCGGGCACGGCGGTCCGGCTCGCGTGGCCTTTTGACGACCCGGCTGCTTTCGAAGGAAGCGAGGAAGAGCGGTTGGAGCGCTTTCGCGAGGTGCGCGACCAGATCGCGGCGCGCATCCGCGCGTGGATTGCGGAAGTACACTGAGGTCACGGCCCACCCAGCGCTTCGCGAGCGCGGCGTGGGCCGCGCGTGCGCAAGAAAACGGGAAACAAGGAGGATGACGTGGCTCCCTCGAACGCTGCGCAGGTCACCCAACCATCGGCCCAGAGCATCGTCGGGCGTCTGTCCCTGCTGGATCGGTTCCTTCCGCTCTGGATTTTCCTCGCCATGGCCGGCGGGTTGCTCTTGGGGCGGCTGGTCCCCGGGATCCAGGAGGCATTCGAGGCGGTTTCCATTGGCACGGTTTCGCTTCCCATCGCGCTCGGGCTCTTGTGGATGATGTACCCCGTGCTGGCCAAGGTGCGCTACGAGGAGCTGGGCAAGGTCGCCCGGGCGTGGAAGTTGTTCGGCGTTTCCCTGACGCTCAACTGGATCATCGGGCCAGCCCTTATGTCCGCTCTCGCCTGGCTGTTCCTGCCCGATCTACCCCACTACCGTACGGGCCTGATCATCGTCGGCTTGGCGCGTTGCATCGCCATGGTGCTGATCTGGAACCTGCTGGCAGGCGGGGACAGCGAGTACTGCGCCGTCTTGGTCGCGCTCAACTCGCTCTTCCAGATCGTGATGTATAGCCCGCTCGCTTACTTCTATTTGAAGGTCGTTCCCGCCTGGTTCGGGGTCCAGGGCACCTTGGTCAACGTGACGATGTGGGACATCGCCAAGAGCGTGCTCATCTTTCTCGGCATCCCGCTGGCCGCGGGTGTGATCACCCGCTTCACCCTCTTGCGTCAGAAGGGACGGGAATGGTACGAGACACGCTTTGTGCCGCGCCTGAGTCCGACCGCCATCATCGGCCTGCTGTTCACTATCGTGGTGATGTTCTCGATGCAGGGGGACAAGATCCTAAGCCTGCCTTTGGACGTCGTGCGCATCGCCCTGCCACTCGTGGCCTACTTTGTGGTCATGTTCGTCCTCTCGTTCCTGATCTCCTGGGCCCTGCGCTTCCCCTACCCACAGACGGTGACCCAATCGTTTACTGCCGCGAGCAACAACTTTGAGCTCGCCATCGCGGTTGCCGTGGGGGCCTTCACGATCTCCTCGGGCGAAGCGCTGGCCACGGTGGTGGGTCCCTTGATCGAGGTGCCGGTGTTGATCGGGTTGGTCTATGTCGCGCTCTGGGCGCGCCGATACCTGTTCCTGCCCGATGGAACGGCCCGGCGTCTCAGGTACAGGCCAGGCCCAGCAGAGCCGGCTTAAGACCCCATCTCGCGCGAGGTTTGGGGAGCGGGTGGGCGGTTTCCCCTTCGCGGACAGGGAGCCGCGCGCTCGCGCCGGAGTTGGATGGACGCCAGAGCAGGCAATCTGGTGTGCGCATAGGGAGGTGCATCGATATGTCGACCCCTCATAAACGGGCCTGTTGCAGCGGGCCGCCGCCCAAACTCGTATACATCCGGGTCCGAGGGAGCCCGGTGGGCCTGGTCGGGATCGAGGAGATCTTCGAGCGACTCTACCAGGCCGGCCGCGAGGAAGACGACACCCTGGAACAGGAACTGGTCGAGCAGGCGCGCATCTACAACTATATCGCGCGCGGGTCGGAGCGAGATTACGGATGGGGCCTGCGCATGGCCTACCGCGCCTTCCTGGCGAGCAAGCGCAAAGGCGATGCCCGGCTGTGGCTTCCGTTCACACGGCCGTGATCTGGACGTCCATTCTCTGCTTCCCCGGTTAAACTGCCAAGCCTGTGGGGAGGCGACCTGCGCGAGATTTACCGTCAGCGTGCTGCTGGGACTCGCGCAGCTGGACGCTTGTCGCCCGCTGAGGGAACCGCCTTACGCTGAGGCCAGCCGGCGGTGGTGATGATCGAGGACCGGAATGTAGGTGGCATGCTGGAGAACCACCCTCTGGCGGGAGCAGTGGCGGAGGCCTCTTGGAGGGAGATCGGGCGGCTGCTTTCGTCACAGGCAGCCTGGTGCGGTGTGCGATGGGCGGCTAACGAGCGGTGTTATCCGTCGTGCCGGCGGTGCTCGGCGTGTGGGAGCGTAAAGCGGCAGCGTTCGTGGTCCGAGCAAACGTTTGAGTGCGACGTCTGCGGAACGGTTCGGGATCGGGCTCGGAACGCGACCTTGAAGCTGGTGCAACTGGTAGGGGTGGGCATTTGGCCCACCCCTAGTACCGTGACTTGCAGGGGAAGTTACGCCTGCCAAGATGAGAGGTTAGCGGCCGCGTGCTCTAGAGGGCACGCGGCCGATGCCCGTCGTCGAACCAGGAACCGGGCTTGGTCATATGGGTCCATGCCACGGAGAACGGCACTTTTCTGAACCAGAGCGGTCCTCGGGCAAGACGCGGACCTCGGCATGAAGCATTTCAGCATCTTCCGACGAGCGTCCCACATAGAGGAGGTACCTGCCCGGCTCCACGCGCCATCGCCCCTCCCCCTCGTCGTAGTAGGCCCATTCCTGCACCGGAAGGAAGAGCTCGACGCGACGAGTTTCCCCGGGGGCCAGGGCAACTTTGCGGAACGCCTTTAGTTCCTTGACCGGGCGTTCGACGCGGGAATCTGGGTAGCCCACGTAGACCTGGATCACCTCTTCCCCTGAACGGGATCCGCGGTTTTCCAGCAGCACGCTGAGCCGAAGGACGTCCTGCGAAAGCAGGTCACGTTCGGGCTCCAGCTCCAGTTCCGTGCAGGTAAAGCGCGTATAGGAAAGGCCGAAGCCGAAAGGAAAGGCCGGCCGGTGCCCTTCCTTCTCGAGCAACCGGTAACCGTGGAACAGGCCGTATTCGATCGTTTCGGCCTCCGGGTCGAAAAAGGGCAGGTGCTCTGCCGAGCGAGGAAACACACAGGGAAGCCTGCCGCCCGGGCATACCCGCCCGAAGAGGACGTCTGCCAGCGCGTGGCCTCCCTCCATCCCCGGGTACCAGGCTATCAGGAGCGCAGCTACCCGTTCGCGCCACCCTTCGCACAGGATAGGCCCACCGCCCATCAGCACCACCGCAGTACGGGGGTTCGTCGCCGCGACGGCCTGGATAAGCGCTTCATCCGGATCCGAGAGCGTCAGCCGGATGCGGTCACCGCCCTTTCGAGGGAACGGCATGTACTCGCCTTCCTCGCGGTGCGTCAGCCCCACCACAACAACCGCCGCATCGCAGCGACGCGCCAAGGCAACCGCAGAACGGATCCGGTCGCCGCGGTCGTACAGCACTTCGCAGACCCTTGCCGCCTTTAACCCGTCGAGCACGGTCACAACTTCTGGAGGTCGCACCTTGCTGCTGCCGGTATCGCCGGTGTTGGGCATGCAAGCGAGCCGGCCGATCACGGCCAGCCGGCGCACACGCCCGGGGTCCAACGGAAGGAGGGGCGCCCCCCAGTCAGCCACCGGCTCGTTCTTCAGGAGGACGATCGCCTTCTGGGCTACCAGGCGCGCAAGCGCTCGATGTTCCGGCCCGGCGACCGCCTCCAGCCGGTACCGCGCGGGTTCCCCGACCTGCGCGAAACGGATCTTCTGCCGGAGAACGCGCCGCACAGCGTCGTCGATGTACGCTTCGGACACTTCGCCGCGCTCGACCAGCCGCAGCAGCCTTCGCCCGTAGTGCCTCGCAAAGGGCATCTCTAGGTCCAGGCCGGCTTCGATCGCCGCCTTGGCGTCGTGCACCGCGTAGAGAAAATCGGACATCACCAGGCCGGAAAAGCCCCATTCCCCCTTGAGGATGTCCCGAAGCAGGTGGCGGTTTTCCGAGCAGTAGGCGCCGTTGACGCGGTTGTAGGCACTCATCACGGCAGCCACTCCTTCATCGACACAGCGGCGAAAATGGGGAAGGTACACCTCCCGAAGAGCGCGTTCGGACAGGCGCACGTCGACCCGGAAACGAGCCTTCTCGATGCTGTTGGCTGCCAGATGCTTCACACACGCCATGATGTGTCGTTGTACCCCGCGCACCAGCGCCGCGCCCATCGTCCCCACGTGGAAAGGGTCCTCGCCATACGTCTCTTGTGCGCGCCCCCACGCGGGGTGGCGGAGGAGATTGACACACACACCGGCATAGCAGTTCGCCCCCTGCGCACGGGCCTCGACCCCGATCGCATCCCCTACCTGTTCCTCGAGTTCCGGGTCCCAGGTGGCGCCACGCGCCATACTGACTGGAAAGCAGGTGGAGTGGTACATCACCACACCTCGGGGACCGTCGGTGAAGCAGAGCGGAGGGATGCCGAGGCGGCGGTTCTCGCCGGCCGGGATGGGGCGATAGTTATACGCAACGAGCATCTGCAGCGCGCCCCTCAGCAAGGGAGTATCTCCAGTCATTTGGGCGATCTTTTCCTTCAAGGTCATGTGTGACAGCAGTTCGGTGGCCCGCTGATCCACTTCCTCTGGGGTGAGCGGGCGGTCGGCACGGAGCGAGCCCCAGTCGAACGGTGCCCTGCGTGTGCCTGCCATCGCGAATGCCTCCTTGCGCCGCGTGAGAAGCCTATTGGACAGCCCCGACTATGCTAACAAACACTGCCCGCGCGTGCAAGACCCCGCTTGACAGCGCTTCTCAGGGGAATTATACTAGCCTGTGCGCGTTCCTTTGATGGCCTATCGCTCCCAAAGGAGTCCCGCGTGGAAACCTTTTCCTTCCAGTTCCTCCATGCCGAGCACCGGCGCATCCTCCAGGAAGCCGAAAACCAAGGGGTCACCTTGCGACTGCTGGGCGCGCTTGCGTTCGAGTTACGCTGTCCTACCCACGCATCGTTACGCAGCGCATTGGGCCGCCAACTGTCCGACCTCGATTATGTGGCGCCCTCGAAGCAGTGGGAAAAGGTGGTGAACCTCCTGACCGGCCTGGGTTACGCCTTCGACGAGCGGAGAGCCCTGTTGCACGGTCAGGACCGTGTGATCTTTTTCCATCCTGAAGGGCTGCGCGTAGACGTCTTCTTTGACCGCCTCGACATGTGCCATGCCGTCGAGCTTCGGGACCGCCTGGGGATCCACCCCGAGACCATTTCGCTGGCAGACCTGCTGCTGGAAAAGCTCCAGATCGTGCAAATCACCGAAAAGGATATCGTGGACATCGTGGTGCTTTTCCTGGAGCACCCCGTAACGGAGACGGAAGAAGGGATCAACGCGGCCTATATCGCCCAACGCCTGAGCGGCGACTGGGGCTTTTACTACACCGCCACGCAGAACCTGAAGAAGGTGCGAGACCTTTTCTTGGCCGCCTTATCCTTGCTGAGCGAATCGGATCGCGCTCGGGTTCGGGCGGGCATCGACCAGATGATCGAGCACATCGAGCGCTACCCGAAAACGCTCACCTGGAAGGTGCGATCGCGCATCGGGCCGGCCGTGCGATGGTACAAAGAAGTCGGCGAACTCACTCGCTAGGACAGGCAGGAGGTAAACCATGACAATTCGTCTGAGTAAGGAGTACAGGACGTACACCTTCGGCCCGGACCATCCTCCCGCCCTACGGGTGGCACCAGGGACGACGGTCGTTTTTGAGACGCTGGATGCGCTGGATGGCCAGATCCAGTCGGACGCGGACCCCGCCACCCGGGTCGACTTGGGACACGTGAACGCAGCGACCGGCCCGGTATACCTCGAGGGTGCGCGCCCGGGGGACACCCTGGTGGCGGAAATCCTGGACATCCAGGTGGCCGATTGGGGCGCTGCGCTCGTCATCCCGGGTTTTGGCTTTCTCCAGGATACGATACCCGGCCCCTATACCAAGGTGTTCCGTGTCGCGTCGGACGGTTCTGTGCCCTACGGGACGCGCCTGCGGCTCCCGCTGAAGCCCATGGTGGGAACGATTGGCGTGGCCCCAGCCGAACCGATCACCACCCTGAGTTCAGGCCCGCATGGCGGCAATCTGGACACGACCGACATCCGCCCCGGCTGTAAAGTCTACCTACCGGTGTTCGTGGAAGGCGCGTTGTTCGGTGTGGGCGACGTTCACGCCACAATGGGGGATGGCGAGGTGTGTGGCACAGGCATCGAGTGCCCAGCTGAAGTCACGATTCGGCTGGACCTCCGCAAGGATTTTGCGATCGAGCGTCCACGTCTGGAAAACGAAGGCGAGATCATGACCCTCGCTTCCGCGGAGACGCTGGAGAAGGCTATTCGCCTGGCACTGCTGGACATGATCGGCTGGCTCGAGCGCCATTATGGCGTCAGCCGGGAAGAAGCCTACGTGCTGGTCAGCCTCGTGGGCGATGTGCGCATCGGGCAGATCGTCGACCCGGCGGTGACGGTGCGGGTCGCGGTGCCCAAGGAGGTGTTTATCGACCGTTGACGCGTGGGAAAGGCTTCGTGGACCCAAAGGAGGTGGTTGAGAAAGGCGGACAAGGTAGGGAGCCGGAGATCGACAATCGGTTAGCGATCCAGAGGAGACGTCTTCTATGGAAGCGACAAAAGGTGTCTTCCGGCGGACTGCTTCCGGCCTCACGCGAGAAATCTCGGCAGTGGACCACTGGATCTACAACGTTTTCACCCTACTTGTCCTCACCGGAGCCGCGTTCTACTACGTCTGGGCCCCTGGGCAATTCCCTGCGATCAACCCCGTGCTGGGTCTCATCGTAGCGGCCATCGTCATTGTCCCGATCTACGTCGCATACTCGATGCTTGCCTCTGCGATGCCGCGTAGCGGCGGCGACTATGTGTTCCAGAGCCGCATCCTTCACCCGTCGATCGCGTTCATGGGACTTTTCTCCCAGTGCATCTGGCTGTGGTACTGGCTCGAGCTCAGCGGCTTCTGGATCGCTGCTATGGTACTCTCCCCCCTTTTTGCCGGCCTCGGGGTCTACACCGGGAGCCAGGTCCTGCTGAACCTGGGAAGTTGGTTCTCCAGCAGCACCGGGATCCTGATCACGGCGCTCGTCACGAACGTGATCATCGCGCTCGCGTTCCTGCCGGGACTGCGAACCTACCTTCGCATCCAGTGGTTCCTTTTCGCGGGCGTCGTGCTTAGCATCATCGTGATGACGGTGGTGCTGCTCACCACTTCGCACGAGACCTTTGTGAGCAACTTCAACTCCTTCATGGCCCGTTTGGACCCCAGCCACCCGAACTACTACCAGTACGTGATCGACACGGCGTATGCAAATGGATTCGATCCGAAGGCCGGAGGAGGCCTCTATGGCCTGATCGGGGTGATTGCCATCGCCTGGTTCAACCTGATCTGGGCCGTGTGGTCCATGCCGAACCTGGGGGAAATCAAACACGCGCACAGTTTCGGCATGCTCAACCGGGTCATGCAGGGCTCGCTCGCCTTCGGGACGCTGGTGATGGCACTGACCATGGGGTTGCTCATCCGGGTCTGCGGAAAGGAATTCGTGCTGACACTGGGCTACAACTGGTTTAACGGAACGATCGAATTCCCTGTACAGCCCTACACGAGCATCCTGATCCCGATCATGGGCGGAGGGGCGCTGATTGTCGTGCTGACGCTGCTCGGGTTCCTGACCCAGGCGATCCAGCAGAGCTTTAACTGCTTCATCGGCGGCACGCGGCTGCTCGTCGCGATGAGCCTGGACCGGGTTCTCCCCGAATCGTGGGGAAGGATCAGCCGCCGTTTCCGGGGCTCCCCCGTCAACGCGATCCTCTTCCTGCTGATCGGCGCCGAGGTGCTGGCGATCCTGCTGTGGTTCGTCCCCAACCTCGAGAACTATGCCTTGTCCACCTCACTGGCAGCGACCATCTACCAATCCCTCACGTGCCTTGCGGCCGCGGTCTTCCCCTGGCGAGCTAGGGCGATCTACGAAGCCTCGCCGATCTCCAGGTACCGCGTGGGCAAGGTTCCGCTCGTAACGATCTGCGGCGCCTGGGGTTTCCTTGTGGGGCTGGTGCTGATCACCTTCTACCTCATCGAGCCGAACCTGGGCCTCGCTTCTACGACCGGGCTGATCGGCATGATCGGCGTGTTCGTCTTCTGCTTCATCTGGTTCTGGGTCGCGCGGGCCCTGAACCTGCAAAAGGGGATCAACATCGACCTCAACTTCCGACAGATCCCGCCCGAGTAACGAGCCTCCGGAGCGCATCCGCCGCATGGGTAGGCGGATGCGCTCCGGAACCACGGAGCTCACCATGATGCGCTGGTTCAAGAAAGGACAGCCTTCCAAGAAGCGCTTTACACGCATCTTTTTCGTCACGGATATCCACGGATCGGAGACCTGCTTCCTGAAGTTCCTCAATGCGGCCACCTTCTACCAGGCCGATGTGCTGATCCTTGGAGGCGACATCACCGGCAAGCAGATCGTTGCGGTGGAGCGGCGCGGAGAGACCTATCGCTGCTGGCTGTTCGGGCAGGAGCGAGAGGTGCAGGGGCGCACGGAACTGCAGAAGCTCCTGGATCAGATCCGGATGAACGGGTTTTACCCGTACGTGGCGACGCCAGAAGAACTGGCGGAACTCCAGGCCGATCCGGCGAAGGTGGAGGATCTGTTTGCCCGCCTGATGACGGAAACGGTCGAGCGTTGGATTGCCCTCGCGGAGGAACGGCTGCGGGGGCTTCCGGTCAAGTGCTTTATCTCCCCGGGAAACGACGACCAGTTCGTGCTCGACCCGCTCCTGCACGGCTCCGACGTGGTCCATTGTCCGGAAGGCGAGGTCGTGGACCTGGATGGCGAGCATACGATGATCAGCTGCGGATATGCCAACCTGACCCCCTGGCGCTGTCCCCGGGACGTTGAAGAAGCGGAACTCCGGGCACGGCTAGAAGCTATGATGGCGCGTGTCCCCGATCCATCCCGGTGCGTGTTCAACCTGCACGCGCCCCCGTACGACAGTACGCTAGACCTGGCGCCTGAGCTGGACGCCGATCTGAAGCCGGTGCTCGTGGCCGGCCAACCGAAGATGATCCCGGTGGGCAGCGTGGCGGTGCGGGAGACAATCGAACGCTACCAGCCGGTGGTTTCGCTACACGGGCATATCCACGAGTGCCGAGGGGCGGTGCAGCTGGGACGCACGACCTGCCTCAACCCGGGCAGCGAGTACTCCGAGGGCATCCTTCGGGGCGTGCTGGTACACCTGGCCTCCGGCCGCCTGCTCAGCTACCAGTTTGTGGCAGGCTAACCAGGACCGCTGTCTCCTCCTCGTGCAACCTACACGCCGGATGCCTTGGTTCGCTTCGGCGCAGGGGCCAAAGGCCCAATGCGAACCCTACCCGGGCGCCACAGCTGCGCGATCGGGATTTCCCCCACGTTCGCAAAAACCGCGATTCCCAGATACACCTGCCGGGCTCCCACGGGTTCACGGGCGCGTCCCTTCCCACGTGCTTCGCGGCACGAAGATATACCCCTCCAGAATCCGGCGGGCCGTGCGGCTGATCACCGCCCGGGTAAGGCGATATTCTCCGGTTTGACGCTGCACCTGTACCTCGACCTCGAGCACCCCGGACGGGTGGCCGATGCGGATCTCTGCGCGCTCCCGCGCTTCTTCCCGCAAGACGTCGTGGACAACCGTGCCGGGGATTCGGGCCGCCGCCCCCGTAGCCACCGCCCCGGTTACAGGATACGCCTTGTGCACCCGCCGCATGAAGAGGAGGCGGGCGATGAGGTCGACCTCCTCGCGACGGACCTGCCGAGCCATGGAGAGATCCAGGTAGTCGGTTGGCGCCCTAACCAGGGCGAAGAAGGGAAGATAAGGGGTTTGGTTCGCGGCCTGGGTCCAGTCCTCCACCAGGCGCAACCACAATGCCGCCGTGCCACGGATGTACTCGATGCGCTCGTTCAGGGCGCGGTCCGCTTCGATCTCGTCTGGCCGCTCTGTCCCTTTCAAGCCCAAGTCTGCGGCTCGAACGAAGACCGTAGGCGTTCCCGCATCGATCACGCTGACTTCGACCGGCCCAAGTTCAGGCACGGTCAGCCGATCTACCGGGCTTCCCGTGGGCAATAGGTGGCCGCTGATCGCTCCAGCGGTGTCAGAAAAGTCCAGGCGGATGCGCGCTCCTGTCCCGGGGACGCCGTCGATGCGGTAATCGCCCTCCACTGCCGCTCGGCGCCCTACGACCGGCACCTCCGCCACCAGGATACAGCGGGTGTTGGTCTGATGGATGCGCACCCGCGTGATCGGCTCCACGGCATCCACCAACCCTTCGTCGATCGCAAACGGTCCGACGGCGGAAGAGATGTTCCCACAATTCCCGGCATAGTCCACGAACGGGCGATCGATGCTCACCTGGGCGAAGGTATAGTCCACATCGGCATCGGGCCGGGTCGGGGGGCCAATGATCGCCAGTTTGCTCGTCAGCGGGTCGGCGCCGCCGATGCCGTCGATCTGGCGCACATCGGGGCTGCCGTACATCCGCAGGATCACGCGATCGCGCAACACCGGATCGGCCGGCAGGTGGTTGCGCATCACGAAGAGAGCCCGGCTCGTCCCCCCACGCATCAACACACACGGGATGCGTTTCTGCTCCTCCGCATCGGCCATCGTTGTCCCTCCCAGGGTCGTGGTCTCCGACCTCGGCCCAAAAGGCGGCTCGATCAAGCCGGATGATACCACAGCCGGGGCAGCTCGCAAAGCGAGCCGGGAACAAGGGACCCGGACGTCCCTCTTCCCTCCCCGAGAAAACCCGCTCTGGCTGTACCCCGATCCGGAGAAGCCCTCCGCGGGATCAGGCTCCGCGGCGCTCGCTTGACCTGTCCTCCAACAGGTCGATCAAGGCGTTCAGGCCGAGGAGGTAGCTCCGCCAGCCGAACCCTGAGATCTGCCCGACGCACACCGGAGCTACCACAGAGCGCCGCCGGAACCCTTCCCGTGCCTGGATATGGCTCAGGTGCACCTCCACAGCTGGGAGGCCGATGGCCGCGATCGCGTCCCTTAGGGCAAGGCTGGTATGGGTGTAGGCGCCTGGGTTGATCAGCACGCCGTCGGCCCAGTGTCGGGCCTCGTGCAGCGCGTCGATCAGCGCCCCCTCGTGGTTCGACTGCACGATCCGAAGTTCCGCCCCGCGTGCCTGCGCCAGCCGCTCGAGCGCGACGTTGATCTCCTGCAGCGTGGTTCGACCGTAAAAGCCAGGCTCCCGTTCGCCCAACAGGTTCAGGTTCGGCCCGTGGACGACCAGGACCCGGTACCTCTTGGCAAGTGGCTCGCTCACTCGTTCCATTGGCTACGGCTCTCCCAATTCGGCCAGCACGGCTCTCACCACTTCTTGAGGGACATCCTCCACGACGGTTACGGACCCGATTCCAGTGGGCACCACCCAGCGCAGCCGACCGGCGCGGCGCTTCTTATCAAAGCCGAGCGCTTCCCACAGGCGGTCGATCTCCACGGGATAGCGGGTCGGTAGGCCCCACACGCCGAGCAGGTCTTCCAGCCGACGTACCAGCGGGTCAGAGGCCAGGCTCAACGCGACCGCAAGACGCGCAGCCGCCACCATGCCCAGGCCAACCGCTTCCCCATGCCGCAGCATGTACCCGGTGCAGCGCTCCAGGGCGTGGCCCACGGTGTGGCCAAGGTTCAGAACGACCCGCCTGCCCTGCTCAGAAGGATCCTCTTCCACCACGTGCACCTTGACACGGAGCGCCCGTGCGATCAGGGGCGGGGAAAACAGGGTACGCCGGGGACCTTGCTCGAGCCGGGCAAAAAGAGCTGCGTCGCCAATCATCGCATGTTTAATCGCTTCGGCCACGCCCGAGCGTAGCTCCTCCGCCGGCAACGTGGCCAACGCCTCGGGATCGATAACCACCGCACTCGGATGGTGGAACGCACCCACCAGGTTTTTCCCCTCTTCCAGGTTGACCCCCGTCTTGCCCCCGACGCTCGCATCGACCATCGCGAGCAGGGTTGTGGGGACCTGGACCACGCGCACGCCCCGCAGGTAGGTCGCTGCGGCAAACCCGGCGACGTCTCCGACCATTCCCCCGCCCAAAGCCAGGACTGCCCCAGAACGGTCCAGTCCGTGGCGCAGGAACTGCCGGTAGAGCGACCAGACGGTATCCAGGGTCTTGTGTGGCTCGCCATCGGGGATCAGGCAGAGGTATGGTCGGAATCCCGCTCGCCGAAGGGAATCTTCCACGCGCTCGCCATACAGGGAAGCCAATGTGGGGTTCGAGACGACCGCAATCTCGCAGGGAGCGCAAAGGCCGACCTCGTGCAGGACTTCTCCGACCCGGGCGAGCAGCCCACAGCCGGCTTGGATCGTGTAGCTGCCTGTGGGATGGCGCACATCGATTCGCTGCTCCTCAACAAGCTCGCAGATCTGAGCGGAAATCTCGGGGACCGCGCGGCCGGTGGTATCGATGTGCCAGGGGATCGCCTGATAGGCCGGCCGTCGCGCAGCGAGTAGCTGCTCAACGTGCGCGCGGAGGTTCGCGCCCTCGAGCAAGGGGCGCTCGTTGTCTTGGCTGTCCAAGCGGCGAAGGAGCTCTTCGATCTCGCACCAAAGGCATACCACGGTGCCGTTCCGGAGCATCTGGGCTCGGTTCAAGGGATTCACCAGAGCCCCACCCCCCGTGGCGATGACCAGTCCCCGTTGCAGGCCCAACTCCGCGCAGATGGAGGCTTCCCACCGTCGAAAGGCTGCCTCCCCGTCTTCGGCAAAGATGCGCGCGATGGGCTTCCCGGCCCGCCGCTCGATCTCGGCATCCATGTCGACAAAGGGACGCCCGAGGCGCGCGGCCACGGCCTGCCCCACCGTGGTCTTGCCGGTGCCCATAAAGCCCGTGATCACGAGGTTACGCAACGTAACATCTCCGAAATCGAATCGCCCCCGTACTTTTCCACCAGCGCATCCGCAAGGGTCCAGCAAACCATCGCTTCCCCCACCACGGCAGCGGCCGGCACCGCGCACACGTCAGCGCGTTGGTACGAGGTCCAGGCCGCCTCTCCCGTCGCCAGATCGACGGACGGCAGCGCCTTCCGGGTGCTGGGGAGCGGCTTCATCGCCGCGCGCACCACGATCGGCTCTCCATTGGAGATGCCGCCCTCGATGCCGCCCGCGCGGTTCGTCCGTCGGGCAATACCCCCCCTGACATCGGGAAAGAGCCCATCGTGGACTTCGGAGCCCGGCCGGCGGGCATTTTCGAACGCAGGGCCGATCTCGACCCCCTTGACGCCCGGGATCGACATGACTGCCGCGGCCAGACGGGCATCGAGCCTCCGGTCCCAATGGACGTAGCTCCCCAGCCCAACCGGCACGCCGGACGCGATCACGACAAAGACGCCACCCAGTGTCTCCCCCGCCTTTGCGGCGGCATCGATCGCCTGCCGCATCCCCGCCTCCGCCTCCGGATCCGGGCAACGGAGGTCGCTGGCTTCCGCCCTGGCACAACCCTCTTCCACAGACTCAGGCACCCGGGCCGACACGCCCCCGATTTCGACCACCATGCTCCCAACGGAAATGCCAAAGCGTGCGAGCAGCGGGCGCAGTAGAGCCCCCACAGCTACACGGACGGCCGTCTCGCGGGCGCTCGCGCGTTCTCGAACGGACCAGCCGTCGCTCAGCTGGTACTTGATCATGCCGGCATAGTCGGCATGACCCGGCCGTGGGACGCTCCAGTGAGGTCGATCCCCAGGGACCAGCCGCACTCGCCAATCGACGCCGTCACGATTCGCGATACGGAGCGCGACCGGTGCTCCGGTCGTCTGGCCGTCGATCACCCCGCTGAGCACCTCGATCCGATCGCGCTCGATCTCCATCCGGGGGCCACGACCGTAGCCCCGCTGGCGTCGGGCCAGTTGGGCATCGATCGCTTCCACGTCCACCGGCACCCCTGCCGGGATCCCCTCCACGATGGCAACCAGGCAACTCCCGTGGGACTCTCCCGCGGTCAGCACACGGATCATCGCGACACCCCCTGGAGCGCCTGAAGGCAGGCCTGACGCATCACGTCGAGCGGGGCCTCGTAGCCCGTCCAAAAGGAAAAGGCGCGCGCTCCCTGCTGGACGAGCATCTCGAGTCCCCCAATGGCCCGGGCCCCAGCGGCACGAGCTTGCTGGAGCAGGCGGGTCTCCAGCGGATGATAGACCAGGTCAAAGACGCAGAGGCTCCTGGGCATCGGCACGCCCTCCGGCCATACGGTCGCGCGGACCTCGGGCCACATCCCGAGCGGGGTCGTATGGACCAACAGGTCGGCCGTCCGGGCGTGCTCGACCAGAGCTTCTGGTTCCAACGATACCGCCTCGATCGAAAAGCCTTCCCGCTGTAGCGAGGCAGCCAGAGCCTGAGCCCGAGCGAGCGTTCGATTGAGCAGCGTAACCCGTCCGATCATCGCGCGCCGCAAGGCATAGAGGACAGCGCGTGCAGCCCCGCCTGCGCCGACCACCAGCACGTGCCGCAACCGTGCCGGGGGAAAACCTGCCTGCTCCAGCGCGGCAACAAACCCGGAATAGTCGGTGTTCTCGCCCACAACGTCGGGCAACGCGCCTCGAGCGCGGGTCACAAACACCAGCGTATTGACGGCCCCTAGCTCCTGCACCTCCTTGCTGGGGTGGGTCACAAGCGGGAGCACCGCTTCCTTATACGGCACGGTCACATTGGCGCCGCGGAACCCGAGCGCCCTGAGCCCTGTCACCGCTGCAGCCAGGTGGCCCGGCTGCACCGGAAGGGGAACATAGCGCCAATCCAGCCCGAGCGCTTCAAAGGCGGCATTGTGCATGGCCGGCGACAGGCTATGGGCCGTCGGCCAGCCGATCAGACCCACCAGCTGCGTCCGACCACTCCACATCGTCCACTCCGATCTCCTCAAGGAGCGGCACGAACCCAGGGAAAGAGTCCTGGATCCGCTCGGCCCCCTGTACGGTCACCGCGCCGTCGGCGACCAATCCGGCGATCGCCAGCGTCATCGCCAGCCGGTGGTCCCCGTGGCTGTCCAGGATACCCCCGTGGAGCGAAGACGGCCCATAAACCACGAAACCGTCTGGCAGCGGGTCGATCCGGGCTCCCAGCCTCCGCAGTTCCTCCACCAGGGCGGCGATGCGATCGCTTTCCTTCACCCGGAGCTCCGCCGCATCCCGGACCACTGTGCGGCCATGCGCCTGGGTCGCGGCGACCGCCAGGATGGGAAACTCGTCGATCATGCGCACGACCGTGTCGCCCGAAATCTCCACTCCGGAAAGCTGCGAGGCGCGGGCAATGACTGCCCCCACGGGCTCTGGCCCGCTTGCGCTGTCGTAGGACACCCGCACCTCCGCTCCCATCGCACGCAGCACGTCGAGCAAGCCGGTGCGGGTCGGATTCACCCCAACCCCGGTGACCGTGACTTCTGACCCCGGCACGAGCAGGGCAGCGACGAGGAGGAACGCGGCGGAGGAAAAGTCGCCGGGGATCCGAAGCGAAAAGGGGGGCAAGCGCGCCGGCGGGTAGACGGTGACCGCCGGCCCCTCCACGCGCAGATCGACCCCCTGCCAGCGTAACAGCCGCTCGGTGTGGTCACGCGCCGGTGCTGGCTCGACCACGGTGGTGGGGCCGTCGGCGTACAGCCCCGCCAGCAGGAGCGCGCTCTTGACCTGCGCGCTGGGTACCTGGAGGCGATGTACGATCCCGTGCAAACGCCCACGTGAGTTCTTCGGCCCCTGGATCGTGAGCGGAGCATGCCCGTCCGCTGTCTGTACGTCAGCCCCCATGCGCCGCAAGGGCTCCGCAACGCGTTCCATCGGCCGCCGGTTCAGCCCCGGGTCGCCCGTGAGCACGCTGCGGAACGGCTGCGCAGCTAGGACACCGGTAAGCAGCCGCATCGTGGTCCCAGAACGGGCGCAGTCGAGCGGTTCGCGAGGGGGATCGAACCCGTGCAGCCCCCTCCCGTGTACGGTCACCGTGGTTGGTTCCTGGAAGGTCACTTCTACTCCCAACGCTTCCAGGCACCGCAACGTCGCCAGGCAGTCGTGAGACGGAAGAAAGCCTTCGATCCGGCTGGTTCCCTCGGCCAGGGCCGCGAGCAGCAAAGCGCGATGCGAGATCGACTTGTCGCCGGGGACACGGATGCATCCGCGCAAGGATACCGCAGGACCCACACGCAACGAGCTCATCGAGGTTCCCTCTTTCCCACCGCCCACGCCACCCGGGCGCGCCAGGCACGCTCCAGCGCCTCCCGCAGGCGCGATTCATCGCCGGCCTCCAGGGCAAGCTGCAGGGACTGGAGCTGGGTTTGCAGAGAGGCCAGGGCTTCCAGCACCGGCATACGGTTCGTCTGCAGGATGTCCAACATCACGGTGACATCGCTTGCCGCCAGACGCGAGGTATCGCGGAAGCCCGCGGCAGCCACGTCCCATAACGTCTGATCCTGATGGGCAGCATCCGCCACGCTCGCCACCAGGGCACAGGAGAGCAGGTACGGCAGGTGGCTCACTCGCGCAACCAAGCGGTCGTGGCGTTCAGGGTCCAGTAGAAGCGGATGCGCGCCGACCGCATGCACCAGCGAACAGGCCAGCGACACCGACTCGGGGGAGGTCCGGTCCAGCGGGGTGAGGATAAAGGCAGCCCCCTGGTAAAGACCGGGCTCTGCAGCCGCGATCCCGCTCCGTTCTTTCCCGCACATCGGATGGCCCCCGATCGCCTCGAGCGACGCGGGCAATCGCTCCATGGCGGCTACGATGTCGCGCTTCGTGCTACCCACGTCCATCACCAGAGCGCCCGGCTTCGCCAGCGGGCCGATCTCCTGTAACAGGCACAGGATCGCCCGCACCGGCGTCGCCAGAACCACGATGTCAGCCTCGGCTACTCCCTCCGCGAGGGATCCGACCGCCCGGTCCACGAACCCCGCTTCGAGCGCCTTGAGCACCGCCTGGGGGTCGCGGTCGACCCCTACCACCGCACGGCACCGTCCTTTCAGAGCCCCCGCCAGGGAGCCGCCCATGAGCCCGAGCCCGACGACAGTGACCTGGAGATGGGTCAGGTTCATGGCAGCTTCCTTCCCGCAGCCCAAGCGAAGGCCCGGAGACGGCGCACCAGCGCGGCAAAGCGCTCCGGTTTGAGGGATTGGGGGCCGTCGGAAAGCGCTTCCTCCGGGCGCGGATGCACCTCCACGAGCAGCCCATCGGCGCCGGCAGCCAAGGCGGCACAGGAAACCGGTTCCACCAGCTCCCAGCGGCCCGTCGCGTGGCTCGGATCCACGATGACCGGAAGGTGGGAAAGTTGTTTGAGCAAAGGCACGGCGCTGATGTCCAACGTGTTGCGGGTATACGGTTCGAAGGTGCGGATCCCGCGTTCGCAGAGGATCACCTGGTAGTTGCCGTGGGAAAGGACGTATTCGGCGGCCATCAGGAGCTCTTCGACGGTGCACATGATCCCCCGCTTGAGCAGCACCGGTAGACGAGACTCACCGACAGCGTGGAGCAAGGCATAGTTCTGGATGTTGCGCGCGCCGACCTGTAGGATATCCGCGTAGGAGGCCACCAGGGCTACCTGTTGCGGGTCCATGACCTCGGTGACCACCGGGAGGCCGGTCTGCTTCCGCGCCTCAGCCAGCAGGCGTAAACCCTCCTCGCCCAACCCCTGGAAGCTGTAGGGGGAAGTACGCGGCTTGAATGCGCCGCCGCGAAGGATGTGTGCGCCGGCTTCCCGAACCGCGCGGGCGGTCTCCAGGAGTTGCTCGCGGCTTTCGACCGCACAGGGCCCTGCCATGATCACAAAGTCTTCGCCTCCAATGGCCACGTCCCCTACGCGGATCACCGTGTCCCGCGGGTGGAACTCGCGGCTGGCCAGTTTGTACGGCCGGAGGATGGGCACCGTGCGCTCGACGCCGGCCATGCTCTCGAGCTGCTCGCGAAGGATCGGCCGGCCGTTCCCGATGAGGCCGATGATCGTCCGCTCCTCGCCCTCGGAGAGGTGCAGCCGGTATCCCCATTCCTCCACGCGGGCGATGACTTCGCCGATCTGCGCACTGGTTGCGTCTCGCTTCATCACAACGATCATTCCGTCCCCTCCATGCTCCAGTCCGGCCGCAAGACCCGGGCTTCTCGCAGGTAGACGTGGCGCAGGGGCCGGTTCGGGCGATCGCGGCACACCAGGACCAGTACCCGAATGCAACGGGGAAGCGCCCCCGCTACAGCCATCTCCTGCGCGCAGAGCATCGGCACGTGTTGCCAGCCCATATCTCGCACGGCCTGAGCGGGATAGGCCGCATCGAGGTCCCTGCTGGCGGTAAAGAGCATCGCCACGGTCTCCTCCGCATCGAGCTCGTTCTGGCGGACGATCGCCTCCACCAGTTCCCTTGTTGCCTGGAGGATCGCTTCTCTCTCGTTCCTCTCGACGGTGATCGCCCCGCGAATCGCGCCAAATCGGTGTCGCATGGACAAGCCTCCGGAGCGCGGGAAAACGATGAGGCGTGGAGCCTGCCTCCTGCTCCACGCCTCTGGCTGCCCGTTGACGATCGGATGCTACCGCAACCCGGCGTGAAGCAGGCCCATATAGCGGCTGAGATAGATGTAGGGTTCGCCCGCTCCACGCCACAGAACACGACGGAGGATCCCCTGCCGCCCAGCTGTTCCGCTGCAGGGGCTTCGAGGAACCGCAAGATGCCCAAAGCCGGCCATCGAGAATCGCCTCCGTCGCGCGAAGAATCATAGCCTAAAGACTCCCACGTGTCAAGCGCGGATCCAGTGCCCGTCGCAGCGTCGACACAAAGGAACCCACCTGCTCGATCCCATCCTCCTTCGCAGCCCGCTCCAGGATAGCACTCCCGACGATCACCCCATCGGCCACCCGGGCTACTTCTTGGACCTGTTCCGGGAGGGAAATCCCGAAGCCAACACAGAGCGGCTGGTCCGTTTGCCTCCGCACGCGTTGCACGAACGCCGCCAGATCCGGCGGAAGGTGCTCACGTGCTCCGGTGACCCCGGTGACAGAGACCAGGTAGATGAATCCTCGCGAGCGCCCGGCAACCTTCCGAATCCGTTCGTCTGTGCTTGTCGGGGCCAGGAGAAAGACCAGCGCGAGCCCTTCGCGCTCACAGGCCTCTTGCAGACTGGCTGCTTCTTCCAGCGGAAGGTCCGGGACGATCAGCCCATCGACCCCGGACTCACGGCACGCGCGGCAGAAAGGTGCCTCTCCGTAGGCGAGGATCGGGTTATAGTAAGTCATGAAAAGGAAGGGCACCTGCACGCCACCGCATCGCAGCGCAGCCGCTGACTCCAGACAGCGCGTCACCGTCATCCCCTGCTCGAGGGCCACGTGCGTCGCCCGCTGAATCGTGGGACCGTCGGCCAGGGGGTCCGAGAAAGGGATCCCCAGCTCCACGATGTCCGCACCGGCCTCGGTAACCGCTCGTACCAGGGCCAGCGAGGCCCGAGGCGTGGGATAGCCCAGGGTCAGGTACGGGATGAGGAGGCACCGGCCCTCCCCCCGGGCCGCCTGGAAGACAGCTTCGATACGCGCAGCGCCGTATAGCGCTTCCACAGCCTTCTCCTCCGGTTCGATGCGCCACAGCCCGGCACAGGCTCGGCCGGTTTCCGGGCAGCGGGATTTCACAAATACGTATAACGTAACACCGTTATCACGGCTGGGCCAGGCTTTCTTTGCGAAGCGCCTGGAGCACGGTGTCCAGGTCCTTGTCCCCCCGGCCCGACAGGTTCACCAGGATGATCTCGTCCGGCTGCATGCACGCGGCGCGCTTCATCGCCTCGGCCACGGCGTGGGCCGATTCCAGCGCCGGGAGGATCCCTTCCAGTTCCGCCAGGCGCTGGAACGCGTCCAGCGCTTCTGCGTCGGTCGCATAGGTATAGCGGACCCGGCCGAGCTCCCGCAGGAAGCTGTGCTCCGGGCCAACTGCAGGATAGTCGAGTCCGGCGGAGATCGAGTGGGTGGAAAGGATCTGGCCGTCTGGCGTCTGCAGCACGAAGGAACGAGTCCCGTGCAGCACGCCCACCCGGCCGCGCTCCGGGTCGGCAAAGCGCGCCGCGTGCCGCCCGCTTTCGATGCCCCATCCTCCGGCCTCTACCCCCACCAGTTCGACCGGGTCGGCCAGGAAGGCGTGGAAGAGGCCGATGGCGTTCGAACCGCCGCCCACGCATGCGATCAGGCAGTCGGGAAGGCGGCCGGCCTTTTCTAGAACCTGCCTGCGCGCCTCCTTCCCGATCACGGATTGAAAATCGCGTACGATCTGAGGATACGGATGGGGCCCCAAAGCCGAGCCCAGAAGATAGTGCGTTGTCCGAACGTTGGTCACCCAGTCGCGAATGGCCTCGTTGATCGCATCCTTGAGCGTACGGCTCCCGGAATCTACAGCACGCACCTCGGCGCCGAGCAGGCGCATCCGCGCCACATTCGGGGCCTGCCGACGCATGTCCTCGCTGCCCATGTAGATCACGCATTCCATCCCGAGCAGGGCGGCCACGGTCGCGGTGGCCACGCCGTGCTGGCCGGCCCCGGTCTCCGCCACCAGACGGATCTTGCCCATACGGGCGGCCAAAAGCGCCTGCCCCAGGGCGTTGTTGATCTTGTGCGCCCCCGTGTGGGCCAGATCCTCGCGCTTCAGATAGATCCGCGCACCGCCACAGTGGCGGGTGAGGCGCGTGGCGAAGGTCAACGGAGTCGGGCGCCCCACGTAATCACGAAGGAAGCGGTCGAGTTCGACCTGAAACGCGGGGTCGCCTTGCGCCTCGCGGTAGGCGCGCTCGAGCTCCTCGAGGGCAGCCATGAGCGTCTCCGGGACAAACCTTCCCCCGTAAGGCCCGAAGTAGCCGCGCGCGTCCGGTACTGCGGACAGGTGATCCATTTCCCGCTTCCTCCTCCCCCCTAGGAAGCCGCTTTTGCGGCGGCAACGAACCGCCGCACCTTGAGGGGATCTTTGCATCCCGGCGCCCGTTCGACCCCGCTGGAGACATCGACTCCCCAGGGCCGGACTTGCCGGATAGCACGGGCCACGTTCAACGGCGTCAGGCCGCCTGCCAACAGCAGCGGTGCTGGAAGCGATGCCTCATTGAGCCACCGCCAGTCAAAGGTCCGGCCCGTCCCACCGGGGTGCCAGGGATCGTAGGCGTCCAGCAGCACAAGGGTCGGTCGAAAGGCGGCAATTCCCTCCAGATCGGCGCGTTCCCGTACCCGGAACGCTTTGATCACCGGAATGCCTTCCTCGACGAGTTGGGACACCGTTTCGGGTGGTTCACCTCCGTGCAATTGCGCCGCGTGGAGGCCACACTCCTGTACCACCTGCCGCACGACCTGCACGGGCTCTCCGACGAAGACGCCCACGCACCGCACCTGGGGATACCTTCGCCGGAGGAACTGTACGATCGCCTGTGCCTCCTGGGGCTGCACAGCCCTGGGGCTCCGGGGGTAGAAGACGAAGCCCAGGAGGTCCGCTCCCGCTTCTGCTGCTACGAGCGCGTCCTCGGGCGTCCTGATCCCGCAGATCTTGACCGCCGTCATCGATAGACCTCCATAAGCAGTTCCCGGACCGCTAGAGCGGGGTCCGGCGCTTGCATCAGCGCCTCGCCCACCAACACCGCACGCGCCCCCCACGAGGCAAGCAGACGTACATCGGCCGCGGAATGCACCCCGCTTTCCGCGACCACAAACAAATCCTCCGGAAGCGAGGGCCGCAACCGCTCGAAAGTGCGCAGATCCACGAGAAGCGTGCGCAGGTCCCGGTTGTTGATCCCCACAACGCGGGGGGACAGCGCAAGCGCCCGAGGGAGTTCCAGAGCATCGTGGACTTCGACCAACGGCACCATGCCCAGATCGCCGCACAGGGCATAAAGGTAGGACAGTTCGCGATCGGAGAGGATGGAGACGATCAGCAGGACTGCATCCGCTCCATGCGCGCGGGCTTCCCAAACCTGGTATGGGTCCAGGATAAAGTCCTTGCACAACAGGGGGATCGCAAGGCCCCGCGCGTCCAGGGCCGGGCGGATCGCTTCCAGGTCCTCGAGGGAACCTCCGAAAAAGTCCGGCTCGGTTAGCACGGAGATGGCGCTTGCTCCCGCCGCCGCATACGCTTCGGCGAGGTACACTGCGCTGGCATCGGGCCTCAGCGGCCCGCGGGAGGGCGAACGTCGCTTGACCTCGGCGATCAGGGAGATCCCAGGGCCATCGAGCGCCCGGAGCAGGTCCCGGGGCGGAGGCGCATTCCGGGCTTTTGCCTCCACCTGGGCCGGAGGCAAGGACTGCTTTCGCCGCGCGACTCGCTCCCGGGTGCGGCGAACGAGCTCTTCGAGAAACATCTTCAGCCTCCGCGCGCGTTGGTGAAAGCGACCAGCGCCTGCAGGCATTCGCGAGCCGCTCCGGAGTCGATGCTGCGGGCTCCCAGGGCCAGCCCCTCTCGTAGATCCCTCGCTGTTCCGGCGGCGACCAGGGCCGCGGCGGCGTTCAGCAGCACGACATCGCGGCGCGGCCCGCGCTCCCCGCTGAGGACAGCACGCAGGATCTCGGCATTCGTCTGGGCATCGCCGCCCTCCAGGTCCGCAACGCGGGCTCGTTCCATGCCCAGGGATTCCGGATCCAGCAGGAACGTCTTTACCACGCCGTCGCAAAGCCAGGAGACGCGGTTGAGCCCAGTTGTGGAGAGTTCGTCCAGCCCATCGGCCCCGTGCACGACGAACGCCGCACGACAACCGAGGCCAGCCAGGACGTGCGCCATCGGTTCGGTGAGCTCGGGGTCGTACACGCCGAGCACCTGCACGTGGACGCCCACGGGGTTGGTCAACGGGCCCAGGAGGTTAAAGACCGTGCGCACACCCATCTCCCGCCTCGGGCCGACCGCGTGCTTCATCGCGGGGTGAAAGACGGGGGCAAAGAGAAAGCCCACGCCGACGTGGTCGATGCAGGCCGCGACCTGTTCCGGAGGGATCTCGATCTGCACCCCCAGTGCCTGGAGGACATCGGCACTGCCGCAGCGGCTGGAAACCGAGCGGTTGCCGTGCTTCGCGACCGGGAGGCCTGCCCCGGCCACGACAAAGGCCGCGGCGGTGGAGATGTTGAAGGTGCCGGCCCCGTCTCCGCCCGTGCCACAGGTATCGGCGACCAACGGGTGCCTGGACCGCACACGGATGGCGCTCTGCCGCATCGCACGGGCAAATCCGGTGACTTCGGCCACCGTTTCACCTTTCATCCGCAGCGCTGCCAGGAGGGCACCGATCTGCGCGGGGGTCGCCTGGCCGGCCATGATCTGTTCCATCACGGACTGGGCTTCCGGTTCGCTCAGGTCCCGATGCTCGAGGACTCGCGCCAATGCGGTACGGATGTCCATGGTTCACCTCCTCACGCAGCCGTCCGAATAAAGTTCGCCAGCAGTCGCTCCCCCTCCGAAGTCAGGATCGATTCCGGATGAAACTGCACCCCGAAGGTCGGGAATTCCCGATGCTGGATGCCCATGACCTCCCCCTCGCGGGTGAATGCGGTGAGTTCCAGCATCGGGGGCAACGGCTCCCAGACGACGAGCGAGTGGTACCGCGTAGCAGTGAAAGGGTTGGGCAGGTTGGCGAGGACCCCCTTGCCCGTATGGTAGATGTCGGAGGTTTTGCCGTGCATGAGGCGCGGGGCGCGATCCACGCGCGCGCCGAAGACGTGCCCGATGCATTGATGCCCGAGGCAGACTCCAAGGATCGGCACGCGACGGTAGAATCGGCGGATGACCTCGCTCGAGATACCTCCTTGCTCCGGGGTTCCTGGCCCCGGCGAAATGACGATGTGCGAAGGGCCCAGTCGCTCCAGCGCGTCGCAGGTGATCGCGTCGTTTCGGAATACCCGCACTTCCGCTCCCAGCGCGCCCAGGGACTGGACCAGGTTGTAGGTGAAGGAATCATAGTTGTCGATGACCACAACCATCGTCCACCTCCGCTCGGTCCACTGCTTCCATCAGCGCCTGCGCCTTGTAACAGGTTTCCTGATACTCGCGCGAAGGATCGGAATCGGCAACGATACCGGCGCCCGCCTGAATGTGGGCCACGCCCCGGTGCAGAATCACCGTCCGGATGGCAATACAGGTGTCCATATTGCCCTGCAGGCTGAAATACCCGACCGCGCCGGCGTACGGGCCCCGTCGCTCGCCTTCCAGTTCGGCGATGATCTCCATGGCGCGCACCTTGGGCGCGCCGGAAACGGTGCCCGCGGGAAAAGTGGCCCGTAGCAAGTCGAACGCATCCAGGTCCGGCCTGAGCACGCCTTCCACGCGGGAGACCATGTGCATCACGTGGGAGTAGCGCTCCACGGTCATCCGTTCGGGCACTTGGACGGTTCCGTACTCACAGACCCGGCCCAGATCATTTCGGCCCAGATCGAGCAACATCACGTGCTCCGCCCGCTCCTTATCATCGGCGAGCAGTTCCCGGGCAAGGGCCTCGTCTGCTTGCGGGCTGTTTCCCCGCGGACGGGTGCCAGCGATGGGGCGGACTTCGGCCCGCCCGCCGTCTAGGCGCACAAGCATCTCCGGCGAGGAACCGATCAACGTCAGGTCTCGCGGCAGCTCCAGGAAGAACATGTACGGTGATGGGTTGGTGCGACGTAATGTCCGGTAGATCACGAACGGGTCAGCAGAGGTTGGACGGAAAAACCGCTGCGAGAGCACGACCTGGAAGATATCGCCTGCAGCGATGTATTGCTGGGCCCTGCGGACTGCTGCTTCGAAAGCCTCCGGCTCGAGGTTGGACTGCCACCGAGGCAAGGTGGTCCGCGCCATGCGAGGGCGCGCTTCGCAAGGCATCGGACGCTCGAGACGGGCAAGGAGTCGCTCGATGCGCCTGGCTGCGCGCGCATATGCCGCGTCCGGATCGCCCTCAAGCGGCTCCGTCGCCACAAGGATCAGCCGTTGCTGGACGTGGTCCAGGACGATCAGCGTGTCCCCAAGCAACCAGCAGCCATCGGGAAGGCCGATCCCTACGCCGGAAGGCAGCGGGACGCGCTCGAAGTATCGGGCGGCATCGTACGCCAGATAGCCGACCAGCCCGCCACAGAAGCGCGGCAGGCCGGGCACCGGCGGAGCCCGATGTCCGGCGAGGAGCGCGCGGGCCGCGGCCAGCGGGTCCCTCTGCGGGAGCCGCCGCGGCCTTCGGCCCATCTCCTGCCACCACACCCCCTCCCCTCGCGCCGTGAGCACCCCGCGCGGCTGCACGCCCAGGAATGAATAGCGGCCGAGCTGTTCGCCCCGCTCGACGCTTTCCAGGAGGAAGGACGGACCGTGGCCACGCAGCTTCAGGTAAAGGGAGGCCGGGGTTTCCAGGTCGGCCGGCCTTTCGCACCAGACCGGGACCGTGCGCGCCTCGCGGGCCAACCGCCGAAAGTCGTTCCGTGTCGGCAAAAGCATGGTTTCCCCTCACCAAAAAAGCCCGTCCCTAAAGGGACGGGCGAAACCCGCGGTGCCACCCTTTTTGGCCTAACCCGGGATCGTTCCCCGGAGGCCCGGAGGCGGAAAAGCAAATGGCCGCCGTGAGAGCACCTCACAAGCGGACACTGCCAGCCTCACGCTCAGCAGGTACGGGACACCCGAAACGCGTGTCCGATACCCCCACCCGATAACGGGGGTGAACCGACCCCGGCTACTACCCCAGGGAGGGGTTCGCCTGGCAACTCCCGGGCCCATTCAGCGCCTGCGCAAGCACCGGGCTCACACCTAACCCCGGCTCTCTGAGCCCCGCCTTGACGCTTACTTTTCCCGTTCGCCGTCTTTGCTCGATCCGTTGTGTTCGTATTCTACCACCTCTCTGGCCGATTGTCAACTGCTATCCCCAAATCCGCTTTTCGGTACCGAAATGGTAACCTTTTCCTCTTGACGTCTCCCAGGAGAGTGTGTATAATGGCGCACAAAGGCGTAAAGTGGGGAAAAGTGGGGAATGCACAGAAAGGCGCACACCGATGTTCCTTGGCGAGTACCGGCACACCATCGATGCCAAAGGGCGCCTGGCCATTCCCGCACGCTTCCGCAGCGGTCTTGCAGAGGGCCTGGTCGTGACCCGGGGCCTGGACCCATGTCTCTACATTTACCCAAAGTCACAATGGCTCCCACTCGCCGAACGCCTCAGTAATCTCCCTGCCAACGAGCCCGCCGTGCGCATCCTCCGGCGCACCTTCTTTACCGCCGCCTTCGCCAGCGAAATGGACCGCCAGGGACGCATCCTGATCCCCCCTACTCTGCGGGAGTATGCCGCTTTGGACGGCGAGGTTGTCATCGCTGGGTTGAACACGTATATCGAGGTGTGGTCGGCTAAGCGTTGGGCCGAGGAGCTGCCGCGCATCCAGGGCGGCGTGAGCTCCCTTGCGGAGCAGCTTTCCAGCCTGGGGATCGTGTTCTAAGCGGCGATCGGGGCACCCATAAGCCGCTGGGTGAATTGAGGGACGTTCCTCTATGGTGGCACCTTACGAACATACGCCAGTCCTCCTGGGACCCGTCCTGGAGGCGCTTGCTCCGCAAGCGGAGGGGCGCTACATCGATGCCACCGTCGGAGGCGGAGGACACGCGGCGGGGATCCTGGAACGGAGCGCGCCTGATGGGCTGCTCCTGGGGATCGACCGCGATCCCGAGGCGCTTGCCTTGGCCCGGCGACGCCTTGCCCCTTTTGGGCAACGCGCCCTTCTGGTACAGGGCGACTATGCCCGCCTGGGCGAGATCGCAAGGCAACACGGCTTCTTCCCCGCGCAGGGGGTGCTGTTCGACCTGGGGGTAGCATCCTTTCAACTGGCTTCCCAGCGCGGCTTTTCTTTCCAGGTCGACGCGCCGCTCGACATGCGCTATGATCCGGCCTCCGGGCCAACGGCATCCGAACTCCTGGCAACGTTGGGCGAGGACGAGCTTGCCGAGCTACTCTGGCGGTACGGCGAGGAACCGTCGGCGCGGCGAATCGCACGGCGGATCGTCCAGGTGCGGGAGCGAACGCCCATCCGGACGACCGCGCAGCTGGCGCGCCTAGTGGCGGATGTGGTCGGCGGACGCCGGCGTCGCATTCACCCCGCGACCCAGACGTTCATGGCCCTACGCATCGCCGTCAACAAGGAGCTGGAACGCTTGCCGCAAGGGCTCGCGGATGCCACGGAGCTACTGGCTCCAGGAGGTCGGCTGGTCGTGCTGACGTTCCATTCGTTGGAGGACCGTTTGGTGAAAGAGTTCATGCGCCGGGAGAGCGGCTCCTGCGACTGGCCCGATGACCTCCCCGTGGAGGCCTGCCCGCACCTCGTGCCCGTCCAGCCCGGCCCCCGGCCGTGCCGCTCGCTGCGCAGCGCGTCCTGTGCCCGGCCCGCACGATTGCGAATCCTCGGCCGGGCACGGAAGGCCGACGCGGAAGAGATCCAGCGGAACCCGCGGGCGCGTAGCGTCCGGATGCGCGTGGCGGAAAGGTGCCCGGTATTGCCGGAGACATCCCGTGGTGCCGGCAAGCCCACGAACGCTCCCTATGGCCCTTGAGCACCTGCCAGCAAGACAGCAGGTTCAGGAGGTGGGCGATGACTACAAGAAACCATACCTTGCAGCCCTTGCTTCAGGCCCAGAAGCGACGTGCGGTCCTGCCGTGGTACTTCGACCTGGGGGGTAAGGCCGCGTTCTTGGTCGTTGCCCTCGCTGCCTGCCTTCTGGCGCTGATCGCCCTGGCGCAGACCGGCCGGGTCGTCTCGCTTTCCTATGACATCCGGCAGCTCAAAGGCGAGGAACAGCAGCTGATCTGGGAGCGGGAGGATCTCCTGGCCCGCCTGGCCCGGGCCCAGGACCCGGCCACGCTGGAGCAATGGGCGCGCGAAAACGGGATGGAACCGCTGGCCCCAGGGGACGTCACGTTCGTTACCGTCCCGGCCGGCTGGAGTCCCGCAATCGCCGTTTCCACCCTCGCCCGGGAACCATGACCAAGGAGGGGACACCGTGAGCGAGCTGGCCGTTTCCGCACGCCGGCGTACGCTGTTCGTGATGGGATTGTTCTGCGCGCTGGCTATGGTCGTCTTCGGGCGACTGCTCGACCTCCAGGTCTTCCGGCGCACATTCTTCTTGGAAGAAGGCCTGAAGGACATCTCGATCACCAAGGTGATCCGCGCGCGCCGCGGGCATATCTACGATCGGCTGGGCCGGCCGCTCGCCGTGAACCTGAAGGGGTATATGCTTTGGGTAGACGGAGCCCAGCTGGGGCAGGCGATCCGTGAGGGAAAGCTTTCTCCTGAAGGTGCGCTCTTGCTTTCCGACCTGGCCACCTTTCAGGACGAAGCAACGACCCGCACCTTCCTGTTGGGACAGGGAAAAGGCAACATCCCCTGGACCCGGTGGGTGGAGCCCCAGGCCGTCGAACGGCTGACCGCCCTCTTCGATGGCACCGAGCGCCCCGAGGGGATCTACCTCCAATACGGCCTCTACCTCGAGATGGAGCCCCACCGTAGCTACCCGTACGGTCCCCTCTTCGCTCCGGTGATCGGTTATCTCCTCGACCGAGGAAGCCCTGACGCCCGTCAGATCAGCGAGTACACCGGGACGTTGGGCGTGGAAGAATACTACGATGCCCTGCTGAAGGGCCAGGACGGGCGCATGCGTATGGAGCGTGATCCCCTGGACAACTCCATCCCGATCGGGCGCTACGAGGAGCAGGCGCCGATCGACGGCGCCGACATTACCCTGACGCTGAACCTGGACATCCAGTACCAGGCTTTCCGGCGATTGGTGCAAGCCATCGAGGAAGCAGAGGCAAGGCGTGGGGACATCATCGTGATGGATCCGCAGACGGGCGCTATCCTAGCAATGGCGTCCTGGCCGACGTTCGATCCCAATGATCCAGCGCGCTGCGCGGCCGATCCTACCTGCCGGGAACTGATGTATACAAATCCTGCCATCGCCAGGGGTTATGAACCCGGGTCGACCATGAAAATCTTAACCATGGCGATTGCCCTGGAAGAGGGTGTGGTACGGGCGGATTCGGCCTTCGAATGCAGCGGAGCCCTTAACGTGGGCGGATATACCATCCACAACTGGAACGGGCTCGGCCATGGGCACGAAACCATGGCGGAGATCCTGCTGCACTCCTGTAATGTCGGCGCTGCAACCATCAACCTGCGCGTAGGGCCCGAGGTGTACTATCGTTACCTCAGGTTGCTCGGCTTCGGCGAACACACGGGCATTGACCTTGCAGGAGAAACGGTGCCGCCTGTGCGGATGTACGGGGACGACGGCTGGAGCGAAACCGACCTGGCGGTGAACGCCTTCGGCCAGGCGATTTCTGTCCCGCCGATCCAGCTAGCGACCGCCGTCGCCGCGGTGGCGAACGGGGGGAAGTTGATGAAGCCCTACGTCGTCCATGCGATCGGCCGCCAGGGCGTGCTCAACGAAACTCCACCGACCTTACGCCGACAGGTCTTTCGCCCCGACACCTGCCGGGAAGTCACCGAGATGCTTGTGTCGATTGGGAACGTCAAGGGGGAAAACGGGGGACCGTTCGTGCCTGGATACCGCGTGGCGGTCAAGACAGGAACGGCGCAGATCCCTATCCCCGAAGGCGGGGGGTACGAGCCACACCGAACCATTGCCTCAGCGATCGGGTATGCCCCCGCGGACGAGCCGCGTTTCTTGATCCTGGTGCGCATCGAGGGCAATACAACCATCTGGGGCGAAGAGGTCGCGCTCCCGGTCGTGCGGGATCTGACACGCTTCCTGTTGACCTACCTGCAGATCCCGCCAACGGAGCCGATGGAGCCCCAGGGCCCGTGAAGCTGGCCCCGGAGGATCGAGGCAACAGGGACGCGCGATGCTCTCTCTGGAGGAATTGCTGTCGTGCTATGGACCCGTGCCGGCCGGAGACGCTCCGGTCCCGGCACAGACCTTTTCCGGCGTAACCATCGATTCCCGACGCTGTCTGCCGGGAGAGCTCTTTGTCGCCCTGCGCGGCGAGCGCCAGGACGGGCACGATTTCATCCCCGAGGCGCTCACCAAGGGGTGCGGCGCAGTGATGGCATCCCGAGAACGTGTGCCGGAAGCTATGATCCCAAAACTCGGGACGCGCACGTACCGCTGGCAAGGCGACGCGTGGCAGTGTTTCGGCCCCGCGGATGCGCGCGCGGCGTTGGTCCTGGTACCCGATCCCCTGGAGGGACTCCAGCGATTCGCTGCCCGGCATCGGGCGTCGTTTCAGCCCGTCGTGGTCGGGGTAACCGGGAGTGTGGGCAAGAGCACCACGAAGGAAGCGATCGCAGCTGTCCTGTCGCAAGGTTTCCGGACGCTCAAGAGCGTTGCCAGCTACAACAACGAAATCGGCCTGCCCCTCACGCTGCTGCAGCTGCGCCCGGAACACCAGGCCGTGGTGCTGGAAATGGGCACCTACGGGCCCGGGGAGATCCGCTTATTGGCGGAAATTGCCCGGCCCCAGATCGGCGTGGTGACCAACGTGTCCCACTCTCACCTGGAACGGATGAGGACGCTGGAACGGATCGCCCAGGCGAAATCGGAACTCCCGGCTTCCCTTCCCGCAGAAGGCCTGGCGGTGCTCAACGGCGATGAGGTGCTCGTGCGCCGAATGGCCGACGTGACGCCTGCACGGGTACTTCTGTTCGGGACCGAGCCTCACTGCCACCTGAAAGCGAGCGATGTCCGCAGCCTGGGCCTGGAAGGCATCGCCTTCACAGTGGAATTCGAGGGCGAGCGCCGCGTCCTCCGGTGTGCCCTCCTGGGCCGGCACAGCCTCTACAGCGCCCTGCCAGCGATCGCCGTCGGCCGTTCCCTTGGGCTTTCCTGGCAAGCGATCGAAGCCGGCCTCCAGGACCCGGGAGCGCGGCTGCGCTTGCTTCCGGTTGCCGGTCCACGCGGTTCGCTGCTGCTGGATGATACCTATAACGCCAGCCCCTTTTCCTGCCGGGCAGCGCTGGAGTTCCTGGCGGAATTGCCGGGACGGCATATTGCCGTGCTGGGGGATATGCTGGAGCTCGGCCCTTACGAGGAGGAAGGCCACCGCCAGGTCGGCCACTGGGCCGCAGGTAGAGTGGATGCCCTCGTGCTCCTGGGCCCGCGCAGTCGCTGGATCGCGGAGGGGGCGAAGGCCCATGGCTTCCCAGCAGAACGCATTTACCAGGCGAGCGACCACGACGATGCCGCGCGATGGCTCCTGGCTCGCCTTCAGCCGGGCGACGTGGTGCTGTTCAAGGGCTCGCGCGCGATGGAAATGGAGCGCGTGATCACCGCGCTGTGCGGGAGGTGACGATGCCCGAACGGCCGCTGCTCGCTTTGGAAATGAGTCGGGCATTGGTGCAGGGGGCCGTAGCGTTCCTGATCACCGTCCTTTGGGGCGGCTGGTTGGTGCGCTTCTTGCGACGCCGTGGCGTGGGCAAAAAGATCCGCGAGGAAGGCCCGGAGCGCCATCGCCAGAAGGCGGGGACGCCCACCATGGGCGGCATCATGATCGTGGTCACGGTCACCGTGGTCACGCTCCTCTTGAATCTGCGCGGCCACTACTCGATGCTCCTGCCGGTCGGCGTTATGGTTGGCTGCGCGCTGTTGGGCGCCGTCGATGACCTGGTCAACCTGGCCAGCAAGCGGGGGGAAGGGCTGGGGCCCCGGGTCAAGTTCGCCTGGCTGTTTGCCATTGCTTTGGCGGCCGCTTACATGCTTTGGTCCCCGCACTACCTGGGGCCATCCCACACCTACTTCCCCTTTATGGGCGCCTTCGACCTGCAGCCGTGGATCGGCCGGCCGTACATCTACATCCCACTGGCGACGCTGGTGATCCTGGGAACGGCCAACACGGTGAACCTGGCCGACGGGCTCGACGGCCTGGCCGGAAGCACGGCCGGTTTGGCTTTCGCGGCTTACGGGTTGATCGCCTACCTTCAGCGCCAGGACTACCTGTTTCCCTTCTGTTTTACCGTCGTGGGAAGCCTGCTTGC
Organism: Chloroflexia bacterium; assembly: GCA_034436115.1. Classification (GTDB taxonomy): domain Bacteria; phylum Chloroflexota; class Chloroflexia; order DTKN01; family DTKN01; genus DAOTVY01. The sequence goes on along the minus strand of DAOTVY010000050.1, from coordinate 18,965 downwards.
TTTCCTGTGGTATAACGCCTACCCGGCTCAGGTCTTCATGGGCGATACCGGAAGCCTTGCTTTGGGAGCTGCGCTCGCGGTGGTGGCCTTGATGACCTGGCAGTGGATCATCCTGCCCGTGATCGGGGTCGTGTTCGTGGCCGAGGGGGTCTCGGATATCCTGCAGGTGGGGTACTTCAAGTGGACCAAACGGCGCTACGGACAGGGGCGCCGGATTTTCAAGATGAGCCCACTCCATCACCATTTCGAGCTGATCGGATGGTCAGAAACGCAGATCGTGGCACGTTTTGCCATCGTGGGAGTGGCCGCCGCTATGGTCGGGGTCGCGCTCGCCCTGGTCTGAGACGCCCCTGACCGTTCGGGGGTATCGGCGGCAGGCTTGCGAACACAGAGAAAAGGAGTCGCGCACATGGCTCGGAAAGGGATCGTGTACCGGGACCCCTGGCTGGACCTTGTAGCCCTCCAGGAAAACCGCCAGGTCGATCTGGGCGAGGTGTTCATCCGCCTGTCGTTGAGCCCGCAGGCGCGCGAGGCCACGAAGCGCGCGCTCTTGCAGCGGATCGCCGCCCTGCCACGGACCCGCCCGACTCAGCTGAAGGTCACACGCCACTAGACAGGTATGCTATGCAAGGGCCAACGCTTCGGGGCAAGAAAGTGCTCGTCATGGGACTGGGCTTACACGGTGGGGGCCTCGGCGTCACCCGCTTTCTCTTGCGAGAAGGTGCAGAGGTCACCGTCACCGATCTCCGCACGGCCGAGGAACTGGCACCCTCGCTGCGGGCCCTCGAAGGCCAGCCAGTGCGCCTAGTGCTCGGTGGCCACCGGGAGGAAGATTTCTTGCAAGCGGACCTGATCGTGCGCAATCCGGCCGTTCCCAACGACTCTCCCTATCTGCAGCTCGCTCGCCAACACGGCATCCCGATCGAGATGGAGATGACGCTCTTTTTCGCGCTCTGCCCCGGACGGATCCTCGGGATCACCGGGACGAAAGGAAAGAGCACCACCACCGTGCTGCTAGGCCATATGCTTCAGCAGCAGTATCCGGATACCGTGGTGGCTGGCAACATCCGGGTTTCGGCCCTGGAGGCGCTTTGGGCCATCCGCCCGCACACGCCGGTGGTCCTGGAGCTCTCCAGCTGGCAGTTAGAGGGCTTGGGCGAGAGGAAGTTGTCCCCGGAACTGGCCGTGGTAACCAACCTCTATCCGGACCACCTGAACCGCTACCCCTCCTGGGAAAGCTACGTGCAGGCCAAGCGGCAAATCTATTGTCACCAGACGTCGGATGGGATCCTGGTGTTGAACGCCGAAAATGGCGAGGTGCGCTCCTTTGCCCAAGATGCCCCGGGGCGTGTGGCCTGGTTCGGGCTCGACCTGAGGCCGGAAGGGCAGACGCTGCACACCCAGGACGGCGTTCCCTTGCCCCTTGGCGCTGGCGCGGCGACGATCGCAGAAGAACAGGTTGTCTGGATCGATGGGGAAGGGCACACGGAACCCATATGCGCACGAAGCCAAATCCGGCTGGCCGGCCAACACAACCAGGCGAACGTCCTTGCTGCTACGGCCGCAGCAGCACTCTTCGGGATCGCCCCGGAGGCCATCGGTCAGGCGATCGCTTCCTTCCACGGGCTACCAGACCGGTTGGAATGGGTAGCTGAGATCGCCGGCGTGACCTTCCGCAACGATACCACGAGCACCGCGCCTGTCTCCACCATCGCGGCGCTCCGCGCGCTCGAGGGCGGCATCGTGCTCATTGCCGGGGGGGCGGACAAAGGCCTGGAGTACGACGAGATGGCCCAGGTCGCGGCAGAGCGGACGCGCGCGGTTGCCCTTCTCGAGGGGACAGCAACCGACAAGCTGGAAAGGGCGCTTCGAGCCGCTGGGGCTGAGATTCTGGGCCGGTTCCAGGATCTCGGGGCTGCAGTGCGGGCGGCCGCGTCCGTTGCTCGGCCGGGGGACACCGTGCTCCTTTCCCCGGGCTGCGCGAGTTTCGGGCTCTTCCGCCACGAGTTCGAGCGGGGCGATCGTTTCCGGGAAGCGGTGCACGAACTCGCCAAAGCCCAGGAGCCCGAGACTCCTCCACCTGCGACAGAGGGATAGGAGGCAGTAATGGCATCCGAAGCGAAGGAACAACGTCAACCGTCGGGCACAGCCTGGCCAGTGCCTGGCTCCTGGCGCGAGGCGCTGAACACGCGAGGGCGGGGCGCCCCGGATCATTGGTTGCTGGCAGTGATCGGTGTATTGACGATCTTTGGCCTGGTCATGCTCTATAGCGCGAGCTTTGTCGAGGCGACAGAGCGACACAACGGCAACTCGACCTATCTTCTGGGGAGGCAGTTCCTTTGGCTGCTGGTTGGACTGCTGGGCGCGGCGGTGGCTATGCGGGTGGACTATCGCTTTTGGCGGCGGCTGAGCGTGCCAGGCATGGCGATCGCGGTCATCCTGCTTCTGGCTGTGCTTGCGCTTCCGCCATCGCTCGCCGAGGCACGCGGTGGGGCAAGGCGCTGGATCACCATCGGGCAGATCTCCATCCAGCCCAGCCAGCTGGCGCTCCTGGTCTTCCTGATCTACATCGCCGACTGGCTCTCCAAGCGGGGGCAGAAGTTGCGTCAGGTCGCCTACGGCCTCCTCCCCTTTGCAGTCATCACCGGCCTGTTGGGCGCACTGATCTTGAGCGAACCGGACATGGGCACCTGCGTTGTCCTGGTCGGGGTAGCCCTGATCGTGTTCCTCATCGCTGGCGCAGACCTGCGCCAGTTCGCCCTGGCCGGCGTGATCAGCGTGCCCCTCGGCGTGGCCGTCGCCTACGCAGCATCCTATCGTTGGCAGCGCGTGCTTGCTTTCCTTCGGCCGTTCGAATACCGCTATTCGCTTGCGTTCCACCAGATCCAGGCCCAGATCGCGCTGGGCACGGGCGGCCTCTTCGGGGTCGGCCTGGGACAGTCGCGCCACAAGTTCTTCTGGATTCCCTCGCCGTATTCCGATACGATCTTTGCCATCATCGGCGAGGAACTGGGGTTGCTGGGGTGCCTGTTCGTGCTCGGCCTGTACCTGTGGCTCGCCTATCGCGGCTATACCATCGCGGTGCGTGCCCCCGATCGGTACGGGATGCTGCTTGCAGCCGGCGTGACCACCTGGGTCTGCTTCCAGGCCTTCGTCCATATGGCGGTCGTAGCCGGCGTGTTGCCCTTCACGGGGCTGACCTTGCCCCTGGTGAGCTACGGTGGATCGTCGCTCGCTTCCACGCTGACCGCACTGGGGTTGCTAGCGAACATCTCGAGTTACGAAAAGAGGGACCATGAGGCTGTGCGTGTCTGGTGGGGGGACTGGAGGCCACGTCTACCCGGCCTTGGCGGTCGTCGCCGCACTTCCAACGGGGCACCCGGTCCTCTTCGTGGGCACTGAAGCAGGAATGGAAGGCGATTTGCTGCGGCGCAGTGGCCTGGAGGTAGAACTGGCCACCGTGCAGGCTGCGGCGCTCCGGGGACGCGCGCCCTGGACGATGGCTCGCAGCGTTCTCCGCATCTTCCAGGGGACCCGCCAGGCCGCCCGCCTGATCCGCGCCTTTTCGCCCGATGTGGCGCTGGTCACTGGGGGATACGCGAGCGTGCCCGTGGGCCTGGCCTGCGCCCGGCTCGGGATCCCACTGCTGCTCTACCTGCCGGACATCGTGCCCGGCCTAGCGGTGCGTTTCCTGGCGCGGTTTGCTAGCAAGGTTGCAGTCACAGCGGAAGAAGCGCGCCGGCATTTGCCGCAAGACAAGGTCGTGGTCACCGGCTACCCGGTGCGCCCGGCTTTTTTCCAGGCGGACCGCCGGGTGGCGCGCGAACGGTTGGGCCTGCCGCAGGAGGAGACGGTGCTGCTGGTGTACGGGGGGAGCCGAGGCGCTCGGAGCATCAACCGCGCCGTCGGCACGGCCCTCGAGGTGCTCCTCACCCGGGCGGTGGTGGTGCACATCTGCGGGCGGGGTGGCGACGAACCGTGGCTGGCCGAGCGCGCGCGACGGCTTCCGGGGGAACTGCGGAAGCGCTATCGGCTTTACGCGTACTTGCACGAGGATCTTCCGCTCGCCTTCGCCGCTGCAGATGTTGCCGTCAGCCGCGCCGGGGCTTCCGTCCTGGGCGAGCTCCCGGCAGTTGGGTTGCCGGCGGTGCTGATACCGTATCCGTTCGTCCACCAGGAGGAAAACGCGGAGTACCTGGTGCGCCACGGGGCGGCAGTTCGGCTCTCCGATGCCCAGCTCTATGGCCCAGATGGCACACCGGAAGCCAGCGCCTTGCTGGAAGCCGTGTTGCCGCTCCTGGAAGATCGCGCGCGCCGCGAGCGCATGTCCGCCGCGGCCCGGGCACTCGCGCGGCCGGAGGCAGCTCGCGCCATTGTAGCCGAGCTCTTTTCCCTGGCCCGGCAGGGGTGAAAAAGCAGATGGGACCTGGGGCCCGATCCATTCTGGATACGACCATTACCAACCCCGAACTGCTTGCCCTCCTCGTGCTGCCATTTGTCGTGTACGGGATCCGGCGAGGGTGGCAGGAGGAGGGGTATACCGCCGTCGGACTGGCTCTGGCGATCTCGTCCGTGGGCCAGGGCTTCGGGCGATTCCTGGTGTTGATCGCGAACAAGGTGATCGGGGTCTTTCCGCTCGGTGTAGCGCTGGTCACGGGCCGGCCCCCCGAGGAGTGGCCCGAGCTCGGCACGGACGTCATCCCACCGGAGCACCCGGTCACCCAGGCGGTCGTTTTCCTGCTGATCGCCCTGGTTTGTTATCGCGCCGGGACGATCCTCGGACGAAGACGGGGGGTCACGCTGATCGGACACCTGGTCGGCGCCCTGTTCGGCGCCCTGAACGGATTCTTCATCCTGGCACGTATGTTCAGCATTTTTCGGCCCATCGAAGAGACCACCACCGTGCAGCTGCCAACCCTGACCGTTCTGGGGTTGCCCGCAGAGGTGCTGGAAAACCTCGTCACCGGGCTGACCGCGGGGATCATTGTCCTGTTCTTGTTGGTCGCCCTGATCATGCGGCGGCGCGCCCGGGAGTGATCGATGTCGAAGAGAACGAGTCGCGGGACGATCCTTTTGGAACCGGACCGCACACTTTCTGAGCGTGACACGGTCCACCTGATCGGCATCGGGGGGGCCGGGATGAGCGCCATCGCGCGCGTACTCCTGCAGCGGGGACACCGGGTGTCGGGATGTGACCTGCGCGATACCGCCGCCCTGCGCGAGCTGGAGCAAGAGGGCGCCCAGGTCTACGTGGGACACGATTCGGCCCACCTCGAGGGGGCCACGTTGGTCGTTGTGACGTCCGCCGCTCCGCCAGACCACCCGGAGGTACGCGCGGCCCACCGGTTGGGGATCCCGGTATGGCACCGCGGAGCTATGCTCCGGGCGCTCACGGCCGGCCATCGTTGCATCGCTGTGGCGGGCATCCATGGCAAGACCACCACGACCGCCTTGATTGTGCTCCTGCTGCAGGCCGCAGGGCTCGACCCCTCCTTCATCCTGGGAGGGAACGTCCCTGAACTCGGCGGGAACGGTCACGCCGGCCGCGGACCCACCTTCGTCCTGGAAGCCGACGAGTACGATCGCACCTTCCTCGCCCTGCGCCCCGATGTCGCTGTGGTGACGAACGTCGAATGGGAGCACGTCGATTGTTACCCGAGCCCGGAAGCGATTCACCGGGCATTCGGGGAGTGGATCTCCCTGGTGCCCCCCGAAGGGCGCGTCTACCTTTGCCGCGACGACCCCGGCGCCTGGCGCCTCCCCCGGCCCCAGGCTCGTGTGGTCGGCTACGGCCTGCATCCCGAGGCCGAATGGTGCGCCGTCGAGCTCGAAATCCTGCCCGAGTCGACCACTTTTGCGGCGCTACGGAACGGTATCCCCTATGGCCGTTTCTGCCTCCGGTTGCCAGGAGAGCACAACGTACGAAATGCATTGGCTGCACTGGCCGTGGCCGCGGATGAGGGAGTGGAACAGGACACCTCGCGAGCCGTCTTGGAGCGCTTTCGAGGCGTCGCGCGGCGCTTCCAGCCGGTCGGCGAGGCAGACGGGGTCACGCTGGTCGACGACTACGCCCATCACCCGAGCGAAATCCAGGCAACCTTGCGTGCTGCCCGACAGCGTTACCCGGGGCGGCGCCTGGTGGCCGTCTTTCAGCCTCACACCTTCAGCCGCACCCGGGCGTTTGCCAGGGAGATGGGCGCTGCGCTGCAAGAGGCCGATCTGGCGCTGGTGACCCAGGTATATGCCGCCCGGGAAAGCGACCCCGGGGATATCACAGGGGCAGAGGTCGTGGCAGCCGTTCCTGAAGGGGCAAGCTTCTGCCCGACTTTCGATCGGGCCGCACGGTGGCTGCTGCCGCGCCTTCGCCGCGGCGATGTGCTCATCACGATGGGCGCGGGGGATGTGACCACGTTCGGACCCCGCCTGCTAGAGACCCTGCGCCTGACCGAAAAGGCGGCTGGCCAAGGGCCGCTCGCCTGGATTGCGGCACGCTGGGGCGGAAAGTTGACCTGGGGAGCACCTCTTGCGCACTACACGACCTGGAGGGTCGGAGGGCCGGCGGACCTGCTGTTGATCGCCAGAGACGTCGACGAGCTCGAGGCTGCCGTTTTGCTCGCGCAGGCGGCGACGGTCCCCTGGCGCGTGCTGGGGCGGGGCAGCAACGTCCTCGTGGCCGACGAGGGCTTCCGGGGCGTGGTGGTTCTGAACCGGAGTCGGGGCATACGCTGGGAAGTCGAACACGACCGGGCTACCCTGGTCGTCGCGAGCGGGGAGCCACTTGCGCGCCTGGCCAGGCAAACCGCGGCCCAGGGATGGGCAGGGTTGGAGTGGGCCGCGGGCATCCCGGGGACGGTTGGGGGCGCCGTGGCGGGCAACGCTGGCGCCTTTGGACAGGCGATCGGCGAGCGGGTCGAGTGGGTCTTGCTCCTGGAGGCGAATGGAAGCAGGCGGCAGATGCCCGGATCGGAGATGGGCTTCGAATACCGCTCGAGCCGGCTGTGCCATCCCTCCGCCCGGGAAGTCGTCCTCGAGGTCGCGTTGCGGTTGGAGCGTGGGGAAACGCCAGTGCTGCTAGAGCGCATTGCGGAGCAGGCGCGCTGGCGGCAGGAGCATCAGCCCCGTGGAGCCAGCGCGGGCTGCGTCTTTCGGAACCCTCCCGGCGATTTCGCCGGTCGCCTGCTCGATGAGGCGGGCCTGAAGGGTTTGGCCATCGGCGCTGCACAGATCTCCACACGCCACGCCAACTTTATCCTGAATCGCGGCGGGGCACATGCGGCCGAAATCTGGCAGCTGATCCAGGAAGCCCGTCGGGCTGTGCGCGAACGCTCCGGTATTGAGCTCGAGCTGGAGATCGAGCGGTTGGGCGAGTGGCCCGACTTGGAACCAACGTCGCCTTCATGCGGCCACGCAGACTCGGCTTGCAGACGCGTGGAGCCGTAAGGTTTGGCAAAGGGGGACTAGGAGTGGCAAAGCTGCGTGTGGCGGTGGTGTTCGGCGGGCGCTCCGGGGAACACGAGGTCTCCCTGATCTCGGCGCGCTCGGTGATGGGTGCCCTGGATCAGGAACGCTACGAGGTCATCCCGGTGGGAATTGCCCGGGACGGTCGCTGGCTCATCGAGGGCGACCCGATGGCCCGTCTCGAGGCGTTGCTTGCGGGCCGGCCAGACCCCGGTCCTACGCAGCAGGGCATGCCCGCAGGGCGCCGGATGCTGATCCCGGGAGTCGGCCCGGAAGGGTTCCCGGAGGTCGATGTGGTCTTTCCTGTCCTCCACGGGCCCTACGGGGAGGACGGGACCATCCAGGGCCTTTTGGAGATGGCCGGGATCCCTTACGTCGGAGCCGGCGTGCTGGCATCGGCCGTGTGTATGGACAAGGTGGCCACCAAGATGCTCCTTGTAGCCAATGGGCTTCCGGTGGTCGACTTTGTCGAGGTGCGGCGCGTCCAGCTCCAGCGAGACGCCGAGAGGGTGGTCGCGTCCTTGGAAGAGCGGTTCGGGTATCCGTGCTTTGTCAAGCCGGCGAACCTGGGCTCCAGCGTCGGGGTCACCAAAGCCCACGACCGGGAAGAGTTGCGCCACGCATTGGCGCTGGCCGCGGAGTATGACCGGCGCCTGCTGGTGGAACAGGCCGTGGATGCCCGAGAGATCGAGGTGAGCGTGTTGGGCAATGAGGAACCGGAGGCCTCGGTCTGTGGCGAAATCGTGCCCAGCCGCGAGTTCTATTCTTACGAGGCCAAATACCTGGACGACCGGTCGCAACTGCTGATCCCTGCGCCTTTGCCAGAAGCCCTGGCGGAAGAGATCCGCAGGCTGGCAACCCGGGCCTACCGGGTGGTCGACTGCGCGGGGATGGCGCGCGTGGACTTTTTGCTGGACCGCCACACACTCCGACCCTACGTCAGTGAACTGAACACCATTCCGGGATTTACGGCGATCAGTATGTATCCCAAGTTGTGGGAGGCCAGCGGATTGCCTTATCCGCGCCTCCTGGATCGGCTAATCGAACTGGCTTTGGAGCGCTTTGCCGAACGACAAAAAGATCGGGTGACCCGGTGAGGACCGTAACGATGGCACAGCCCAACGGTGAGTTGCCCAAGATCCCCAGGCGCCACGCGCGTGTTCAGGCCACTCCTCGGCCGATGCGCGCCCTCAGCGTGTGGCTGAAGGATGGTCGACTGGTTGGGGCCTTTCTGGCCCTGGTGGGCATCCTGGCGCTGGGGTACGGTTGCTTCCATCCACGCTTCCTGGTGACGGACGACGTGGAGGTCAGAGGCCAGCGTGCGCTCCCGACCGAGCGTGCCAAGCGCGAAAGCGGCGTCCAGGGGCGTAACGTGTTCCTGCTCGATCCCAGGGAAATCGAAGCACGCCTGACCAAGGTGCCCTATGTGCGGCGCGTGCGGGTGGAACGGTGGCTACCGAACCACGTTCGACTCACGATCTTCGAGCACTTCCCTGGGGTCTCTTGGTGCAACAGTGCCTCCACGGACGAGCGTTACCTGGTCGACGAGGAGGGGGTGATACTGGGACCTGAGGAGCCGGAGATGCCCGAGATCATCTACATTGTGAACACGGATCCCGAAGCGGCCCCGCTCCGGGCGCACGGCCGGGTGGACCCGGAGGCCGTGCAGACCGCGCAACAGGTCTTTTCGCGCCTGTCTAGCGACTTGGGAATAGCGCTGCTTCCTTTTGAGTACGAGCCAGGGCGCGGCATCACCGCGGTTGCGGCGGATGGATGGAGGGCAGTCTTCGGCACCGCGGAGCGGCTGGACGAGAAAGTAGGCAAGCTGGCCCTGCTGCTCCAGCGCGGCACCCCGTTTACCGAGGTGGACCTGCGCAAGCCCAACCAGATCTACTACTACTGAGGGTGCGTTTGCCGGGTCGAGGCGGTTCGACTATAATGGCGCGGAACATTCGGGGAGCGAGGCGGAATGGCCACACGAACGCTAGTCGGGATCGATGTCGGGACAACCAAGGTCGTCACGCTGGTCGCCGAGGCCACTGAGGACCAGCTCAACATTCTTGGGGTTGGCCTGACGCCCTCGAAGGGCCTGAAGAAAGGGATCGTGGTCAACGTGGATGAGGCGGTGACCTCGATCGTGACCTCGGTAGAGAAAGCGGAGCGGCTCAGCGGGTACCGCATCGGCTCCGCCTATGTCGGAGTGGCGGGAGGACATATCCAGTCGCTCAACAGCCGCGGCGTCGTGGCGATCTCGCGGGCGGACCGCGAAATCACGCCCGCAGACCTGGCGCGGGCGCTCGATGCCGCGCGCGCCATCGCCGTGCCCACGCAGCGGGAAATCATCCACGTGATCCCGCGTTCCTACATCGTCGACGGGCAGGAGGGAATCCGGGATCCGGTCGGACTTTCCGGTTTTCGCCTGGAAGTGGAAGCACACATTGTGACGGGTGCGGTGACCGCCATCCAGAACCTGATCAAATGCGTGCAACGGGCCGGGGTGGAAATCGATGATCTGGTCCTCCAGCCTCTAGCCAGCAGCGAGGCGGTGCTGACCCCGGCAGAGAAAGAGATGGGGGTCATGCTGGTGGACTGCGGCGGCGGAACCACCGATGCCGCGATCTTTATCGACGGGAGCATCTGGCACACGGTCGTCCTGCCCGTGGGGGGCAACCATATCACCAACGACATCGCCATCGTGCTGCGCACGCCGTTCGACGTCGCCGAATACCTGAAGATCCGCCACGGGCAGGCACGTGCCAGCCTGGAGGCGGCCTCCCAGGAGAGCAAAGAAGGGGAGGACGACACCATCGCGGTCGAATCTTTCACCGGATCGAAGAAACGCACGGTATCACGCACCCTGCTGCACCAGGTTATCGAGGCACGGGTACAGGAGATCTTCCAGATGCTGCGGGCAGAAGTGCGCCGCGTGGGATACGACGGGTTGCTTCCGGCCGGTGTGGTGCTCACCGGGGGTACCGCACTCCTGCCGGGCATCGAAGAGGTGGCCCGCGACGTGCTCAACATGCCGGTGCGTATCGGTGTGCCAACGGGCCTTGGAGGCCTGGCGGACGCGATCGATACGCCAGCCTATGCCACCTGCGTGGGCCTGGTACGTTGGGGCTTCAAGCGGGGCGGTGTGGCACCTTACCTGGTACCGCAAGAACAGGGTTGGGCGCGCATCTACAACCGCTTCAAGAGTTGGCTACGAGAATTCTTGCCATAGGAGAGGCGCGGGAAGCGTCCCGCAGCTAGGTTCGTCCGTCCTGGCGAAGGGACGAGAAGGAGGCGGCCATGCCGATGGAGGATCTGTTGGAACTGGTGACGGAGAACTTTGCCCAACTGAAGGTCGTCGGTGTCGGGGGTGGTGGGAGCAACGCGGTCGACCGCATGATCGAAGCGGGCGTACAGGGCGTCGAGTTCATCGCGGTGAACACCGATGCCCAGGCGTTGCTCCACTCGTCAGCGCCGCGACGCATCCGGATCGGTGACAAACTGACCAAGGGACTGGGTTCCGGCGGGAATCCGGTCATCGGTCAGAAGGCGGCCGAAGAGTCGAGCGAGGAGCTCGCGGAAGCGCTGCGCGGGGCCGACATGGTCTTTATCACTGCCGGCATGGGCGGCGGCACGGGCACTGGTGCTTCCCCGGTGATCGCTCAACTCGCACGGGAAGCTGGGGCGCTCACAGTCGCGGTGGTGACCAAGCCGTTCACCTTCGAAGGGAACCGGCGAAGGGTCGTGGCAGAGGAAGGAATCGCCTCGCTGAAGCCGAATGTCGACACGCTGATCGTCATCCCCAACGACCGCCTGCTGCAGATTACCGACAAGCACACCTCGATGCTGGAAGCCTTCCGCATTGCCGACGACGTCTTGCGCCAGGGCATCCAAGGGATCTCCGACCTGATCACCGTGCGCGGGCTGATCAACCTCGACTTTGCTGACGTCAAGGCGATCATGGCCAACGCGGGCTCGGCACTGATGGCCATCGGCTACGGCACGGGAGAGCATCGGATGGTGGACGCTGCTCAGGCCGCGATCTCCAGCCCGCTCTTGGAGATCTCCATCGACGGTGCCAAGGGCGTGCTCTTCAACGTGACGGGCGGGCCGGAGCTCACGATGTGGGAAGTCAATGAGGCCGCGGAAATTATCGCCCGCGCCGCAGACCCGGACGCAAACATCATCTTCGGTGCGGTGATCGACGAGAACATGCGCGACGAGGTCAAGATCACTCTGATCGCCACTGGCTTTGACCACGAGCCTCGATCCCGTTCCCGTCCATCCCGCTTGGTCAAAGGGCGCGAAAGCGCCGCCCCTCCGCGTCCGGAGGTGGATGAGGAAATCCCTTCGCTTCTGGCTCAGGAAGACGAGATTGACATCCCGCCCTTCCTGCGCTACCGGCAGCGGCGTGGGGCCTAAGCCTGGCAGGGTTTCCCCAGAGCGTGGCTGGCCCATGACCGAAAACCTGGAGCAGGTCGCCGAAGAGATCCGGGCAGAACTGGCCCGACAAGATCGCCTCCGCGAAGAGGCCCTTCTCCTCTCGAGGAGCGTGATCCGGCTTTCCGCGCTGGCGATCCGTGCGATCCATCGCGCAGCGTTCGACGATGCCGAGACACGGCTGGCGGAAGCGCGGGAAGCGGTAGCCCGGCTGGACGAAATCGGCCAGGCCTGCCCGCTCTTTCAGGCAACCGGCTTCACTTCCGATGCCCAGAAGGAGTATGCCGAGGCTTGCCTGACGGACGCTCTCGTCCGCGGCCGGCCGCTGCCCCGCCCGGAGGAGCTCCGTGTGCCGATCGCGCCTTACTTGAATGCGCTCGGTGAGGCCGCGAGCGAGCTCCGCCGCTCTCTCCTGGACGCGCTCCGCGCTGACCGCCTGGAGATCTGCGAAGCGCTCCTGGAGGCGATGCAAAGCATCTACGACTTTTTGGCTACGGTGGACTACCCGGACGCGCTGACCGGAGGCCTCCGGCGCACCACCGACAATGTCCGGCGGGTATTGGAGAACACCCGGGGCGACCTCACGACGGCGCTCCGGCAACAGCGACTCCAGGAAGAGTTGCGACGCCTGGAAAGGCGGCTACCGCAGCCCCCCAGCTGACCGCGGGCGAAGAAGGGACGCCCCGCCGGCCCCTGGGCCCAGATAGTCCGGAAAGCGAGCGTGGGTTCGGTGGGCCCGGGCCTCTCGTTCGTGCCCGAAAAAAGGGCCTGCGGATCCGTCAGGAGTTGCCCGTGAAAGTCCCCCGCTATGTTCGCGCTTCCGAAGTCCGAGCATACTGCTATTGCGCCCGCGGCTGGTGGCTGCAGTACGTCTGCGGCTACGAGCCGCAAACGACCGCGGATCTGGAGGCCGGCCACGAGGCCCACGGGCGTCACGCTCGCACCGTGCTCGGTGCAAGACGCCTGCGCTGGCTGGCGTGGTGGGCGCTTGTAGCTGCTATGGCACTCGTCCTGGCAGGGGCGGTGCTCCTCGTGAGGGGATGATGGGCTGGCTGCTTCTTTGCCTGGGATGTGTGCTGGCGGCAGTGGCGCTGTTCCTCCTGCGAGGAGCGGAACGCCGCTGGGCCCAGAGCGGCCTCCCGCGAGTGCGCTTGGTGTACGTGGACGAGCGGGACTGGAGGCGATCCGACGCGCTGTTGCGTTCGGCACGCTATCGCCTGGTCGGCCGGCCCGACTACCTGCTAGAACACCACGGCCGGAAAATCCCAGTCGAGGTCAAGCCAGGCCGCTCCACGGGCCAGCCCTACCTGGGCGACCTGCTGCAGCTGGCATCCTACGGACTGCTCTTGGAAGAGGCAACGGGCCAGAGGGCCCCCTATGGCATCCTCCGCTACAGCAACGCGACCTTTCAGGTCTTTTTTGACCGCCCGCTCACGCAACGGCTCCTGGAACTCCTCGAGGAAATGGCCCGGGCGCGCGAAGCACACGAGGTGCCCCGGAACCACAAGACACCTGCACGGTGTGCCGCCTGCGGCCTACGCTATGCCTGCGGTCCCTGGGCACTTGCCTGAATGTCGCTGCCCCTCTCCCTCTCCAGGTGGATCCTTTCGCCCTGGCACGCGATCGGAGCCTTGTCTCCCAGCACGCTTCTCGGAATCCCGGCCGCTCGGCCTGTCGAGGGCCTCTGGCGTTTGGGGCAAGGGTGCTCGGCAGGCACCGCTTCGAAAAGCGGTAGTGTGGTGCAGCCTTCGAGGGCCGAAGCACCCTGGCCCTGGCGAGGTGGTCTTTTGGGTCGCCCGCTGGCCTGGGCCGATGGGCTTGACAGGGAAACGGGCGTGCATTATCATGGCTTTGACGCATTGCGTCATAGCCCTCGATGGGCAGGAGGTGCGCGATGGCAGAGGGCACAACGGCTCGACGCAGGAGGACGCGGGCCCCGGAGCCGAGCGAGAAAGAGATGTTCCGCCTGACGCGGCGGGTCCTGCTGGCCGGTATGGGGGCGGCCGCGCTCGCTTATGACGAGGCGAAGGCGTTCGTCGACCGATTGGTCGAGCGGGGCGAACTTGCGGAAGAACAGGCACGCAAGCTGCTGCGCGAGGCGCGCGAGCGGAGGACCGGTCACGCGGGAAAGATCCGCTCCCACCTGCGCAGCCGCTTGAGCGACGCGTTCCAGGCGGTAGGCGTCCCGACACGCGCGGACCTGGAAGCGCTCGAAGAGCGCCTGGACCGTTTGGCCGAGCGCCTGGAGGCGCTGCTCCAGCAGAAACAAGCCGAATGAGCACGTGGCCCTAGCTTGGCTCTCGGCTTCGAGGAGGCCCCGTGCATACCGTCCGGCGCTACGCGAACCGCAAGTTTTACCACCTGCAGGGTCATCGCTATACTACCCTCGAGGGGATCGCGAGCCTGGTGCGCGCAGGGGAAGAGGTGCGCGTCATCGACAACACCACGGGTCGGGACATTACCCCCGAGGTGTTGGCCCAGATCGTGGCACATGGTCTGGGGGCCAAGCGCGCGAGCCCAAGCGCCCTGACCTCGATTCTCCGCACGGTGGTGCGCCTGGGGCGTCTGCCGCTCGAGGAGACCTTGGGGATAGCGGTTGCCGCAGCAGGGCTGCCCAGCCGCGCGGACTGGCAACGGCTGGAGCAGCGCGTGTCGCAGCTGGAAGCTGCGGTAGAGCAACTTTTTGACGCACGGACGCGTGGCGTGCTATAATCCCGGCGGAACCGGTTCGCACGAGAAAAGGAAACACCCGTCAGGAGAACCCCATGCTGGTTTCCCGCCTCTTCCCGGGTACGCTGCGTCAGGCACCTGCCGTGGCAGAGACCCCTGGCTACGCCCTGTTGCTCCGTGCCGGCCTGGTCCGGGCCTTGGGGAACGGGTCTTTTCTCTGGTTGCCCTACGGGCAAGAGGTCCGCCGCCGTTTCCTCGCAGGCGTAGAGCGCCGCTTAGAGGAAATGGGCGCCCAGCAGCTCACATCTGGCCCGCTTTTCGCTGAGGCGGCCGAGATCTCCGCGCTCCTTGACGCGGTGCCTGGCATGCGACTTCGCGCCCGCGGTGGTCAGCTCCTCTTTGCTCCCAGAACAGGGTTACTCCTCTTGGTGCATTTGTTGCAACACGAACTGCGCTCGCATCGGTGGCTGCCCCTGACGTTCTACGACGTGCGCTTCCGGCTAAGCGATGAGCGAAGCGGAAGCGGCCTGTTGGGCACCACGCAGGGACTGGTGGTCGAAGCCGTGACCCTCTGTTCCGGGTCAGAGGAACTTTCGCTGGCCGCCGGTTCCTTGCGCCGTCTGGTCGAGGAAACGCTTGGCGAATGCGGCTTGCAGACGGTCATAGCAGAAACCGCCGTGGAGCCGGGAGGCTTTGGTGGAAGCGCCTGGCTGGCACCCGACCTGCCCGGGGGCCGGGTGCTACTGCAGTGCGCCGCCTGTGGGTATGCGGCCGAGGTCGAAGTGGCCGTGCGTGGGAAGGAAGCGCTCTCCGACGAAGAACTGCTTCCGCTGGAGGAAGTCGCGACGCCCGATTGCCACACGATCGCCGCCCTGGCGGAATACCTGGGCGTGCCCAAAGAACGCACCGCGAAGGCCGTCTTTCGCATGGCAGGGGAGCGATTCCTTTTCGCCATCGTCCGGGGGGATATGGAGGTCAACGAGGCAAAACTCGCCCGCCTGGTAGGAGCACACGAACTTCGCCCGGCCCAGGAAGCGGAGATCGCTGCCCTGGGAGCCTCCCCCGGCTATGCCTCGCCCATCGGGATCCGCCGCAGCGCGCCCGAGGCCGGTATCCGCCAAGTGCTCGTCGTGGTCGATGACGTGGTTCCGCGCTCGCCGAACCTGGTCGCCGGCGCAAACCGGGAGGATACCCACCTGCGCAACGTGAATTATGGTCGCGATTATGTCGCGGACATCGTGGGGGATATCGCGTTGGCCCGCGCCGGGGACCCGTGTTCGCGGTGCGGGGCGCCGCTGCAGCAGACCGAAGCCGCTTTGCTGGCCCGGACCTGGGTACCTGGAGACGCGTGGGCAGAGGCCCTCACCTTCCAGGATGCCGCAGGACAAACGCGTCCGCTCCTCTTGGCGTGTGCCGAGGTCGAGATCGATCGAGCGATCGCTGCCTGTGCGGAACAGCATCACGACGTGGCCGGGATCTGCTGGCCGGCCGCAGTGGCCCCGTACGCGGTGTACCTGGTGGTGCTGGGAGAGGGGGAGGAGATTGCGGCAGTAGGGGAAGAGCTGCTCCGCAACCTGCAGGCGGCTGGAGTGCGCGTACTCTTCGATAACCGGGATGAGAGCGCGGGGGTCAAGCTGACCGATGCGGACCTTCTGGGCGCACCTCTGCGGGTGACGGTGAGCCGGCGTGCCCTGGCGGCCGGCGGGGTGGAGGTCAAGCGACGGGAGCAACCGCGGGAGGCGGCACGCATCGTTCCCCCTGGCAAAGTGCTGGACTGGGTTCGAGAAAACCTGCCCCGCGACGCGCGTTAAACGTCGGGGCTGCCGCGCGGGCACAAGGAGAACCGGATGGTTGAAGCACGCGTTGTCTGGCAAGACGGGCTTCGCTTCGAGGCGATATCACCGAACGGCCATCGCTGGATCATCGACAGCCCCCAAGGGGGGAACGCGGGCCCCAGCCCGATGGAACTCGTGCTGGTTGCCCTGGCCGGATGCACGGCGATGGATGTGATCTCGATCCTACAGAAACAGCGACAGCCGGTGCGCGGCCTGGAGGTCCTCGTGCGCGCCGAGCGCGCGGAGCAACACCCGAAGGTGTACACGTCGTTCGAGGTCACCTACCGCGTCCAAGGGGAGGGGATTGACCGGCGCGCCGTCGAACGGGCGGTCGCGCTCTCCGAGGAGAAGTACTGCTCGGTGGGGGCCATGCTCCAACAGTCGGCGCCCATCCGCAGCTCGATCGAAATCATCGAGTCCGCGTAGGGCGGGTGAAGATCGGGGGAACGGCATCCCGGCCGTTCCCCCAGGGGAAGCGTGAGAGGTTGCCATACCAGCAAGGGCCGGCTACCGGACTCCCATCCGCTGCTTGAGGGACTTTTGCCAGGTCATTCCCTTCTTGGCCAGTCCGGGTGGCATCCACTCGCTCCCCTTGCGGCCGTGCCCCTTGCCGATGATCTGCCCCAGCGAAGCGTGCGGCATCTGGGCCGGCAGGCCCAGGTTCTGGCGGATTTCGCCCCAGCCGATCCCCTGCAGGTGCATCTCCAGCACCTGGGAGAGCGGCACGTTGGCTTCGGTGGCAATAAAGAGGGCCTTGGCGATGCAGCCAAACCCGAGGTCCTGAGCGTGGAGGTCTAGGATCTCCTGCACTTCGCGGTCGAAATAGGTGGCGAGCAGCGTGGCGATGCGCAGGGTGCCCGTCATCGGGGTGGTGCCGGTGACCACAGTCGTCGCCCAGAGCGGTTGTGGCACCGGCGCCATCGGCGGGACAGGGGCCACCAGGGCAGCGGCGTGCCCATCGAGGGCAAAGGCAGCGGTCGGGAGGGGCAGCAACCCCACGATCAGGAGCAATCCAGCGATAGGGCAAAGTCTGTGCAACGACATCATCCTCCTCCTTTGGCGTTTTCACACAGGAAACCGCTTCGGGCGGCGAAACGTTACAGGGGAAATGTAACGAATCGCCTGCAGAGGCGGTTTGCATAGCGGACGGCTACGGAGCGAGCCGGTGACCGATCAGGACCAGGAGCACGAATGGCTCCAGCGCGCCCGACGCGGAGATCCCGATGCGGTCGGGGAACTTTACCGACGGTATGCCCGGGCGGTTTACCGCTATGCCTTCTACCGCCTGGGCGATCCGGAACGGGCGGAGGACGTGACAGCCGACGTGTTTGTCCGTGCCCTGGAGGCATTGCCCCGTTTTCGGGAACGCGGGGTGCCCTTTTCCGCCTGGCTTTATCGGATCGCGGCTGCGCGGGTAGCGGATGAGTTTCGGAGGCGGCGTCGGCGGCCCACGCAGTCGGTTCCTTGGGAGCTCGTGGAAGGTTCGCCGAGCCCTGAGGAAAAGGCCGAGGAACGGTTCACGGCGGAGCAGCTCCGGCGGCTGGTTGGGCAGCTACCCGAGATCCAGCAGCAGGTGGTGGTGCTCCGGTTTGTCGAGCGGCTGTCGCATGCGGAAGTTGCCCGGATTCTCAGACGAAGCGAGGGGGCGGTGCGTGTGCTGCAGTACCGAGCGCTTCAGACGTTGAAGCGCATGTTGACGCAAGAGCAGGGAGCGGATGGTTCCGACACCGACTGAGCAGGACCAACCGAAGAAGGCGCAAACTGCGCCGGAGTTGCTTGCCCGCTGCCTGGACGAAATACGCTCCGGTGAGGCTTCCTGGGCTGAATGCCAGGCGCAGCCCGAAGTCAAGGCGGCCGGCCTCGGCCCGTTGCTGGACATTGCGGCCCAGATGGAGCGCTTTCCCTCGCTCGCACCAGGCCCGGCGTGTCTGGCGCACATCCGGGAGCGGTTAGCCGAAAGGAAACGCCGCCGGCCTGTCCTGCGCTGGGCCTGGGCGCTCCTGGCGGTTTTGGTGGCGTTGCTGACCCTTGGCGGGACGGCCTGGGCCGCCAGCGAGAGCCTTCCCGGGCAGCCGCTCTACCCGTTCAAGCGTTGGGGAGAGCGGGTGCGCCTGAGCTGGATGCGCGATGCCGAGGCGCGTTCAACATTCCTGATGGAGCTCGCGGAGCGCCGGCTCGACGAAGCACGGCGCGTCTGCAGCACGCCCCAATGCCCGGACTGGCTCCTGGCGGACCTGGAGCAACAGACGGAGGCTGCGGCGGCCGAGATCGAACGGGTGTCCGAGAGCCGCCGTCCGTTGCTGTTGGCGCGTCTGGTCGAACTGACGGGGCGGCAACAGGCGGTGCTGGAGGAAGTGTTGGAGCGCGCTCCGGAAGCGGCACGCGCAGGGCTGCAGCGGGCGCTCGAGCGCTCGCGCCAGGGCCACGAGCGCGCATTCAAGGCCCTTGAAAAGCATCGACCCACGCCGCCTGCCCGGGAAGGGAATCCACCTGGTCTGGAGCGCCAAGAGGCGCCCACGCCGCACCACAGCCCCGGGAAGCCGGAATCCCCAGGCCGCAAGGCTTCCCCAA
>DAOTVY010000049.1:0-77827 GCA_034436115.1 Chloroflexia bacterium | reverse complement strand
ACCTCCTCGAGCACCGAACGAGCGAGGGAACGAGAAGGGGTCAGCAGGATCGCGGTCGCCAGAGGGTCGTGCTCCGCCTGCGCAAGCAGGTCGGCGGCAACCCATGCCGGATCCGCACTTTCGTCGGCCACAATCACGGTCTCTGTTGGGCCGTACAGGCCATCGAGACCGACGTAACCGAACACCTCTCGCTTGGCCAGAGTGGTGAACAGGCCACCGGCGCCGACGATCTTGTCCACTTGGGGGATCGACTGGGTGCCAAAGGCCATCGCGGCAATCGCCTGTGCGCCGCCGAGCCGAAAAAGCCTTTCCACTCCGGCCACGTGCGCTGCGGCCAGAATGACCCCGGGCACCCGGCCGCCAGTGCGGCCCGGAGGCGTGCATACGACGATTTCCTCCACGCCGGCCACCCGCGCAGGGATGGCCGCCATGAGGAGGGACGAAGGCAGCGGTGCGGTACCGCCGGGCACGTAGATGCCTACGCGCCTCAACGGCACAACGCGCTGTCCCGTATAGCCAAAGCCCTCCTGTGCGCCCCAGGAACGGAGCTGTTGGCGTTCGTGAAACGACCGGATGCGTCGGGCGGCCAGTTCCAGCGCCTGGGCAAGGTCCGGGGCCAGTGCGGCGTATGCTTCTTCCCATTCCTCCCGCGCGACTTCCCACGGCTGCACGTCGACGCCGTCGAGACGTAAGGTCCATTCCCGCAGCGCGTCGTCCCCGCGTTGCCGAACGTCAGCCACGATGCGGGCGACGGCTTCCTGGGGGGAAAGCGGCGCGCCGAAGATGCGGGCCAAGGCGCCACGCACCGCCTCGGGAACAGAGCTTCCCCCGGCCCTCCACGTGCGGCTAAGAATCGTCTCTGCCGCGGCCTGCCAGTCTTCGTACAAGGGGATGACCGCCATCGAATCGTCCTCAGGGCCCTAACGCCTCCATGAGCGCTCGACAGCGCGCCGGCTCTTCTTCGAAGATATAAGTCACAGGCGTGACCACCACCCCGCTGCCTCCGATGGCGCGCAACTCCGTGATCGCCTGGAAAAGCCGATCTTTGCGGACGATGATATGCACGGCAAACCAGCCCTCGCCCCCTTCTCGGACAACGACCCGGGAGATCGTCGGCCCTTGCAGGCCCCCCAGGGTCTCCTGAGCGAACATGCGCTCGGCGATCGCCTCGGGGGAAGGTCCGCGCATGTTGGCAAAAACGGCTACGTGGTCCAACGCACGCAAGTGCGCTTCGATGAACTCCAGCAGCCGGCGGGCCATCCGGAGCACCTCCGGCCGGTCTCGGAGTGCCGGGCGGTGACCAATCAGGACCGCCTGGGAGCGAAGGATGGTCCCGTCCTCAAGGGGCCTCAGCCGGTTGTCGCGCAGCGTCTGCCCCGACGATACGAGATCCGCGATCAGATCCGCGTAACCAATCGCAGGGGCAACCTCCAGCGTCCCCTCGGCCTCGATGAGCTGATAGGGAGCGATGTGGTGCTGGAGCAAGAACTGCTCGGTCAGCCGGGGGAATCGAGTGGCCACCCTGAGCGGCCGCGAGAGCAAGGCGGCATAGCGCGCCAGGTCTTGCAGGCTGCGTACGCCCTCCCATTCTTCCGGCACTGCCAGGCAAAGGCGGCAGCTCCCAAATCCCAGCGCGTCGTGGAGCAACAGGATCGAATCCTCCCATCCCGGTCGCTCGCACAGGACATCCAGGCCGGTGATCCCAAAATCTACGCTGCCCTGCTGCACGCTCACGACGATATCACCCGGACGTTGGAAGAGAACCGTGAGGCCCGGGAGACTGGGGATACGGGCCGCATACTGGCGGGGGTTCGGTTTTTCCACCTCGAGGCCGCAGGCAGCCAGAAAATCGAGGGCGGCATCGCTCAGCCGCCCGTGGCTGGGCAGCGACAGCCGAACGCTGACCGCTTCTTCCACGATGCTACCTCCTAGCCGGCAATTCGGCCGGCCCGGCTCCATTGTATCCAGGATCGGTTTGCGGGTCAACCAGCCGGATAGCCTGTCGCATCCGCGCCGCCGCCCCCACCTTCAGCACCGCTGCCGGGGGAGCTAACAGGTCAGGTGCAAGGCGGCCACAGCGCGGGTGCCGGTGTCCAGGAGCTGATTGAACGTGCGGCAGGCTGCCTTCGTAGGGAGCGCGATCAGCTGGATCCTTTCGGCCTCTAGGCGGGCCTCGAGTTCCGGGGTGATGCGCATCAGCCCCATCTGCCCTGTGCCCACGACGAGCACATGGGGCCGGTAGGGCCAAACCTCCTCCAGGTCTTCCGGGTAAAGCGCGTGCCCTTCCTTGCGCCACCAGCCTGCTCGCACGCGATCGGGGAACAGGATGAGGTCGGCCGTATACCTTTGGCCCTCGATGACCACCGCTCCAAATTCGCACTGCTCGATGCGCATCCCGTCCCCTCCACACGAGTTGGCTACAGCTTGTAGCCGATCTGACGCAGGAACTGCTTCCGCCAGCGGATGTCCTCTTCGCCCTCGATGCCCTGTGTGCGTACGCCATCGATCACGCCGAGGATCCCCCGGCCGTGTTCGGTTTCCGCCAAGATGACTTCTACCGGGTTGGCGGTCGCACAGAAGATACGGCACACTTCCGGGACCTGCTTCAGGGCATTCAGGACGTTGATGGGATAGAACCCAGGTGCCAGGAAGAGGAGAAACGCGTGTCCCGCGCCAAGCGCCAACGCGTTCTTTCGGGCCAGTTCGAGCATCGCCTCGTCGTTGCCGCTCCAGCGTACCAAGGCTTTCCCCGAGGATTCACAGAAAGCCAGGCCAAATCGGATCCCGGGGACGGCGTTAACCACGGCTTCGTGGATGTCTTCGACCGTCTTGATAAAGTGGCTCTGGCCCAGGATAAAGTTCACGTCGTCCGGTTTCTCGATCCGTAGCACATGTAGCTCCATAGGGACCTCCTTTCGCGAGCCAATTCCTATCCCACACGTCCAGCAGCGCCTGATAGACCGGAAGAATCTCGGTCTGCAAGACAATTTCCCAATCCAGATTGCGGGCAGACGCCAGGGCGCCCTGCCGGAGCTGCTCCCGCAGGGCCGGCGTACGCGCTAGACGGGCCATCGCCTGGGCCAGAGAATCCGGGCCGTCTGCGCATAGCAAGCCGTTATAGCCGTCCTGGATCCAGCAGCGGTGCCCCGGGGTGTCCGTACAAACGACCGGAAGGCCGCTGGCGAGGTATTCCGCGGTCTTCAAGAATGGCTGCAGGTTATGGCCAGGGGGAGTGCTAGGGATATAGGAGAGGCCGGCGTCGGCGCAAGCCAGATATCGTGGCACGTCGGGATAATCGACCAGGCCGGCGAAAATCACTACCTGCCCCAGGCCCAGCCGTTGCACGAGGTACTGCAGGTACCGCTGGCGCGGTCCAGTCCCCACAAAGAGCAACCGCAGATCCCGCTCCTGGGCGACGGCACGAGCCGTGGCGAGGACCAGGTCCTCCGGACGGCGGCGCTTTTCCAGAACCCCGCTATGGACGAAGACTAGGTGTTGTGGAGCCAGGCCCAGCTGGCGACGCAACAGCTCGCGCTGCTGCTGCAACTGGGGCTGTGCGAAGCGCTCCAGGCGCACGCCCAGCCGCGAGAACCCTGCCACGTCACGTGCCCATTCCCCGCCAAAGATATACTCAGCCACGGCCTCGTTGATCACCAGCACCGCGTCGAAGCAGCGGCTTTCGGCGCGCGTTAGAGCGGCCATCGCACGCCGAAGCGATGCAAACGGCCAAAGGAAGGGGCCGGCCTGGATGTCTAGCACCCACGCGGTTTGGCGACCGTTCCTGCCCCGGGTATGGGCCAGGCGTGGGAGCAACGATGCTCCCATCACGTTGTAAACGTGCACCAGGTCGAACCGTTCGCGTCGGATGATCCGGGCCGCGGCGGCGAAGAAGGCCGGATTCACAAGGCGTGCCATGTCCCAAGGACCGGGGTCCACGCGGTGTACCTGCACACCCTGCGCTCGTTCTTCCACAGGCTCAGTACGCCTTCGGCACGTGATGACGTGCGTTTCCCAGCCGCGGGCGGCCAGGAGCTGACTGAGCTCGTAAAGGGGTGTATAACCCTGACCTGGGTAGTAAGAGCCAAACCAGACCAGGCAAACTTTAGGCGTGGTGCTGGGCATCGATTTCCTTTCGCGGCAACACAGCCGGCCCCATTGTACAACGGCTGGTTGCGACGGTCAAGGCGGGTTGTGGGAGAGCTCCTTGCGCAATCGCAGCCAGTGAGGCTCCCCCAATAGCCAGCGGGTGAGCCAGGAGGTGCGTCGGCGCTCCAATCGGTATCCCAGCCGCCGGTACAACGCCAGGGCGGGCTCGTTCCGTGCGCTGACATCCAGCACGAGCGCGCTTTTTCCCCAGCGCAGAGCCACCTCCTCGGCCTTGAGAAGGAGCGCGGTGCCGATGCCTTGTCGACGCGCCCATCCGATCACGGCCACATCGGAGACATACGCTTCGCACTTCCGGCACGGCTGATCCAGCAGGGAGAGGTAAAACAGCGCGCGCACTCCCGGAAGCAGGCCTAACTCCTCGATGAGGATGGCCGCGGCCGGCCAGAATGGGGCTTCCGGATCCTCCGAGCGCCGGAGCGCAATCGTCCCCAGGACCTGGCCTGCCCGCTCCGCGACATAGAGGCCGCGAAGGGTTGTTCCCTCGGCTTCTGCGGCAAGCGTGCGCGCAACAATCGCTTCCGCGCGATCCATGCGCGAGCGGAACGCAGCGCAAAACTTCTCTTGGAAGCCCTCGACGAGGATTTTGGCCACCTGGGGAAGGTCGCGTGTGGTCGCCTGGCGCACGAGCGGATCACTCATAGCGAAGTACCTCGCTCACCGGCCACCGTGTCACGGCCAGGGCGGGGAGGATGCCCGCCAGCACGCTGAGGAGCCACGCAAACAGGGAGGCTGCTAGCAGGTCTGTGAGCCGCACCACCAGCGGCAGGTGAATGAGGGTTGCGCCGATGATCCCCCCGAGCGCACGGGCTCCCAGGATTCCGCCCGGTGCTCCAACAGCTGTGGCGAGAAGGCTGCAGACAGTTCCCTCGATCGCGAGCGTGCGCACGAGGTGCCCGCGGCCGGCCCCCAGGGTGCGCAGGATTCCGATTTCCCGCGATCGTTCCCATACGGTCAGCCAAAGGATCGTCGTGATTCCAATCGCTCCCGTCAGGGCGACCAGCGCGACAGTGGCGTAGAGGAGGCCGCTTACGATGCGTGTCGCTTCCCGCGCCTGCTCGACGCCCGTCCGCGCGGGTTCTGAGCCTGGTCCAAGGCTTCGGAACTTGCGCTCGATCGCTGCCAGGACGCTTTCCACGGTTTGTGCGTCGTCTTTCGCCACCTGTACGGCAAAGACTCCGGCTCGGTCTCCTAGCCCCGCCATCTGCTGCACCGTGCGCAACGGGAGGAAGAGTTTGCCCGTGGGCGCGTCACCGAGTCCGAAGATCGCTTCGTCCCGCACGATCCCCACCACACCCACGGAACGCATCCGCCCGGCGGTCTCTACTTCGAGGGCGTCTCCCACGCGGATCCCCTGGCGCTGTGCCAGGTCCAGGGAAAGGACAGCCGCGTCCGGCTCTCCCGGTCGGAACCAGCGTCCGACAACCAGCTGGTAGCCATACAGGGCAGTCTCCGGGGGCAGGCCCCACAGGCGCACCGTTTCCCCACCGACCACAGCCGTGCGCACCTCCCACCCTTCCGCTTGGCTCACGCCCTCGACCGCTCGCAGTTGCGCGGCAAAGGCAGCCCCCACAGGCCTGTCGAACCATACCCAGGCGTCGGCAGCGTAGATCCGGAACAGTCCATCGATGGCACAAGCGAGCGACACCTCGGTTATCCGGGCAGACAGAAACCCGGCTACAGCAACCGCGACGACCGCGACCCTCACGGAGGTGCGGAGCGGCCTGCGGCGGAGTTCCCGGATGGCAAGCGACCACCAGATGGGAAACGGCAAACCGACGTGGCGGCGCCCTGTTTCCGGGCGGATCCCGTACCCGCCCAGCGCCTCGCGAACGCTGATCCGGCTCGCGTGCCAGATCGGCAGCAGGGAGCCGGGCAGGCTCACGCCAAGCCCCACCAGACACCCCAGCACGAGGGTCGTCGCGTCGGGGACTGCCGGGCCCACCTCGACGTTGAGCAGCTGGCCCAAATAGCGCAGCAGCGTTCCGCCCGCGAGCCAGCCCGTGCCGATCCCGGCCCCGGTTCCGGCCAACGCGAAGATAAGCCCGCCGGTGAGGTACAGGCGCACGAGGGTTCCCCGCGTGGCCCCCAAGGCTTTCAGGATGCCGATCTCGCGCACGTGCTCTGCCACGAGCGCAGCGAAGGTATTGCCAACCAGAAAGGCACCGATCAGGAGCCCCAACGCTGAGAGGGCCGCCATGAGCCGCAGTAAGGTCTGGAGCTCGCGATGGCCGGTGAACGCCTCTGGACGGCGCACTTCCAGCTCTCCGTGGGGGATGCGGCGCCGGTCCAGGAGGCTCTGGATCTGCGCCACCGCTTCTCCTTCTCTCGATCCTCTAGGATCGCGCAAGCGAATGAGCAGTCGGTTATCGCCGCGGGTGCCTAGGTAGGGGCGCAAGCTCGACGCCGGCAGGTACCCTACAGCCAGGCGCATGAGGCTCGCGGAGGGGTAATAGGGGGTGCGGGTAAAGCCGCTGACCTTGAGACGCGTGATGTGGCCCTCGGCGCCTCGGATCTCGATCGTGTCCCCGAGCGCCACCGGAGCGAGTTGACGCACCGAGCCCTCCAGGGCGATCTCTCCACGTTCAGGAGGCCGGCCCTCCAGCCACGCCATCTGGTTGACACGTACCTCCTCGAAATCCTCCACGCCTTGTAGCTCGATATCCATCCAGGGGCCGTCGAAGCGCCACTTGGTGAAGGCCACCGCGCGCCGTTCTGCGGCGGTTACAGCAGGGAGTTGCTCCAGGGCCCGGATCAGGCTTTCGTCCGCGTCCCAGACCCAAGCTACGAGATCGGCCTGAGAGTGGTGCTGGTAGGCACGACGCTGGGCCTGGATGCACAGGCGGCCGGCCAGGCTGATCGCCACCACGCCGCATACGCCAATGGTGATCGCGATGGTGGTGAGTAGCGAACGGCCAGGCCGCGCGCAAAGGTCGCGCCAGATCATGCGTACACAGAGTGACATCCGCGGACGGCTCGCTGATCTCGGAACAGATCCGGCCTGCCTGCAGGAGCGCGGCTCAGGTGGTCGCTCCGGGTCAGGCAGAGAGCGTAGGGCTACCGGTCAGGGGAAAAAGTGGGTCCCGGTTTCCCCGCGCAGGGCTCGCTCCAGGTTCTCGGGGTTGGTGACAATCGCCTGTTTCCCACCGGCCTCCAGGTACTCGATAATCGCCTGGATCTTCGGTCCCATGCTCCCTGCAGGGAAGTGGCCTTCGGCAAGATACCGGCGTGCTTCTTGGAGCGTGACGCGGTCGAGCCACCGTTGTTCTGGTTTGCCGAAGTGCAGGGCTACCTTTTCGACCGCTGTGGAAATGAGGAAAAGGTCGGCCCGAATGCTGCGGGCCAGCAGCGACGAGGCATAGTCCTTGTCGATCACCGCTTCTGCGCCCACCAGGTTACCTTCCGCGTCCTCGACCACGGGAATTCCACCGCCCCCGACCGCGATGACCGTGATTCCTTGACGGATTAACGTCTCAATCGCCTCGAGCTCGATGATCCGTTTCGGCAGCGGCGAAGGAACCACACGCCGCCAGCCTCGGCCGGCATCTTCCCGCACCGTCCACCCTTCCTGCGCGGCGCGCTGCCGGGCGGTCTCCTCGTCCATGAAGGAGCCGATCGGTTTGGTCGGATTCTGGAACGCCGGGTCGTTCCGGTCAACCAGCACCTGTGTCACCACGGTGGCTGCGCTCTTCTGGATCCCGCGCATCCGGAACTCGTTGTAAAGCGCCTTTTGCAACATGTAGCCGATCGCGCCCTGTGTGTCTGCACCACAGGAATCCAGGGGCACCTCGTGTAGTTCGTGCCGCGCCAGTTCCGAACGCCTCAGGATGAACCCGACCTGAGGCCCGTTGCCGTGGGTGATGACCACGTCCCAACCCTGCTGGATCATTGCGGCAATGTGGTGGCACGTCTCCGCCGCAGCTCGATACTGATCCGGGACCGTTTGATGGTCCTTGTCCTTGATCAGCGAGTTTCCCCCGATTGCGACAACGGCTACGCGTTTCATCGAGCAGCCTCCTACCAGTTTCCCATCGTCAAAGCCATGATCGCTTTTTGCACATGGAGCCGGTTTTCCGCAACATCGTAGATGCACGAGCGGGGACCCGAGGCTACCTCGTCCGTTACCTCGTGGCCACGGTCGATCGGCATGGGATGGGTGAAAATCGCATTCTCAGTGCGCGCCATGCGAGCCGCATCGCAGATCCACTCCGGATAGCGCAGTGCGCGCTCGATCTCCTCCTGCTTGTGGAACGTACCGTTGCGATAGGCTTCCGGGCTCATCCAGTGCCGCGAGTAGACGACGTGCGCGCCCTCGTAGCCGGAGTACGGGTCGTTCACAATCGTGAAGGAACGGCCGTTTGCCCGGCAGTTCGCGCGCGTTTGCTCGAGGACAAGGGGGTCCAAATCGTAGCCTTCGGGATAGGCCAGAGTAATATCCATCCCAAAGCGTGACGCGATGAGCAACGCCTCCTGGACGCTGCACCAGGAGCGAGCAAGCGCCCCGTGGCCCCAGGTGACCAGGAGCTTCTTCCCACGCAGTACGGAGAGGTCCAGCGTCTTTCCTGGGCCCTCGCCCCACCACTCAGCCCAGCCCATGATGTCTGCCAGGCCTTGACACGGGTGGAACTTGTCGTGGGCCATCGAGAGCACCGGAACGTCCGCCCAGTGTGCGTACTCGCGGAGAAGCGCGTCCCCTTCTCCATATGCGCTGATTTGGTCTTCCAGGATCCGGATGCCGATGCCGGCCGCATACCGGCTCATAACCTTTGCGGCGTCCTCCACGGTTTCGCCGGCAGACACGGCCGTTTTGAGCCGCATGGACTTGGGCTCCAGGAACTGGGCATGTCCTCCGAGCTCTGTTGCCGCGCATTCGAACGACTGTCGTGTGCGTACGGAAGGGTTGTAGAAGAACATGAAGAAAGTCTTGCCCTTCAGGATTTCCGACCAACGGGGAGAAAAGCGCTCCCGCTTCATGTGCGCGGCCAGCTCGAGCACCCGCTCCAGGGCCTCGAGGGGCCACTCCTGTGTGCAGATCAGATCGCGTCCTTGCAAGTCCATCACGCTCCTCCTGGGGCACCCAAGAGCGCCATTTGACTAAAGGTGCTCGCCCAGACGGTGGTACCGCCCTGCAATGTAGCAGAGCCACTCGGCACGCTGGAAATCCACCTCGCCTCGGGCATCCAGCAAGGCCTCGTCGGCCTGCACAGCCATTACCTCCCCCACGAACAGGTCGTGGCTACCCAGAGGAATCGTGTGCCGGACGCGACATTCCAGGTGCAGCGGACATTCGGCGATCAGCGGGGGGCGCACAGCCGATGCGGGGGCGGGAGTGATCCCACAAAGGGCGAACTTGTCCACCTGTCGGCCGCTGACGGTACCGCACCGTTCCACCACGGACAGGAGGGACGCCGTGGGCAGGTTGACCACGAATTCGCCCGTAGCGCGGATGAGGCCGTGAGAGAAGCGACTCGGGCGGACGGCGATGCCGACCATCGGTGGCTCTGAGCAAAGGGTGCCGACCCAGGCCAGGGTAATGATGTTGGGCCGCGCATCCCCGCACGATACCAGGACCACCGGCACAGGATACAGGGCCGTTGCTGGCCGCTGAACCACCTTGTTCATACGTGCCTCCAAAAGCAAGGAACCCTCACGAAGGCCACTCCTCCGCAGGGTTCCTTTGGACTAGCGCATCGTGAGCGCCATCACCGCTTTTTGGACGTGCAGGCGGTTCTCTGCCTGGTCGAAAACCGCCGATTGCGGGCCGTCGATCACCTCGTCAGTCACCTCATAGCCCCGGTCGCAGGGCAGGCAATGCAGGTAAATGGCATCCCGGTGGGCCAGGCGCATCAATGCCGAGTCACAGATCCAGTGGCGGTTCTGCTCAAAGATCTCCTTGGCCTTTTGCGGGCTATCCTCGCCCACCGGAGGCTTGAACATCGGGACAGCGGTCCACGATTTCGGGTAGACAACGTGCGCGCCCTCCACTGCTTCCCGCATATCGTGGCAGATCTGGAACGATCCTCCATAGCGGGCGGCGTAACCCTGGCATGCCTGGATCACCTCGGGGTCGAGCTCCATGCCCTCGGGATGGGCCAGCACGACGTCCATGCCCATCTTGGTTGCGGCGATGATCGCGCTTTGTGGGACTGCGCGAGGCTTGTGCACGCTTGGGGAATAGGCCCAGGACATGACGAAGCGGACGCCACGGAAGCCGCCGAATTTCTCCTTGACCGTCAGGATGTCCGCAAGCGCCTGGAACGGGTGGTACTTGTCGTCCTCCATGTTCAGCACCGGGATGTCCGCCCAATAGGCAAAGTTGCGGATCATCTCGTTGGCGGCGCCATACACCCAGTCCACCGGATCGCCGTAACAGCGGATGGCGATCGCGTGGCCCATACGGGAAAGCACCCGCGCGACGTCCGAGACCCGTTCCGTGGTATAGGCGATCTCACGCCCCGGTAGAGCCGGGGTATAGATCTTTTCCGGATCCAGATAATGCGCATGTCCCCCAAGTTGGGTCATGCCGGCCTCGAAAGAGTTCCTTGTGCGCAGGCTCTGGTTGTAGAAGATCATGAACAGCGTCTTGGCCCGGAGCAGATGGTCGTGAGGTTCCCCCAGCGCGAAGCGTTGCTTCAGGTCCAGGGCGACATCCAGGATCTGCTCCACTTCCTCGCGCGTCCAGTCGAGCAAGGTAATAAAGTCCCGCCCCCGAAACGTTTCGGTCTTCATGTGGTTCTCCTCCTGGAACAAGCCAACATCTTCTACGCCATACGCGACGACACACCAAACCCTGTTCGGAAAGCCGCAGCGTGTGCTATCCTACCGGCACTCCTCCCTCTAGTCGTCCCAGGATGATAGCACACCAGGAGAGCTTTGTCAAAGCGGGAGTTGCGTTTCTGGAAGCGATGTGATAGAATGACTTGGAGTTCGTGCCCAGAGTCACAAGAAGCGGCAGCGCAGAGACGGTGATAGCCAAGTGACAGCGTCCTGGCGCTGGCTCTGCTTACGGTGTGGTCGGGGGTAACCGGCGATGGGGCCGGTGGAGGAGGCTTGAAGATGGATACGATTTGGCCCAGGTGCCAGAAGTGCCATACGGGGGTGCTAGTGCCGCTGTCCGACTATGGCCAGGATGGAGCCACAGTGCTGTTCAAGGCCTGGGTCTGTACGAACCCGGCGTGTGGTTTCAACCTCAAAATCCACAAGGGCAACCTGTATATCAACGAGCCGGTCAGCGAACGGCCCGGATACGACCTGCGCTAACCTACGCGGGCAGAAAGCGGGCCGGCCGCTGCTCGGGGATCCATTTCTCCATTCCCGTGATCCCACTAGGCGGAGGGCGAGTTCCTGGACGGGCCGAAGGCCTCGTGCCATACGCGCAGTACCTCGGCGACGCTCCAGGCTTGCGCGATGCAGCCGCGCGGAGCGTGTGGGGGATCCCCGTCAAAGATTTCGCTGATGGTGCCGACTCCTGCTTCGCGCAAATGGTCTAGCAGCGGCCGGAGGAGCGCCTGGACATCTGCCTGGGGGTCTTCCACGCGGCGCACCGCGGTCAGATAAGGGCCGATCCACCAGGGCCATACGGTTCCCTGGTGGTAGGCTGCGTCGCGTTGCCAGCGATCGCCCTCGTAGCGCCCGTGGTAGGCGGGATCACGGGGGGAAAGGGTCCTTAGGCCTACAGGAGTGAGCAGTTCCGCGCGCACCGCCCGCAGGATGGAGCGTGCCTTGTCCCCGTCTACGAGAGGATAGGGCAGCGAAAGGGCAAGCAGCTGGTTCGGCCGTAGGGAGGGATCATTTCCCGTCGGGCTGTCCACCACATCATACAGATAGCCCCCCGGTGCATACCAGAACCGGGGAACGAACGTTTCTGCGATGCGGTCGGCCACCCGACGTGCCTGGTCGCGGCCCGTGCGGCGTCGCAGCCGGCGGCCGAGCGCATCCAGGATGCGCAGAGCATTGTACCAGAGCGCATTGACCTCAACGGGCTTGCCGTGTCGAGGGGTTACGACCCAATCCTCGACCTTGGCGTCCATCCAGGTCAACTGCACCCCAGGCACCCCAGCGCGCAGCAGTCCATCCGCCGGATCGGCAACGATTCCATACCGTGTTCCCCGGAGATGCCATTCCACGATGTCTACCAACAGCGGGTACAGTTCGCGCGCCAGTTCCAGATCGGCGGTCGCCTCCACGTAGGTATGCAGCGCGACGAAGAACCAGAGCGTGGCGTCTACGGTGTTGTATTCTGGGGTTTCCCCTGCCTCCGGGAAGCGGTTTGGCAACATACCTTGGTCCAGATACCCCGCGTACTCCCGGAGCACAGCAGCTGCCTCTTCGAACCGTGCTGTAGCCAGAAAGAGTCCAGGGAGGGCAATCATCGTGTCGCGGCCCCAGTCGCCGAACCAGGGATATCCGGCGATCACGGTGGATCCCGGTCCGCTGCGGGGGTTGTCCTTCCGCGGCCATTGCACGATGAAAGCGTCCGCAGCCAGCAGGAGCGTCTGTGCCTCTTTGCCTTGAGCAGCCAGCGGGCTTTGCGCGACCAACCTCCTACGACGCGCCACTTCGCGCTCTCGCGCCCGCTCGGTATCCCATTCGAGCGCGCTCTCCGGTTCCGCGGAGAGAATCACGGCCTGCGTTTCTCCGGGAGACAACTGCCGACGCAGAATCCCAGGAGCGTAAAGGTCTTCTGTGTCTTCTAGGCCTCGCTCACGCTCCCTACGGTAGAAAAAGTTCCAGTACCAATAGCCGGTATGGATATGCTCCATCGGCGGCACGGTGTGGATGGAGAAGGGATGCCCCCCTTCAAAGGCCTTCAGAAAGCAGCAGCCGGCCTTGTCCGTCTCTAGACGCACGAAATCCCAGTCCGCTCGCCCCCTCGTTCGTCCGTGGAAGTCGCGGTAGTTTACCAGCGGACGGAGGGTGAGCGTGACCGGCCCCGTGCTGCGCGTCAATCTATAAGTGACATAACTTGTATTCTGCCCGTGGGCCATCCAAAGCCGCTTCTCCAATTCCCACTGGCCGCCACGATAAATCCAAACGGGGAGTCCATTCTCCAGACGAAACTCTTCCAAATGGACAAACCCGCAAGGGTGAATCGTTCCAGGCGCGTACTCGTTGGTGCCGAGGGCATAGACCACTGATTCCGCCTCGATCTCCTCATCCAGTTTCGAGACCAGCACCCACCGTGCTCTCGGAGACCCGAGCGCCGCCACCAGGAGGCCGTGGTAGCGCCGCGTGTTCGCGCAGACGATCGTCGAGCAGGCATACCCGCCCAAGCCGTTGGTGACCAGCCACTCCAATCCCAAGGCGCGTTCCAGATCGCTGCAGACGCTCCGTGCGAAACCAATGGACATGAGGACCTCTCTTGCCGGGGAAGTTCCCAGCAGGCTGTGGCAGACAGCCAAAGAAAAGGGGGGCGGAGTCGAGCGCCTAGATCAGGAACCCCGCAGCGAGGCGCCCACAGGGACTCGCAGCGTCACCGTTGTTCCCTGGCCGGGTGCAGAAACCAGGGTAAGTTGCCCGCCGATCAACTCTGCCCGTTCGCGCATATTGACCAGCCCAAAACTCCCTCGCTCATCGTAACGCTTGAGGACAGCCTCCAGGCTGAACCCTTTCCCGTCATCCTCAATATCGATCACGAGCTGGCCGTTCTTCTCTTCTCCGCGGACCCAGACGTTCTGCGCTTCCGCGTGCCGCAAGGCGTTATTCACCGCTTCCTGCACAATGCTGAAGATGGTGCTCTCCAGCTGCGGGTCATAGCGCCCGACGCTCCGGTCAAAGTGCACGTGGAGCCGGGGACCGGTATCCCGCTGATGGCGTTCTACGAATAGCTGCACGGCCGCCGGGAGTCCCTGGGTTTCCAGGATGATGGGGCGCAGGTCAAAGAGGAACACGCGCATCTCGTGGACTGCCTGCTGCCCCGATTGGATCAGTCGGCTCAGTTCTTCAGGGACCTTAGCAGGGTCGTGTTCGAGCAACTTGCGAATGTATTCGGCCTGCACCACCAGGTTCGCCAGGAGCTGTGCCGGCCCGTCGTGGAGGTCCCGTGCCAGCCGACGACGAAGTTCTTCCTGCGCGATCAACACCCGGTCCCGCTCTTCCTGGAGACGGTCATAGAGCCGGGCGCGCTCGATGATCACGGCTGCCACAGAAGCAAAGGACTGAAGCCACCTCAATTCCCGGCTCTCGAAGGGAGCAGGAGGATCCTTGTTGACCACTACCAGCGCCCCGATCAACCGGCCTGCCACGTGTAGGGGCACGCACAGCCCGGACCGCATCCTGAGGCCGCTTTCCCCTTCCGTCCCCGGGGAGAAGCGGGGATCACTGGGGGCGTCGTTGATGAGCGCAGGCTCGCCCGTCTGCGCAACCCAGCCAATGATGCCTTCGCCTGGCTTCACTTTCTTGCCGATGACCTCCTCGCTCACTTGGCCCGCAACCGCAGTAACGATCAGCCCTTCGCCCTTCGGGTCCACAAGCAGCAGCGCGCCGCTTTGGCAGGAACAGAACGACATCGCTGCTCCAAGTAGGCGTTGAGGGACCGGTTCCAGCCCCAGCGCGGTGACCAGCTCCAACGTTGCTTCCTGGAGCGTGTTCAGCGCCAGGATCTCCTCGTACGCCGAGCGGAGGTCTTGCCGTTGCCGCTGGTATTCGCGCTCGAGCAAACGAAGCCGCTCCCCAAGTTCGGCCAGTTGTGCCAATGGCTCCACAGCCGGCTGCTCCGGCGCCATCGGCTTCCTCCTCTGGATACGGTACGGGGCAGGATGGAATCCAGCGTTCGGGACCCGATCAGGCAGTCTCTTCTTCGGGAGCTCGCGTTTCGCTGCGACGGGTCACCTGCTCGCGTGCGGACTCGATCCCCTTTTCCACCTGTTCCCGCAACTGCTCAGCCCGGGTCCGCGCCTGCTCTCCCAGTTCCTGGGCTCGTTCGCGGACCTTGTCAGCGGCTTCCAGCGCCCGTTCGCGGAGTTCGATGCCTTTCTCGCGGAGCTGTCGCCGTGTCTCTTCGCCGGACCGGGGCGCATAGGCCAAGGCCACCACCGCGCCCACAATGCCGCCGAGCAAGAACCCGAAAAGGAACCATCCAAACCCACTGTCACGCCGCTCGTTCATCGTTACCCTCCTGCGCGCTTCTTGCCTCCGAGGAATGTCCGAATCCCCTCGCCGACTCCAGTGGCCCAAGCGGAAAAGCGGATGAACGGGGAAGCGACGCGCTCTCCGACAAAGTCGGTGGTCGCCTTGACCGTGCCAGCAGTCCCTTTGACCCGCTCGAGCACTTCCCCACCCTGTCCAAGGAGTGTATCGACCCGCTCCGTCAGGCGCTGCACCCCCCACAGAAGCACCATCAGCAGCACCACTGTGAGCAACAAAGAGGAACCGGACAACGCGGCTAGAAAAACGATGCTGACGTCCCGGAGGTGCCGGAGTGCCGCATCACCAAGGAAAAAAAGGCCCACAAAGAGCGCTAGCGTGAGAAGCACACCCGCGATCGCGATGCCGATCACTGCGCGGAACTTTTCGCCGCTCGGCTTGTCCCTCCTCGATGAAGGGGGTTCTGGACCCATCCCGACCTCCGGCTTGTTGTTTCATTCATTCTATCATATTCTCAACCGGTACACAATCAGGAGCAGCAACCACGCCAGGAGGGTTGCCTCCGGTACGGGGAAACTTCCCAGCCACAGGAAACGCAGCCCCAGAAGATGCCCAAGGCCATAGCCGAGCGCCGTGCCAATGACGCTGGCCAGCCAGCCGACGGCCAGCCCCCGGTAGCCACGGCCGGTGAGCACAGCATACAGGCCGGCGTAGAGCGTGGCGAAGGCCAGCAAGAGGAACAGGTCTACGGGAATGCGGTACATCGGCAATCCTTTCGTTGGTGCCTACTGGCTCGCCTCTATTATATCACACCGCTGCTCCAGGGGAACAAGTGGCGGGCGAAAGCATTACGAGTTGGGAACTACTGCGTCTTGCGCCTCCTACATCATCGGCCATTCCAGGCTATGCCCTGGGCAGAGCCAAGGCATTGGAATGTGGCTCAGGTCATACCGGGACAGTTCGAGCGGGCTCTTGCCACAGTTCTCCGGCCGGGCATCGTGGGAGAAGGGAGTGAAGCGCCAGGCCCTCTCGAACACTCCCAGGTACACCTGCGCCGTGCCAATCCACTCGAACCCACAGAAGTTCTGGCAATGCTGGTCGAAGCGCTGCATGACCATCTCCACGGCGTTCTTGGTCCGCGGCACCAGGTGGCTCTCGACCGCGTCGCACAGGTGGGGCCACTGCTCCTCCAGGGAATCAAAGCCCCATTGCAGCGGCGGGCTCCGCTGCACATACTCCCCCCGTTTCTGTGCCGTGCACTTCGTCTCAGGGATGTTCCCAGCGTGAGACGCTCACCGGCACAAAGCCAACAGCGCGATGGTGCCGAAAACCAAGCTTTCGCAGGATCGGCCGGCGGTAGTGGTCATCGAGGACCACAATGGGGCTGGGATGCTCTAAGGCTGCCCGTGGCGGGAGCGGTGGCGGATGCCCCTTTGGGGGAGTTCCGGCGGGTGCTTTCGTACCCGGCAACCTGGTGCGGTATGCGATGGGTAGCTACCGAGCGCTGCTATCCGTCGTGGCGGCGGCGCCCAGCGTGTGGAAGCGTGAAGTGACCGCTTCCACTGCCCGAGAGGGCGTTTGTGCGGGAGGTTGGCGGGGCCGTTCTAGGTCGGGCGCGGAACGCGAGTTTGAAGCTGGTGAAATTGGTTGGGGTGGGCCAAACGCCGACCCGTAATACCGTGAGTTCAAGGGGAAGTCATCCCTGCAGACATGGGAGGGTACCGGCCGCGTGCCCTCTGAAGGCGTGCAGCCGGTGCCTGTAGTGGAAGCAGGAGCCGGGCTGGGTCATACTGGTCGATATCCTAGAGAACGGCTCTTCGCACGGTCGCGAGGCTGTGGTATGATGGGAACAGCCGGCCGAAAGGGCTGGGGCAGGGCAAGCGGAGCTATCGAGCGTTGTTTGCTTGCCCGTGTGGAGGGTTGCGGTGGCTCAGAAGACCAACGCGATGCGGTGGCTGGAGGCGCGGGGCATCTCCTACCAGGCGTTCTACTTTTCTCCGGAGATTCATTCCGCGGAGGGCGTCGCCGAAACGCTCGGGGTTCCCGCGCGCCAGGTCTACAAGACGCTGGTTGTGGCACCTCCGGAAGGCCGGCCGCTGCTGGTGCTCGTGCCCGGGGATCGGGAACTGGATCTGGCGCGCCTGGGCCGGGCGCTCGGCGTGAAGAAGCTCCGTATGGCCACCCGCCGGGAAGCCGAAGCCTGGACCGGCCTTCAAGTGGGAGGGATCTCGGCCCTTGCCTTGGTGCACCGAGGCTACCCGGTCTATATCGACGACGCGGTGCTGGAGGAGAAGGAGATCCTGGTGAGCGCTGGCCGCCGTGGCATTAACTTGCGCTTGCGGGTAGAGGACCTGATCGCTCTCACCGGCGCACGTGTCGTGGAAGCGACCGCTGACTAGGCGTCCGCGCCCAGCAAGTGCTCTTCGCGAATCGTCTTGGAGATGGTCCCTCCCCCGAGGACCTCATCGCCCTGGTAAAAAACCACCGCTTGCCCGGGAGTGATCGCCCGTTCTGGCGCGTCGAAAATCAGGCGTACCCGACCGGGCGCCAGAGGAAAAAGGGTTCCGGGCGAAGCCGCAGAGCGATAGCGAACCTGGGCACTTACGCGCAGCGGCTGCTGGGGCCACTTCCCGGAAACGAAGGTAGTCCTCTCGGCCTCCAGGCCTCGGGCATAGAGCGCCTCCTCTGGCCCTACCACCAAGGCGTTTTCTTTCACATCGATGGCGATGACGAAGAGCGGAACCGGGTGCCCGGAAAGGCCCAGGCCCTTGCGCTGCCCCACCGTATAGAAGGCAAGGCCCTGGTGCATGCCAATCACCTTGCCCGTAAGATCGCGGATCGGCCCAGGAGAGGCGACCTCAGGGACCCGCTTGCTCAGGAACTGGCGGTAATCCCGCTCCGTCACGAAGCAGATTTCCTGGCTTTCTGGGCGGCCGGCCGTGGGCAACCCGCGTCGTGCCGCTTCACGCCGTACCTGTTCCTTCCGTAGGCCGCCCAGCGGGAAGAGCAGGTGCCCCAGATCTTCCTGTCCAAGCATATAAAGCACGTACGACTGATCTTTCCTCCGGTCGACTCCGCGCAGCAGGTGCCATCGGGGGCCGGCCTCGCCTTCTTCGGCGATAATCCGGGCATAATGCCCCGTGGCCAGGTACCGAAAGCCCAGCGCTCGGGCGCGGTCCAGCAAGAGCCGGAATTTGATCTCGCGGTTGCAAGCGATGCACGGATTCGGTGTGTGCCCTGTCCGGTATGCCTCGACGAACGGATTCACCACACGTGCGAGGAAGGCCCCTTCCACGTTAAAGACATAATGTGGAACCCCCAGCAGTTGGCAGACCCGTCGCGCTCCCTCGACCGCTTCCACCGAGCAACAAGCGCTTTCCCGGGGTTGCCAGGTAGGCTCCCCTGCCCACAGGTGCAGCGTGACCCCGGTCACCCGGAAACCTTGTTCGAGCAACAGGGCGGCGGCGAGGGAGGAGTCTACCCCTCCGCTCATGGCCACCATGACGGTTCGATCGGCCCGGTCATTCATGGCCCCGTAGAACTTTCCCCAGGGCCCGCCCGCTTGCTGGCCATCATTTCCTGGTAGACCTCTGCGGTCTGGCGGGCGGCACTTTCCCAGGTGAAGTAGCGTTGGACACGCGTGCGGCCACGTGCTCCCATTTCTCGGGCGCGCAATGGGTCTTGCAGGACCGCGCGGATCCCCCAAGCGATGTCGGCGGGGTCGTTTCCGTTCACGTGGACCCCGTTTTGGTCCGGGCCGGATGGCACGACCTGTTCCCGAAACCCGACGACTCCGTTGGCGCCAACGACGACCGGGCGCGCCATGGACATCGCTTCGAGGGAGACGATGCCAAACGGCTCATACACCGAGGGAAACACACAGACATCGGCTGCGGCGTAGTGGACGATGCGCTCCCACTCGGACACGAAAGCGTAGCGGGTGACCACGCGCCCGGCAAGGTCGAGCCGATGCACCAGCTCCTCGATGTCGTGCTGCTCCTCCCCTTTGCCCAGGATCACCAGACGGGCTGTGGGAAAGTCGGCGAGGACAATGGGCATGGCCTGGATCAGGTTACGTACCCCTTTGACCCAGGTGAGCCGGCCTACGAAAAGGATCATCGGCTCGCCGGAGCTGATGCCGTACGTCTTGCGGAGGGCCTCCACTTCCTCTCGCGGGACGCGCGTGGGATCGTAAATGCTCGGATCGACCCCGTTCCAGACCACGCTGATCGTTGCACCCGACCAGCCGTGCCGTACCAGATCTTCCTTCATCGCATGGCTCACGGTGACGATGCGATGAGCCTGGAAGGCCATCTCGCGTTCCAGTCGACCCACAAAGGGGGAGCCCGCTTCGCCGCGCCGCCCCCATTCGGTGCTGTGGACGTGAAACACTACCGGCAGATCGGTCTGGTTACGCACGACCAGCCCGGCGACAGCACTGAGCCAATCGTGTACCGCCACGACATCGAACTGCGCTCCCTGTTTTTCCACCAGGTCGTTCAAGAACTTGCTTGCCGCGAGCACGTTGTAGATAAAGATATCGTTGAAGAACCTCCCCCACTGGCGCAGTTCCTCGTTCAGCAACAGCGGAAAGACATTGGTCGCATCGATGCCGATCGGGCGATGCACCTCGACACCGGCGATGACCTCGCGCGTCTTCAGGGTGCCTTCGGGGTTCATGGTGAGCACGACCACGTCGTGTCCCTGGCGGACCAGGGCCCGTGTCATATAGGTCGCGTACGTGCCCAACCCTCCCACGACCGCAGGCGGATATTCGTATACAAAGAAGGCGATGCGCATCGCGTCCTCCCTCAGCTCGTTCGCCCGTGCCGCTCAAGCATCGCGCTAAGGGACGTACAGGTACTGCAGACAGACCGGTTGGTCCAGGCCGAGTAGCTCCCGGACTTCCGGCACCGTGCCCGGCCGGATTGCCCCGAGCGTCAGTTGCAAGAGCGATGGACCCGGGGGTTCTACCAGGCGCGCCTGGGGCGCGTTGGCGAGCCTTCGTGCAGCCTCTAGAGCTTCCGAAATGTCGCCCAGTTCGTCGATTAGACCCTCCGCCTGTGCCTGCTGCCCGGAGTAGATCCGGCCGTCGGCCAGTTCACGCACGCGTTGTGCCGGGAGATGCCTTCCTTCCGCCACGACCTGGATGAAGGCCTCGTAGGCCTCGTCGACCAGACCCTGGAGGATCGCGCGCTCCTCTTCGGTCAGCGGGCGCGCCGGGGAACCCAGGTCCTTGAGCCGGCTACTCTTGATGACCTCCTGCTCCACGCCGAGCTTTTCGTACAGTCCCTCGAGGTTAAGGACGGTCATGATCACCCCGATGCTCCCGGTGGTCGTGTGAGGGTTGGCGACAATATAGTCCGCGCCGGCGGAGACATAGTACCCGCCCGAGGCGGCCAGATCTCCCATCGACGCTACGACCGGCTTGCCAGCGGCGCGCACACGCTGCACGGCGCGGTAGATCTCGTCGGAAGGCACGACACCGCCTCCCGGGCTGTCCACGCGCAGGATCACCGCCACCACCGAGGGATCCCGTGCCGCCTCATCCAGCTGCTGGGCGATCGTCTCCGCCGGAGCAACGTTGGAGTAGAGCGAATTCAACCCCTGGCGTCCCGAGACGATCACGCCTTCGACCCGGATCAGCGCGACCTTTGGGCCTGTTCCGGGGAACAACGCGCCTCGCCCCGCGCTTCCCAGGAGCACCAGGGTACCCCACAAACAGCCGCTGACCAGCAGCAAGGCTACGATCCCCAGCGCTGCCAGCAACCACCAGATCCACCTCGGGAACGACCGGATTGTGCTCACAGCACCCTCCTCAGAGCTGCCCCAAACCGAGCGGCCCTTCAACCCGCCACTTCAGGCTCGTCCCGTACCGTTTGGATTATAGCACAGCGTGTGGGCTAGTCGGGCTCTTCTTCCCAGCCCCCCAGGCGGCGGCTGAGGAGGAAAAGCGCCAAAACTCCCAGGGTGACGCCGAACCAGAGCGTGAACAGGCGAATCAGGAAAGATGCGGTTGCTGCCCCTTCCCGGTCAAGAAGGCCTAAGGTGTGGATCAGCCCGGCATAGGAGACGTCGCTCACGAGCAGCCCCCCAGGTAAGAAGGAGACCAGGCCCAGGAGGGTCCCGGCGGCAAAGACGAATGCTCCCTGCCAGAGCGTGGTCGGACCGGGGGTGGCCCCCAACCCACAGAGTACATAGTACACAGCGATGCATTCCCCAAACCAGGAGAGAGCACTCTGGGCGGTCATCCAGAGGAGCGGCTTCCATTGAAGCAAGTGATACGTGCTCTCGTAAAGCGTCGTCAGCGAACGGCTGGC
Organism: Chloroflexia bacterium; assembly: GCA_034436115.1. Taxonomy (GTDB): domain Bacteria; phylum Chloroflexota; class Chloroflexia; order DTKN01; family DTKN01; genus DAOTVY01. Next base: position 56,258 of record DAOTVY010000049.1, on the reverse strand, counting down.
GCGCTGCACGATGCGAAAGCGTTCCCCGCTCGCCAACAGGCGCGTCGCCAGGCGACGGTTCTGGGCCAGCAAGATGAGCATCCCTGCAGCGGTCAAGAGTGCGATGGCCACTCCGAGGAAAAGGCGACCGGTCTCCCCTTCAAAGCTTGGGATCGCTGCCCCTGCGGCCGCACCGGCAATGAGAAGCATACCCAGCCCATCGGTCAATCGTTCCGCGACCACGATAGGAGCCGAAAGGCTGATCGGGGTACCATTCATGCGCTTGAGCAGGTAGGACTTGAACACTTCGCCCAGCTTTCCGGGCGTGACCGCCATCGTCATCCCTGCGGTAAACAGCAGAGCGCTGTCGTACAGCGCGATATCTCGGATCCCCAGGTGGCGGAGGTAGTAATGCCACTTCCACCAGCGAAGGATGTAGTTGAGCGCCGTGAACCCGAGAGCGAGGGGCATAAGGGACCACCGGAAGCCCAGGAAGGTGCGCCACACCTCGCGCACACCGCCCCAAACGGCCAGACCCAGGAAAACCAATAGCCCCATCCCAATGAAGAACAACAGCCTGCGGCGCAACTGTTGCCAGCGGATCACGCTAGCCTCCGTAACTGGACCCCCGCGCGGACCGTGGCGGAGGGCGGAGTCCCAGGGGGCTCAGGACTCGGGTGGTGCCCTTGGGGCATTCCAGCGGCTGCCGGCGCAGAAGGGTGGTGCGCCTGAGAGTGGCTCTGCACATACTCCTCCTATTTTCCGCATCTGGCACGGGCATTCTACACCACGGAAGGCCTGGCTGCAACCCTGGGACGAGAAGCGAACCGGCGCGTCCTGCGGGGATGCCGAGCGTGCTTCGGTGGTTTGGGACGGTGGACTCGGAGGAAAAGGCTATGAGGGTGCTCGTTCTATCATAGGCAGGAACCGGGCCTGGAGTGGCTGTTGCCCGTCGCAAAACCCCGTGGTATACTCGAGTTTGGGAGGTGTACCATGGAAGCGACGCGACGTCTGGGGTTGGTGATCGCCGGTTCGCTCAGCGAAGGGCTGACCGTACGGCTGGAGGCGGATATTTCGGTCGAGGAGGTGTCAGTCGGGCGGTATGTCGTCATCCAGGGGGAGAGCCACCGCTTCTTCGGCATGATTACCGACGTGCGCCTCGGCCTGCTGAACGACCGCTTCCTCCGGACTCCTCCACCGGTCTCGGATCCCCTGGTGGCCGAGGTCGTGCGAGGCACAGGCACCTTTGGCCTTCTGGAAGTGGTGCCCATGCTGACGCTGCCGCTGGAGGCGAGCACCTTGGAAACGCCGCAACCGGTCAAGACGGTGCCGGCCCACTACGCGGTGGTTTACCCGGCTGGCCCGGCGGAGGTTGCCTCGGTCTTTGGGCAGGAGGACGAGCGCCATTTCCTGGTGGGGACTCCGGTCGATATGGAAGGCGTTCCGGTTTGTCTGGACCTGAGCCGGCTGGTCGAACGCTCTACCGGCATTTTTGGCAAGTCCGGCACTGGCAAGACGTTCCTTACGAGGCTCCTGCTCCTTGGTATTGCCCGGCGTGGTTCAGCGGTGAGCCTGGTCTTCGACATGCATAACGAGTACGGCTGGGAGGGGACATTTGAGGATCCGCGATACGGAAGGGCCTGGGGGCTCAAGCGGCTCTTCCCGGAGCAGGTGGCCATCTTTACCCTGGACCCGCTCTCTTCTCAACGCCGTAAGGTCCCTTACGATTTCTGCGTGGAAGTCCCGTACGATTTGGTCACGCCGGAAGATATCGAGATGCTCCGGGAAACGCTGGACCTATCCCAGGCCCAGATCGATGCCGTGCATCGCCTGGGTCAGCGCCTGGGACCATCTTGGCTGCGCCATTTCCTGGGGATGGAAGAGCCGGAGGAGTTGGAACAGTTGGCCGCATCCTTTGGGCTACACGCAGGAGCGCTCCAGGCATTGCATCGGAAGCTTGGCCGGCTGCGGCGGTTGGACTTTCTGAAGGCGGAGGTCGGCGATGATTCCGTCGCGCGGATCCTGGAGTGCCTGCGGCAGGGGATCCACGTGGTGCTGGAGTTCGGAAGGTATCAGGATATCACGGCGTACGTGCTCGTGGCGAATTTGCTCACCCGACGGATCCACGACGAGTATGTGCAGGCTACCGAACGGGCGCTCGGGGATCAGGGGCCACAGCCTCGCCCCCTGGTCATTGCCGTGGAGGAGGCGCACAAGTTCTTGGGGCCGGAGGTGGCTGGCCAGACCGCGTTCGGGACAATCGCCCGGGAGATGCGCAAGTACAACGTGACGCTGCTGGTGGTCGACCAGCGCCCGAGCAGCATCGATGATGAGGTCATGAGCCAGATCGGAACGCGTATCACCTACCTCTTGGATGACGAAAAGGATGTTGCAGCAATCCTGGCCGGCGTGTCCGGGGCGTCGCGCCTGCGCTCAGTGCTGGCTCGTCTCGATACGCGCCGCCAGGCGATTGTTCTGGGACACGCCGTGCCGATGCCCGTTGTGGTACAGGCGCGAGAGTACGGAACGCCGGAGTCTTACCGCCAGCTGGGTGCCTTCCTGGGGGCAGCTGAGCTCGCGCGCCCGCCGGAGGGGCCGCAGCCGTCCGATGAGACGCGCGAGCAGGAGGAATGGCTATAAGGGGGAGCCATGCCAGGTAGACGGCCGCAATGGTTGTCGACCGCGTTGCTGCTTTCGATCACCGCGTTGGGCGCGTATCTGCGCTTGATGGAGGTACTCTCAACGGATTTCCCCATCGGGGATGGAGGGCTATTCTACGCTATGGTGGAGGATCTTCGGGCGGCCGGCTTTCGATTGCCCTATGTGACCTCCTACAACGGGGCGGACATTCCCTTTGTTTATCCTCCGCTTGCCCTCTACTTGACGGCTGGCCTTTGTACGCTCACGGGATGGATGCCCGAGCAGGTGATCCACTGGCTGCCGGCTTTGGTGAGTGCGTTGACTATCCCGGCATTTGCATTTCTGGCACGGACCTTGTGTGAAAGTGTATACGAATGGTTTTGGGCGACTCTAGCCTTCGCTACGCTACCGAGGGGATTTCACTACCACGTGATGGGAGGTGGCCTGACCCGTGCGCCCGGCTTTGTGTTGGCCTTGTTGTCCCTAGCCTTGCTGAGCGCAGGGTTGAGGCGCAGGAAAGACGCTGCCGTATGGGCAGCGGGGATGTTGGCTGGCCTGACGGTGCTGACCCATCCGGACCAGGCGTGGTTCACTGCCTACAGCTCAGCATTGCTCCTTCTGATGTCGCGGCGGAGCTGGCGTGCCGTGGCGAGGTATGCGCTGATCGCTGGGGGGATGGCCACGGTGGTCAGTGCGCCGTGGTGGATCACGGTCATCGTGCGGCACGGGCTTGGGATGTTCCTGAACGCCGGACATAGCTCCTTTTCGTGGTTTGGGCACCCCTACATCTTTTTTTTCGGGTACGTTGACCAGCCCTTTGTGTCTTTCGTGGGTTTGACAGGGTTCCTGGGCACCTTGGTTTGTCTGAGCCAACGTCGGTGGCTACCCCTGCTTTGGTTGGTGGTAGCGACCCTCGGACCAGGACGCGGCTTCCTGTCCGACTGGGCTGTCCCACTGGGTCTGTTAGCTGGGGTTGGGTGCGAACAGCTGATCCTCCGAGGCGTGGCTCTGTTAGCCCAGGAGACTCAACGTGGGGCGGCTTGGCGCGCGACCGTGGTGCGGCTGGCTGCGGTTCTGCTGTTCTTCTATGCACTGGCTGGCGCTTGGTTATATCTCCAGGTTTCGGACCGTCTGTGGTCTGTACCTCCGGAAGTGCGTGCGGCGATGGACTGGTCCCGGGATCATACGCCTGGGGATAGCCGTTTTTTGCTGCTGACAGGCGCTTCCCCCTGGGAAGACTATATCTCAGAATGGTTTCCGGCGTTGACCGGGCGCGTCAGCCTGGCCACGGTGCAGGGCTATGAATGGATGCCCGGCCAGCTGTTCCACAAGCGAAGCGCCGAACACAAGGCACTCCAGGAGTGTCTGAGGCAGGACTCCCATTGCCTCCAGAGGTGGTCGGAGCAGACGGGGCAACCGTTCAGCTACGTCTTCCTGGTACGTCGGGCGCAGAGCTGCGTTCCGAGCGCCCTCGAGGTAGCGCTTCGTGCTGCTCCCGATTACCGCCTGGTCTATGCGGGGACCGAAGTGCTCATCTTCTCGCGATCGACGCGCTAGTTTGGCCGGAAGGCACCGTGTGGATGGAACGCACCTGCCCGGGCCATTGGGATCCCGTTCCGGGCGGGGGGGTGAGAGTGGCCGAGCCGTTGCGGGAATCGTACGCGGATGTTGTTGTGCGGCATGGGCGGGGCGTTGCTGGGCCGTTCTCTTATGCGGTTCCTCGACACTTGTGTTCCCGGATCGCTCTGGGCCAGCTGGTGTGGGTTCCGTTTCGTCGGACGCGCCTTCCGGCGGTTGTCGTCGGCCTTATGGAATGGGCGCCCGAATTCGAAACGCGGTCCATCCTGGATATCCTGGACGAGACGCCGATACTGACGGAAGTTCAGCTCCGTCTGGCGACTTGGGTTTCGCGCTACTACCTGTGTTCTCTTGCCGAAGCCGTATTTGCCATGTTGCCCCCGGGCGTTGTTTCGCGCGTCCTGCGGGTGGCCGTGCTCACGGAGGCCGGTCGCTCCGGGGACCCTGCGGCGCTGCCGACTGCCCTGCAGCGGGTCATCGAGGCGCTGCGGTCGGCTGGAGGGGAGATGGAAGAGCGGGAGCTTTGTCAGGCCATGGGGTGCAAGAGCGTTTCGGGGGCTCTGTACCGCCTGGCCAACCAGGGATGGCTGGAGCTCGAAACCCGGGTCGCACCTCCCCTGGCACGCCCGCACTATGAGCCGTTCCTGGTGCTGTGCGCGAGCGAAGCAGAGGTGATGCGCGTTCGCGAAGGGCTGTGGGCCGGCCGGCGGGATTCGGTGCCGGCCCGCGTGTTGGAGGCACTGGCGCGTGCCCCGGGGGGCGAGCGGGAGTGGCCAGCCCTCCGACGCGAGCTGCGGGCGACCGATGCCGCACGCAAGCGCCTGGAGGAAGCGGGGTTGGTGCGCTTGGAGCCGGAGCGTTTCCGGGTCTACGCGTTGGATCGCGCCAAGCTGTCGCTAGTTGCGGAAGAACTGCCCGCGGCGCGAGCCCTTCTGGAGGCTGAAGGCCCGCTGGAGCTTGCGGAAAGGAGCGAAGTAGAGCCCTTCCGGAGCCTGGCACGACGCGGCCGGGTACGCATCGAGCACCGGCCGGCTCGAGTCCGCTTGACGGTTCTTCCCGAGTTGGCCCTGGAGCGTGCGGCAGCGTTGCGCCGGACGCTCGCGGACGAGCGCAGGCTTGCCCTGCTGGATGCGTTGGCCAGAAGCGAGGGACAGGCCCTACCCTTGAGCCAAGTGAGTCGCCTTGTCCCCGGGGCGTCGCGCGGCGACGCGGAAGCGCTGGTGTCTTCTGGAATCTGCCGCCTGGAAGAACGCGAGCGGTACCGGGACCCGCTAGCAGACCTCCAGACGGAACCCGAAACGCCGCCCGCCTTGACGGTTCGACAGGGGCTGGTGTGGCGGGAGCTGTACGAGGCGTTGGGGAAGGGCGGGTTTCAGGTTTTCCTCTTGCACGGGGTCACGGGGAGTGGCAAGACCGAACTGTACCTGCGGGCCCTCGGCCGAGTGCTGCGCGAAGGACGTCAGGCGATCGTCCTGGTACCGGAGATCGCGCTGACAGCGCCGGTGGTACAGCGCTTTGCGGCGCGTTTTCCGGGGCGGGTCGCCGTGCAGCACAGCCGGCTCAGCGTTGGCGAGCGGTACGATCAATGGCGACGCATCCGGGAAGGGAAGGTCGATGTGGTGGTCGGAGCGCGCTCGGCGGTCTTTGCGCCTTTGCCGCGCCTCGGGTTGATCGTGATCGACGAAGAGCACGACCCTTCCTACAAGCAAGAGGACTTTCCGCCGCGCTACCACGCCCGCGAGGTTGCATTTGCGCTGGCACGGCTTACCGGTAGCACGGTGATTCTGGGCAGCGCCACGCCGTCGCTCGAATCTTACTGGCGTGCGGAGCGGGGTGGGTGCCGGTTGCTCGAGCTGCCCGAGCGTGTCCGTGCGCACAGGGGGCCTGGGGGGACTCGCCTTGTGCTCACGGATAGCACGCTACCGCGGGTGCACATTGTGGATATGCGGCAAGAGCTGCGGGCCGGAAATCGAAGCATTTTCAGCCGCGCGCTGCAGCAGGCGCTGCGGGAGGTGTTGGACGCAGGCGAGCAGGCGATCCTGTTCCTGAACCGGCGGGGCACGGCTACGTTTGTGATATGCCGCGCCTGCGGCTACGTGGCGCGTTGTCCCGATTGCGAGGTTGCGTTGGTGTACCACGCGGACCGTGGCGCGCTGTTATGCCATCGCTGCGGGCGACGCCTCGCCGCTCCTCGTTGCTGTCCCCAATGTCACAGCCTGGCCATCCGCTATTTCGGTGCCGGGACGGAGCGCGTGGTCACGGAGGTGCTGGGCCTCTTTCCCGAAGCGAGAGTCCTGCGCTGGGACCAGGATGCGTTGCGTGACGTGCGCTCCTACCACAGAGTCCTGGAGGCGTTTGCCGCGCGCCAGGCGGATTTCCTGGTAGGGACACAGTTAGTGACCAAAGGGCTGGATCTTCCGCATGTCACCTTGGTGGGCGTAGTGAGCGCGGACACGGCCCTCGACTTGCCCGACCTGCGGGCCGCCGAACGCACCTTTCAGCTCTTGACGCAAGTCGTCGGCCGGGCGGGCCGCAGGGCCGAGCGCGGCCGGGCGATCATCCAGACCTACCATCCGGACCATTACGCGATCGTGGCGGCGGCGCGCCAGGATTACGCGGCCTTTGTACGGCAGGAGATGGCGTTTCGGAGGCGCCACGGGTATCCCCCCTTGCGCCAGCTGGCCCTGTTGGTTTACACGCACCCGGATGAAGCCACCGCTCGCACGGAGGCTGTAAGGCTGGCTGCTCGGCTGCAGCAGCGGGTGCAGGCGGTGCCCGAAGCGACGTTGATCGGGCCCGCTCCGGCATTCGTCCCGCGACTCCGGGGGCGCTATCGCTGGCAGCTGCTGCTCCTGGCACCCGACGTGCATCCGCTTCTGGCCGGCCTTGAGCTGGATGGTGGGTGGATCATCGATATCGACCCGGTACAGACGTTGGTCTAGCGTGCGGGTGTAAGTGCGCGCGCCGTTTGACAAGCGGCAAGCGCTTTGCTAGAATCTAGTAGAACGTGCAGCAGGCAGGTTCGGGGTGTGGCGCAGCGGTAGCGCACCTGGTTTGGGACCAGGGGGCCGCCCGTTCAAATCGGGCCACCCCGACCTTCGTTCTTTCCGCGTGGCAAGGAGGAGTCCTTGAACAGGAAAGGGATCCGTCTGACTCCGGGGCTTGTCTTCCCGGCCCTTTATTTCGTCGCCCTGGCGATCGTGATGGTGATTCGGGGCGTGCCGACGTGGCGCGGGGAGGGACACCCTGGACTCTTCGAGATCGGTGGCTTTACGGTGCGGCTATACGGGGTCATGCTCATGACGGGGGCCTTTGCCGGCGCGTTGGTGGGCCAGGCGGAAGCGCGCCGAAGAGGATTGAACGAAGAGCACGTTTGGAACATCCTGTTCTGGGGGTTGATCTTCGGGGTGATCTTTGCGCGGCTCTGGTTTGTGGTGGGGCGTTGGTCGTATTACACGGCGAACCCGTTGGAGATCATCGGGATCGAGCGAGGCCGGTTCGTTGGGTTGCGGGGCTTGACGCTGCACGGGGCGTTGATTGGTGCCATTGTTTCGTTGTTGTTCTACACGCGGCGTAGGCGGATCGATTTTTTCACTTGGCTGGATGTGGGCGCACCGGGGTTCGTGATGGGACAATCCGTCGGCCGGTGGGGGAATTTTTTCAACCAGGAAGCCTATGGCTGGCGGACGAGTCTGCCTTGGGGTCTGCGGATAGGGGCAGAGTTTCGCATCGATGCTGTGCATCGGGTCAACGGTGTCCGCTACATCCTTCCCGAGTACAGCAAACTGGCCCTCGGATCTCCCGAGTGTGGGCAGGGCCTGGCATGCTACACCAATCTGAGCCTGTATCCCCCAGAGACGCGCTTCCATCCGACTTTTCTCTACGAGAGCCTCTGGAATTTCCTGCTTTGTCTCTTTCTCCTCTGGTTTGCCCGTCGGTTCGGTGAGCGGCTGGTACGGGGGGAAGTTTTCTGGGTCTACGGCATTCTGTACTCGGTGGGGCGGTTCGCAAACGAGTTCCTGCGTGTGGATAGCGAGTACCTGGGCCCCTATCCTGCTGCCCAGGTCGTAAGTGTGGTTATCCTGGTGATCAGCCTCGGGTTCCTGGTCGGGAGGCGCTGGATCTGGAAAAGGGCGCCTGGGGCTCTGCCGCCCTCGGTTGCGGGTCCATAAGGGAGGCAGGCGGGCCGAGCCCGATCTCGGATCAGCCAGAGGCGATGTGTTCATGGGTCCGTGGGGGCCGATGTAGGGCAGGCATGGGGCGCGTATTGCGCGAAGAAGGCCAGCTGTTCATACGGGTGATAGGGGACTGGCAGGTGTGGGCGCTGCTGGCCCCTTTTCTGTTGGGCTTTTTGCTTCTCCTGGGACACCCGTTCGAGCTGACGGTGGATGTGGGGAGGGGGTTGGAAGCTCCACGTTGGCAGAGTTTCAGCCACCTCATCGGGGGCCGAGCCTTTGACCACCGGGTCGGGCGATCGCCCGACGAGGCCTTTTTAAGAGGCTTCTATGCGGCCGAGGTGGAGGATGGGATTTCGTTCCGGTGGGCGCAAGCGCGGTCCGCTATGGAGGTGCGCGGGGTGCCGAGGGAAAACGTGGTCGTGCGCGTCCGAATGAAGGGGGTTCCTCGCGGGGAGACGTCGGCGCGGGTAGGGGTCGGGGGACGCACGCTGGCCGTCTTTGCGGTTGCTCCTCACTGGCAAGAGTACGCCTTCTTGCTGGCGCCCGGGGATTGGAATGGCGACGTGCTGCGGCTCGAATTCGAGGGGGCCCCATACCGTACCGGGGGCCCGGACGACCGTGTGATCGCGTTGGCCTTCGACCGGTTTATGGTTGAAACGTGGGCCGGCAACAGCTGGGCAACTGCCCCCCGGACAGCCGTCTGGTTGACGTTGGCGCTTCTTCTCCTGGTTGTTGCGCTGCGCCGTGCGGGTCTGGGCAGGGTCGGCGCTCTTGGTGTGGTGGCCGTGGCTGGGTGCCTGCTCCTGGTTGCGCTCGGTGGGGAGGCGCGGCCCTATGTAGGCGTGTGGGCTCCGTGGCTCGTGGTGGCGGTTGGGCTGTCCTGGGCGATACTCGTGCCCACCCTGCGGCTTGGGGGTGGTTGGCTCAAGCGGCGTGTCGCGCTGAGGGAACGGGACTGGCGTCTCTTGGGGCTGGTCGTGCTTGCGGCCTTCTTGCTGCGTTTCGGGGGAGCGCTCTCGCCTCGGTTTGCTGCTCACGATGCAATGTTTCACGTCCACCGGCTGGAGGCGATCGAACAGGGACAGCTGTTCTTCGAACACGTGTCGCTGGAGTGGGGGATGCGCAACGACCCGTATCCGGGAGCCTTCTACCTGCTGGTTGCCCCACTTCGGATCGCTTATGCAAATGGCGAGCACCTGCTGGCGTTCGTGAGTGCTTGGATGCATGCGGCTTCCGTGTTGGGCCTGTGGTACCTAGGATACTCGCTTGCTGGGAAACGAGCGGCAGCGTGGGCGAGCTTGCTCTATGCCTTCATGCCCATTGGCCTGGCCGCGGACTGGGCGGGGATCTACACGAACCTGTTCGCCTACGATTCCCTGGTCTGGGTTTCGGCAGCGCTTGTAGCCGCCTGGAAGGATCGAGCGGAGCTCCCGGCGTTGACATCGGTGTCCATGTGGGCGCTACAGCTGCTCTCTCACTTTGGCACGCTGGTGCTTGCGGTGCCGTGGTTCTTGGGGTGGGTGGCCTCGCTTTGGCGGCGTGGGGACTCCGGACAACGCCGCTGGCTGAAGCGGGTGCTATCGCACTGGGGCGTGGCGCTGGTGCTCGCTTTCCTGCTGTACTATAGCTATTTCGCTGGAACCATGGTCCGGGGGGCGAGTTCGCTTCTGGCCGAAAAGGCTTCCGAGATCGCGACCCCGGATACGGTGGCTTCCACCCGATGGGCAGCTTTTCAAGTTTGGTGGCGCTGGGGCGCGGTGGTGGACTATGGAGGAATCGGGCTATTCCTAGGGATGTTGGGCTGGCTTGCCGTCGGGTGGATGCGGGGCGACGGCGGGGCGCGGAGCTGGCTCTTCTCGTGTGTGGCAATCGCGCTGCCGTTTTGGGCCGTCTCGCGGCTCTTTTTCCTCAGCGTGCGCACGATGCTTTTCCTGCTGCCGGCGCTAGCGGTTGGTATAGGGACCTTGTTGGCTGGGCTGGCGGCCCGCGGGCGTATCGGGCGCATCATTGCCGCCCTGGTTGGCGGATATATCTGTCTTCTGGGGGTGGCCATCTGGCTGGGTGTGTGCTTCTCCGGGTTGCGGCCCCCGCACGTCTATTAGGTCCCGATTCAGCGGGGTGAAGCCCGGCGGAGCAGGAGGAGTACCCCTAAGGCGATCAACACCAGCCCAGCCAGGGATCCGGAAAACCAGTCTGGTCCGGAGAGCATCTGGATCAAGAACCCAGCGGCAAACGTCGCGCCGGCTGCCCAGAGGCTCCAGCGGGTACGGGTGGCCAGGTGGAGCGCGAGGAACACCAGCGCTGCCCCGCCGAATAGCGCAAGGGGGATCCAACGGCTCAGTCCATCGATCGTGCTCAGCACCGGCAGCGTGGCGAGCACGAGCAGGAAACCGCCAGGGAGAATGGGCCACCACAGCTCTTTGCGGAAGAGGGGGATGACCAGGAACCCTGCGCCGAGGCCGGCCAGGAAAAGGCTTCCTCCGAGGGCCGGCCGCCAGTTTTCCGGGACGAAGGGGAGCTCGCTCAGCAAGGAGCTGCAGGCCAGCAGGAGAAGGATCCCACTCGGGATCAGGCTCCACCGGTACGAGCGATTTGCCAGGTAAACCGCAAAAAAGGTCGCGCTGAGGCCCAGGAGAAATACGGGCCCCGCGTAATGGCCTACGCTTCCGGGCAGATGGGACAGGAGTGTAACGGCGGCGAGCGACGTGAGGACACCGGCGGGGAGGAGTGCCCACCAGCGCGAGCGTTGGGTAGCCCAGAGGTAGAAGAACAGCAAACCACTGAGCAGCAGGAGGCCGCTCCAGACCCACGAGTCGAAATTCGAAAGCGGGAACAGGTTTCGCACGAGGAGCAGCAGGCCGCCGAGCAGCAACAGCAGCCCGAACAACGCGTTCCAGGACCAGGACTTGCCTTGCATCGATGCCTCCTCACCTTTTTGCCGCCGATTGGACGGAAGGATGGTAACGATTGTTGCGGAGCCAAGGGTTTTGCTTAGGGGAGTGGATAGTGCTAGAATGGGAGTGTTGTGTGGGCTGCTGGTGCTGGAGGTGTAGGCTTGGACGAACAGATGGATCACCCTGCCTGGACAGGTGAGCAGTGCCGAGGATTTTGGCGGCCGTGGCTGCCGCGGGCGGTGGTCTGGCTGCGCGAGAATTGGCGCTTTCCTGCATCGCTGCTGGGCTCGGTTGCACTGACTGTTCTATTGCTTGTGCTCCCGGTGAACTATGCGGCGTTGGGGAACTATGGCTACTTGGGGGTGTTCCTGCTGACGCTGCTCCCAAGTGCGACGGTCGTCTTTCCGAGCCCGACGCTGGCTGTGTCCTGGATCGCGGGTGGATTCCTGAGTCCGCCGCTCGTTGGGTTGGCGGCGGGGGCTGGGGCGACGCTAGGGGAATTGACCGGATACTTAGCCGGGTATGGGGGGAGCGCGTTGGCGTCGCGCTCCCGTTCCTATGAGCGGATCCGCAAAGCGGTGAACCGTTACGGTTGGCTGGCGATTGCGCTTTTGGCGTTCATTCCGAATCCGCTGTTCGACTTTGGAGGGATTGCCGCCGGTACTGCGCGGATGCCGTTGTGGCGGTTCCTGCTGGCGTGTTTTGTGGGAAAGACGCTGCGCTTTGCGCTGATCGCTTACTTGGGACGCCTGTAAGGACGGTGTCCTCAGGATCGGCCAACGTGGAGGTAGCGGGATGAAGGTAGTGACGACGGAAGAGATGCGGCGGGCTGAGCAGGCGGCGGTAGCGGCGGGAATCAGCCTAGAGGAGCTGATGGAACGAGCGGGCCGCGCGGTCGCCTGCGAGTTGCTAGCGCGGTTGGGCGGGCCGGGTGGGGCCCAGGGGCGGCACGTGCTGGCGCTCGTGGGCCCGGGAAACAATGGCGGCGATGCCCTTGTGGCCGGGCGTTACCTGCTGGAAAGCGGGCTTGTGGTACACGCGTATCTCTGGAAGCGGGGCACGGGGGGTGATCCGCTGGTCGATGCTTTGGAGCAACGCGGGGGGAAGGTGGTTCGTGCAGAGGAGGACGATACGGAGTTGAACCTGTTGCGCCGGGAGCTCGGCGCGGTGGACGCGGTGATCGATGGGCTTCTGGGCATGGGGATCCAGCGCCCGCTCGAAGGGCGCTTGAAGGAGGTAGTCGAGCAGGTGAACCGCTTGCGGGCGCCGTTGGTGATCGCGGTGGATCTTCCGACGGGGGTGCAGGCCGATTCGGGCCAGGTGATGGGAGCGGCAGTTTCCGCCGATGTGACGGTGACGATGGGCTTCCCGAAGCGGGGGCTCTACCAGTTTCCGGGGGCGGGGTATGCGGGCGAGGTGGTGGTTGCGGACATTGGCATTTCGGAGAGCATGCTCGGTAATGCGCCGGTGGAACTGCTCGATGCCGCTCGGGTTTGTAGGCTTGTTCCACGGCGGCCGCGCGATGCGCATAAAGGCGCGTTTGGGCGGCTCCTGGTGGTTGCGGGGTCGATCAATTATACCGGGGCGCCGTCGCTTGCGGCGATGGCAGCATACCGGGTGGGGGCTGGGCTGGTGACGCTGGCGCCGCCGCGTTCGATCTACGGGGTACTGGCGGGGCGGTGTATGGAGACAACGTTTCTGCCTTTGCCGGAGGGTGAAGGTGGAGGGATCGGTGTTGAGGCGATGAAAGTGATTGTGGATGCGTTGCCGGCATATGACGCGATGGTGGTTGGATGTGGGCTAGGGCAGGAAGAAGGGACGTGGTCTTTTGTGCGTCGGTTGTTGGGGGTAGAGGAGGGGCGTGGGCAGGGAAAGCTGGGATTTCTGGCCCGGGAATCGCGGGAGGAGCGGATGTGGGAGTTGCCGCCGCTGGTGTTGGATGCGGACGGGCTGAACGCGCTTGCAGGCGTAGAGGGGTGGTGGCGGGCATTACGGCGCGGGAGGGTGGTGGTGACGCCTCATCCCGGGGAGATGGCCCGGTTAGTGGGGAAGGGGACGGAGGAGGTATTGGCAGCGCGCATTGAGCTAGCCCTGCGGGCCGCGTGTGAGTGGGGGCAAGTGGTGGTGTTGAAAGGGGCGCACACGGTAGTGGCGAATCCGGACGGTTTGGTGGCGGTGAGTCCGGTCGCGACGCCGGCGTTGGCGACGGCGGGGACTGGGGACGTGCTTGCGGGAGCGATCGGTGGGTTTCTGGCGCAGGGGTGTGAGCCGTTTGAGGCGGCGCAGTTGGGGGTCTATGTGCATGGGCGAGCCGGGGAGCTACTGGAGGAGGAGGTGGGCGTGGCGGGGGGTGTAGCGGGAGATCTGCTGGAACGGCTCCCGCGAGTGCTCCAAGAGCTGCGTGTTCGCGCCGGGCCGGCTAATTGCCTATGAGCATTAGCAAAGCGACCTGTCCCTTGGGAGAGGGCTTTGGGCGGGCCGGTCGGGCCGAATGCTCTTAGGAATGTCCACACGCCCGAGGAGGTATTCATGCAAGACGCATCCAGCACGAGTATGGTAGACCTCATCCTGAAAAAGAAGGCCGGACAGATGCTCACCCCCGAAGAGATCTCCTGGGTGGTCCAGGGGTTCACGCGCGGCGACATACCCGATTACCAGGTCGCAGCCTGGCTGATGGCCATCTGCTGGCGCGGCATGGACGAGCACGAAACCACCGCACTGACCCTGGCCATCGCCCGCTCCGGAGAAACCCTTGACCTCCACGATATCGCCCCCGTGACGGTCGATAAACACAGCAGCGGCGGCGTAGGGGACAAGACCTCCCTCGTCCTCGGCCCCCTCGTGGCCGCCTGTGGCCTGACCTTTGCCAAAATGAGCGGCCGCGCCCTTGGCTTCTCCGGCGGCACGATGGATAAACTCGAATCCATCCCCGGCTTTCGCGCCGAACTGTCGCCCCAGGAGTTCCGCGAGGCCGCCCGCCGCGTGGGACTCGTCATCACCGCCCAGTCCATGGATCTGGCACCTGCCGACAAGAAGCTCTACGCTCTGCGCGACGTCACCGGCACCGTCGACAGCATCCCGCTCATCGCCAGCAGCATCATGGGCAAGAAGCTCGCAGCCGGGAGCGACTGCATCGTCCTCGACGTCAAGACCGGCCGCGGCGCCTTTCTCCAGGATCCCGAACAAGCCCGCACCCTTGCCAACACGATGGTCCGCATCGGCCTGCTCGCCGGCCGCCGCGTGCGCGCCATCCTTTCGAATATGGAACAACCCCTTGGTTTCGCCGTCGGCAACGCCCTTGAACTCCGGGAAGCCATCCGTTGCCTCCAGAACGATGCGCCCCCGGACCTCCTGGAACTCTGCCTCACCCTCGGCAGCCATCTCCTCCAGATGGCCGGACGCACCCAAACCCTCGACGAAGCACGGGCCCTCCTCTTGGAGAAGTTGCGTCAGGGCGCAGCCTGGGATCGCTTCTGCGCGTTCGTGGCCAACCAGGGAGGCGATACCCGTGCCCTCAGCGATCCCAGCAGGCTGCCCCACGCCCGCTTCGTCGAAACCCTCCCCGCCCCGCAGGACGGCTACGTGGCCCGCATGGACGCACGCCTGATCGCCGAGGCATGTCTACAGCTCGGTGCCGGCCGCACGACCCGCGAGGACACCATCGACCATGCCGTCGGCGTCGTGCTTGCAGCCAAGATCGGCGATATCGTGCGAAAGGGGCAGCCTCTGTTCTACATCCACAGCAACGACGCGCAACGCCTCGCCCAGGCACGTGCCATCCTGGAACAAGCGGCTACCCTCACCCTTGACCCCGTCCCTCCTCCTCCCCTCATCCTGGAGGTGATCCTCCCTTGAGAAAAAGAAGCGGCACGGGAAACTTCCGTGCCGTGCCGCAACCCCATCCTTACCACTCCGGGTTCAGCACGGGCGCATAAAGCGTCCCGCTGTAGGCCGAGCCCCAGTAGTTCCCTAGATCGCTCCCCTCCACCAGGATCCGCACCGAGTCCACTCCCTGAGGGCTGTCCGCGGTCAACCCCACCATCGCCAACACCACGGCGCGCACGCTCAGATCGCGGTTTTCCGCACCCAGGAAAGCGCTGGAAAAATCTACCACAATCGTGTTCCCATCCCGATAAATGTCCCGAAGCGCGGTTCCCCCCGGCAATGGCGAGATCGCTACCCCCTGAAAGGCCTCGCTCGGCCCCTTGATCATCTCCTCCAGCGTCGCGCGGGCCGTGCGTACCGTCATGGGCACACGCCGCACCAGTGGGAAGAGATACTGCCCGTCCGGCGTGGCAAAGTAGAGCGTCAGGGCGACCGATTCCTCGGGCGCCAAGTTGTAGGGGTTCTCGTAATTGACATAACGCGGACGCACGATCGGGCCGGTGTCGCTGCTCCCCGGCAACCCCACCGGACTCCCGTTCACCAGGAATTGCGTTTTTTCCACCCCCCAGAACTCGGTCATCGCCAGCACCACCGCCATGGCCTCAGCCTGTCCCGCTCCCAAGTCCTCGAAGCGATGGTCAAAATCGACATAGAGCGTATCCCCGTCGCGCCAGATGTTCACCAGGCCCATCCCCTCGGGGATCGATCGCAAGAGGTTGCTCCCACTACGCGGCCCCGCGATCATCAGCTCGATCGCCCGGCGTGCCACACCCGGTGTGTAGGAGGTCAGCCGATGTACGGGCACGTAATACTTCTTCTGAGGCCCAAGAAAGTAAAGGGTCGACCACATGGTCTCAGGGAGCGGCGTCGCCGTAGGGACGACCACCACTGGTGTAACTGTGGGCGGAGGCGGCGTGGCCGTCGGTTGGGGCACCGTGGGCACACGAGTCACCACTGCTGTTGCGGTAGCGGTGGCTGTAGGAGCTGGAGACGGAGACGGCGGCGCGGGCGTAGGTGGAGGGGGCTCTGTGGCCTGGACGGCAAGCACTGTGGGCAGCGTCGGCCACGGAGTCGGCGTCACAGCCCGTTCTCGGGCCGGAAGTACCATCCCCACGACAATCGCGTAGCTCGCCAAGATCAAGACCAATAGCCCCAGTAGGGAGAGGTACAGGATCCGCTCCCGTTTCCCAAGCTGCCGCCAGAAACTGCTCCACCCGGAAGGCTCTCCCGCCGGCTTGAGCGCGCGTCCTCCACGAGCCGCCCCGCGCGCAGGTGCGGCCGTGGCTGCAGGAGGAGGCTCTTGGCCGGCAAAACGGGGGCACTCCGGATACCGCGCCCCCAGGCAGTAGGTCCCCTGATCGACGTGGATCGGCAGCGGCTCCCCAAAAATGTAGCAACGGTGCTCAGGGGTGGGACTGGAAAAACGGATCGCGCGCGTGTGCTTGAGCCCCAGGTGGGGACAGTGGCGCTGGCGGCCCTCCATCACGCTCCTCCTTTTGCCTGAAACGCGCTCCCAGCGCTATTATACTACAACGCGTCGTGAATGTCAATGAAAAGAAACCTGCCCATCCCGGGGGACGACGGTGCGAAGCGTCAGTCCTTGTGGTATAATCGCTGGCGCCGGAAGCAACCGAGGAGGTGAGAAATGGATTTCCTGGAGCTCGTCCGGCGCCGATACAGCGTGCGCGCCTACAAGCCCGACCCGGTAGAAGAAGAAAAGCTCGCCCAGGTGCTGGAGGCAGCGCGTCTCGCCCCGACCGCGGCCAACCGCCAGCCCTTTCAGCTGATCGTGATCCACACGGCCGGCCGCGAGCGCGAACTCCGCCGCATCTACAACAGCAAGTGGTTCGTCGAAGCACCGATCGTGCTCTGTGCTTGTGGTTTGCCTGAGCAAGGCTGGATCCGGCAGGACGGCCTCAACTATACCCTGGTCGACGTCGCCATCGTGATGGACCACATCATCCTGGCCGCAACCGAGCTCGGGCTGGGAACTTGCTGGATCGGGGCGTTCAACCCTCAGGCGGCGCGTGAGGTGCTTGGGCTCCCGGACGGAGTCGAGCCGATCGCCTTCACGCCCCTCGGATACCCGGCCGATCAACCGCGGCCGAAGAAGCGCAAGCCACTCGAAGAGCTGGTGCGCTACGAGCGTTGGTAAGAAGGACAGGCTGCGCCCCGTAGCCCGGGGGATAGGGCCGCCCGGTGTCCTCTACCCCGCCTGCAAGGCAAGCGAATGGGAAGGCTCTCCCCCGGCCACAGAGGGAAGTGGCACCGTCTAAACCGGCCCGGTGGCCCGACTGCCGGTCCCTGAAAGGAGGATGGCATGCCCCGAATCCGAATCGTTGCCGGCAAGGTGGCTGTGGAGGCAGAACTGAACGCCAGTTCGACCGCACGAAAGATCCTCACGGCGCTCCCTTTCCAAGGGACGGCCAACCGCTGGGGGGACGAGATCTATTTCGAGATTCCCGTGACCGCAGCGGCCGAGCCCTCGGCCCGTGCCGAAGTGGAGGTCGGGGAAGTCGCTTACTGGCCTGCCGGCCGCGCCCTGTGCCTCTTTTTCGGCCCGACGCCGGTCAGTAAAGATGCCCGGCCACGGGCCTACAGCCCCGTGAACGTGGTGGGCCAGATCCTCGGAGATGCCACCGTCCTGCGCGACGTTCCGGACGGCGTCCCCGTGCGCGTCGAAGCTGCGTGATCGTGGAGGGAAGCGATGATCGTCGTACACGTGCACGCGCGCGTGCACCCGGACTCGGTAGAAGCCTTTCGAGAAGCTACCCTGGCCAATGCGCGGCAGAGCGTGCTCGAACCCGGCGTCGTCCGTTTCGACGTGCTTCAACAGGCAGATGACCCCACGCGCTTTATCCTGGTGGAGGTCTACCGCACGCCCGAGGACCCGGCGAGACATAAGGAAACAGCACATTACCAGCTCTGGCGCGACACCGTCGAACCGATGATGGCGGAACCGCGCTTCAGCATCCGCTACACGAACGTGTTTCCCGACGAGGCCCGCTGGGAGTACCCGGCTGCGTGCTGAGGTCAAGCCTTGGACGCCATTCCGCGCTTCGAATTCGCAACTGCGGCACGTGTCCGATTCGGGCGGGGGGCGCTCAGCGAAGTGGGCGCCCTTTCCCGCGAGCTAGGAAGCCGGGCCCTGGTGGTCACCGGGCAGCAACGCGCTCGCGCCGAGAGGCTGCTGGGCCTCCTAGACCAGCACGGAGTGTGCACGACGGTCTTGAGCGTGCCCGGCGAACCGACCCTGGACACGGTGCACGCAGCCCTGGCCGTTGCGCGCACGCACCACTGCGACCTGGTCATCGGCTTCGGGGGAGGCAGCGCCCTGGACACTGCCAAGGCAGTCGCAGGCCTGCTCACGAACGCGGGCCCCCCCGAGCGCTACCTAGAGCTCGTAGGGGAAGCCCGGCCGCTGGAACGGCCTGCTGCGCCCCTGGTGGCTATCCCCACAACGGCCGGCACGGGGTCCGAAGTCACCCGCAACGCAGTGATCGCTGTCCCGGTGCAGGGAGTGAAGGTGAGCATGCGGAGTCCCTACCTGCTGCCCCGGCTGGCGCTCGTCGACCCCGAGCTCACGGTGAGCTGTCCGCCCCAGGTCACCGCCGCCTGTGGACTCGATGCCCTAACCCAGCTGATCGAGCCGTTCGTCTCCCTGCGCGCGAACCCCCTGACCGATGGCCTCTGCCGGGAAGGCCTGCGCCGTGCTGCGCGCTCGCTGCCCCGCGCTTGGCGCAACGGAAACGACCTCGAGGCCCGTGAGGATATGGCGCTGGCCAGCCTCCTGAGCGGCATGGCACTCGCCAACGCTGGACTGGGTGCGGTTCACGGACTTGCGGCCGCGCTGGGGGGAATGTTTGGAGCCCCTCACGGTGCACTGTGCGCGCGCCTGCTCCCCGGCGTGATGGAAACCAACATCCGCCTCCTCCGGGACCAATCCCCCAAGCATCCGGCCCTGGACCGATACCGCGAGATCGCAACCCTTCTTACCGGTCGGCCGGACGCGACCGAGGAAGAAGGGGCCTCTTGGATTGCCCAGCGGGTGGACGAGTTTCGAATCCCATCCCTGGGAACGTATGGAGTCCGGCCATCGGCTCTAGGCCGGATCGCGGAACGGGCACAAGCAGCCAGCAGCATGCGCGCCAACCCGGTTGCCTTGTCTTTTGAAGCGGTCAGAGCGATCCTGGAGGCCGCCTTGTAAAGGAGCCCTCTTTGCGTGAGTGCCAGCCCTCGCTCTCCTACCGGCAGATCTTTCGCACCTGGTGGCCGCTGGCCGCAAGCTGGCTCCTGATGGCCTGCGAGCAGCCATTGGTGAACGCGGTCGTCGCTCGCCTGCCCTCGCCCGAAGTCAACCTGGCCGCCTGGGGCGGGATCGTTTTCCCTCTTTCCCTGATCGTGGAGGCACCGATCATCATGCTGCTCGCAGCGTCGACGGCACTGTGCCGGGACCAGGAATCGTTCCTGCGCGTGCGCCGGTACATGATGCTCGGGGGTGGCGGATTGACGCTGGTGCACGGACTGGTCGCCCTGACGCCGCTCTTTTCCCTGGTTGCGGGCAAAGCCATCCGGGCACCCGAAGAGGTCCTGGGGCCGGCCCGCGTAGGGCTGGTGCTGATGCTTCCGTGGTCCTGGTCGATCGCCTACCGCCGTTTCCACCAAGGCGTGCTGATCCGCTTCGGCCACTCGCGAGCCGTAGGCGTAGGCACGTTGATCCGCCTGACCGCCGAGACCTTAGTGCTTGGGCTGGGCTACGCCCTGCGGTTTGTTTCCGGGACGGCGATCGCTGGCCTCGCGATTTCCAGCGGAGTCATCGCCGAGGCGCTTTATGCGGGACTACGGGCTCGCCCAGTAATCCGGCACGAGGTGCGCACCGCGCCACGTGCGGCGGCCCCCGTGACGCTGCGTTCTTTCCTTTCGTTCTACATTCCGCTGTCGTTGACCTCCCTGCTGTACATGCTTGTTCAGCCGTTGGGCAGCGCCGCCCTGAGCCGCATGCCGGAAGCCCTCGCTTCACTTGCGGTGTGGCCGGTGATGTCCGGGCTGGTGTTCCTGTTCCGAAGCCTGGGTATGGCCTACAACGAGGTCGTTGTGGCCTTGATCGACCGGCCAGTGGCCGTCCCCCGGTTGCGGCGGTTCGCCTGGGGCCTGGCAGGCGCATCCAGCGCGGCGTTGTTTGGGATCGCGCTCACGCCGCTCGCACGCACGTGGTTTTCCGGAATCTCGGCCTTGAGCCCCGAGCTCACCGCGCTGGCCCTGCGCAGCGTCGCGCTGGCCGTACCGATGCCGGCGCTGAACGCGCTGCAGAGCTACTACCAGGGAGCCCTCGTGAACAGCGGCAGGACACGGGGGATCACGGAAGCCATGGGGATCTTCCTCCTGACCAGCGCCTTCGTACTGGCAGCGGGGGTTGCCTGGGGAAGGCTGGAAGGCCTGCCAGTGGGGCTGGCGGCTTTCAGCCTGGGTGGCACGTTCCAAACCCTATGGCTGTGGTATCGCAGCCGCTCGGCATTGCGCGCTTTACGGGAACAGGCAAAGCCTGTGTACGCCCCTGGCCGGGGTGACATAAATTAAGCGGAGGGTCCTATGGTAAGGCTGTTTTCGGCCTTTCATCTACGCGGCGTGACGCTGCGCAATCGGATCGTCATGCCCCCGATGGCGACCTACATGGCCGGCGAGGACGGGCGGGCGACGGACTGGCACCTGGTGCACTATGGCGCCCGCGCTATCGGCGGAGTCGGCCTGATCCTGGTCGAAGCTACGGCTGTGCAGCCCGAAGCGCGGATTGCCCAGGGGGCGCTCGGCCTATGGGAAGATGCCCAGATCGAGCCGCTGGCGCGGATCGTGCGTTTCTGCCAGGCACAGGGCACTTGCGTAGGGATCCAGCTCGTGCACGCCGGCCGCAAAGCCTGGTCCCCCAACCGCGGGATCGGGCCCGGAGAGCCTGTGGGCCCCAGCGCGCTGCCCTTCGACGAAGGATGGGTCACACCGCGGGCGTTGCCCGCAGAAGAAATCGGGGGGATCGTGGCCGCGTTCGTGGCGGCGGCACAGCGGGCGCACGCGGCCGGCTTCGAGGTGCTGGAGCTCCATGCGGCCCACGGGTACCTCCTGCACCAGTTCCTCTCCCCGCTCGCCAACCGCCGCACGGACGAGTACGGCGGCACGCTGCGCAACCGCAGCCGGCTGCTGCTGGAGGTCGTGCAGGCCCTGCGACGCGTGTGGCCCTCCGATCGCCCCCTGTTCGTGCGGGTGTCGGCCACCGACTGGCACGAGGGCGGACTGGACGTCGAGGACCTGGTTCAGGTGGCCAGATGGCTGGCCGAAGAAGGCGTGGACGCGATCGACTGTTCCAGCGGAGGCATCGGGCCCTGGGCACCAGAGGAAGTTTGGGCGGGCTATCAGATCCCGTTTGCGACGCGTATCCGGGAAGCCACGGGCCTGCCCACAGTCGCGGTGGGGCTGATCACCACGCCGGAGCTGGCCGACGAGGTCGTGCGCAACGGGCGTGCGGATCTGGTTGCGCTCGGGCGCGAGCTCCTCCGCCACCCGCAGTGGCCGCTGGAAGCGGCAGCGCGACTGGGGCAGGAAATCGGGTGGCCGAAGGCCTACGAGCGGGCGAAGCACAGGTAACCCCAAAGAAGGGTGAACATGCGGCGCTCGCGTTTGGGGGTCGGTAAAGGGACCGGAGATCCGTTACCGATAGCAACTTGAGGCGCCGCTGGCGCTGCGCGCTTTTTTCGCTTACAATCCTGGCTTCAAGAGGGGGTAGCAGGAACTTCCGATAAGGATTCTTATGTAAAAATCGCGCGCGATCCAACGATTGAGGTGACATAATGACGAACCGGCCGCTTGCCTTCAGATTGCACGCGGGCTCATCCCAAGCAAGAGGTGTAGCTTGCGCACCATCGCCGTTGTGAACTTTAAGGGTGGCACAGGCAAAACCACCACCGTCGTCAACCTGGGGGCCGGCCTTGCCCAAGCCGGACTTCGGGTCCTCCTGATCGACGCCGACCCGCACGCTGGTCTCACCCACACCTTCAACGCGCCTTCCTCCCCGTCCTTCGCCGAGGTGCTGACGGGCCGGCGGCCCATCGGCCGTGCCACGCTTGCGGTTCGCGAGCGCCTGCACCTCCTCGCGGCCTCTTCCACGCTCCGGAACCGGGAGTTCTTTGATTATGTCAACGTGAGGAAGGCCTTCCCCCAGTTGCTTCGCCCCATTGCGGACCGATACGACTTTGTCCTGATCGATTGCCCGGCCCCCCTTACCCCCCTCAACGCCGCCATCTTGGCTACCGTGGACGAGATCATCATCCCTTCGCAGGTAGAATACCTCTCCCTCCTCGGGTTGAGCCAGGTGCTGCAAACCCTCGCGCGCATCCGCTTCCCCAACCAGCCGCTCCACCAGGTCACCGACCTCCACATTTCCCTGATCGTGCCCACCTTCTACGACGTCCGCCGGCGCCAGTCCCGCCTGCTCCTGGCCTCCCTGCGGGAAACGTTCGGCCCCCGAGTCGCCCCGCCCATCCGCCTCAACGTCCGCTTGTCGGAAGCCCCGGCGATGCACCAGACGATCTTCGAGTACGCCCCCGAAAGCGTAGGGGCTTTCGACTACCGCCGCTTGACGGAATACTTCCTGCAGCTTCCGCGCGGCTCCTGGGCCGCCATCACGCTCCAGACCCCCTTCGTGCCTCTCGCCATCCCCGCCCCTTCCCGGCCAGCCCCCAAGAGCCGTCCCGCCCAGACAAGCGCAACCTCTGCCACAATCTCAGCGGCGTCCCACGTACCTACCCCTGCCCCGCCTCCCCCTCCCGAATGCCCCTACTGCCATGCGCCACTCGCCTCCCTAACCGCTGCCGGGTACCTTATCCTGGCCTGCGAACGCTGCGGCTACCAGAAGCAGAAGCTCCTCCGTGACCTCCATGAGCCCTAACCGCCAGAGGCCGGAAGAGCTCGGGGTTTACGTTATGTCAAGTTGATCTCCTTCACGGACTCGCGATAGCAGCGATACGTGCCCTTCCACGAACGCGGCGGCCGGCCGCGGCGGTGCGTAGAAAGGCCTCCACGGAAGCGCCTTCCGCATCCCGATCACCCGCTGCCCCCGGTCGAGCCAGATGACCGCGATCGGGAAAAACACGAACAGCATGTGGATTGCCGCATCCAGGACGCTCTCCCTCTCCAGCAGGAAAAGGTATACCTCCTCACGCGGAAGCGGGGCCCGAAACATCAGCCCGCGCAGCCTCCGCCAAAAGGTGTCACAACGCACCACCCGGCACGCCAGCACTTCACCGGTCGTGCGGTTCACCAACACAGATACCACCTGCCGATCCAATGCTCTGACGCGCTGCCGCACTACTCGCTCACCAGGTAAACCCGGTCGCCTTCCCGCGCTCGCTCCACCACCTTTAGCCCGATCTCCTGTCCCGGCAGCGCCTCCACGACCCGCTGGTGCTCGATCTCCATCGAGCCTACCACCTGTTCAAAGTCGGAGGTGCGGCCGAAGATATGGATGCGGTCCCCTACCCGCAGCCGACCCTTCAAACGCACCGCGGCGACCCCGATCCGGGTAAAGTAGTGCGTGACCTCACCCACCAGCTGTTCCGCCACCGCAGTCCTCCTTTCAGACCGACGGCGTGATCCCGCTCAGTCCCTCCACCGTCAGGAGCCTGGAAAGCAGCGCTTCCTCCTCCGCACGGGTACGGATCTCGCCATCGAGCCGGGCGTCCAATAACGCCCCCAGGATGCGCTTGTATATCGGCCCCGGCGCCAGCCCAAGCCGGCGCAGGTCGTGGCCGTCCAGCGCCGTACGCACAGAACGCAGCTTCTGCAGGTAAAGCTCCAGCGCCTTTTGTACCTCCGAAGCATCCTCGACAAGTTGCACGACCAGCAGCGCCGTGGTAGAAAATGGCCGCAACAGGTGGTAGATCTCGTGCGGCCGCAGTGCCCTGCCCGCCAGCTGCGGCAGCACGCCCGTGCGCAGCTGTACCATCTCGCGGAGCAGGCGGGTGTGCCGGGCCCGGAAACGATAGCGCGCGATGAAGCTTTCCAATTCGTGCGGAGCCAGCCGATAGGCCAGTAGGGCAAGGTAGATCGCCACGCGCTCTTCGCCCGCAGCCACTTCCCTTGCCTTGCGGAAGCGCGCTTCCAGATCCTGGTCCCACCCCAGGTGGGGCGAGACACGCTCCAGGATCCCCAGTCCGTGGAGCCGAGCAAGCACCCGCTCCGGCTCCTCCTCGCCCAGGATCAGGAGCAACTCGTGACGGATTCGCTCCCCGGTTGTGCGCTCCAGCAACCCCTGTTGCAAGGCATCCTGCAACAAGACAAGCGTCCGCGGTTCGATCGAGAAACCCAAGCGCTGCTCCAGCCGAACCGCGCGCAGGATCCGCGTGGGATCTTCGATGAAACTCAGGTTGTGAAGCACCCGGATCAGGCGCCGCTCCAGATCGCGCTTGCCGCCGTAAAAGTCGAACAGACGCCCTTCCTGAGCTCCGCTCAGCCCGATGGCCAGGGTGTTGATCGTAAAGTCGCGTCGGTACAGGTCGTGCCGTAGAGAGCTGAACTCGACCGTGGGCAAGGCAGTCGGCTGCTCGTAGAACTCGGTCCGTGCAGTGACAAAGTCCAGCGCCGCAGGCACCCCTTCCTGCCCGGATTCCAGGATCCATTTCGCCGTTCCAAAGCGGCGGTGCGCGCGCACACGTCCCCCCATCCGCCCCGCAAGCTCCCTTGCCAGGACAATCGCATCCCCTTCCACGACCAGGTCCAGGTCGAGATTCGGTAGCCCCAGCAGGAGGTCGCGCACCGGTCCCCCGACCAGATATAGCGCATACCCCAGTTCCTCCGCGATTCTCCCGGCCTCCCGCAACAGCTCCACCACCGGAGCGGGAAAGGATTCCTCGAGCCGCCGAAGCCAGTCGCCGGGCACACCCTGGCTCCGCTGCGCTCCTTGAGGCCAGAGTTTCAACAGGTCCGTACGCGTGATGATCCCCACCAGCCGCCGGTGGTCATCTACCACCAGCAGCCGCCCAACATCGTATTCCATCAACGTTTCGCGCACCTGTTCCGCCGGCATATCGGGCGGCACCGTTACCGGTCCCTTCCACATATAGGTCGAGACCGGGGCCTCTTCCAGGCCGTGGTGCAAAGCCCGATCCAGATCTCGGCGTGTCAGTAGTCCTAACAAGCGACCCTGCTCGTCGGTGACCGGGAGGGCACCGTGCCCGTAGCGCACCATCCACTCCGCCGCCTCGGCCAAGGTCGCATCCGGCCGGATGGTGTGAAGGCGCGTGCTCATGATGTCGGCCGCTGTCCGGGCTGGGGAAACCAGCTCTTCCAGCACCTGCAGGAGGGCCTGGCGTACTTCCTCCGCATCCCGGCCTACCAGGTAGGCCGCTGCGGCCTGTGCGTGCCCGCCTCCGCCGAAGCGGGCCATGACTTCGGAAGCGCTCACTGCTTCTCCCACGCTCCGCGCGACGAGCTGCACCGTGTCCCCAAGCTGAACGACCAGGAACAGCGCCGTGGGATCGTATAGATCCATCAGGCGGTGCGCGAGCGTGGACACCTCCTCCACGTACGCTTCCGCTCGCGCGTGCGCGACGACGATCGGCCAGCCCCGGATCCGGTGTACCTGGGCACTGGAAACAAGCTGGTGGTACAGGCCCAGCTGCTCTTCGCTCAAAGGCCCGTTCAAGTACCTCCCCACGACCTGGAGGTTGGCCCCTTGTTCGAGCAGCCAGGCCGCGGCACGCAGGTCCTCGGGGGTCGTGCTGGGGTAGGACAGCGAACCCGTATCTTCGTAGATGCCCAGAAGAAGGAGCGTTGCCTCCAGCGGAGAAACGCCTTCGCCGCGCTCGATGAGCCGGCTCACCAGGAGCGTCACGGTGGCGCCGACGTCTCCGCCCGTATAGCGCTCGTTTTCTTCCAGCTGCCGCGAGAGCGGATGATGGTCCAGGATCTCCACCTGCACCTTGAGCGGCCCAAGCGGCCTGGGCAACGAAGGGATCTGCTGCGTGTCCACCAGGATGATCCGGGACACGGGCTCCTTGGGGAGTTCCTCTACCCGAACGAAAGGGAGGGGATGGCGGTAAAGGGAGAGAAACTCGCGCAGGTTCCGGTTCATCCGCTGTGGCAGTACCGGCAATGCGCCGGGGAAGAGACGGCTTGCAGCCAACAGGGAGGCCAGCGCATCAAAGTCGGCGTTCGCATGGGTCAGGATCAGCTCCACGGTCCCGCCTCTGGCGCCGCGGACGGCGCAAATCCTGCGAATCCAGGACGATCGTCACCGGGCCGTCGTTCTCGATCTCGACCAACATCAAGGCGCCGAACTGCCCACTTTGCACCTTCACCCCCGCCTGGCTCAGCGCCCGGATGAACGTTGCAACGAGCGGCTCCGCGACCTCTGGCCGCGCCGCGTGGCTGAACGAGGGGCGACGCCCACGGCGGCAATCCGCATAGAGGGTAAACTGGGAGACCACCAGTGCTTCGCCTTCTACATCCAGGAGCGAACGGTTCATCTGCCCTGCCTCATCGGGAAAGATGCGCAGTTGCGCGATCTTGCTCGCCAGCTCCACCGCCTCCCCAGGTCCATCCCCGTCCCCCACCCCCAACAGCACGCACAAGCCCCGTCCGATGCGGGCGACTTCCTGCTCCCCGACACGAACTGCTGCCCGCCGCACCCGCTGCACAACCGCGCGCATCCCGATGGCCTCCTACACACCGCCGAAATAGCGGAGCGCTAACCGCAGCCGCTCCTCCAGGGGCATCTCTTTGGCCTCCGGCGGGAGGGAGGCGATCGCCTCCCTGGCTTCCGCAACGGTATATCCCAGGTTGGTCAGGACGTCCACCAGCTCGGCCTGTTCCGGTGGGATCGCCGCCTTACCAGGCAGCCCAAGACGCCCCAGATCGATCTTGCCTTTCAGCTCCAGGATCAGGCGGCTAGCGGTTTTGCGGCCAACCCCAGGCACCCGCATCAACAGCTCCACGTCTTCCTGGCTGATCGCCAGCCGCAGGGCCTCTACCGAGGTCGAAGAAAGGAGCGCCAGTGCGAGCCTCGGCCCAACCCCGCTGACACCCAAAAGGGCCTCGAAGAGTTCCAGCTGCTCGGGGGTCGGAAAACCGTAGAGCGCCACTGCATCGTCACGGACGTGCAAGTGGGTATACAGGCGCACCGTGTCCCCCGGATCCCCCAGTTCCTCCAACGCAGAGGCCGGGACCTGGACACGGAACCCGACCCCACCGACGTCCAGGACGACAAAATCCGGGCCCCGAAGGCGGATTTCCCCACGCAACGACGCGATCATCTTGACCTCCGGCGGTGGCTTAACGCCATTATAGCACAGCTGGTTGACGTTCGCACGCTTTTCAGTATACTGGGGCTACCCTTTCCTCACGAGGGATTGCCATGCCGGAGCTTCCGGAGGTCGAAACCACATTGCGAGCGTTGCGCGTGGTCGGACGGACGATTCTCAGCGTCCGCGGGGTCGATTACCTGCCCACCATCGCACCCTGGGGTCTAGAGGCTTTCCAGGAAGCCTTGCGCGGGCGAAGGGTGGAGCAGGCCCGCCGTCGGGGAAAGTACCTCCTGTTCCTGCTGGACCGCTCCCTCGCCCTCGCGATCCACCTGCGCATGAGCGGCCGCCTGCTGCAGCTACCTGGCCGGACCGACCCGGATCCCCACACGCGCCTGATCCTCGAGCTGGATGACGGGAGCTCCCTGGTCCTCCGCGACCCACGCAAGTTTGCGCGCGCCGGGCTGCTGCAAGAGCCGGAATTGCAGGCATTGGAGGCTGCTCTGGGGCCTGAGCCTCTGGACCTCTGCCGGAACCCCGTCGCGTGGAAAGCGCGGCTCTTGGCTCACCCCAGGCGCCGGCTGAAGGCGCTGCTCATGGATCAACGCTTCGTTGCGGGCGTAGGCAACATCTATGCAGATGAGGCACTCCACCGCGCCCATCTGCATCCGCTGCGTCGCGTCGGTACCCTCTCCGACACCGAGGCCATACGGCTGGGAGAGGCGTTGGGAGCCGTGCTCCGAGAAGCGATTGCTGCGGAAGGAACGACCCTGGAAGACGGAGCGTATCGCTTTGGCGACGGGCAATCGGGCCGTTTTGCCTTGCGGTTGCGCGTCTACCGCCGCGCCGGAAAACCCTGCACGGCGTGCGGTACGCCCATTGCGCGCATCCTTGTGAGCGCACGGAGCAGCTACTTCTGCCCGAAATGCCAGCCCCTTTTGTAGACAGCCCCGGCCAGCTGTGGTAGAATGGCACGTGTCGGCCAAATGAGGAGCAAGCCCACCATGGCGCAGAAACGTAGCCGACCCGAGGTTCCGTTCGTGGCCGCAGCGGGAACTCTGGCCGTGCTGTTGCACACGCTGCTCTTGCTGATGGCGCTCTTTCTGCCCCGCCTCCTGGCAGGGACAGCGCCCTCAGCAGGGCAGATCTTGGTCTTTTTCCTGATCGGCGCGGTGGCGGGGTACATCGCCGAGCTGGTCGTGCGCGGGATGCGCCCGTTTGGGTATGCCGGCTCGATCCTGGCCGGGATGATCGGCGCCTGGATCGCTAGTAACTTGCTCCCGCGGTCACCTGTTTGGGACTACCCCATCAGTACGACCGCCGGAAACGTTCCCATCCTCACCGCGTTCGGTCTGGCGCTGGTGCTCGCGGTGGCGTGGCGTCTGGCAAGCGGGAGCGAGGCCTTCCGCCGGCCGGGGTCAGGCTTGGCCAGCCTGAGTTCCCGCACCTTATGTCGTGCAGAAGGAGGACTTCTGACCGCCTGGCTGGCAGGATTCCTGGTCGGGTGCACCGTCGGCTGGGGGACCGGCACTCTGGTTTTCCTGGCCAGGCCAACGGGAGGGGTGCGCTTGGGGGCCACGCTCTGTGTGGTCACGGTGACGGTCGGCGGCTGTTGGATCTGGCATAGGCTCTTCTTGCGAAGCAGGTGGCGTTTTTTCGGCCGGCCCTTGGATCGCTCGTGGACCTGGGCCGCACTGGGACTTGCGGCGGGCCTGACGGCGCTACTGCTGATCGCGGCAGGCGTGGCTCGCCTGGCTTGATCCGACCCAAAACGGTTGCTTCCGGCGGGAGGAAACTTTGCATCGCAAGAGAGCTTCCGGCCTTTTGCACACGCTATCGGCCCTTTGCGGGACGGCCGCCGGGTTGGTTATGTTACGCGTGATCGCTCGCGCCCTGCTCGGGAACCCGGCCAACCCGGTCGTGCAGGCCATCCTTGTCCTCACACGTCCGCTCATTTTCCCATGGTCCAGCCTTTGGCCCCCTTCGGAGCTGCCAGTGGTGGAGCTCGAGCGGGCAGGGCTGCTGTCGTTTGGCGCGTATTTCCTGGCAGGCGTGCTCTTGGGGCTTGCCGCGCGCCTGACGGGTCGCGCGCAGGAAAAGGAGGAGGCGCCATGCGCCAGCCAAAGCCAGGCGAACCGGAGCCGATGCGGCTGAACATCGAGGTGCCGGCGGATCTGGAAGCCGTTTACGCGAATCTCGCCGTCATCCGTCACTCGCCCTCGGAGGTGGTCATCGACTTTATCCGCCAGATGCCGGACCAGCCCCGAGCGCGCGTCTATGCACGGATCGTGATGAGCCCCATCAACGCCAAGCTACTCCATCGCGCTCTGGGGCAGAACCTGGCCTCCTTCGAGGAAAAGTTCGGCGAAATCCGCACGCCAGACATCGGCCCAAGTGAGGAAAAGCCTTTGGGCTTCACGCGCTGAGGAAGGGAATGGTCCAGGGAACGCGCGTGGTCTTTATGGGAACGTCGGGCTTTGCCGCTCCCGCCTTGCGTGCGCTCACCGAAGAAGGCTACCGGGTGGTCGAGGTCGTCACGCAGCCCGACCGCCCGTCCGGGCGGGAACGCCGTCCGGTACCCTCTCCGATCAAGCAGCTTGCCCTGGAGCTGGGGCTTCCGCTGTGGCAACCGGAACACCTGCACGGGCCGCAAGCAGTGGAACATCTGCGGCGCCTGCAGCCCGACGTGGTCGTGGTAGCCGCCTATGGTGAGATCCTGCGCCGGCCGGTGCTCTCTTTGCCTCCCAAAGGCTGCCTCAACCTCCACGCCTCGCTCCTCCCCCGCCATCGAGGACCCGCCCCAGTTGCGGCCACCATCCTGGCTGGTGACCCGGTGACTGGGGTAACGCTCATCCGGATGGACGAGGGGATCGACACCGGACCCATCCTGGCACAACGGGAGGTGCCGCTGACCGGCCGGGAACGCCAGGATGAACTCTTGGGATTGCTTTCCGAGGTCGCTGCCTCGCTCCTGCGGGAAGCGCTTCCGGCGTGGCTGACTGGCCAGATTGTACCGCGCCCTCAGGACGAGTCCCAAGCCACCTACTGCCGGATGCTCCGTAAGGAGGACGGCGAGATCGACTGGACCCGCCCCGCCTGGTACATCGAGCGGATGACGCGCGCCTACCACCCCTGGCCCGGTGCGTACACCTTCCTGCGCGGCCAGCGGTTGCGCATCCTACGTGCTTTGGTGCTGTCCGAAGGGCAGGGCCGGCCCCCGGGCACACTCGTTGTGGAAGGACACCGGCTGCTCGTGGCGACGGGGGAGGGCACTTTGCAGGTCGAGGAGCTCCAGCTGGAAGGAAGGCGCGCCCTTCCTGCAGGGGAGTTCGTGCGGGGCCAGCGCGGAATCGACGGGGCGCGCCTGGGAAGACCCTGATGCCACCCAGAGGGAAAGCTTCGGGCACCAGGCCAGGCCTGGTGCCCGAAGACGTCTCTGGGGAGCCAGAGGGCTTTCCCTGCCCACGGATGGACCGCTTTGCTCACCGGCGGATCAGGACAGCAGGGCCTCCAGGCGGCTTTGCAGGACGTGCTTCGGCACCGCGCCCACGACGCGATCCACCTCGACCCCGTTCTTGAAGAAAATGATGGTCGGGATCCCTCGAATCCCCAGGCGTCGTGCCCACTCCTGGTGCTCATCCGTGTTCACCTTGGCGACGATCGCCCGGCCGGCATACTCCCGTGCCAGCTCCTCTACCGCCGGTGCGACCATGCGGCAAGGACCACACCAGGGGGCCCAGAAATCCACCATCGCGGGCAGGGGTGCCCGCAGCACCTTTTCCTCGTAATCGCCGTCGCCCACGTGCAGGGGACCGATCTCGTCACTCACCGCTGACCTCCAGAAGTTGATCGTTCTAATACCCCATGGGGGTATGTTGCCATGATCCACCCGAGCGGTCAAACGCCGCTATTCGGGCTGCAGGATGCGCACCGGAACAGGGCAAGCCTGCTGAAAGCGCTGCGCGTCGCGCTCGGAGCCCACGATGGTGCCATAGTGCATCGGGATGACCACCGCGGGCTTGATCGCCTCAGCCGCCTTCACCGCTTCATCCGCGGTCATCACATACGTGCCGCTCACCGGAAGGAGCGCGATATCGGCGCGGAAGCCGGCCATCTCCGGGATATAGTCGGTATCGCCCGCGTGGTAGATGCGCGTGCCCCCAACGGTGACGATATAGCCCACGTTGTGCGGGCTTCGGGGGTGGAATTTCTTGTCCACGTTGTAGGCCGGGACCACTTCGATCTGCACCCCTTCGACTTCTAGGGTGTCCCCGACCTGTACCACACGCACTGCGCCCCCTAGCTTCTGGGCACAGGGAGCTGGCGCGACCACGACCGTCTTCGGGCCGCGGATCAGGGCCACATCTTCCGGCGAACAGTGGTCGTAATGTTCGTGGCTGATGAGGATCAAATCCGCTGTAGGCTGCCCCTTCTTCAGCTTCCAGGGGTCGAAATAGATCACCCGGTCTGTGTCCACCCGGAAGGCGTCGTGACCCAGCCAATGGATCTTCTCGACCATCGTTTCTACCTCCTTTGGGACAGCCGGGAGGACGCGCGTCGGCGTCCGCCCCGCCCCAGGGCCACAGGCCGTCAACAACCCACAAACGATCAGCACAAGCCACAACCGCGCCTTCATCTCCGGCTCCGGATCCCGCTCGCCTCAGCGAGCCGTGCGCTTCCGAGTGCTGCGGCGGACCCCCCTCGCCCGCGCGGCAGCTTCCTCCCGTAGCCTCGCCGAGAGCTCGGATACCGACGCCTCCTCGAGGGATCTCGGAACGCGGCTCCGGCGCCGTCGCGCGAAGAGATACGCCAAGACACCGCCCACTACCGTGGCGGCAAATATGCCCAGTGCCGTCCACCAGCGTCGGCGCTTCGCCATGGCTTCCTGCTACCCCTTCTGGCCGGTATCCTTGGGCTCCCGGCCGCGGACCGGCCAAGGACCGTGCATCCCCCTGGAAACTGGTGCTGTCCTCGCCTGGGCTTCCTCGAGCGCCCGGATCTGGTTGAGCAGATCTTCCAGCCACAGTTGCAGCTGTCCCGCAGACAGCCCACCAACGACCCCGTGCACCAGCTCCCCTCGGTAGAAGAGGAGCAGCGTGGGCACGCTCCGTACCTGTAGCGCCGCCACCAATTGGGGCTCGCGATCGCTATCGATGCGCCGGAACAACACCTGGCCCACGAACTGCTGGGATACCTGCTGCAAGGTGTTCTCCAGCGTCCGGCAGGCAGCGGAGCGAGAGCTACACACCGCAACCAGCACCGGAAGCGTCGCCTGCAAGACTTCGCGCTGGAAACTGGCCCCGGTGACCTCCGGCAGCGCGGCCCTTGCGCGTGCTTCAGCCTCCTGCTTCAGCCGCATGCGCTCCCGTGCGATCTGTTCGGCCGACATCGAGCCATCCAGCTCAGCCTGCACCAACCGCAACTCGTCAAGCGTTGGGGCGAATTTGAGCGCAAAGCGGTCGCAGAAGTTCAGGCACGGCCCGCGGCAGTCCCCACACCGTTCGGGCAACACGACGACCTGCCCGCTCCGCTCATCGTAAAAGAGGGCCTGGTTCGGACAGGCTCCCGCCGCATAGCAGTGAGGCAAGTGGTCACAGCGATCCTTCAGCAACAGTACGGGCATCGGTTTCTCCTTCGCTTAGAAATCGCAAGAGCAACTGCAAGAACGTTTCCGGTTCATCCATAAACGGGAAATGGCGACAGTGCGGCATCAGGATAACCCGCACCCAGGGCAATCCCATCTCCTGCACGGCTTTGACTTGTCCGGGATGCACGATATCGTCCTCCGCGCCGTGCACGATCAACGCCGGCACCCGGAGGCGCGCCAGCTCCGGGCGAAGGTCAGTCTGGCGCATCGAGCGTACGCTGCGCCAAACCGCTTCCCGGCTGAACTTGGTGCTCTCGTCCACCACCTCCTGGAACCAACGGCTCCAGCCAGCACGGATTTCCTGGAGCAACCTCCGCCACACGCTGGTCACGACCGGCCGGCGCACAAAAAGCCGGGCCACGAGCTGGCTCGTGGTCAGTTTGAGCAGCGGGGCCAGCGCCGAACCTTCGATGACCGCGCCGGCAGTGACGACCCGGGCGATCCGTTCGGGATAGTCGATGGCCGTCTTGAGCGCCACCATGCCCCCCATGGAATGACCCACAAGGTGCGTCCGGCCGATGCCCATTCCATCGAGGAAGCGGAGCACTTGCTCTACATACTCTTCGATGGTATGGGCGTCGGCATCCTTGTCCGAGTCGCCGAACCCCCAGAAGTCGAACGAGAATGCCCGGAAACGGTTCGCCACCGCTTCCATGGTGGGGAGCCAGTAGCGCCAGGAACCCATCCAACCGTGGAGGAAAAGAACCGGCTCCCCCTGGCCGATCACCTCGTAGTGGATGACCTGCCGGTCCAATACCAGCACACCCACCAGCAAGACCTCCCCCGGAGGCCCAACAGGTTAAACTCATTGTACTATAACGAACGCCTCTGCGCAAACGCCGCCTCAGGCCGGCTCGAACTGGCTGTTGTAGAGCTCTGCGTAGAAGCCACCGCGCGCGAGCAGCTCTTCGTGGGTCCCCTGCTCGACGATGTTGCCATCCCGCATGACCAGGATCAGGTCGGCATTGCGGATGGTGGATAGCCGGTGTGCGATGATGAAACTCGTACGGCCCCGCATCAGCTGGTCCATCGCCTGCTGAATCAGGAGTTCGGTGTGCGTGTCGACCGAGCTCGTCGCCTCATCCAGGATGAGCATGGGCGGGTCGGCCAGGAATGCACGGGCAATCGTGAGCAACTGTTTCTGCCCCTGCGAGAGGTTCGTTACCTCCTCGCTAATCACCATGCGGTACCCTTCGGGAAGCGTTCGGATGAACCGATCGATATAGGCCGCCCGCGCTGCGGCAACGACCTCGTCTTCCGAGGCGTCCGGTCGGCCGTAGCGGATGTTATCCAGCACGGTGCCATTGAAGAGCCACGTATCCTGAAGCACCATGCCAAAAAGCCGGCGCAGGTCAGCTCGACGCATGCGTCGCACGTCGTGCCCGTCCACACGGATCGAGCCACCGTCCACGTCGTAGAAGCGCATGAGGAGCTTCACGATGGTCGTCTTGCCCGCTCCCGTGGGCCCGACAATGGCGACCTTCTGCCCAGGCCGGATGGCTGCAGAGAACCCCTGAATTACGGGGCGATCGGGTAGGTACCCAAAGTACACCCGGTCGAAATCCACGCGTCCCCCGACTTTCTCGAGATGTACCGGCTGTTCTGGATCGGGCGATTCCTCTGCCTCGGCCAAGAATTCGAAGACGCGCTCGGCGGCAGCGATCGTCTGCTGCAACACATTGGAGATGTTTGCCAGCTGCGTGATAGGCTGGTTGAAGGAACGCACGTACTGGATGAAGGCCTGAATGTCCCCCAGCGCCACGCGCCCCCGCACCGCCAGGTATCCGCCCAGAATGACCACGGCCACGTAGCTCAAGTTGCCGATCAGCGCCATGGCGGGCATCATGATGCCCGAAAGGAACTGTGCTTTCCAGGCGACGTGATAGAGGGAGGTATTGTGGGCATCGAATTCCTGCTGGCTCTTTTCCTCCCCGCAGAAGGCCTTGACAATCACGTGGCCCCCAAACATTTCTTCCACATGCGCGTTCAGGTGGCCCAGGTAAGCTTGCTGCCTGGCGAAGAGCTTCTGGGAGCGGCGCACGATCATCACCACAATGCCCGAAGAGAGCGGGATCATCACCAGCGCGACCAGGGTCATCGCCCAGCTGATGCTGAGCATCATCGCGAGAATCCCGACGACCGTGACGAAGGAAGTGACGACCTGGGTCAAGGTCTGGTTCAACGTCTGATGGACCGTATCCACATCGTTGGTCAGGCGCGACAGCACCTCGCCGTGCGGCGTACCGTCGAAATAGCGGAACGGCATCCGGTGGATCTTGGCCATCAAGTCCTTGCGCATCTGATAGGTCACGCGCACGGCCACGTCGGTCATCAACCAGCCCTGCACGTAACCGAGCAGCGCCGAGGCCAGGTAGAGCACCAGTACCGTGAGCAAGATCCGGCCGATCCCGGCAAAATCGATCTGCCCTGTCCCGCTGAGTTGCGCGATCAGCCCTTCGAACAATCGCGTGGTTGCCCTTCCCAGCACCTTCGGCCCGAAGATCGAAAAGGCCGTCGAGCCTGACGCCAGGATCAGCACAACCAGGACTTTTAGCCCGTGCGATCCCAGGTACGCCAGCAACTTGCGCAGCGTTCCGCGAAAGTCCCGCGGCTTTTCGACTGGGCCCATCATCATATGGCCACGTCCCCCGAAAGCACCGCGACCTCCCATCGGCCCGAGCCGAACGGGGGAAATTTCGCGCGAGCGCCGGTCTTGCGCGTTCACGCCTGCACCTCCAGCAGCTTGAGCTGCGAGGAGGCAATCTCGCGGTAGACCTCGCAGCACTCCAGGAGCTCTTCGTGGGTTCCTTGAGCAATGAGCCGCCCTTCATCCAGCACCAGGATTCGGTCGGCATCCTTGACCGTCGCCACCCGCTGGGAAACAATGATCACCGTGCTCCTACCCACATACTGCCGCAGCGCACGTCTCAGCCGCGCATCGGTGCGATAGTCGAGAGCCGAAAAGGAGTCGTCAAAGATGTAGATCGGAGGGCGTTTTACCAGCGCCCGGGCAATGCTCAGCCGCTGTCTCTGGCCACCGGAGAAGTTGCTCCCCCCTTGCGCGACCTCCATCGAAAGCGCTTCCGTGCGCGAGAGTACAAAGTCGGAGGCCTGAGCCGTCTCGAGGGCCGAAAGCAAGTCCTCCTCCCGGGCCTCTTCGTTGGCGTAGCGCAGGTTGCTCTCCACCGTGCCCGTGAAGAGGTTGCTCTGCTGGGGGACATAGCCGATCTTTTCGCGCAGGTCTCGCAGGCGAACGTGGCGCACATCCACACCCCCGACGTACACGGCTCCCTCGGTCACATCGTAGAAGCGCGGGATCAGGCTGATGAGCGTGGACTTGCCCGACCCAGTCGTGCCGATGATGCCCACCGTCTGCCCCGCGGATACGGTGAAGCTAATGTCGTGGAGCACATCCTCCTCGGCGCCCGGATAGCGGAAGGAAACGTGGCGGAATTCCACCGTGGCCTCGAACGGTTCCGGGAACGTCCGAGGATGCTCTGGATCGCGGATCGTGAGCGCCGTCTCCAGAACTTCAGCGATGCGGCCGGCCGCCACATCGGCGCGAGGAAGCATGATGAAAAGCATCGAAAGCATCATGAACGAGAAAACGATCTGCATCGCGTACTGCAGGAAGGCCATCATGTCGCCCACCTGCATGGTCGCCTGCGCCACCTGGTGCGCCCCCACCCAAATGATCAGCACCGAGACGCCGTTCATCAGCACCATCATCAGCGGCATCGCGAGCACTGCAACCCGGTTGACAAACAGTGCCGTCTCCGTCAACTCCCGGTTCGCCTGGTCGAAGCGCTCCTCCTCGTACCCCTGACGGTTGAAAGCGCGCACGACCATCATCCCGGTGAGGTTTTCCCGGGCGATGCGGTTCAGGCGGTCGAGCAGCTCCTGCAGGACCCTGAAGCGTGGTACCGTGACGCGAAAGAGCACGCTCACCACCGCGAGCAGGAGCGATACCGCGAGCGCCAGGATCCACCACATCGAAGGGCCCTTGTTCACCGCCCGGATGACCGCTCCCACCCCGACAATCGGCGCGTAAAAGACCATGCGCAGCAGGAACATCATCACCATCTGAATCTGGGTGATGTCGTTGGTGGATCGGGTAATCAGCGACGCCGTGGAAAACCGCTCCATCTCGGCACTGGAAAAGCGCATCACCCGCTCGAAGAAGTGGTGCCGCAGGTCCCGCGCCAGGCCGGCCGCCGTGCGAGCCGCGAAAAAGCCCACCGTCAGCGTCGCGCCGGCGGAAACCAGGGCAATCAGGAGCATCTGGCCTCCGACGCGCAGGATGTACGCATTGCGGATGCGCAGCGTGTCCATGCCAAGCGCTTCGTATTCTTGCACCACCACGCGTGCCGCGGCCTGAAGGAGCGCCCTTTCCCCGCCCAGCGCGCCAAACCGGCGATCCATAGCCCCGATGATCGCCGCACGCTGGGACGAAGGCAGAGCGCTCAAAAGCGCAAAGAGGTCCGTGCCGGGCGGGATGCGCGACATATCGAAGCCTGGCATCCAGATCTGGGCCTGCGCCGGGTTGGCCTGGATCTGCTCGATCCCGCGCACGACGAGCAGCGCCCGTCCGATCGCCGGGGCCAGTGGCTCGAGTGCGGACACCTGCTCCGGTGGAAGGACGTACACCGGCTCTGCGGCCAGCGCGGGAATCCGCTTCCGATACGCCTCGAAATCGGGCGAGGAGCGGTCCACCCGCACATAGCGCGTGAGCACCTCGGCTTTCTCCTCTTCGGTGAGGAAAAGCACCATGTGCTCCATCGTTTGCGTGCGCAAGGCCTCCGGCACCGGCCGCTCGATCCCTCCCTGCTGGATCCCCACGTTCACGATGCGCGACATATAATCCGGCAGGGCCAGGTCCGCGTTCGCCTGCAGGAAGAGCAGTGCCACCGATACCAGGATGAGCGCAAGGTAAGGTTTCAGGTACTTGAGCAAACGCAACATCGAAAGCCCCGATCGCCCCAGCGACGATTATTTCGCGGAGTGATTATTTTAACGCGTGAAGTATACCATGGAATGCCCAGTTGTCAAACGGGCCACAAGGAAGATGAGGGGAACAGCGCGCTCAATCCCGGCCTTCGTACACGACCTCGCCGCCCAGGATGGTCATCCAGACCCGTGTCCCCAGGATTTCCTGCGGCGGGATCCGGAAGATGTCCCGATCGATCACCACCAGGTCGGCGACTTTCCCTTCCGTGATCGAGCCCTTCAGGTGGGACTCCCCCGATGCGAAAGCGGGCCCCTGGGTGTAGGCCCGCACCGCTTCCTCCACAGTGAGCCGCTCCTCCCGGTGCCATCCAGCCAGCGGCGTGCCGTCTGGGCGCTGACGGGTGACTGCCGCGTGGATGCCCGCCCAGGGGTCCATCGTCTCGACCGGGACATCGGAGCCAAAGGCCAGCACCGTACCGGCATCCAGGAGGCTGCGCCACGCATAGGCGTAGCGGCAACGCTCGCCCCAAAACCGTTGTGCTACCGCCATATCCGAGGTACAGTGGATCGGCTGCATGGAGGCAACCACGCCCAGCTCGTGCAGGCGCGTGATATCGTGCGGGTGGATCAGCTGGACGTGCTCGATCCGGTGAGGAAGCGCCGGCCGCACCGCCTCTCGCTGCGCCCGGGCGATCGTGTCCAGAGTCAGCCGGACCGCCCGGTCCCCAATCGCATGAACCGCCACCGCAATCCCTGCCTGCGCTGCCTTCCGGACGAGTTGATCCAGCTCGCGCACGGACATCGTTGGGAGGCCACGATACCCTGGCTCGTCCTCGTAGTCCTCCAGGAGGGAAGCGGTCTTGGACCCCAGGCTCCCATCGGCAAAGATCTTCAGTCCGCCCACGCGCAGACGCTCGTCGCCGAAACCAGAACGAATGCCCAGCGCGATGGCCTCGTCCAAACGGTTCTGCGGCAAATGGGCCAGCACCCGGAGCCGGAGCGCCCGCCGGGCGTACAGCGCCTGGTAATCCTGGAACGCCTCCGCTTCCTCGGGCGCGTGA
Organism: Chloroflexia bacterium; assembly: GCA_034436115.1. Taxonomy (GTDB): domain Bacteria; phylum Chloroflexota; class Chloroflexia; order DTKN01; family DTKN01; genus DAOTVY01. Next base: position 17,165 of record DAOTVY010000049.1, on the reverse strand, counting down.
ACCCCCGTGATGCCATAGGAATGGGCTTCCGAAAAAGCCTCCAGGAGCAACCTCTGTCGCTCCGTCGCGTCCGGCTTGCCGATCTGCCTCAGCACGAGTTCCCCCGCCCGCTCTTTCAGGATACCCGTCGGCCGGCCCTCCTCGTCCCGCACAATCTCGCCTCCTTCGGCAGGCTCCGTCTCCGCGCTCACCTGGGCCATCTGGAGCGCCAGGGAGTTCACCCAGACGGAGTGCCCGTCCACGCGCTCCAGAGCCACAGGGTGTTCGGGCGCCACCCGGTCCAGGTCCCACCGGGTCGGCCAGCGCCCGCCCCAAAGGTTGTGGTTCCACCCGTGGCCGACGATCCACCGACCCTTCGGCGTCCGCTCCGCCCAGGCCGCGACCCGCTCCAGCGCCATTTCCAGGCTCGCAACCCCGGTGAGGTTGACACGCGTGCGGGCGACCGCATAACCGCTCAAATGCACGTGGGCATCGGTGAGGCCGGGGAGCACGGTGCGGCCCTGAAGGTCAATCACCTCCCAACCTCCATGCCCGGCCCACACCCGCATCTCTGAGGTTGTGCCCACGTAGGCGATCCGGGTACCCCGCAGCACCACGGCCTCGGCCACCGGGCGCTCCGGATCCATCGTGTAGATACGGCCGTTCTGAAGGATCAGCCCTTTCTTCATCCTGGCCCCCTACTCGCTCAACCCCACGAGGTTAAGCACCTCGCGCGCCGTCTCTTCGACCGATCTCCCGGTCACATCCACGACGGGCCAACCGTGCGCCGCGAAGAGCTCGCGGCTGTAGCGGAGTTCCTGGCGGATGTGGTCGATATTGGCATACTCCAGTCCCAGAGGGGGATAGTGCTTCAGCCGCGCTTCGCGGATCGCGGCCAAGCGCTGCGCGTCTACGGTCAGGCCCACCACACGCCCCGGTGGCACTCGTTCGATCGCCTCGGGGAGGGGGATGCCCAGAACGACCGGCAAATTGGCCACCCGGAAGCCCCGATAGGCCAGATAGATGCTCACAGGGGTCTTGGACGTGCGCGACACCCCTACCAGAACGATTTCCGCCCGGTCGATATCCCGTAGGCCCTGGCCGTCGTCGTGGTGGATGGCGTATTCCAGCGCTTCTACGCGGCGGAAATACCGCTCGTCGCCGTAGAGGATGCCCGGGCGGACCTGGGGGACGCTCTGCAGGTAGCGCGCCAGCTGTGTGAGCACGGTCCCCATCAGGTCCACGGCGATCACCTGGGCAGAGTCGGCTTCCATGTACAGGAAGCGTCGCAACTCGGGCGATACCAGGGTATGCACAAGCATCGCTCCCCGTTCCCGCGCTTCCTGCACCACGGCGCGCACCTGTTCCGGCGCCCGGATCTCCGGACGACGCTCAATCTGCGGCTCCGCGCTCGGGAATTGAAGGAGCGCCGCCCGGATCACCCGCTCGGCCGTGGTACCGGTGCCGTCCGAAACGACCAGGATCGTATGCCGCCGCGGCTCCACTGCAAGCCCTCCCGAGGCCATTATACCGGAGGCAGATCCGGTGAGCAAACCCTGCTGGGACCTTCTGGGCCAGAAAGATGCCTAGCGGTGCGATCCTCGGGTGCACGGGCTTCGCCCCCACCCGCGCAGCCAATCGTGCGCCACCTCAGAGGCCGGCCAACGCTTCTTCAAGGGAAAGGCCCTCGCTGCCGCGCCGCCAACCGGCCAGCAGTTCCACGTTCCCGCGTTCCTGGTCCGGGGGAGCAGGGGTCAGGCCGATCAGCCCAAGGCCCAGGCCGGCGGCAAACCGCAACACCTCGGCCACAGCCTTGCGGCGCAATCCCGGGCTGCGAACGACACCGCTGCGGCCCACCGCACCGGGGCCGACTTCGAACTGCGGCTTGATCAGCGCGATCACCACGCCGTCCGGGCGGACCCAGCGCAGCACAGCCGGGAGCACTGCGCGCAACGAAATAAAGCTGACATCGACCGTAGCCAGATCGACCTGCACGCCCGCCGGAAGCGCGTCCTCCCGACGGATGTCCATGCCCTCAAGGTTCACCACGCGCTCGTCCTTACGAAGCCGGGGATGGAGTTGCCCGTGCCCAACGTCGACCGCATAGACGCGCCGCACCCCTCGCTGGAGCAGGCAATCGGTAAAGCCTCCGGTGGAAGCCCCGCAATCCAGCGCAACCCAGCCAGCCACCGAGAGCCCAAAACGGTCGAGCGCGTGCGCCAGCTTGAGTCCCCCACGGCTGACGTAGGGTAGCCCCCCGTGGAGACGGATCGGCGCCAGCGGACTCACAAGCATGCCGCTTCTCCGGCAGATCTGGCCATCCACCGATACGCGGCCGTTGCGGATCAGCCATTGTGCCCGCGCACGGGTCTCCGCCAGGCCCCGGCGTACGAGCAGGAGGTCCAGGCGCACCTTGTCCACCCGGTCCCTTCCTGGGGGTCAGCCCATCCGGGCCAAGTGGGCCCGTACCACAGCACCCAGCCGGGCTACCCCCTCACGGAGCTGCTCTTCGGAAGCGCAGGAGAAGTTGAGGCGCATCTGGTTCTGCCCCCCCTCACCGGCGTAAAAGGCCCGGCCAGGAACAAAAGCCACTCCCTGCGCGAGCGCTTCCGAAAGCAGCGCCTCTGCGTCGCAGCCCTCGGGCAATGTGACCCAAACGAATAGCCCTCCCTCGGGCACCTTCCACTGCACCTCCGGCGGGAAATGCTCCCGCAACAAGGCCAACATCAGGTCCCGTCGTTGCCGGTATAGGGCGCAGATGCGCGCGATGTGTGCGGGGAAGAAACCTCGGCGGCAAAGTTCGTACGCGATCATCTGCACGAGCAAGCTGGTATGGAGATCCGTCCCCTGTTTGGCGCGTGCCAATCGGGTGACGATGGGAACGGGGCCAACGACCCAGCCCAGGCGCATGCCCGGGGAAAGGATCTTGGAAAAGGATCCGGCATAGAGCACGTTCCCGGACGCGTAGGCTTCCTGCCCTCCACCGATCCCCAGCTGCTCCTGATCGAGTCGGATGAGCGGCGGCAAAGGCTGCCCGGAGAAGCGGAGCATCCCGTACGGGTCGTCCTCCAGAATCGGGACGCCGTAGCGATCGGCGAGCGCGACCAGCCGCTGCCTGCGCTCCAGGGACAACGTGCAACCGGCGGGATTGTGGAAATTCGGGATGGTGTAGATGAACTTGGGGCATTCGCCGGCCGCGAGCACTTCTTCCAGCCGATCGACCCGCATCCCTTCCCCATCCAGAGGAACGGAGATGTATCGAGGGCGGTAGGCGGAGAAGGAGGCCAGCGACCCGAGGAAGGTGGGTGCTTCCACAACGATCGCTTCCCCGGGGTCGACAAGCACTTTGGGCAGAAGGTCAGCCACCTGCAGGCTACCGGTGGTGATGAGCACATTCTCGCAACGGGCGTAGACGCCCATTTGGGCCATGGTGACTTCGGCGATGTACTCCCGTAACGGCTGGAACCCTTCGGTTTGGCCGTATTGGAGCGCCACGCGGCCCTGCTCTCGCAAGACCGTCGCGCACGCCTCGGCGACCTCGGCGCACGGAAACGTCTCGGGGGCCGGCATCCCACCGGCGAACGAGATTACTCCCGGCCGCTGAACCACCTGGAACAGTTCGCGTACCGCGGAGCCGCGCAGGCTCCGGCCGGCCGCGGAAACCAGCTTTTCCCAATCCGTCGTCACACGGACCTCCTTGTCCGCCCTTGTGGCCTGCCAAGCCGCGTCATCTTTGCTGCGGCGCACGTTCGGGCGCCGGAATTATACCCCGCGCGCTCCGGCTCTGTCAAACCGGGGTTGCGCCGCCGATTCTGCTGGGGTATGATACGGCCGTTGCTTCAGCCACCATCGAGGAGGGATCGGTGAGTTTCCACACGACACCGCTCGATTTGCGCCCCGAGAGGCTCACGCACACGATCGTCCGCCTGGCTGCTCCCGCGGTGGTAGAGAACCTTCTCGTCATGGCGGTCTTTTTGGCCGATACGTTGCTCATCGGCTGGCTTCGGGACGATGTAGCGCTGGCTGCAATCGGCTTGGGAAGCACGCTTATGTTCGTTGCCAACGGACTGTTCGAAGCCCTTGCCGTAAGCGGGGTGGCGCTGGTGGCGCGCGCGTGCGGGGAACGCGACTGGGACCGGGCGGCACGTGCAGGAGGACAGGCCCTGCTGCTGGCTGGATGGGTCTCTTTGGCGACAATGGGACTGTTCTTTGCCTTTACCCCGGTCCTGTTCCGGTGGATGGGGGCGGAAGCGGCGGTGGTGGAACAGGGCTCCCGGTACATCCGCATCCTGATGACCACAGCGCTCCTGAGCTTCCCCATGATGGTGGCCAACGGCACGATGCGGGGTGCTGGCGACACGCGCACCCCCATGTGGATTACGCTAGTGATGAACGTCTGGAACGTCCTTGCCGCGGGCGTCCTGATCTTCGGGCTCGGTCCATTTCCGGCGCTCGGATTGGCGGGCGCAGGCTGGGCTACGGCGAGCGCTCGGGCGATCGGGGGAATGCTGGCGTTGGCCGCGCTCTTTTCCGGACGGACTGCCCTACGATTCCAGGCGCGTGCGCTCTGGCCCCCGGACACAGACCTGCTCCTGCGCCTGATCCGCGTCGCGCTTCCCAACCTGGGGGAGGCCATCGTCTCGCGCCTGGGGTATGCGTTGTTCATGCGGATGGTGAGCGGCCTTGGAACGGTGGCGCTGGCTGCTCACCAGATCGCCCTGCGCGTCGAGTCGCTCTCCTTCATGCCAGGGTGGGGCCTCAGTGTGGCCGCGGCCACGCTCGCCGGTCAGGCGTTGGGCGCCGGAGATGCGGAGCTCGCCGAGGGAGGCATCCGTCGTACGCTCGGAATGGCGCTCAGCCTCATGGGAAGCATCGCCGTGGCCTTCGCGTTGCTCGGGCCATGGATTGTTCGGGCCTTCGGCTCCACCGCGGAGGTGCTCTCTCTGGCTGGAATGGCCGTGCGGATCGCGGCGGCCGAACAGCCCTCGATCGCCGTCCAAATGGTGCTCGCGGGCGGACTTCGCGGCTCGGGAGACACGCGCACCCCGATGTGGGTTACGCTCGTCGGGACGGTGCTCTTCCGGCTGGCAGTCGTCTACCTCTTCGTTGAGGTGCTCGACTGGGGACTGGCGGGAGTCTGGTGGGGAACGGCGGTCGATTGGGCGGGGAGAGCCGTGTTGATCTGGGCGCTCTTCCGGCGCGGCCACTGGAAACGGATCCGGGTTTGACGCGAAGCAGGCCCCTCGTCTCGCGCAGCGGCGACGCCATTGACCGCAGGACACCCCTGTGGTATACTCAGTTCGAGGCGCGCGCTACCCAAAGGAGTCCGCACGGGTGACCGAACAACGGCATGTCTTCATCGCCATCGAAGGCGTCATCGGCGTGGGCAAGACAACGCTGGCACGCCTGCTACAGCCCCATTTCCAGGCAGAACTCCTGCTAGAAGTCGTCGAGGAAAACCCGTTCCTGCCCCGGTTCTACGAGGACCGGGCTCGTTACGCCTTCCAGACACAGATCTTCTTCTTGCTTTCCCGATACCGCCAGCAGCGCGTGGTTGTGCCGGAGACGCTCAAGCGTGCCAACCTCCTGAGCGACTACCTCCTGGAAAAGGACCGCATCTTCGCGCGCATCAACCTGAGTGGAGACGAGTGGGACATGTACGAGCGCCTTTACGAGATCCTGGCGGACCGCACGACCCGTCCGGATCTCGTGATCTATCTCCGGGCCCGGCTGGACGTGCTCATGGGACGGATTGCACAGCGCGATCGGGCCTTCGAGCGCTCCATGGAGGAAGGGTACATCGAGCAGCTATGCCAGGCCTACGAGGCGTTTTTCGAAAGTTACGACCGCGCCCCCCTTCTGGCGATCGATACGAACGACCTGGATTATGTCCACAACCCGGAGCACCTGCGCGTGGTCGTCGGGGCGGCAAAAACCATGCTACGGGAGGGTTACCAGCGCGTGGTGATGTGATCGGCTTGCCATGGGAACGGGAAGAGCACCGGAGGTGCGCCATGGGCGACCGCCGCTGCGCGACTTGTGTTCACTTCCGTGCCGGCCACCGTCAGGGCTGGGGGATGTGCATGCACCCTGCGGTACGCCAGGTCTGGCCGAACCAGATGATCAAACGCAAATCCCACGCCTGTCTTAGCCTGGGCAGGGACTACTGGGAAGCCGCAAACGAGCAGATCCATCGGATGCTGGGGAAAATCTTGCTCGACATGCACAAGATCACCCGCACACAGCTCGAAGCCGGCCTGGCGGTACAGAAGGCAGAGGGCTTCCGACGGCGCATCGGCGAGATCTGGATCGCCCTAGGCTACGCGACGCGCGAAGATGTAGAGGAAGCGCTGCGCCGGCAGGGCTACCAGGGGAACCAGACCCGCGCGAGCGCCTGAGGCGGCCGGGCGGAATCGGGAGGTCAGCAGGCTCTAGGAGGCTAGCGAGGACAAGAAGTGCCAGACCTCCTGAAAAACTCGCTCGCGCTCCAAATCCACCAGGACGTTATGTCCGCTCCGCTCCAGCCACACCAGCCGCTTGCCCGTGGCCGGGATCCGCTCATAAGCCCACCGTGCCCCCTCGGGCACCAATGTGCCATCGCGCCAGCTCTGGATGATCAGTGTAGGGCAGCGCACCCGGTGCAGCGACCTTTTCGTCTCCTGCACCAGGCTGAGCACCTGACTGACGCTGCACGCGGGGTAACGCGCATAATGCCAGGTGAGCCTGCGCCCCGCCAGATCGGCCAAGTCATCGCGCTCCGGATCGGGTTCGATCCAGCGTCGGGAGCCGCGCATCAGATGGGCAAAGCGAAAGCGCCAGTCCCGCACCCGGATCGCCGGAGCCAGGGCAACCGCGCCGCTCAGCGGATGACGTGCCGCAAGGTACAATGTGAGCAGGCCTCCCAGCGAAAGGCCGGCCACAAAACGGCGGTCGCAATGCCGCCCCAGCTCCTCAAGGGCTTCTTCGGCGCTGCGCACCCAGTCTCTCCACGTGACCCCGAACAGCGCCTCCGGCACCGTCCCCATCCCAGGAAGAAGCGGGGCGAGAACCGTCACGTCGCGCGCAGCCAGGAACTCCCCCAGGCCGCGCATCTCTGCGGGGGATCCGGGAAAGCCGTGGAGCAAAAGGCATCCCACCGGGCCCTGCCGGAGAAAGAAAGGGCTCGGATCGCCCCGTTCCCAATTCGACATGGCCGGCTCCCTCCCTTTACTCGGCCGCAGGCGCACCGCCCGGACGCGCCATCTCCAGGAACGGGCGCACCAGATCGATCGGCAACGGGAAGAGGATGGTCGAGTTCTTTTCCACCGCGATCTCAGTGAGCGTCTGAAGGTAGCGCAGCTGGATGGCCGCAGGAATGGAGCCGATCACTTTGGCCGCTTCCGTGAGCTGCTGGGCAGCCTGGTATTCGCCTTCGGCGTGGATGATCTTGGCCCGCTTCTCGCGCTCCGCCTCGGCCTGCCGGGCCATGGCGCGCTGCATTCCCGCGGGCAGCTCGACATCCTTGATCGCCACGATGGTGACTTTCACGCCCCAATGTTCAGTCGCCTCATCGATGATCGACTGAAGGCGTGCGTTGATCACGTCCCGATGCGCCAGCAGTTGATCCAGCTCCGACTGCCCGACGACATCCCGCAGGGTCGTCTGGGCGATCTGCAGGCATGCCGCCACATAGTTGGCCACGTTGATCACCGCCTTTTGGGCATCGACCACCTTGAAATAGAGCACCGCGTTGACTTTGATGGTGACGTTGTCCCGGGTGATGATCTCCTGAGACGGCACATCCAAGGTCAGGATCCGCATATCGACCCGCCGCTCGACGCGCTCGATGAACGGGATCAACCAGACCCATCCCGGCCCTCGCACTCCCGAAAAGCGCCCCAACCGGAAAATCACCAGCCGTTCATACTCACGGCAGATCCGCACCGAGACGCGGATCAGCCAGAGCACGATCAAAACGATGATACCGAGCACCAGATAGCTGCCTGCCTCCATGGGGAACCCTCCTGCCAACGCAAGAAGAAGCGCCGGGGACCATCCCCGCGCCTGGAAGCCTCACCTAGCCTTGCGAGGGGCCTTCCTCGTGCGGTCTGACGTGAAGGAGCAACCCCTCGATCCGTACCACTTCTACCCGGCGGCCGGCCGCGATCCGTTCCCCCGAAGAGCGCGCCCGCCAAAGCGCCCCATCGACGAACACCAGGCCTTCTGGGTCGAGCTCTTCCCTCACCTCGCCTACGGCGCCAATCAACGCTTCGGGGCCGGAAACGATCGGCCGGCGCTGGCCGCGGATGGCCGCCCGCACGATGAGCACCACAAGCAACAGGACCACCCCAGCGACCAGGGCGATCGCCCACGGCTGCACCCGCAGGTACGGCTCCGGGGAGTGAAACAGGAGAAGCGAGCCCATGATGAACGCCACCATTCCTCCGATCGTCAGCACGCCGTGCGTGCTGGCAAAGATATCGAACGCAAAGAGCACAAAGGCAAAGAGCATCAGGAACACCGCTGCCCAGTTCACGGGAAGCGTCCCGAGCGCATAGAGGCCCAAAAGGACGCACACCCCGCCCAATACCCCGGGGAGCGAAACCCCCGGCTGGGAAAACTCCACCCACAGCCCCAGCAGCCCGACGCTCAAGAGGAGGTAGGCCACCGTTGGGTTGGTGATCGTCAGGAGGAAGCGTTCCAGCGCGCTCATCGGCAGGAAGCGTAAGGAGGCCCCGCGCGTAGCCAGGGTGATCTCACGGCCCGAAGCCAGCACCACACGGCGCCCGTTGAGCTGACGTAGGAGGTCGTTCAGGTCCTCGGCGAGGATCTCGACGATTCCCTGGTCCAACGCCTCGCGCGCGGTCGCCGACGCTGCCTCCCGTACGGCGCGCTCGGCCCACTCGGGGTTGCGGCCGCGTTCCTGGGCCAGGGAACGGAGCGCCGCCAGTGCGTCCTCCTCGATCTTGCGCTGCATCTCTGGGGGAAGCGAGACCGGTTGCCCTTCTTCGCCGAAGGCCACCGGAGTAGCCGCCCCGATGCGCGTATCCGGAGCCATCGCGGCAACGTGAGCGGCGTAGGTGATAAACACTCCCGCCGACGCCGCACGCGCACCACGCGGTGCGACATACACGACCACCGGAAGGGGCGCGTTGGCGATCGCGCGTACGATCGCCTCGGTGGACTCCATCAGTCCGCCCGGCGTATCCAGTTGGATGATCAGCGCCTGTGCTCCTTCCGCCGCTGCTGTCCGGATACCCCGCGCGACATAGGTGGCCGTAACCGGGTTGATCACGCCGTCCAGGGTCAGCACGGTCACTTCCCTGCCCTGTGCCAGGGCGGGAAGGCAAGCCAACAAGGCCGCCACAACCCCGAAGGCAGCCACCAGGATCGATCGCACCCAATGCCTTGCCCGGTACACCTTGCCCTCCGCCTGCCTCGGGCCCATTCTATCACATGCGCTCTGAGAGGGCAACCACCAGGGGCATGCCTGTGGCTATAGCCATCGCCAGCGTGCCGGAACCGGTGGCCGCAAAGCAACGCTCCCCGCCTCGCTTCCGAGGAGGTGCCTCAACCTCCCGCTGGCCCGGCCTCCTCCGGGGGGCTACGTAAGGCCAGCGCGCGGCCCTGGCGGGCATGGGTCAGCGTCCTACGTACATCTTTACAGCGCAGGGTTTCCTGGAGGCTGCGGATGTCCTAGCCGGGCTCCGGAAAGGGGAACCCGATGCTGCCAGCGGGTGCCTGTCCGATAAAGGGTGGGATAGGCGTATTTTGCCCCAGTTCCCGCCAGTGGAGGATATTGGGGGCTGAAGGTAGCCAGGGTGGAAACCCGATCTTTGTCGGAAAACAATTCCACCGCTGAGCGGACAGTCACGCCCGCGGGTGGACGTTGACACCTTGCCCCCCCCCGCGTGCTATGATGAACTTGCGCAATGGTCCTTGACCATCGCTTTTCACCCCACAACGTTGCCGGAGTCAGCTGCCGTAGATGGATAAGGAGATCGCGTAATCGTCCCCAGAGCTGCCAAAGGCGGAGCTTCTAGAATCCGTAGTTATGCAACTTGGTCCCAATGGGCGTTGGATCAGCCGTTGGAACGGAGCTCGCGCATCGGGGGAAATGAGGTTTCTACTCACCTTGAGGGCTGTCCTGAAGTACTTTGCTGTGCTCGTCCTCGTTGCCTTGGGGGCGTTGGGATTGGCTATCTTTTTGCACCCCGGCGGGCCAGTCGGTATGGCTCTGCTGGGGCTACTGGGCGTGTGGTGCATCGGTTTGGTGTGGTTCTTGCATTTTCGCCAGCGGGTAGCCGCTGTGATCCGGCGGTGGATAGCAGTTGTGCTTCTGTTTTGTCCTGTCTGTTTCTACCTGGGTTGGACAAATACCCATCGCGTGGAGCTCTACTTGGAGCATCGCGATTGGCTGACCTATAGGAGTGAACACTTTATCGTCCATTATGCTCCCGACTACCCCCGTTCACCGGAGCTTGCCACTCTTGCCGGCATCTACGACGAGGTCTTCGAGCAAAACTGTCCTTACCTGGGCGTATCTTTGACTGCTTGGATCGACTTCTATGTTTACGATGAACTTGATGCGGGATTTGCCGTGCCGGAGTGGAACGAGATCTTTGCCAATGATGATCAGAGCATTGGTCACGAGATGACCCACATCATCGCCTACCAGATTGCTGGCGAGCGACAGAAGATCAAGCTGATTGATGAGGGCATTGCCACCTGGCTGAACCACAGTACCGTAGTAACAGACCACCATTACGCTGCCTGGAAGTACATTCAAGAGCACGATCTGCCGACTCTGAGCGAACTGGCTCGTACAAGGACGTTCCGTCGCCAGAGGCCACAGCCATACGAACCTGCTGCGTCCTTCGTGGGTTACCTGATCACGAACTATGGAGTGGATGCTTTTCGCCAACTGTGGAAAGCCAATGCCAGGTATCCGGAATTCTATGCCGCTATCGAAGACTTCGGATGGGCACAGCACTTCTCGTTCATCCCGGGTGAGCGCGCTCAGTTTGAAGCGAGCGTGTTGGCGGTCTACGGGCATACTCTGGACGAGTTGGATAGGCAGTGGAGAGCGTGGTTAGTCGAGCGGTACGGGCAGTAGCGCCTATGCTGCCTTGTTGTCGTCAAAGCGCAGCACCAGCGGTTGCAGCCGAGCGTGGTCGGCACCGGTACCCGTGGCGTGTTTCGCCAGCAATGGCTGTGGTGATTGGAACGTGTCTTTCCGGATTTGGTGACGGCGGAACCACAGGCTGTTACGCGGTTTATTGGGAACCGCGGTGCTACCTGTCAGGAATCTGGGCCTTCAAAGCGGCAGTGCTATCCGGCGTCAAAGTGGTGGAGCCAGTTTGATCGGAGAGTGTTGATGAGAAGGTTTTTGCGTACGACGTGGGAGATTGCCCGGGAACCGCAGGCATTCTTCGAGCACTCTCGGAGCGAAAACTGGTAGCCGGCCTACCGTTACTTTCTCGTTGTTGCAGTGGTGTTGTCCGTTCTTTCACCACTAGCATGGGCTTTGGGTGTCGATGGGAGCAGCCCAGTTAACACTTCCTTGACGGCTCAAAGAGACGCGTATCGTTGGTGGCGAGACGTGCTGCGACCGCGGTTTGGCAGTTGGAGCTATCTACTGGGAATGATGACGCTCTTGCTGACAACCCATCGGGTGCTATTGTTGGTGACACCGTGCACATCATCTTTCGCGTGTTGGGTGGGCAGGGTCCTCTGCTGAATGCGTGGAAAGCCATCTGCTATGGGATGGCTCCGACAATATGCTTGGGCTTCTTACCGGTCGTAGGCCTGCTGACAGGTATTTACGCAACACTGCTCCAATTGTCCATTGGTCCGGCCACGCTTTATCGTTTGAGGGATGGACGGGCATACATCCTCCTGGTGGTTGTCCTGTCAATCGCTATTACCTTTTTCTACGAGTTCCGCCGGTACTGACAAGGCCCGCTGTTGGAGCGTCAGCACACCTGCCCAAGTGGTGGCGCCCCTGGCCTTGCCACGGAGGGGCCGGCCGGGCCTGGCCGGACGCCCCGGCGCACGATCCCTCTGGATACCGCACCATCGCGAAGCCCAGATCGAGAGACCCGGGCAACGGCTACATCGCTCGCCGTAGCACCAAGGGCAGGTACACCCGCCAGCCCGCTCCGACGACCAACGTGGCGCTGCGCGAATCGTCCCCGCAAGGTCCCCAGGCCCAGAGCGTCACGAGGTATGCACCATCGTCCGCATAGGTATGTGTCGGGTTGGCCTCCGGGGAGCTCGTTCCGTCCCCAAAGTCCCACAGGTAGGTGCTTGCGCCTCGCGACGTGTTGGTGAACCAGACCGTCCTCCCGCTCACGCTATACGTAAAGCCGGCCGCGGTCAACGGCCAGACGGACACGCGCCCCTGCGCCGTGTCGCATCCCACCACGTTGCATAGCTCGAAGGTGACCGTGTAGTCGCCGGCCGTCGCATAGCGATGCCGGGGGTTGCGCAGGGTCGAGGTGAAACCGTCGCCAAAGTTCCAAAGGAACTGGCTCGCAGGCGGAACGCCAAGGAAACTCGTGTCCGTGAAGACCGCTTGTTCTCCCAAACACACCGGGCTGTTGGAATCGAAATCTGCTTGAGGAGGCGCGGGCTCGGCGACCACCGTCATGGTCACCGGGACCTGGATCTTGGGGCTGCCGTTCACCACGAGCGTGGCGTAATAATCCCCTGTCCGGGTCACTCCCGCGGTGGCCGTGGCACTGAACCAAAGCGTCATCTCGAGCGAGCCGCCTGCGGGAACCTCCCCTGCAGCCGGCACTTCGCCCAGCCATGGGACGTTCGACGCCACGCAGCCAGTCGAGCCCGGGTAGACCAGACAGATCGCCAACCCGTCGGTCAGGGATGAAGGAACATCACAAGCATAGGTCAGGCCGTGGTTTCCGGGTGCGTTGTTCCCCTCGATCCCGGTCGTGGAGCCCGCCCCTTCCTCGGATCCCCCATCGAGCACCTGCACAAGCACGCTGCCATTCTCAAAGAGCACTGTCTCGAAGGTGCCGGCGATGTTGGTGGGGGAGCAGCAGTGCGCCCAGTTGTCGTATTCCACGACCAGGCACTTCCCGCTCCCGATGGGGCAGGAAGAAAAGGTCCGGTAATACACCCCGCCGCTCCCATAGTTCGGATACAGGTCGTCCCACATCGGAGCAACAATCATGTTCGGGGCGTTCGCGTTCGGGAGCGGGCAGTCGTTCGTGTAGTCGCTGCTTCCGGAGCCAAAGGAGAGGAACCCATTGCTGCTCACATAGAACTGGGTCCAGTTCACGCCGTAGAACGGAAAGACAAAACCGATAGGGAAGGGCCCAGCGTAGGAGTCGTCGCTCAGGCCGGGCACCGGTGTCCCGTTCCCACGCAGTTCGATCCACGCAAAATCGACCGCTTCCCCTGTGTAACCAAAGCCGTCCGGGCCAGGCCACAGCCCCTCGTTCCCCGGTACAAAGCCGCCCCGGACCTCGTAAGTGGTGAATGGGTAAGGGGTTGCCCTCCGGTTCAGGATCTGGACCGTCTGGGTGAGACACAACGAGAATGGGAGGGATACGCGAACGGGTTGCGGAATGAAGGAAACCTCCGCCGGCAGCCGAAAATCGTACCGCAGGCTCGTTCCCGACGCCAGGTTGACACTGACCGCCTGGGGGAGGTAGTTTTCCCGCGTCGCGGTCACCATGTGGAGACCCTCGTCGAGATAGATCTCGTAGTAGCCGGTCACGGGGTCGCTTTCCGTGGTGGTGCCGTCGTCCGCAACCACCGTGGCCGCGAGCGGAAAGCCGTTATCGTAATCCGAGATGGTTCCCCAAAGTCGGCCACGCGGTCGCAGCGCCAGGTCCACCGTGGTCACGGTGTCCGTCAGCACCTGGACTCCGGTGACCACGGCAGTTTCGTACGCCCGGTGCTGGACCGTTAGTGTATAAGTTCCTGCCAACAACGTGCGCGTGTAATACCCGGTATCGTCCGTGGAGGCGGGAAAGGCGTGCCCGTAAGCGTCGTGCGCCCTGACTACCGCGCCGGCTATCGGCAGCCCGCTGCTGGCGTCGACCACGTGGCCTTGCACGGCTCCGAGGCCGCTTGGAAGCAGGCACCCGGTCGCGTGGGCAAAGGTCGCCAGTGCCGCCTTCACAAACTCGGTGAAGTAGGCCAGGTCCGTGTGCGCCGGGCTATCCCCAGGCCCGTGGTAGTAGGGGTTGAAATCGTTGTTGTCCTCGATCCCCAGGATAGCCGAGTAGCCGAATTGCCAAAACGAGGAGTTGTCGCTCCCGCTGCCTCCCGAGGTCAGGATCTGTGGGATCAAATTCAAGTCGTAGGCAGCCACCACGTCGCTGAAGAGCTGCGCCAGAGCCACCGAGCGCGGGATCGAGGTCCGCGCATACAAGTCGATGTCGGGACTGCTCCCAGGTGTGTTCCAGGCAATCATGTCGAGATTGAGCACGTCCAGGATATTCTCGTTGATGCTCCGGGCGCGCTGCGCGTAGGCGTAACTTCCAAGAAGGCCCTGCTCCTCGCCGGTCCAGAGCGCAAACCGGAGCGTGCATCCCCAACGGTACTGGGTGAGAATGTCCGCAGCAAGCAGCACCGCCGTCGAGCCACTGCCGTTGTCATCCGCCCCCGGAGTGTTCTGCACGTCGTCCACGTGCGCGCAGAGGACAAAGATGTCGTCCGGATTCACGAGTCCGGGTAGCTCCCCGATCACGTTGGGGTACGTCTGTCCCCCCCACTGGTGGTACTCCACGTTCAGCCCAAGGCTGGCAAGATGCTCGCCGGCCCAGCGCGTAGTCTTCTGGATCGGGGTGCCGCTGTAGGTGTAGCGGGTCGGGATGGTATACCATTCGCCGTCCACCCAGACCGGGAGCTCGCCCGCAAGCTGTCGGTTGTAGGTACGCACGGTCTCCGTCAGCACCTGATCGATCATCGACTGCACGAGCGGATCCGGGGTCACCACCGCCGGCAGCACGCCCTCGTCGATCCATGGACGAAGGGGTTTCGGGTCCAGCGAGATCACCTGGATCTCCACCCCCAAGCCCAACAACCGCTCGGCCTCTGCCGCGGTCGTGCGGAGCAACACCCCATGCCCGTCGTCGAGCAGGACGCGTCCGAAACGCTCCCACCGGGGCACGGGGCCGCGCCACGGCGGGGTAGCGTATACGTAGTAGGCGTCGGTCAGGTCTGTATCGAGGATTCGGAAAGCAAGCCCTGAATGTTGCAGCGCTTCCAGGGCTACGGCATCCGCGCCCGCAAGAAAGTACTCTTCCTCGCTCCCGTGCAGGCGGGCGTACGCCGGAACGCCGATGCTCTCCAGGCGCTCGAGATCGCCGTGGGAACGCAGCACGACCTGCACCAGCGCGAGAGAGCCCTCTTGCGCTCCAGCCATACCGGCGGGCGCGGCGCTGAAGAGCCCAAGGAACAGCGCAAGCAGCGCGATCCAGGAGACGATCCGGTGTGACACTGTGGTCCTCCTTTGGGGTCAACGGCCAGGAGTTTCCGGGATGCCGCTATTCTACCGCAGATGAGGGAATCTCGCCACTTCGATGCTTGCTCTGTGCAAAGGGCCTGCCGTGGTGATATCATGCCGGAAAGACCCACTTTAGCCCGGCCGACGGGCGGAACACCTGCGCGAGCCCGTTTCACCTAACCCGCCGCGGCGGGCAGGAGGTGGCTCCATGGAAACTGCCGCACCAGAGCGCCCCCACCTGTTCTCCTGGCGTGCCGCGTGTGCTGGGCTGCTGGGCGCCATCCTGCTGCTGGGATGCAGCTGCGTCGGGATACCAGCATCCCCCACGCCAACCCCCCGGCCGACCCCGAGCGCCTGTGCTTCCTGGCTCTACACGCCCCATTCTCTTGCGGCCGCGCGCGATGTCCGGGAAGCCGCGTTCTGCTTCGCTGCCTCCTATTGTCGGGTGCTCATGGAACGCCCGGATGCCTGCTACGATCTCTGTTTTGCCCTCAAGCAGCTCGTGGTGCAGCCCCTTAGTCCCCAGGAGCTCCACGCCGCACTCCAGGAGCTGATCGCCCGGGACCGCGGCTGCGATGGAGCGCTCCGGCCGGCCCTGGAAGCTCCCCTCCAGGGCCTGTGGGCCCGTCTGGCCGAGTACGAAGGCGAGCGCTAGCACAGGAACGGGTACTTGACAAAGCGGATCGCTGTGGTATAATGATACCAAAGTGGTATCATAAAGGACCGCTTCAATGGTAACCATCCAACGGGAAAGCGACTACGCCGCGCGTATCCTCCTTTACCTGGCTCTACAGCCGCCGGGCACCTACCTGACGGCGCGCGAGATGGCCCGCCTCCGCCTGATGCCCTCGGCTCTCACTCGACGCGTCGTCACTCGCCTGGCAACGGCCGGTTTCCTTCGAAGCCGGCGCGGGAAGGGCGGTGGCTTTTGCCTGGCACGTGCCCCGTCGGAGATTAGCCTCCTGGAAGCAGTGGAGGTCATCGACGGACCACTCGCCCTCAACCGGTGCACGGTGGAGCCGGAGGACTGTCTCTGGAGTCCTCAATGCCCTGTCCATGAGGTTTGGATGGAAGCCCGCACCCTGCTTCGGCATTACCTGAACGGGGTGACGTTCGACCAGCTGGCCCACCGCAGCCAGCAGATCGTGGAGCGCTTGTCGGAGGCTTCTCGGCTACCGGCGTAAAGTGTCCTTGGGAGGATCGAGCAAAGGAGGCGTACCATGCGCAAGATGAGCCAAAGCAACCTGGAAGCGGCGTTTGCCGGCGAGAGCCAGGCCCACATGAAGTACCTGATTTTTGCCGATCAGGCCGAAAAGGAGGGCTTGCCCAACGTGGCTCGCCTCTTCCGCGCCATCTCTTTCGCCGAACAGGTCCATGCCTCTAACCATCTCCATACCTTGGGCCAGGTGGGCACGACGGTGGACAACCTGCAAGCGGCCATCGGCGGGGAAACCTATGAGGTAGAGGAGATGTATCCGGCGTTCCGCGCCGTTGCCGAACTTCAGGAAGAGAAACAGGCCGTGCGGTCGCACTCGGCTGCCCTGGAGGCGGAAAAGGTGCACGCCGGACTCTACGAAAAGGCACGCCAGGCGGTCGTCTCGGGGAAAGATGCCGCGGTTGGCAACCTCTACATCTGCGAAGTGTGCGGCTGGACCGTCGAAGGCGAGGCCCCGGAGCGCTGTCCCATCTGCGGCGCGCCGCAGGACAAGTTCCGCGCCTTTTGACC
>DAOTVY010000048.1:0-12505 GCA_034436115.1 Chloroflexia bacterium | reverse complement strand
AGCAAACCCACGGCGAAGGCCAGGCTTTGGGGTTCCATCCCAGCAGCCAGAAGCGTGCCGGGCAGGAAAAGCGGGAGGATCCAACCGAACATCGCTTCTACGGCCCCTAGCCCGGCCGGCGTGATCGGGAGAGTCGTCAGCAGGGAACTCGCCAGCGCGACAAAGACCACCACCGGCATCCCCACGGAGATGCGCATTGGCAGAGTGACCAAAATGGACTCGAACACCAGATAGAAGCGCGCGCTTTCCAGGATCCAGACCAACAACGTCTGGGCGAGCACCAGGGGAAAACTTCGCCGCCGGAAGGAGAGCAGCGTCCCCTCAAGGAAGCGATCGTAGAGACCGTGAAAACGCTTGGGAAGGTAACGGCGCAGCGCGTGGCCGAAGAAGCGCATCCCTAACAACAGCCCTATAGCAAGCAGGGCCAGCCCGATTCCGCCTCCGTATACGGAACGTGCTACTGCCCGATCGGTTGCGGAAGCGGTCTGCGGTATCCGGGGACCGAACAGCGCCAGGCTGGCCATCAGCATCAAAAGGAACAGGAATACCATGTCGAGCACCCGCTCCGCGAAGATGGTACCCACCGTGCGGGAGAACGACGCTCGCGACGTCCGGTGCAAGAGGTAACCGCGGTAAAGATCGCCCAACTTGGCCGGGACCAGGCAGTTGGCAAACCAGGACAGGTAAATGATTTCCGTGAGACCCAACAGGGGAGGCAGAGGAAGCGGAGGTTCACCGGAGTCCGCAGCATTCCTGAGCAGGAGGCGCCACCTCCAAGCGCGCAGCGGAAAGGTCGCATAGAAGGCCAGGAACCCCAGGCCGAACAAGGGAAGGCGTGCCCGTCGGATATAGGCCCAGACCGCCACCGGGTCGATCTCTAGACGCCAAATCGCCAGGGCCACCAGTCCGGCCGCGACCAGGAACGAAGCCAGGGTACGCCAGTGCAGGACACGGCGCTTGAGATCCGGTGCCGCGGGCGAAGGCTCGTGCTCCGTCACCCATTGCTCCTCAGGAAGAGAACACCTCGATCTTGGACCGTTCGAACGCTTCCAACCGCTCCGCCTGGTCCTGGAGGATCAGCGCCTCGATGATCTCGTCGAGATTTCCATCGAGGATGGCCGGCAGGTTGCTGAAGTTGCGCCGCAGACGGTGGTCCGTGACCCGGTCTTGAGGAAAGTTGTAGGTGCGGATCTTTTCCGCCCGCTCGCCGGTACCGATCTGAGCCAGCCGCGCCTCGCCCAGCTCCCGCAGGCGCTTCTCCTCCTCCATGGCATAGAGGCGTGCCCGCAACACTGCCAGCGCCTTGGCCTTGTTCTGCAGCTGGGACCGTTCGTCCTGGCAAGTAACCACAAGCCCGGTCGGGAGATGGGTAATGCGGACCGCGCTGTCGGTGGTGTTCACGCTCTGCCCTCCGTGGCCCGTGGAACGAAAGACATCGATTCGCAGGTCCTCGGGATCGATCACCACCTCCACTTCATCCATCTCGGGGAGGACGGCTACCGTGGCCGTGGACGTGTGGATGCGTCCCCCCGCCTCGGTAACCGGAACCCTTTGCACCCGGTGCACCCCGCTCTCGTATTTCAATCGGCTGTAGGCCCCTTTCCCCTTCACCTCAAAGATCACTTCCTTAAACCCCCCAAGGTCGTTCGGGTGGGTATTCATCAGCTCGACCTTCCAGCCCTGCGACTCGGCATAACGCGTGTACATCCGGAAGAGGTCGGCCGCAAACAGCGCTGCCTCATCGCCGCCGGTCCCCGCTCGGATCTCGACGATCACGTCCCGCTCGTCGTTTGGGTCCTTCGGGAGGAGCAAGCGTTTGATCTCCTGCTCCAGCGTCTGTAACTCTTCGCGCAGTTGCGCGGCTTCTTCGCGGGCCAATTCGGCCAGGTCCCGGTCGTCGCTCCGCGCCAGCTCTTCGGCTTGCTCGAGCTGGCGTTCCACTTCGCGGTAGCGCCTGTAGGTGAGCACCAGCGCTTCGAGCCCGGCCAGTTCCCGGCCGTATTCCTGCAACAGCCGCGGGTTGGTAGCCACTTCGGGCTCAGCCATCAACCGCTGTAACTCATCGTACCGCGCGACCACCTGATCCAGCGCAGCCAGCATCGTTCGTTCCCCGTCCCCGGACCGAGTCCGGGGCAAGCAAAAGCGGGCACGTTCACGGCCCGCCACGTCCGTTTCCAGCTACATGTCAGAAAGAAGCAACCGTCGCAGTTCTCGTAGCCGTTTGCGTTGCTGTGGCGTAAACCGGCCTCCGGCCGCCTGGTCGGCAAGCAGGCTGAAAAACTCTTCTTGGAGCCGGGTGAACTCCGTTTCGCTCAAGCGGGGCAATCCTTCGCCCTCCCACTCGTAACGGTCCAGGTAACGCTCATAATCCTTCGGATCGTAGAACAAGTTGGGCCTCGACATGGGTCCGGCTCCGGCAGGGCAATATCAACCAGGCGGCTTTTATTGTACGCTCGACAGACCCTTTTGTCAAGGCGAAAGGATGCTACGGAGTTCTTCCACTGCTCGTCGGGCATAGATCCACACCGGACCCAGCTTTCCCTCCGCGACCGCGCGGTCAAAGACCAACAGCAGCACAATAGTCTCCGTGACACCAAAGGCGTACAAGTCGTAGCGCGCGCCCGTCAAGAACAGGACTCCGAGCAGATGCTCGTCCCCAAGCAGCCGTGCCGCTTCCTCACGTACGCCAAGGATCCGAACGGCATGGGCCGCCAACTCCGTTGCTTTCGGGAATCGGACGGATCCCTCCTGCAACAGCACCTGCCCTTGCGCGTCCACCAAGAGCCCCAGGAGCGGCCCCACGGAAGTCAGAAGGGCCTGCAGCGCACTCCGCACGCGTTCCTGTTGCTCGGGGGTCCAGGACACAGCTCTGGGCTCCATCCCCAGCGTGGGAGGGCGAAGCGGTTCCGCCCCAGCCTGCGCAGCCGGCCGGGATGGAATCGGACGCAGCGCCTCGCGGGCCCGGGGTGGAACAGAGACTTGCGGAGAGCTCAGGGGAGGCTTCGGCATCGCTTTTGGCGGTGCTGCGGCGGGCCGTTTTTCCTCGGCCTGCGGGGCGGCCAGAGCTGTCTCGGGGATCGGGATTTCCAACGCGCGGCTGATGAGCGCGGCGACCCGCTCCGGATCGGCATCGCTCAGCAGGCCGAACACGCCGAGCGCTTGAGCCTGGTTGTGCAGAGCAGGTGTGACCGGCACGCCCACCAGTACCACCTTGGTCGCCGGCGAGAGCGCAAGCACCACTTCCGCGAACTCTATCCCGGTCATTTCCGGTAACTGCCAGGGGGCCAGAACCAGGTCGTAAGGCGAACCACGAACTTCCCAAAGGGCCTCGTTAGCGGAGGTAGCAACTGTCCAGTCGACCACATTCCCCCACAGTTCGACCTGTGTGTGCAAAGCGGAGGCGGTGCCTTCGCGGCCCGCCACTAGAAGCGCTCGTCGGGCCATCGTTTCCCCCCGCTATGCCTCCTGCCGGTCGGCACGGGGCAAGGTGAAGTAGAAGGTGCTACCCTGCCCCACCTGGCTATCCACCCAAATCCTCCCGTGGTGCAGCCGCACCAGCTCCCGGGCGATAGAAAGCCCAAGCCCCATGCCGCCGTGCTCCCGCCGTAGCGAGTCTTCCACCTGGTAGAACGGTTCGAAGATCCGATCTTGCTCCTCCTCGGGGATACCCGGGCCAGTGTCCTCTACCGCCACCAGAACCTCTTCCTCCTCCGGGCGTGCCCAGATGCGGATCGATCCTCGGGCCGGGGTAAACTTGGTCGCGTTGGAAAGCAGGTTGTTCACGATCAGGGAAATTTTCTCATAGTCCCCGCGCACTGGAGGAAGGTCTTCGGGAATGTCGTAGGAAAGGAGCTGCTCCTTGCTCTCCACCTCCTGACGGAACCGCTCGGCTGCCTCACGCAGCAGGCCCGGGAGCTGGATGCGATGGCTCGTGAGCGACATCTGGCCCGCCTCCAGGTAACGCAGGTTGGTCATATCGTCGACCAGCCGGGTGAGCAGCGTTGCGCTTTCCAGGATCGCCATCACCTGCTCGCGCAACGCCCCCTCCACTTGATCCCGGAGCATCATCGCATACCCAAGGATAATCGAAAGCGGTGTGCGAAGCTCATGGGCTGCGATGTTCAGGAACTCGCTTTTGAGCCGGTCGACTTCCTGCAGACGACGGTAGGATTCCTCGATCTCCTGGAAGAGACGCGCCTTCTCCAAAGCGATGGCCAGCTGGTTGCCAAGCAGGCCCGCCACCTCCAGGTCGCTGGCCTGAAATGGTACGCCTCCGGCCTTTTCGCTCAGATTCAAAACACCCAACACACGATCGCCGCTGCGCAAGGGGATCGAGAGAAACGAAGGGCTGCGGTACCGGTCCATCCTGGGGAGCGAACAATCGCGCAGTCGCGGATCCTGCCGTACGTCCTCCACCAGAAACGGTTCCCCTGCACGGCACACACGACCGGCCACCGAATCCTCGGCGTGATACGAAACCCCCATGGGCACCTCTTCAGGTAGGCCAACCCCAGCGGTCAGGCTGAGCATCTCCTCACGCGGGTGATACAGCATAATCGACCCACGCATCGCCTGGGTCTCCGCCATGGCCGCCTGAAGCGCGGTATGGATGAGTTCGTGCGGATCCAAGAGCACAGCGAGCTTCTCGCTCGCCTGAACAAGATGCATCAGTGCCTCCGAACGCGCCTGCTCACGAACCAGCGCCCGCTTCGCCAGCGCACCGGAAACAGCCAGGCGTAGGTGATCTAGCTGGAACGGCTTGGGCAAGAAATCGGATGCACCCTGCTTGACCGCCTCGATGGCTGCCTCAACGGAGGCATAACCGGTCATCACAACGATGGCGATGTCCGGGGCAAACTGCCGCACCCGCCGCATCAGCTCCAGGCCGTCGATGTGCGGCATGCGCACATCCAGCAGAAGCAGGTCGTACGTCTCCTGGTGCAGCATCTCTAGCGCCTGCACGGAACTCGTGGCGTAGTGCACCTGGTAACCGTACCGGCGCAAGGTACGTACACACAGTTCGCAGATCGTTTCCTCGTCATCGACGACCAAAATCCGGATTCCTTCGCTCATGATCGCCCCGCATCCGATCGACCTCAAAGAGCAGACGAACCCGTTCGATTCGAACCCGAGCCGGCAATCCAAGCACTTCCAAGAGCTGCTGCAAACGAGAGCTTCCCTCGTTACCCCGGCTGACCACTACGCGCAGTCGGCCCTGCGCAGCAGACCAGCCTTCGATCGCAATCTGGCGGACGGCACGGCGCAGATCCACCGTACGCATTTCCTCACGCCGCTGCTCCTGGATGGGCCAGCTTTCGGCATCCAAGAAGCGACGGAGACGCTCTTCTACCGCTTCCCGAGGGGGCGGTGAGAACACTTCCACTTCGTACTCTGCACCCTGCAGCTGCGTTGCCAAAGGGCGGGCACCCGGGGAAGCTTCCCGGACCTCAAGCAGGTCCACACCTGAAGGCAGCTGCTCAGCGAGCCGTGCCTGCAAGGCCTCAGGATCGACGCGCCCTCTCAGCTCCATCTCCAGCCATTCGCTCCGTGAGGTCATGCCCACCGCAAGCGGCAAAGGAAGCGAGATCCGCGGGTGCGGATGAAAACCCGCCGAATAGCGCAGCGGCAAGCCCGCTCGCCGCAACGCCCGCTCCCACAGCCGTATCATATCCAGATGGGAGAGGAAGCGCAACCTGGGCCCCCGTGTGAAGCGTAGATAGTACCTGGCTGGCCTTTCCATCGCAGCGGACCTATGGTATAATCAAAGGCGAGTGCGGGCTTCGGAAGCGACGGGGAAACCGAGATGCCGTTCCCAGACACGTTTCCTCACCATACCTGGCAGATCCTCCATCGCGTCTCGGAAATGCTCTGCAGCGAGAAAAGTCTGGCTGTGTCCCTCACCGCCATCGCGCAGGCAGCACAGGAATTGACTGGGGCACGGGCTGGCCTCTGCATCCTTTGCCCGATCGGCCGCGCCCCCGAGACCTACGGTCCCGAGGAAGCAATCCGTCTGGCTCCACAGCTCCTCGAGGCCCTGCAGCGCGGCGATCCTCCTGGCTCGCCCTGGCTAAGCACCTTACAGGTGCCGTCTTCGGAGCCGCGAATCCTGCATGCCCTGGCGGCCGAAATACCTGCCCGATGGACAGGGCAGGGCACCGTGGTGACGTTGTACGAGGATCCCCCAGACGAGCTCGCCGCCCTGGTCCTCTCGGTACTTGCCTATCAGGCAGGAATTGCCATAGACCGATGGCATTCGGTGACTATCGTCACCGAAAGCTATATCAGCGCGATCCGGGCGTTGGCCTCTGCGATCGATGCCCGCGATCCTTCCACCCACCGCCACTCTCAGGCCGTCACCGAGCTCTCCGTAGCTCTCGCTCAAGAATTGGGCCTGAGCGAGGAGGAAATCCGTACGATCCGTGACGCGGCTATCCTGCACGACATCGGCAAGATCGGCATCAGCGAAGAGATCCTCTTCAAGCCCGGGCCCCTCACACCCGGGGAACGGGCGGTCGTGGAAGCCCACCCGGTTGTCGGTGTATCGATCCTCCAGGGCATTCCCTACACGGAACATCTTATCCCGCTCGTCCGGCATCACCACGAACGTTACGACGGAAACGGCTACCCGGATCATCTTTCGGGCGACCAGATCCCGTTGGGCGCGCAGATCCTGGCCATTGCCGATGCCTTCGACGCCATCACGACCGAACGGCCGTACCACCGGGGACGGAGCATCTCGGAAGCGTGCGACC
Source organism: Chloroflexia bacterium (assembly GCA_034436115.1). Taxonomy (GTDB): domain Bacteria; phylum Chloroflexota; class Chloroflexia; order DTKN01; family DTKN01; genus DAOTVY01. The sequence goes on along the minus strand of DAOTVY010000048.1, from coordinate 5,753 downwards.
TGCTGCTCCGGGAGGCCGGAAAGGCCTTCGCTCCAGACCTCGTGAAAGCCTTTGTCTACATGATCCTCCGCCGTCTGCAGCAGGATTCGCCGGAGGAGCGCTAGTTGGTTTCCTCCGGTCCTCCGGCCTCCAGGATCTCGAGATTTTCTACCGGAACCTCGACGAGCGATCCGTCCTCCAGCTCCACTTCGGCGACGCGCGCCCGCGCCCCGCAGAGAAGTGGACGTGCCGCCCGCGGAAGATCAACGATCTTCCCCACGCGCCCCAACATCGTATGACTGAGAAGCCGCACTTCGGTCCCGGGCAGTAGCGACTCCTCAGGCTCCGAAACCACATTAGCCCGAGGGAGCGGGATAACCACTTCCGGGCGCTGCAGGCCCGGACCGTGGAGGCAGGTACGCCCATCCACCGCGACCTCGGCTCCGTCGTGAGAGGCCAGGAGCTCGAATGTGCGCCGACACATCGGGTGATGGCCAAACCCCTCAGTGACGATCAAGGTAAGCGGGAAACTTCGTTGTGCTCCGTCCGGGGGGAAAGCCCAATCAACGGCTCCGACCTGCCAGCCGCTCACATCGCCGTAGCCAAGGAAGCTACGCAGCGCCTCCTCGGCGATGCTTCCGACAATGATGCCCCGCACCTGCAACTCCACAGCCCTGGCGAGCACCTCGGCAGACACCCCAGCACCTGCGATCAGGATACAGAAGGCGAGGCGCTCGTCCATCGTCTCCGGCGTCAACTCGTCTGCCGGATCGGTCACCGCCACGCGCATGACCCCGTGCCGTACCCCGCCAAGGCCAAAAACGCCCTGTACGAGCGCTGCAGGCGTCTGGATCACCGCAGCGCGGTACGGCTCGACGCTCACCACAAAGCCTTTGAAATGCGCCCGCACCTCCAGGAGCTCTGGCGGTGGGAAGATCACCAGATAGCCCCGATCCACTTCCACCGTGGAAAGGGTGCCAGCGATCGGAGCGCGCCAAACCCGCGGCCGGCCACGCCGCGTCTCCACGACGACATCCCCGACTTGGAGCTCGCTCCCGTCCGCCAACACCAACGAACGGCCCAGCTCTGCCGGGTCGATCCCCAAAGCGCGTGCAACTCGGAAGCGCTGGCCCCGCGCCGGAATCAAGGTGCGGCCGATCACGTCCTCTGGCTCCACCCGCTGGCCCGCCCGTACCAGGATTTCCCCGGCAAAGGGCAGTTCGCGCCTGCGCGTGATCAGCGTAAGCGGACGTAAGGTCGCCTGATAGGTGGGGGGAATGATGGCCATGGCTTATTCCTCCCCTGAAGGCTCTGCTTCCTGGGAAGATAGCGCCCGGGGTAGGCTGTCCATCTCCTCCCGGGTGTAGGCCTCGAATTGTTCCAACCACTGCCGCAGGGTTTTCCTCCGTGCTGCGGCATCCTGGGAAAGCGATAGCGGCCGGCCCCGGGCATCCACGATGAGGCCAAGTACGCCACAACGAATGCGATCCCCATCGCGGGTCGTCAGACGCTCTCCCCGTCGCCCTGTGCCAGCCGATACCCCGCGGGCCGGCTGCACCGTTAGATGGACCTCGTTTCCCCAGTAAGGCGGGATCGCGATGACCTCTCCCCAGCGCACTTCGACCTCACGACGCATCCCATTCACGAATTCCATCTCCAGCCGCAGCGCCAGCGCCCCCTCCTTTCCACGGCCCAGCGGAACGATACAAGGGCCCAGGTGGTAGAGCCCGTCCTGCAAGAGGACACAGGCAGCGGCATCGGGCTGTACCATCGCCAGAGCCCCGAGCGACGGCAACAGGCAAGAACGGTCCAGATAGAGGTCGACGATGCCGGTGGGATTGACTCCGCTCGGCTGCAACCCATCGAGCAGGATCAGCGCTGCCTGGGCCAGTCGCGGCGCCCGCACGATTCCTCCTCCACTGCCCACGACGATCTCGTAGCTGTCCGGCATCTGCTCGGCCAACCGTTCCCTCACTGCCGCGACGGCCTCGCGCGCAGCCGCCTGTTGCAGGAGAAGACCCGGAAGCGTATCCGGTTTCGCCCGGGGCCGCAACGCCAGATTGAGTAGCCAGTCATTCACATCCCCTTCGGAAATCGGGAAAGGCAGCCAGCGCCCGATGCGGTTTGCCCGCTCGGCGAACAGCCGCCCGATCCCGTATCCCAACCCGAAATGGCCCAGGACCACTCGCGCACACCGCTCCCCATGGGCCTGCACCGCCACTGTCGCCCCGCTCCCTACGTCCAGAGCAAGGACTTGGCGCTGATGGTGCGCAGCCAGGAACCGCGCGGCCAACTGCAGTCCCATGTACGGAAGCTGCACCGGTACGTGCGACCACGCCCGAAGTCCTTCATACCCGGCCATCCTGTGCAGCCGAAGGTCCTGATAAAGGTGCGAGAGCGCCTCGTGGGCCGACAATAGGTGCTCTTCCCGCAACCGCGGGCGAACATTCTCGGCAAAATGGAGCGCCACCCGGTTTCCGAGTTCCTCCTTCACGATCTCCCGTGCCCGGCGATTTCCAGCATATAGGACGCGGAGGCCCATCTCAGCGGCCTCTTGCTCCAGCCGCGCGGGCTGCGGTGGCAACGCCTCCGCCAGCGCACGCGCCAGAACCCGCGCCGGGTTCACATTCCCGCCATCGGCCCCGCCGACCAGAAGCAAACACCCTCCAGTCAAGCGTTCCAGGTTGCGCCACCAGGCATCCGTACCCGCTCCCCCCGTGAGAGGATCCTCCCGAAGGACTTGCTCGGTGGAAACGGTGCGAAAGGGCACCGCGTAGAGCATTTCCACCGCCCGCCGCGCGCTTTGCGCGCTGATGTCCTCGGTCACCGCCAGGATGAGCACCGGCATGGAACCCGCCGCACTGCAGGTCGCGACAAACGCATCTACTCCTTGGCCGTCCCGGCTCTGGGGGATACGAAGCTGCCCGTCCTGGAGCAGGCTACGGCCGGTCGTGCGTTCCAGCGCGGCGATGGCTTCCCGTACAGCGATGGTGACATCCGAAAGGGGCGGCTCGACGGTGGTCGGGACCTCCTCCTGAGCGACCATACGGTAGGTGTCCGTCTCCACGACGTCTACGAGGGTGACGCGGGTGTGCTCCATTCCGCAATCCGCGATCAAGACCGCTCGTATATCCAGCTCCGTCTCCATGCGCCGCCCTCCTCACGGGAGAATGGTCCCGAGCCATTGGCCCAGGAACTGCAGCCGCTCCACGACCGCATTGAGCAGCGAGATGGCCCGCGCACCCAAGAAAGCCCCCAGAGCGACCAGCAGCGACCAGCGTCCCACCTGCGCCACTCCTCCCACCGCTTTCCACAAGACCCCTTCTCCCCGCACGGTAAAGAAGAAACTGAGTAACCCAGCCATAACGATGGCAACCATGATCAGGTTGTTTACCGTATCCGCCCCGCGCACCGGAAGAAGGGTCGCACCCACCTGGGGGATCAGCGTACCCATAAGAGCTCCGCCCACCGCCAGGGCTGAACCAACCCCGAAGGCAATCGCCACTGGCCAGGAAGCCAGCCACCGCACCGGTCGGAAGAGCCACGCAGCGAGCAACACACCCCAGACGAGCCCGACCACAGTCATCGCTTGGGCCACTGGATCGCTTCCCGGCCCGGGAGCAACCGCGCGTAGAACAGTGGGCACGAGAAAGCGGCGTACAACCACCAACACCGCATAACCCAGGGCGGTCCCCATGAAGAGGTATTGTGCGAGGCGAAAGAGCGGGTTTCGGCCAATGAGGTAACTATAGACCATGAGGGTCAAAAGCGCGCCGACCCACGTGCCCAAAAGCTGTGCGGATTCCATCGGGCAATCCTTTCTAGCCGCGAGCCACGGCCTCTGCGTCCTTCGCCAGCGGTATCAGGTTGCCCAGTACCAGAAGAAGGACCAGGCTCAGTTGCCCGACCGCCAGTAGGTTCAGCCGCTTTTCCAGCGGGAGGTCGCGGTGGATCACGATACCGGACAGCCTACCCAGCCATTCTTCGTATTCCAACGCAGCCCGTACCCCCCACAGTGCACCATTGGGAGCGATACCCCGAGCCTGCAAGTACGGTTCGAGCACCGGACGGAGCTCCGCGGGCGCCACAAGGACGCACGGTAGGTCTGGGTACTGGCTACGTACCTGTTCCAGCCAGGAAACCGCGCGTGTTTCCTCCCCGGCCATCACGATCAACAGAGCCACTTCCGAAAGGGAACCCAACCGCTTCCCCAAGAGGTAGTAGTCAGCAGGAAGACCGTACGGGTGGTCAGCTGGGAAAGTGAGGGTCAGCGGCTGGGAGGCCAACAACCGCAACGCGCTATCGCTTCCTGGGCGCATCGAGAGGTTCAGAAAATCGCTACCGTAAGCGATCCCTTCATACCCCGAAGCCGCAAGCGCACTTTCCCATACTTCCTGGGCCAGGTGTCCCCCTTGGAAAGTCGTGCTTACAGCCACCACTGCCGGCCGTCGGCGGGGATCTGCCTGCGGATCGACCGGTCGGAGAAGGTGACGGACCAACGCGGTCGCTAGCGGCCGCATCTCCCCGCTGCGGTGTACATCCCAATCAAATGCAACAAGGACCAGAGGGGGCTTGTCGCCGCTTGCGTCGTGAAGCACCCGGTCGATCCTATCAAAGGTTCCCCAGTTCTCCTGAGTGATCTCCGGGCGGAGGGGCGGCATGCCCCAGCCTACCAGGAGGGCCACCAGCAAGAAGAGCGCGGGCCAGCGACCACCCAACCAGCGCAGCAACCGGTGGAAGAACGAGGGCGCAGGGGTCGCCCGCGGGCGAGGCACCGGTTCGGGCGCTGCCGCCAACGCAGCAAAAAGGTCAGCCGCACGGCGGCGAGCGGGCGAGAGCGGGGGCAAAGGAGGACGCGGTAACCGTTCCAGCACCCCCGGTTTTTCCACCACCTCCTCTTTCTCACCCAAACGCTCGAGCCAACTCAAAGCGGGTTCCGCTGCGGCCTGCTCTCTCTGCTCTGCCTCTACGCGCAGCCACTCCGGTAGATCGAGCCCCTCCAGAAAGGCCATCTGGGCGCCTTCCTGCGGCTGCAGGGCACGCGCCCACTCGGGTACCTGCTTGGCCTCTCCCGCGGGGAGCGATGGGAGCCAAGAAGCTCGCTCGACCTCCAGCTCCGGAGGAGCCGTTTCTTCGGCCGGCGCTCCCTCCGAGGGGAGCCCTAGAGGCAATATCTCTTCCGCTGCTTCCTCAGCAGGCGCTTCTTCCTCAGGGAATGCGACCGGCGTTTCGGCTACCGCCCTTTCTTCCGCAGCGGCAACCTGGACAGGTTCGGCGCCTAACAGCGATGCTTCTGCCTCTCCCTCCAGGGCCGCTGGTGCCTCCTCTTGGCCCACCGCTGCGGGAGCAACGGGCCAGGGAGGGAAGCCTTCCTCCACCTCCACAGCAGCCTCTTCGCCACGCAACCATGAGGGCAGCTCGGCCTCCAAACCCTCGATCCAAGGCTCCGTGGCCCCAGCCGGTTCCACAGGGATGGAAGGCGCTGCCTGCTCTGCAACTGGGATCGTTTCCGCAATCGGCGCGGCTTCTTCCGGAAGTCCGGCCACTCCCTCCTCCCCAAGCCACGGCGGAAGCCCCGCTGCGGCCTCCTTCGCCGGCCTCGCCTCTTCCTCCAGCCACGGCGGCACCTCCGCCGGCTCCTCCGCCGGTACCTCCTCGCCCAGCCACGGCGGAAGCCCCGCTGCGGCCTCCTTCGCCGGCCTCGCCTCTTCCTCCAGCCACGGCGGCACCTCCGCCGGCACCTCCTCCGCCGGTACCTCCTCGCCCAGCCACGG
>DAOTVY010000047.1:0-14904 GCA_034436115.1 Chloroflexia bacterium | reverse complement strand
TCCTCTTCCTCCTCTTCTTCCCAGTCCTCTTCGTAGAATTCGAGGTTACAATTGTCGCACACCCAGCATTCGTACTCTTCGTCGTACCAAAGCTCTTCGCCGCACTCCGGGCAGACCGGCGCCGGTGACTCTGGCTCGCTCATCGATAGCCTCCTTGGGCTCCTTTTAGGGTGATTATAGCGCAACTGGCTGCCAGAGGCAACTTGCTGCCCACCGGCTTTGCCCCTGGGTGCTCCTTGGACGTGGTCTCCGCGGGGCATTTGCACACTTGCCCGGTTTGTGGTACAATAGGAATAGAAACCCTGCCGTGCTCGTCGCGCCGGCGGCAAGTTCTGAGCCAACACCTACCACATAGGGGGCTAGTCCCTGACGGGGCTGTGCAGGCTGGATGGGCAGGGCCCGGTGCAGAAGCACAAAACCGTCATACCGGCTCCCACGTTGTGAGTTCAGGTTTAGAACTCAACCGGTGTACGGCACGGCGGGGTTTTTCCCTTGCCAGCGAGGGGAAAGGTGGTCTATCTATTTCACGGCGACGACCGGGTAGCGTGCGAGGAAGCGCTCGCCGAACTGCGCCGGGAGACGCTCTCGCCCGAGGCGGCCGACCTGGGCTTCACGCGGCTGGACGGAGCGGAGCTTTCGCTCGCCTCGCTGGTCGAGCATTGTCAGGCGCTTCCCTTCCTCTCGCCCCGCCGCGTGGTGCTAGTGGAGGGGTTGGCCGGCCGGCTGGAGCGCAAGGAAAGCGAGCTCTTGCACGGCCTGAGCGACTACCTGCCGCGCCTTGCGCCGACCACGGTGCTGATCCTTCGGGAATCCAGGGCGCTGCCTGCAGATCACCCCCTGGTCGCGCTGGTGAAGCAGGTCGGCGAGGTGCGCGAGTTCGCGCCCCCTCGCGAGCGGGAACTTCCCGCCTGGATCGCGCGCCGGGTCCGCCGTGAGGGAGCCGAGATCACCCCTGCTGCCTGCGAGCTCCTGGCCGCTGCTGTCGGCGACGATACCGGGGTGCTCCTGCGCGAGATCGAGAAACTCGTGACCTATGTGGGCCCTCAGGGCAAGATCGACGAACGCCTGGTCGCCGAGTTGGCCAGCGAAGCCCGGTTGAGCGACATCTTCGCCCTGGTCGACGCCCTGGGCCACCGCAGGCGCGCGCGGGCGTTCGTGGAGTTGCATCGCCTGCTCCGATCGGGGGAGCATCCCCTGGGTATCCTGGCGATGGTCGCGCGACAGTTCCGCCTGCTCGGGCAGGTCAAGGGGCTCCCGCCGGGGATCCGGAGTCCCGACGAAGTCGCTCGCATCCTCCGCGTGCCGCGCTTTGTCGCCGAACGCCTGCTCGAGCAGAGCCGCCTGTTTCGGCAGGAGGAGCTTCAGCGCATCTACGAGCGGCTGGTCGAGGCCGATTGGGCCATCAAGACCGGGCAGCGCGAAGGGGAGGTCGCCCTCGAGCTCCTGGTTGTTGAAATCGCACAGAGCCGCGCTTGAGAAGCTCTGTTCTGGGGACAACAAGATCCGCCCCCGCGGGCCAGGGGCGGATCGGAAGACTCCACGCTACGCTGCGGGGCTGGCCTGCCGAAAAGCCGCGTTGTACCGCCGCATCAGGCGGGACTTGCGACGCGCCGCATTGTTCCGGTGCAGTACGCCCCGTTCTGCGGCCTTGTCCAGGGCGCTGATCGCATCGCCGACCGCCAGCCGCGCTCCCTCCAGGTCCCCGGAGGCGATCAAAGCGCGTGCTTTCTTGATCAGGGTCTTGACCCGCGATCGGATCATCTGATTGCGCCGGCGACGGCGCTGGGCTACGCGGATACGCTTCAAAGCAGAACGAGTATGGGCCATATCGAACCATTCCTCCTCAAAGAAGCCTGCCCTGGTCAGCGAGATTATAGCAGATAGGCCGGGAATTTGCAAATCCAGCAGGAGGTCCCCGATGGACACGGCAAGACGGAAGAGGCGGCTGGTCCTTTGGGGCACGGCGGTGCTTTTGCTGCTCCTTGGCGTGGGTGCGTGGATCTGGCAGGGGACGCGGGCTGTGCCCACCGCCGTCGTGCGCCGCGGTACCATTCGCGGGCAGGTGGTCGCGCCGGGGACGGTCGTGTCGGCCCGCGAGGCGTTGCTCACGGCCTGGATTTCTGGCCCGGTGGATGAGCTGCGCGTCCATGAGGGGGATCAGGTGATCACGGGAACTGTCCTCCTCACCATTGGAGCGGAGGCGCAACGTTTCCAGGTAGAGATCGCCTCGTTGGAGCTCGAGGCTGCCCGCCTGCGCCTGGCGGAGGCTGAGGAACGGCCTCTGGCGGAGGAGATCGCGGCCGCAGAGGCCGAATGGTGCCTGGCCCAGGCTCGGCTAGACGCCCTGCACCGGGGGCCCCAGGAAGTGGAGCTCACGATTGCCCGCGAGCAGGTCGTGCAGGCGCAAGCGGCGCTGGATTCCACCGAAAGCAGTACTGCGCTGGCGGTAGAGACAGCCCGCCTCCGATGGGAACAGGCGGCCAACGAGCTGCGGGATGCGCAGGATGCTTACAGCCGCATCTACTGGGAGAACGAAGCGCTGCGACAACGGGGCGTGATCCTCAGCCAGGCCCAGCAGGATGCCGAAGCGGCTGCCTGGAGGGGGGTAGAGAATGCCCAGGCGGCCACAGAGCAGGCGCGCCTCACCTACGAGCAAGCGTTGCGCGAGCGCCAGGCACAGTTGACGGCCGCCCGGGCACGTCTGAGCGAAGCACGCGCGCGCCTGCAAGAACTCATGGGAGGCGCCCGGGCCGAGGAGTTGGCTGTGGCCGAAGCGCAGCTTGCCCGGGCGCTGGCGAACCTGGCCGAACTGCGCAGGCCGCCTCGCGAGGTCGAGCTTCGCCGGCTGGAAGTGCGCCGGGCCGAGCTCGCCCTGGAACAGGCGCGCTTGGAGCTGGAGCGGGCGACGGTTCGCGCTCCCTTTGCGGGGACGGTGATCGACGTGGCGGTGCGCGAAGGGGAACTCGTGGGCGTGTACGCGCAGCTCGTCCGTCTGGCCGATCTCAAGCAGCTCTACGTTCAGGCGCACGTGGACGAGATCGACGTAGGGCAAATCGCTCCCGGCCAGCGGGTCACGGTGACCCTGGATGCCTTCCCCGGCCGGCCGCTCCCCGGCGTGGTGGAGGAAATCGCTCCCGCGGTCACCCTCGACCGCGGGAGCGCGACCTACCTGACGCGCATCCGCGTGGACCCGCCGCCGGATCTTCCCCTTCGCCTGGGCATGGCCGCCAGCGTCACCATCGTCACCGAAGAGCGGGAGGGGGTGCTGCTTGTGCCCCGCGCGGCATTGGAGCGCGTGGGGGAACGCAACTACGTGACGGTGCTGCGGGGACGTCGACGACAACGGGTGCCGGTGACGGTAGGTTGGATGGACGCGGCTTCCTGCGAGGTGATCGCCGGCTTGCAGGAGGGTGATCGTGTGCTCCTCGTGCGTTGACAGCCCCCCGGCTTTGGTGTAGAATTCCGGGCAGAGGACGAACGGAGGCAGCGGTGGGCAGGCTTTGGCGTGAACATCTCGCACGAGCCAAAGGGAGGGGTTTCCTGGGAATTGGCTTCCTGCTGGTGCTGCTCGCCGGCCTCTACGCTCTTCCCCGCTCGATCGGCGCGGTTCCCTTCTCTCCTTCCTCTCCACCCGAGCAGGCCCAGATCCTCTATACCTTCGACCTCCGCCACGCCTTCGAGGACGAACCGCCCGGCCGGGGGATCGAAGGGAAAAGCGCCTCTGAGCGGTTACGCGACTACGATTTGGCCGTGCTGGTCGCAACGCTCCAGGGGATCGTGAACCGCCAGGGCCCAAGGCTCTACGTCTACCATGCCACCGGGGTAGACGATTACTGGTTGGAAACGTTCCGGCAGCCGGGGGAGTGGCTCGAGCGGTATACGCTGGTGCCGATCCCGGACCTGGATGCCCTCCTCCGCACCTTTCGGGACGATCTGCGTGGGCTGGTCGTGTGGGACGATGCCGTTCCGGCCACGCTGAACGTGGCCACCACTGCGGCAGGGGTGGAGGACGCCGCGGTGTTGCGTAGGGGAAGCGAGCTCTTCGATACCGTTTCCCGCGTGCTGCCGGTGGTGCTGGACCTGAGCGGCCGCTTTCGGACCAAGGAAGAAGCCTACCGCTGGGCGATGGAGGAGTACCTGAAAAGCGGCCGCGCGAACCCTCTGCTGCTGGCCTACATCGAAGACGGCTGGCCTGCGGTGTTGCTCCAACAGGGCAAAGAACCAGGCGGCGTGGCGACCGCCCTGGCGCGCGATTATCTGGTGCAACACCGCGCTTTCGTTTTCGATCTTTCCCCGTGGCCGGATGAAGCACCGGTCGACGAGCCAGACCAACCGCTTGGCCGGGACCGGGCCGTCCTAGAAGAAATCTTTTCCGAAGCGCGGGGCCGGGCCGGGGATGAGATGATCGCCCTTTGGGGATTCGTGCCCTGGTGGGACAAGTATAGCAATGCCGGCTCAAGCGGGGGAAAGCATCAGCCGGTAGAGGGGGAATGGGAGATGGCCTGGCTGGCCTCGAGCTACGGGGCGTACTTTACCGGCGTCCTGGGGGACGTTTTTGGCCTGGATATGGCCAATGCTTCCCTCCACAGCCAGGCACCCTTCCCGAGCGCATTTCCTCGGCCGGCAGGCCCCACACCGGACGAGCTGCGGGCTCGGGGCTTGCTCGAAGGCGACCGAGTTGCGGCCAAGACCTATCTCCTCTACTACATGGGCGATTACGACTTTGCCCAGCCGCTCTATACGCTGATGCCCGAGTTTTGGGAGGACGCACGTCGGGGCGAACTGCCGCTCGCCTGGGGGATCAACCCGCAGCACATCGAGATCCTCCCGGATATCCTGCATTACCTGCTGCGCACCCGGAGCGCAAACGACAGCTTTGTCGCCGCAGACAGCGGAGCCGGGTACCTGAACCCGGAAGCGCTTCCGGAGGCCCTTCGGCCCTCCTGGAAAAAACATAACGAGCGCTACTTCCGCAGGACTGGGTTGTCCATCACCGGCTTTTTCCTGAACGGTAAGGGGGCAGAAGCGCCCGACGAGGTAGTCGACCTCTACCGGACCTTCTCTGCGGATGGCATCACGGTGAACTGGCACCACCTGGTCGGGGCGTGGCCTCGTTTGCAGGGGAATACGCCCCTGACGGCGTTTCCGCACTATGGCATGAGCCACGAAGACTCGCTCGAGGCGTGGATCGAGCAGGTGGACCGGGCCTACGAGCAATACCGGGAGGACCACGGGAACGGCGGGCCGGTCTTTCTTGCCTTCCGCTGTGTATTCGTTTCTCCGTCTTTCTTGCACGACCTGACGGCAGAGTTGCGTCGCTTGCACCCGGAGCGGGATTACCAGGTCGTGGATGCCTACACCTTCTTCTACCTGATGCGCCATGAGCTCGGGGGCACCAACGAGCACCGGGCGACGTTTCTGCGCCCGATGCTTCCAGAAGTGCTGACAGCCGGGCAAACCTACGCCGTGGGCCTCCCGGTGCGCAACGATGGTTGGGAAACCTGGATGGAGGGGAAGGTCGGCCTGGGCTTTCGAGTGGCTGAAGCCGTCGTTGCGGGGGAGCCGCCTGGATCCTCCGGGGAAGCGCTATTCCTCCCCTTGCAGGAGGAGGTGCGTCCAGGGGAGGTCTATACCTTCACCTTCCTCCTGGGGGCACCCTTGCGCGCTGGGGCTTATGTGGTGCAGTATGATCTGCTGGAGCAGCCTTGGCACTGGTTCTACGAAGAAGGGAACCCGTGGCAGGAGCTCCGCTTCCAAGTAGAGCGGCGCGTCGCGGGGATGGCGCTGGAGCCCCCGACCCTGCCAGCCTGGCCGACCCCGGCGCCCGTTGGGCCGGCCGCACCGGCGTCGCCCACTTCTGCGCAGGAAAACCGCCAGCCCGGAGTGCCTCAGAGCCCCTTGTCCCCCGGCCCAACGCTTCCTGTGGAGCAACCCGCGGGGCTGGAGGCCGGCTGGGTGATGCCGCCCTTGCTCGGTGAGGGATTGGGGGGCCGCGCCGTCTGGGCAGTCGCTCGGGACGGTCAGGGACGCATTTGGTTCGGGGGAACCCAGGGGGTCGGTGTGCTCACGCTGAACGATGATCTCGACCCGGGGGACGATGCTTGGGCGGTGTATACCGAGGCGGACGGACTGCCCCATCCCTGGGTCACCGCCATTGCCGCGGACACCCGGGGGGCGGTCTGGTTCGGTACCCAGGGTGGCGGGGCAGCGCGTCTGGACGAGCACGGTTGGACGGTGTTCACCGAGAAGGACGGCCTGGCCTCGAACTGGGTGCGCGCGATCGCGGTGGATGCCCAGGGAACGATCTGGTTCGGGACTTCGCGAGGGGTGAGCGCCTTTTCGGGCAGCTCCTGGATCACCTTCAACAGCAGCAACTCCCCGTTGCCGCGGGATGTGGTGACGTCGATCGCCATCGACGACGCGGGCAACTACTGGTTCGCGACCGAAGGGGGCGGCGTGAGCCGGCTGTCGGCCCTGGGGAACCAGTGGCGTACATTCACCCGTGCCGATGGCCTGGGAGACGACTTTGTCCTGTCCCTTGCGGTCGACCCTCAGGGGCGCATCTGGGCTGGCACCTGGCGCGGCGGTGTGAGCGTCTACGACGGCCGTACCTGGACGACCTATAACGCGGAGAACAGCGGCCTTGCGGCGAACTGGGTGCAGAGCGTAGCCGCGGATGCGCAGGGGCGGATCTGGTGTGGGACCTATGGCTTGCCGGGCGGCGGGGTGAGCGTGCTGCAGCCTGCGAGTGGGCAATGGGTGCGCTACGGGCCGGCCGACGGCCTGCCGTCGGATAACGTGACCGTGGTCGTGGCCACGCGTCCGGGCGAGGTGTGGCTTGGCACGGAGCAGGGAGCGCTTCGGTACCTGGACCCGCTCGTGCTCCTTGGCCCCAAGCCACGGGTTACCCCCACCCCGCGCCCGCCCCGTGGGCTCAAGGAGGAGGCCTGTCGGCAAAGCGCTACCTACGGCGCTGCGCTGGGAGGCGGGCAGCCGCCTGAAACCTCGCTGCAGCCGACGGCCACGCCGACGCGGCTCCCTTCCCCAACCCCTACTCCGACCGCTTCTCCCACGCCAACGCCCACTTCGAGCCCCACGCCATCCCCAACACGCACCAGCACCCCCAGCCCATCGCCCACCCGCACGACCACCCCCAGCCCGACCGCCACGGCTACCGCGACCCCCACCAGGACTCCCACCCCAGGGACTGCTACTCCGACGGTGACCGGCACCCCTCCGACCGCTACGCCCACCCGTACGACTCCCCCTACCTCAACACCTTGCCCAACCTGCCCGGCCTGTCCTGCACCCACCCCGCCTCCGCTGCCGACGAAGGAGGAAAACCTGGAGGACATCCACACCTTCACGACCTCGTGGGGATCCGTGATGCGGGTGGACGAGCGGCCTCAGGACAATGCCCTTCGCGTCCAGGATACCCGAGCGGTGGGAGGGCGGGTGGTTCGTGTATACGTCAATGCGGACACGCTGATCTGGGTCGCTGGATTGCAGCTGGACATCCGCTACGATACCAGCCTGCTGACTGCGGCGGGGGTGGATCTCACCCCGCGCAGCGCCGTGATGACGCGCCCCGGGCCGGTCATCGATAGCGCCAAAGGGCAGATCAGCCTCCTTTTGTTCTCTCCGAAAGGGGAAGCGATCCCTCCGGGGCGGGGCCCGATCGTGAGCCTGCTGTTCGAGGTCCACGAGGGCGCGCGCGACGGGCGCCGGGCGGAAATCGAGATCACGCGGGCCATCCTGACGGACGTGGACGGGAACCGGGTTCAGGTGCCACCGGCGTATATCTTTGACGGCCACCTGATCATCTGTGAGAAATGCTTCCTGCACGACGGCGATGTCGACCGGGACGGTGAGGTGACCATCCTGGATGTGCAGCGCGGGGTGAACATCGTCCTGGGCCGGCACATCGCCGACGACGAAGAGATCGTGGCCCTCGATGTGAACGGGGACGGCAGTGCGGATGTTCTGGATGTCATCCAGCTGGTCAACCTGGCCCTGGGGCGCACGGAGCCTCCCTTCGCCGGGGTGACGCCAACGCCGGTGCCGACGATTTCCCCGACTCCTCGAACCCAGACCCCTACCCCCACCCCGACCCGCGGCGCCCCGGGACCGACAGCTACGGTGCGTACCCCTACCCCGGTAACTCCCTATCCCCAGCCGACCACACCGGTGACGCCGCAGACTCCTACACCGAGACCTACGGCGACCCCGTACCCCGGGCGATGACGAAAGTTCCATCGGCCGAGCGCGCAGCTGGGAGGCAACCTAGCGATGGCGTTGTTGCCAACGGCGAATCGCGAGGAAGATGACTGGGGCTCCAAGCACGATCCAGACCAGGCTGGGGAGAATCAGCGTTTTCCACACCTCGGCATGGGAAAGCGCTGGTCCCTCGAAGAGACGGCCCTCTATGAGCCCCCGGGCGAAGGCTCCCGCCGGTCCGCCCGCGAGGATGAGAGCAGCGAGCACCAGCGTCACCAAGGCCCCCAGCATCGCCACGGCCATCAGGCAGCCGCAGCCGTACACTTCCGAGGTCAGCTGGGTCCCGCCCGCGCGCTCGACTTCCCGGAGCTCTGCGGCCTGCTCCGGAGACGGCCGGCTTTGGGGCAAACGCGGTTGCAGGATCACCGAGCGGGAGATGTCCTCCCATTCGATCGGTTCCTCCGGGGCGATGGTTCGGCGTTGCTGGGGCGGCATCTCTTTCCCCTCCAGGCGGGACGATCCTGAGGGGATTATAGACCCACTTGCAGGGGAGGTCAAGGTTGGAACTGCTGCGCTTTCGGAACCTTTCGGCCTTCGCGGAACTGGTGCACGGCATTTCTGACCGATCCTTCGGCTCTGTGCAGCGGCCTGACTCCCCGGGGCGCGCGAATCTCGCGGCGGCGCTCGGTGTCCCGGTGCAAGCGCTGGTGCCCACCAAGCAGGTGCACCGCGCCGAGGTGGTCCTGGTTCCGAGTGCGGCATACGGCCGGTGGGAAGAGGGGCACGGGGCAGACGCACTGATCAGCTGTACCCCAGGGGTGTATCTCTTGGGTTTCTTTGCCGATTGTGTACCGGTTCTGGCCTACGACCCGCGGCAGAGAGCTGTTGGGCTGGCCCACGCCGGCTGGCGGGGGACGCTGTCTGGGATCGCGCGGAGGTTGGTCGAGGCGATGACGGCGGCCTTTGGCACGCGGCCGGCGGACCTCCGCGTGGGGCTGGGTCCGGCGATCGGCCCGTGCTGCTACGAAGTGGGCGAGGTGGTGCTGGCTGCGCTGAACGGGTGGGAGGATGCCCAGGGCCTTTTGCGCCCGGGTCGGCCCGGGCACGCCTATCTGGACCTCTGGGAAGCGAACTGTCGGGTGCTACTGGCGGCCGGTGTACTCCGGGAGCATGTCGAGGTCGCCCGCCTGTGCACAGCCTGCCACCCGGATCGTTTCTTCTCCTTCCGGGGCGAGGGGCGCCTGAACGGGCTGTTTGGGGCGGCCATCGGCCTTGCCAGGGGCGGGTGAATTCCAGGAGCGGAAAGGGTGGGCGAACGGGGCCTGGATCTCTGGATTTCCCGCGTCTCGGGATGCCTGCGGGAGGTGCAACAGGCGATCGCTTCCGCGGCACAGCGGGCTGGCCGGGATCCTGCCGAGGTCACTGTCGTGGCAGTGACCAAGTCGTTCCCCGCGGAGGTGGTCCGCGCGGCGGTGGCGGCCGGCCTCTCCCACATCGGCGAGAATCGGGTCCAGGAGGCCCGGGACAAACGCTCGCAGCTCGGGGACCTCCAGGGGGTCACCTGGCACCTGGTCGGGCACCTCCAGAAGAACAAGGCCGGAACCGCTCTGCTCCTGTTCGACATCATCCACTCCGTCGATAGCCTGGAACTGGCCCAGATCCTCGCCCGACGGGCGGACGCTGCGGGGCGGGTGGTGCCGGTCCTGCTGGAGGTGAATGTCGGTGGGGAGGCGACCAAATTCGGCTTTCGCCTGGACGACCTTTCGTCGCTCTATCGCGCAGTGGAGGCCATCCTTTCCCTTCCGCAACTGCGGCTGGAAGGCCTGATGACGGTGGCGCCAATCTGCCGCGACCCCGAGGAGGTGCGCCCGGTTTTCCGCCAGCTGCGCCAGTTACGGGACGGGCTACGGGAGCGCTACCCGGAGGCACCCTGGCGCCACCTCTCGATGGGCATGACAGACGACTATCCCGTTGCTGTGGAGGAGGGCGCCACTTTGGTGCGGCTGGGCCGGGCCCTGTTCGGGCAACGGCCATCCTAAAGGGGCCGTGTGGCTGGGATGGGGTACTGCTCATAGAGGGATAACCAAGGCAAGCAAGCCAAGGAGGAGGCAATACAGCGCAAAGGGGTAGAGCGGCCGGCGCCTCAGGTAGGCCAACAGGAACCGGATCGCTGCAAACCCGGCCAGCGCGGCGCCGATGAAGCCTAGCACCAGTGGAGACCAGGAGATGGGTGTAGGTGCTGCAGCCACCTTGAGCAGCTGGTACACTCCAGTGCCTGCTACGATGGGAATGGAGAGCAGGAAGGAGAAGCGGGCTGCAGCATCGCGCTGCAGGCCGCGCAGCATGCCGGTGGCGATGGTGGTACCGCTGCGGGACAGCCCTGGGGCAATCGCTGCCGCCTGTCCGATGCCAATCCACAGCGCATCCGTCCAGCGCGTTTCCTCCAGGGAGCGGGTCCGCTGGGAGCAGCGCTCGGCCAGGAAAAGCAAGAGCGCGGTCAGCAATAGGATCCCGCCGACCATCCGTGGGTTGGAAAAGAGCTGCTCGAGAGCTTCCTCAAACAGGAAACCGAAGGTGGCCCCCGGGAGGGTGGCTAGCACCAGCCACCAGGCCAGCCGCGAAGTGGGGCTTGTGAGGGGGCGGCGGCTTCGCAGGCCCTGCCACCAGGCTCTTGCCAGGGCCCCGACTTCCGACCAGAACGCTACCAGGACAGCCGTTAGGGTCCCCAGATGAACGGTGGTATCGAAAACGAGTGGCGGTCCAGGGCGGTGCAACCAGGCGGGCAAGAGCACCAGGTGAGCACTGCTGCTGATGGGAAGGAATTCGGTCAGACCCTGGACAATCCCGAGCAAAAGCGCCTCTGTCGGGCCCATGGAACCCTCCTCTGGGGCATATGGTCTCCCTGCAGGATGCAGGGATTGTAACACAGAAACCTTTGCGTTGCCAACGGGTGCCATTGACGGGGTTCGTCGCATCCCGTATAATGCTCTCCGGGCGGGCGCAGAGGCTTCCGCATGGAGCGTGGCTGGATACACCTCAGTCGGGTGACGAAGCGGTACCAACAGGGAGGCGTGGCCTGTATCGCGCTACAGGGCATCGACCTGGACCTCCCACAGGGGGCATTTGTGGCCATTGTCGGCCCGTCGGGCAGCGGCAAGACAACCCTCCTGAACCTGATTACGGGCATCGACCGGGCTTCGGAAGGCGAGGTGTGGGTGGGGGACGTTTGCCTGGATCGGATGGGCCAAGAAGAGCTTGCCCGCTGGCGCGGGCGCTATGTGGGGATTGTCTTCCAGTTCTTCCAGTTGATCCCGACGTTGACCGCTCTGGAGAACGTGATGCTTCCGCTGGAGCTGAATCCGTGTCACCCAGCGGCGCAGCGCCGCGCATTGGCTTGGGAAGCGCTGGAGCAGGTGGGCGTGGCCGATCGCGCGCACCATCTCCCTGCGCAGCTCTCCGGAGGGGAACAACAGCGCGTGGCATTGGCACGGGCGTTGGTGCACGATCCCTGGTTGATTGCCGCCGACGAGCCTACAGGGAACCTGGACAGTACCTCCGGGCAGCAAGTGTTGGAGCTCCTGGCCGCGGTGCACCGCCTGGGGAAGACGGTGCTTCTCGTGACCCACGACCGAAACCTAGCCGCTGTGGCTTCCCACGAAGTGCAGTTGCTGGACGGACGGATCGTGCGGGTGCACCCATCGGACCCGCTGAGTGCGGCAGCATAAGGAGGGATGATGCGCATCGGCGAGCTGGCTGAACGGAGTGGGGTGACTGTGCGGACCATCCACTACTACATCGAGCAAGGCCTTTTGCCCAACCCGCCGCGCCGTGGCAAGTATGGGGAATTCGATGAATCGTACGTAGACCGCCTGCGCTTGATCCGTCAGTTGAAGGCGCAGCGACTGTCGCTCTCTGCCATCCGTAGCCGTCTCGCTGAGATGGGACTCTGCCCTCCGGAGGAGTCTGGGGCCTCCGCGCCCAGACCAGGGGGTGAGAGTGCGGCCACAGAGGGCCTCTTTCGTTCGCGCTTTGCGGAAGAAGCCGGGCTGACCTCGGAGCAGGTCGCGCGGCTGGAAAGCCTGGGACTGCTGGTGTCCACTGAAGGGTTGCTCCCTGTCTCCGCGTTGCCATTGGCGCGCGCTGTGAGCACCCTGCTTTCCCGGGGAGCGACGCTGGAGGACGTCGCCACGCTCTTGGATCATGTGAAGCAGGAGGCGGCACTCCACCGTCGGCTCGTCCAGCGGAGCAGCCCGGGGAAGCCGGTTGCCCTGGCAGTGCAATGGCAAGAGCAGGTGGCGGCGGTCACGGCAATCCGTCAGATGTTGCTGTGGGAACTGCTGCGCGGAGAGACGGAGAGAGGATGGGATCATGGACGATGAGGTTTCTGTCCCTGTGGTTCAGGAGCCATCCGGCCGTGCCGACTGGGTGCTCACAGGCACCAGGGTCCTGTTGGCGCTGGGGTTGCTGGCGCTCTTCTGGTTCGTTCGCGGCCTTTCCCCCTGGCCAGCTTTGCCGCTGCTCGTTCTCCTGGTTTACCTGCTTTTGGTCGGGTTTGAGGCGCTTTTTCTATGGCGACGCTGGGGCCTGCGTGCGCTGGTGCAAATCTCCTTTGCGCTCGACGTCGCGCTGGACCTCGCGTTGCTCTTTTTTACCGGGGCGACCCGCAGTCCTCTCCTGCCGCTATTGCTGTTCACGGTGACGGCAATCAGCCTGCGGCTCGGGCTGGCAGCGGGGCTAGGCTTGAACCTGGCGACGTTGCTTGGGTACGGGCTCTTGGTCATGCGCGACCAGTTGCAGCCCGGCAGCCGGGTGGACCCCCTCCAGGTTAGCCTGTTTGCAGGGGCGATCCTGACCATCGGCGTTTTCGGGGGCCTGATCGCCGAACAGGTGGGTCGGCCGGCGACAGAACAGCTGCGTAACCTGGCGTTGCAGCTGGAGGATCTCCGTAGCCGATTTCTCCGTGCCGCCAAGCGAGCGCGCGCCTTCTACGAGATGTCCCATACCCTCAGCGTGAGCCTGAGCTACCAGAAGGTGCTGGAAGGGATCCTGCAGGAGTGCCGGCGGCTGCTGGACTTTTCCGTGGGGATCGTGCTCTTGACCGGAGGGAAGGATGAGCTGTCGATCGCTGCTTCCTCGGGGATGAGGGTTGCGGACAACGACACGCGCGTCTACCTGGTGGGCGGCACCCTGTCGAATTGCCTGGCCACCGCCGAACCCGCCCTCCTCGAACACCTGGGCCGCGACGTCGAGCTTCGTCAGGTGATGGCGCTGCAGCGTTGCCGCTCCGGGATGTGTGTGCCGCTGCGTGCAGGCCTGCGCAACTACGGTGCAATCGTGCTGGGCTCGATCAACGAGCAGGCCTATTCGCGCGCCGACCTGGAACAGCTGGTGGCGCTCGCTCACTTTGCCACGATCGCCATCCAGAACGCGCAGCTGTACCAGGATCTGCGCGAGGAACGCGACAAGATCGTGCGGGCCGAGGAAAACGTACGCAAGGAACTCTCCCGCGACCTGCACGACGGGCCGGCGCAGGCGCTGGCAGCAATCACCATGAACGTCGAATACATCCGGCGCTTGCTGGCAGAGGACCCCGAGAAGGCGCTCGAGGAGCTGGACAACCTGGAAAAGCTTGCGCGCAAGACTTCCTGGGACGTTCGCACCCTGCTCTTCGAGCTTCGTCCCGTCATTCTGGAAACCCAGGGGCTTGTTCCAACTCTGGAGCAGTACGTGCAGCGATTCCCGGCCTCCGAGGGAGTGCAGGTGCACCTGGATACGAGCGGGTTTTCCGGTCGGCTTGACCCAAAGATCGAGGCGACCGTATTCACGATCATGCAAGAGGCGGTGAACAACGCCCGCAAGCACGCCCGGGCGAAGAACATCTGGTTGCGACTTGCGCGACAGGGGGAAAACCTGGTAGCCTGGGTACAGGACGATGGGGTGGGATTCAACGTGGAGGAGGTACGGGCCAACTACGAAAAGCGGGGAAGCTTTGGGCTGCTCAACATGGAGGAACGGGCGCGGCTGATTGGCGGGCGCACGGAAATTCGATCGATCCCAGGGAAAGGCACGGCGGTGATCATCACCGTGCCCGTGCAGGCCAAGGACTGAGATGCGTGCCCTCTTGCTCTTCTTGTTTACCGTGGCCGTGTTTTTCATGGCCCAGGGGACGGGCAACCGAATCCTGTTTCATCTCTTCTACTTGCTCGCCGCACTCTTGGTGGTCTGTTACCTTTGGGCGCAACTGAACCGGCGTGGGCTGACGGCCTGGCGAGAGCTGCGGACCACGCGTGCCCAGGTGGGCAAGGAGGTCGAGGAGCGCTTGGTGGTGCACAATCAGAGTGCCTGGCCCAAGCTCTGGGTTGAGGTGGAGGACCGCAACGACCTTCCGGGCCACACGGCCCGCTTTGTGACCAGCGTCCCCCCAAGGGAGCGACGGCGCCTGTGGGCCCGCACGACCTGCCGGTTGCGCGGCAAGTACACCTTCGGGCCGATCCGGGTCTCCACAGGCGACCCTCTAGGGCTGTTTCTGTTTCGGCAGCTCATTCCAGCCGCTTCGGAAGTGCTGGTGTACCCAGCGACCGAACCGATCTACGGTTTTCACTTGGCTCCGGCGGAGCTTCCGGGAGGCACTGCGACCCGGCGCCGCACCCATCAGGTCACCCCAAACGTCTCCGAGGTGCGTGACTA
>DAOTVY010000046.1:0-2140 GCA_034436115.1 Chloroflexia bacterium | reverse complement strand
TTCCGGGCTCCAGGCGGCAGGCATGGATGCCGCACCCGGCGCAGTCGAGTTCCACCATGGTCTCCTCCTTCGAAGCGGTATGGCATTTGCCGCCCAGCTATTCCCGAACCATCCGGGTGCCACACTTGGGGCAGGTAACCTCGTAACACGGCTTCCCACGCTCGTGTGCCATGCGATGACCGCAATTGGGACAGATGCAGTAGCCGCCCGGGCCGGCTCCAGGCCTTGTGCCGCCCATACGCCCTGGCTCCTGGCCCTGTCCAGTACCCGGACCGCTGCCGCTCAAAGGTTTGTCTCTCTGAACCATGCGTCACCTCTTCGCTTGCTCAACCGGAACGAACGCTATGTCCGGAAACGTCCGCGCCGACGGTGTCGCCGGCCGGCACCGGTACCTCCTTCGCGTGCGCCTCGCGCCGCGCGTCCGCCGCGCGCAGGGCGGGCCAGGCGTTCCTCCAGCAGTCCCGTAGCCAAGCGGAGGAGCCGTGGTGCCACCTCCCGCCCCAGCCAACCCAGGGCTGCCCCTACGGCAGGCACCGCGTACTGGATGGGCGATCGCTTGGGTGGCTCCGCCGTGGGCACCACGACGATCTCCTGGGTCCTGGGCCTGTGGATAACCTCCATCTCAACCGGCGCTTCAGGCAGGATGGCAATGGCCCCGCTTGGGCAGGCTTGAACGCAACGACCGCAGCCGTCGCATCGCGTCAAATCCACTCTTGCCCGACCAGAAGCAAGGGAGAGCGCCCCTTGAGGACACGTTTCCACGCATGCACCGCAGCCGGTGCACAGACCCTCCTCGATCCGTACCATTCCCGCACACCTCCTCAACAGGTCTGACCGTGGGCCCGGATGACACAACAAAACCGCGCTTCCGGATTCGGCTGCTTCACCCCAGTAACCTACCCCAAGCCACCAGACGCTGCCGGATGGCCTCCTCATGGGCTACAATGGAGTTTTGCCTGGATCCCATCACGACGGAACGCGACTGTGCTTAGAAAGGGCGTCCTCTTGGTCCAGCCGCGCCCGGGCCCCGGCCAGTGGTGGGGCCTTGCATCTTCTCCAGTTGGCCAGCCCGAAACCTCTCGATCGCCTCTCGGACGGTTCCTGGGCGCACCTGGTAGATCGAGAGGCCGGCTGCCTGCAGCACCCGGAAAGCGTTCGGGCCCACATTGTCGCTCAACACGGCCTGCGCTCCTTGCCCAATCACGAACTGGGCCGCCTGGATGCCCGCCCCACCAGCAGCCAGGCGGGCCGGATTGGGCACAGCCTCATAGGCCAGCGACTCCACGTCGACGAACAGATAGACCGGACAACGCCCGAAGGTTGGACTGACCTGGGCATCCAGGTTGTCTCCATCGGCAGAAACGACGATTCGCACGGTACCCCCTTTTTACGGTTGTTCCCCTACAGGCCGGCGTCGGCGGGTCTCGGCAGCATCCAACGGAACCACGGCCGGCCGACGGCTGTGATAAACGCTGACCACAGGCAAGCCGGCGAAAGCACCCGCGACCTCATCCATCGTCCCCGGCGGAAGCGGCGGCACAGGACTGGGGCGGAGCGGCGTGTTCAGTTGCACCTCGTCCGGTCCCAGCGACCGGGCGATCTCCGCCATCTCCGCCGCCCTGCCGACATTCTCGGCGACAAACATCATCTGCAGGGCCAGGCGTGAGGCCGCCTGCTGACGAAACCGGGAAATCCCCTCCAGAATTTCCTCCAGGCCCTCCGGAATGAACGGCCGGTTGATCGCCCGAAAGAGGGCCGTATCCGGCGCATCGACCTTGGCCACGACCAGATCCGCCAGGGCCAGTTCCCGCCGCACATCCTCCCGAACCATCAGCGAAGCGTTGGTGAGCACGGCAACAGGCCGCCCCAACGTTGCCCTCGCCAGAAGGATGGCCTCGCCCAGATTCGCCGCCAGGGTTGGCTCTCCCGTGCCGGAAAAGGTCACATAGTCCACCTGCAGTGTACCCAGTGCGGCCAGTTCTTCCTCCAGTTGTGCGAGTGACACAAAGATGTCTCGCTCCGTGCAGGGGTGAGAAGTACGCCCCAACTGGCAATAGAGGCAGTCGAAGGTGCACGTCTTCCCGCGCCCCGGCAGAAGGTCGATCCCCAACGAGCGCCCCAGCCGCCAGGAAGGCACGGG
>DAOTVY010000045.1:0-88943 GCA_034436115.1 Chloroflexia bacterium | reverse complement strand
GGCCAGGGAACGGGGCTGGGATTGGCCACCGTCTGGGACATCGTACGGAAATGCCAAGGGCAGATCGAGGTTTCGTCCGAACCCGGGCGGGGCACGACCTTTGACGTGTATCTCCCGCGCGTGGAAGGGGAAAAGGCGCCGTGGGTGCCGCCGGACCGCCTCATTCCGATACCCCGCGGGGAGGAAACGGTGCTGCTTGTGGAAGACGACGCCATGGTGCGAGAACTCCTGGCGCGGGTGCTGCGCGCCCTCGGCTACACGGTCCTCCCAGCAGCTGCTGGCGAGGAGGCCCTCCGCCTCCTAAGGGAGCAGGCCATGCGGGTGGATCTGCTCCTTTCCGACTTTTTCATGCCGGGAATGGATGGCGAAACGCTTGCTATGGAGGTACGCCGCCGCTCGCCGGGCGTAAAGGTGCTCTACATGTCCGGTTACGGGGAAGGGCGCCTACTGCGGACCAAGCTCGGGGTACAGGAAGCGTCCTGGCTGTGTAAACCCTTTGGGCCGGCGGTGCTGGCCCAAAAGGTACGCGAGGTGCTCGATTCCCCCTTTTCGCCTGAGGACGGTACACGAGGGGAGGGAGACGGCTAGGAGTCTCTGCCTGGCGGACACGGTCGGTGTTCCTGGAGGATCTAGTATGCCTGTTCCCACCGAACCTCCCGAATGGGTACAGGACGCCGTTTTCTATCAAATCTTTCCCGACCGTTTCCGAAACGGCGATCCCACGAACGACCCGCCGAACGTCCATCCCTGGGGCGAACTGCCGACACCCACATCGTTCTTCGGGGGAGATCTGGAGGGTATCGTCCAGGCTCTGCCTTACCTCCTGGATTTGGGCATCAATGCCATCTACCTCAACCCCATTTTCATGGCCTCTTCTCCGCACCGCTACAATACCTACGACTACTTCCGCATCGACCCGCGGCTGGGAGACCTGGAAACTTTCCGACGTCTGGTCGGGTTGGCTCACGCAAACAGGGTGCGGATCGTCCTGGATGGCGTGTTGAACCACTGTGGCCGGGGGTTCTTCCCCTTCCAGGATATTCTGGAGAACGGCCTCGAGTCCCCCTACCTTTCCTGGTTCCATGTGCAAGGCTTCCCGCTCCACGCCTACGATGAGCGAATGCCGCCGAACTACACCTGTTGGTGGGGAAACCGCTCGCTGCCGAAATTCAACACCAGCACCCCTGCGGTGCGGGAGTACCTCTTCACGGTGGCCCGCTATTGGCTCGAGCAGGGTGCGGATGGGTGGCGACTGGACGTGCCGAACGAAATCGATGACGACACCTTCTGGCAGGAGTTCCGACGGGTGGTCAAAGGCACGAACCCCGATGCTTACATCGTCGGAGAGATCTGGACGGATGGCCGGCGCTGGCTACAGGGGGACCAGTTCGACGGGATCACGAACTATGAACTGAGAAATCTGCTCCTGGAGTGGCTCGTGGAGGGGAAGTACCGGTCGCTCGGCTTTGCGCACCGCCTCCAAGAGTTGTTGGGAAAATACCGGCCGGAGACGCTCCGAGCCCAGCTCAACCTGTTGGGGAGCCACGATACCCCGCGTCTGATCCGGGTGGCGCGCGGCGATCTGTCCACGCTTCGGCTGCTATGGCTGTTCTTGTTCACCTGGCCGGGAGCGCCGTGCATCTACTACGGCGACGAGATCGGGCTGGATGGGGGGCCGGACCCGGACTGCAGACGCTGTTTCCCTTGGGAAGAGGGGTCTTGGAACCAGGAACTCCGCTCCTTCATCCGTAGGCTAATTGCCCTACGCCGCGCCCTTCCAGCCCTACGGCGCGGGGCCGTGCGCATCTTGTTTGCCCACCCACGACGGAACCTTTTTGCCCATGGCCGTGGCCAGGGGAAAGAGGCGGCGGTGGCGGTGTTCCACGCTGGTGAGGACGTCTCCTGCATGTTCGACGTCCCGTTGGCCGGGATGGACGTCCCGGACGGGACGAAGATGTTCGACCTCCTAAGCGGGGAGCGCTACATAGTCCACCGGGGCCGGATCGAGGCCGTATGGCTCCCACCAGGAAGCGGCACTTTACTTTCCACAGTTCCGGTGGGCCCGATTGGGCTGTAGGGAACCCCCAAAGCCTCTTCGTCCTCACCGGGGTCCGTGCGGGTGGGGCGCTTTCTGGCTGCTTCGCGCCCTTCCGGACGGCGTGTGGGGCATGATTGCACTGGGTATTGACAAGAGGCCCAGACTATGCTATACTTTTCCCGCAGGCCCAAGGCGAGGAGAATCACGAGGAGGGAGCATAATGCGGGGCTTGAATCGGGTGGAGATCATGGGAAACCTGGGCGCAGATCCTGAAATGCGCTATACCCCGACCGGCCGGCCGGTGACCCAGTTTCGCGTCGCTGTGCATCGCCGGTGGCGGAACGCGGATGGGGAGCCGCAGGAAAAGGTGGAGTGGTTTCGGGTCGTGGCCTGGGGTCGGCAGGCCGAGATCGCCAACCAGTTCCTTGAAAAAGGCGCACCCGTGTACGTAGAGGGCCGTCTGGCCACCCGCTCTTACGAAGACGCCAGCGGGCAGACACGCTACATCAGCGAAGTGATCGCTCGAGATCTCATCCTCCTGCCGCGGGGCAACGGCCGAGCGGACCACCCTGAGGAGGTGCTGGAGGAAGTCGAGGACGGGGAGACGGCCGAGATCCCCTTCTAAGCACATCGTATGCCAGGGGCCTGCGCCGCCGGGACGGTCTTCACCTCCCGGCGGTTTCTGTGCCTGGGGCGGGGCGAATCGGTTTTGGCCGATCGGCCACGGGACCTGGGGAGAGGACGTCGGTCGGCAGAGCCACGGCTTCTTCCGGGCTTTTCTCCGGAGGACCTCGGACCTGGCCCGGGGGGAAGAATCGCCTTACGCTGGGTTCATCCTATGCTGCGCCCACAGTGCCAGCGTTGCCCCACGGCGTGGAGAAGGGGGGAATCGCGACACTGAGAAGTCCGCCGGAATCCAGGACTATTGACGTGCCGGATGCGCCTTGCTATACTGGTGCCGGTCTTCAGGAGAAGGCCCATGACGGTCGCGGATCGGCTGCGTGAGGCGACGCGCTTCCTGGAGGGTGCCGGCTCCCCGAGCGCCCGCCTCGATGCCGAGGTTCTTTTGGCCCACCTCCTCGGCGTGCGCCGGGTCGACCTCTACCTGGTGCCAGAGCGCTCGCTTTCACCCGAGCAAGAAGAATCCTACCGTGCCTTGTTGGAACGCAGGGCGCTGGGCGAGCCGGTGTCCTACCTTGTGGGGCGTAAGGAGTTCTACGGCCTGACCTTCGTGGTGGATCGCCGGGTGCTCATCCCCCGCCCGGAAACCGAAGAGCTGGTGGACCGGGCTCTCCGGTGTGCACGGACGCTCGGCCGGCCGGATCTGCTCTTGGCCGATATCGGCACAGGGTGCGGTTGCATCGCAGTTGCGCTCGCCGTTCATCTTCCCCAGGCACACGTGTATGCGACCGATCTCTCCCCAGAGGCGATCGAAGTGGCCTGGGAAAACGTCCGTCGTCACAGGGTTCAGGAGCGGGTCACCTTGCTCTTAGGGGACCTCTGCCAGCCCCTGCCGGCGCCGGTAGACCTGCTGGTTTCGAATCCACCTTACACGATCTGGGAACGCCTCCCGTGGGGGATCACGGGATTTGAGCCGCGGATCGCCCTGGATGGTGGAAAGGATGGCTTGGAGGTGTTGCGGCGGCTGATCGACCAGATTGCCTGGGCCGTCCGGCCAGGAGGGTTCGCGCTACTCGAATTCGGGGATGGGCAGGAAGAAGCGGTCCGGCGAGTGGCGCGCTCAGCGTTCCCGGGTGTCCCCATGGTGGTTGGGCGCGATCTTGCGGGGCTGCCGCGCGTGCTACAGCTCGGCCCCCTACCCGCGCGGTGAAGACAAGAAGGAGCCGGCCGCCGAAGACGCGGCCGGCCCAAGAACGACTTCTTGCTTTTCGTGGAATCCGTCTGCCAGAACGCCAGGAGCCTCAGGCAGTCTTGTACAACGTGCGCAGGCAGCGGCTGCACACGTTCAACCGTACGCGCCTTCCCCCGATCCACAACGCGCGCTTCTGTGTGTTGGGCATCCAGCGCCGATTGGTGCGGCGCTTGGAATGGCTCACATTGTGCCCGTACTGCGGTGCTTTCCCACAAAGGTCGCATTTGCCTGGCATCGCTGCCACCCCCGTGTCACGATGATTGCAAACAAACCAAGTATAGCACAACTTGACCCTCTTGACAAATGGCTTCCGGATGATACAATCAATCCCATAGCCGACCCCTGTGATCGGCGGTAGGTCCTGTGGTTGTGGTTGGGTATGCTACGGGGCTTGAGATGAGCCTGAAAAGCGGTGGTTCCCTGGGCCGAATCGAGGTTTCCCGGCGTGCAATTGCCACGCTGGCGCAGGAAGCGGCCCTGCAATGTTATGGCGTCGTCGGGCTGGTTCCCCCGCACCGTCAGGGGGTTTGGACGCGCCCTCCGGCGGAGCGGGGCGGCGTGACTGTGCGCTTGGACGGGGACCGGGTGGTGCTAGAGCTCCACGTGGTCATCGAATACGGGACTCGGATCTGCGAGGTCGCGCGTAACGTGATGGCCTCTGTGCGCTTTGCCGTCGAGCATGCCCTGGGAGTCCCGGTGGAAGCTGTGCATGTAACCGTCCAGGGAATCCATCTGAGTTACCCGCAGCCCGAGCCTGCGGAGCCACGGTAAGCTTCCTGGAGGTAGATGGGGTTGAGCGTGGGCAGACCCAAGAGCCGTCCGGCCGGTGGAACGGGGGAGGGACAAGGGGAGCGGACTGCTTTGGGCGGGCCCTGTGATGGGGTTCGCCTGCGTGAGGCTTTTCAGAACGCGACTGCTTGGCTGAGTCTCCATAAAGCTGAGGTGAACGCGCTGAACGTCTTCCCGGTGCCAGACGGCGACACCGGCACAAATATGGTGCTCACCATGGAGGCGGCCCTAAAAGAAGCGGAGGGTGTGCCGCTTCACGGCGTTGGGGAGCTCGTGGATGCGCTTTCCTACGGGGCGTTGATGGGAGCTCGGGGAAACTCTGGGGTCATCCTTTCCCAGATCATCCGCGGTATGGCACGAGCCCTGGAGGGGCGGGCCGCTCTGGATGGAATTCTCCTGGCGCAGGCGCTGCAGGCGGGCACGGAAACCGCTTACCGGGCCGTCAGCAAGCCGGTAGAAGGAACGATGCTGACGGTGATTCGGGAAGCGGCCGATGCAGCCCTCCAGGCCTGCCGCAACAACCCTGCCTTGCTCTCCGTTTTTCGGGAGACGGTGGCCGCCGCTTGGGAATCGGTACGCCGTACGCCCAGCCTCCTGCCGATCCTGCGAGAGGCAGGCGTCGTCGACGCTGGGGGCCAGGGACTGGCTGTGCTCCTCGAAGGCTTGTACTACTACTTCTCCGGTGAGCTGGAGCGGCGCATGCAAGAGGCCGAGGTGCCCTTCCCGGAAGAAGTCGCTTTTGTGGACGTCCATGGCGAGGAAGAATTCGGCTACTGTACGAACTTTGTCCTGCGGGGCGTGGATCTGAACGTCGAGGAGATCCGGGAGCAGATCAGCCGTCTGGGCCGTTCGGCTGTTGTAGCCGGGGACGAGCGCATGGTGAAAGTGCACGTTCACACCGAGTACCCGGGCACGATCCTGAACTATGCCGTAGGCCTCGGCACGTTGCACCAGATCGAGATCACGAATATGGACGAGCAGCGGGCCGGCCTGAAACCGCGAACGCCGGCGGCTCCCCAACGTCCTGCGATGCCTGCGTTGCCCCCGCACCCTATCATGATCATTGCCGTTTCCCCTGGAGAGGGCCTGTCCGAGGTGCTGCGGAGTATGGGCGCCGCGATCATCGTCCCCGGTGGACAGACGATGAACCCCAGCACGGAGGAGTTGCTCCAGGCGATCGAGTCGCTGCCCTGCAACCAGGTGATCGTGTTGCCGAACAATGGCAACATCGTCATGGCAGCACGTCAGGCGGCTGAGCTTTCGGGCAAAGAGGTGCGCGTGGTTGCCACCGATACCGTTCCCCAGGGGATCGCGGCGCTGGTCGCGTTCAACTACGAGGCCGACCTGGACACCAACGTGCAGGCCATGGAGGAGGCCGCGGCCGCGATCCAGACCGGCGAGGTGACCTGGGCAGTGCGCGACGCGCAGCTCAACGGTGTGCAGGTGCGTGAAGGGCAGTTCATCGGGCTGCACAACGGCGTATTGGCCGTTGCGGGGGAGGAAGAGGCGACGGTGGTCTTGGAGCTCCTGCAGCGGATGGGAGCAGAGGAACTGGAGCTGATCACGGTCTACTACGGCCAGGATGTGTCCCAGGCCGAGGCCGAGGAAATGGCGAGCCGCATCCGCGAACACTATCCCCAGCAGGAACTCGAGCTCGTTTACGGCGGCCAGCCCTACTACCGCTACATCCTCTCGGCGGAGTGACGGGGATCTTCGATGGCCAGGATCTGCATCGTGACCGACAGTGCTGCGGATATCCCACGCCAGATCCGGCGCCAGCTCGGTATTGCCGTGGTGCCGCACAACATCTATATCGGCGGACAGCGGTACCGGGACGGGATCGATATGGACGCGGGGCAGTTCTATATGCGCCTGCAGCACGGTTCCTGGGCACGGATCACCCCTCCGAGCGAAGAGGTGTTCGAGAAGCTTTACCGTCGCCTGAGCGAGGAGTACGATGCGGTGCTCTCCGTACACGTCTCCAGCCTGCTCAGCGAGACTTTCCTCATGGCTAGCCGCGCACGTGCTTCCTTGCCCCCGTCCACCTGTCGGGTGGAGACCATCGACTCCCTCTCCGTGTCCATGGCCCTGGGGTTCGTGGTGATCGAAGCGGCCCGGACGGCGCGCGCCGGGTTCGGGGTGGACGAGGTGATCGACCGTATCCATTGGATGACGCGACATAGCCATTTACTCCTCTTCTGCGAGGATCTGGCCTACTTGAAGCGCAGTGGGCTTTTTCCTGCTTCCCAAGTCCAGCAGCTCGCCCGGACTAAGCCGCTCCTGGTGCTCAATGAGGGATCGTTCCTCGTCTACGAGCGGCCCCGTACACGGTTGCGCGCGCTGGATGGGCTGTACAGTTTCGTCGAGGACTTTCCGGAGATGCGTGCCATAGCCGTCCTCTACTCTACCACCCCAGAGGATGTCGGAGGACTGCTCGAGCGGATCGACCTGATCTATCCTCGCCAGAAGATCATCGTCACCCGCTACGGACCGTTCCTGGGGTCGCTGATCGGACCCGGCGGTATGGCCGTAGCCGTGTACGAGGAGGACTGAGGTGCCGGGCGCCCGACGCGTCCGGGTGGTGACGGACAGCACGGCGGACCTTCCCCAGGAATGGGCCGACCGGTGGGGCATCCGGGTGGTGCCGCTCAAGTTCCGTTTGGGCGAGGAGACGTTCCGCGACGGCCTGGACCTTGCGCCCGAAGAGTTTTACGCCCGGTTGTCCGGGAAAGAGTTCCCTGTAACTTCGCAACCCGCGGTCGGGGTGATGAAACGCGTCTACCAGCAAGCGGCTGCAGGTGGAGGGGAGATCGTTTCCATCCATCTCTCCTCCAAACTGAGCGGCACCTGTCAGTCGGCGCAGCTTGCGGCTGAGCAAGTGGACAGCCGGGTCGTGGTGGTCGATTCCGGACAGATCTCGATGGGCGTGGGATGGCTGGTGCTGGCTGCAGCCCGGGCTGCCCGCGAGGGGCGATCGCTGGAGGAAATCGTCTCCCTGGTGGAAGAGATGAAGGGACGCACCCACATCCTGGGCCTGATCGAGAGCCTGGAGCATCTGAGGCGGGGAGGGCGCATCGGGCGGGCGCAGGCGTTGCTGGGCGGGCTTGTGGGGATCCGGGCGCTTTTCACCCTCGAGCGGGGAGAGGCGGTGCTGCTGGAGCGCGTGCGCACGCGCTCCGCTGGCCTGCGCCGGTTGGTGGAGCAAGTTGCCGCGCTCGAGCCGCTGGAGCTGGCGGCGGTGATCCACGCGGCTACCGCGGGTGCAGCGCAAGAGGTGGCCCGCGCCCTGGCGCCGCTGTTGCCTGGGCAATCGATTCCGGTGCTTCCGGTGGGGCAGGTGGTGGCCTCCCACGTCGGACCGGGGGCAGTGGGGGTGGCATGCGTGCGGGCTCCTGGAGGCAGATCCCCGAACGCCCAGGCCCCCGGGAGTCGCTCTTTTCTGGCATCGCAGGGTATCGATGTTCCCAGAGACGTGGAACCGTGAGGCGCTCGGACTTGTCCCCTGGCTCGTGGGGTCCTGGCTTCTGGCCTTCCTAGGCCAGCTGTTGGACCGTCTGGGCCTCCTCCCGCACCGGTGGCGGGAGGAAGGTGCCCTGATCCGCGATGTCACTGCCCTCCTGTACGCGATCGGGATGCCCTATGCGGCCATCTTGTGCGGATTTCTGGCTCCGGAGAGGCTCGGCCTGGCTGGATTCTCCTGGTGGAGGAGCCTGGGACGAGTCCCGCTCCTGGCCGGCCTCTACCTGTTGATGGCCTGGCTGGTGTGGGGGGGCGTGCTCCGTGCTGCCCCGGTTTCTCTCGGTGCGCTGGGGCGCGAGCGCCGTTGGGTGCGTCAACCGGGCCGGTGGGTCCTTTTCCTCCTCTGGGCAGGCGCGGAACAGCTCCACTGGGCCTTCTACCGCGCCGTTCCGCTCTTGGTTTGGGGAAGCCCGGCAGGCCTCTGGTTGGGGATGCTCTTGGTGGTCGCCGAACGCTACGGGTTGCCCGCAAAGGCGATTTCCCACCGCGAGCCTGGTGTGCTTGCGAACGAGACCTGGTGGCTGACAAAGGCCGTGGCGCTCACCGCTGCCTTCTCCGTCACGGGGAACCTTTGGGCCTGCATGGCCCTCCAGGCCCTGCTGGATGGAGGCGTCGCCTGGTGGATCGAACGCCGTGAGCGCCCCGTAGGTGAGATGCAGCCCTCGCCGTTTGCCAGGCCTGGTCTTCGTTTGACGATTGCGGCGGCCGTTTCTGCCATCTTGCTGTTGGTCCTGTTCACCTGGGGGACGATCAGCCCTTCGCTGCACCTGCCGCGCCCGGAGGACCTGGTTCAGCAGCCGACGCTCCCCCTCCCTACGCCGACATCGAGTCCCACGCCCAACCCGACCCCGTTGCCTACCCGGGTACCTACAGCGACTTCCCTGCCTACGGCCGCCCCGATCCCGACCGCGACCCCGCCACGCACTTATGTGGTCCAGCCGGGAGATACCCTCAACGCGATCGCTCTGCTCTTCGATGTCCCGGTGGCCGAGCTGATGCAGGTGAACGGGATCACCGATCCCACCCGTCTTCAGATCGGGCAGGTCCTGATCATCCCCTAGGTGCGCCGTGGCCGCGCGGATTGACCGCAGCGAGGAGGCGTGTTAAACTTGCTGTGCCCGTTGGGCGGAATCTAGATGTCGTGTGCCAGGGGAAAAGAAAGCGAGTTTAGCGATGGCTTTTCTTCGAGGGATGTGGCGGATCCTGTTGTGCGCGGGACTCGTGCTCCTGTTGCCGCTTGGGGCTTTCGCTGGAGCGGTGGCGCCGGCCCAGTGGCCCCTCCAGCCCGTAGGGCCGCAGGGCGCGGTGGTGCGCATCTCCATTTCGTCTCCAGGCGAGGTCGCGTTGCTGGCAGGGCTCGGGGTAGATATCTGGAAGGTGGAGAAGGAGCGCCTGGAGGTCATCGGGGCGGTCGGGCCGGAGCTGTACACCGAGCTGCTTGCACGCGGCTTTACGGTGGAGGTCGATGCAGAGCGGACGCAACGTTATCTCGTGCCGCCGGGGTACCCGTGTTACCGCACGGTCGAGCAGATCCTGGACCATATGGTGGCAGTCAGCAACGCCTACCCGCAGCTCACCGAGCTCCTGGACATCGGGGACAGTTGGGAAAAAGTGCAGGACCCAGCCGCGGGATACGATATCCTGGCCATGCGCATCACCAACGAAGCGATTCCCGGGCCCAAACCCACCCTACTGATCGTCTCGGAGCACCATGCCCGGGAAATGGTCGTGCCCGAGGTGGCCGACTTTTTCATCGATTACCTCACCGGTGGTTTCCGGGGTGCCGGTGGGTATGGCGTCGACCCAGATGTGACTTGGCTGGTCGATCACCGCGAGGTATGGGTGGTTCCCCTGGTCAACCCCGACGGCCGGAAGATGGTGGAGCCTTCAGGCTGGTGGTGGCGGAAGAACACCAACGATAGCGTGAACCCCGGCTGTGCCTGGCCGCCAACGGCGTACAACCACTACGGGGTGGACATCAACCGCAACTATGCCTACATGTGGGCCTACGACAACAGTGGCTCCACCTCGGACCCCTGCGCTCAGGGGTATCGCGGCGTCGCTGCGGCATCCGAGCCCGAAACGCAGGCCATCCAGTCGCTCGGAACACAGCTGTTCCCGGAGCCGGCGGACACGACGGGGATGATGCTGACGTTGCACAGTTACTGGAACGCGATCCTGATCCCCTGGAGTTACAATGCCCCAGAACCGGCACCGGACGATGCGGCACTGCGCGCGATCGGGTGCAAATGGGCGACCTACAATGGCTACGAGGTCGGCCGGCCAGGGGAGGTGCTTTGGTACAACCCCAACGGCACGACCGACGACTGGTTCTACGGCGATCGGGGCGTGGCCTCGTTCACCTTCGAGATGGGGGAAGATTTCTTCCAGGCCTGCTGGGGGAACGAATTCCCCTGGGATATCTGGGAGGAGAACCTGCCTGCCTTCGTGCACGCCGCCAAGATCGTTGCTCCGGACCCCTATACCACCGTCTACGGGCCGGATGCCCATACCCTCTCTGTTTCCCCGGACCCGGTGCCCGCAGGCGAGCCGTTCCTGCTTTCCGCTACCCTGGAGGACCATCGCATCCAGAACTCCGACTGCTCGGTGCCCGAGCGACCCGTGGCCGCGGCGGAATACTTTATCGATGCCCCGGGAGCGGATGGAACGGGCCTGCCGCTGGCCCCGCTGGACGGCGCCTTTGACGAGATCGTAGAACCGGTCCAGGCCACGGTGGATACCGAGGGGCTCACACCAGGGGTCCACTACTTGTTGGTGCATGGCCGCTCCCAGGATGGCTACTGGGGTCCCTTCACGGCGGTCTTTTTCCACATCGCGGGGTGTGAGCCGGTGCAGATCCTCGATGTGGTGACGGCCACCAGCGGGTGCACGGTCACCTTTACCGCGCGACTGTCGGGAACGCCGCCTTTTTCCTATACGTGGGATCTGGGGCCTCTCGGGGTCCGGACGGAGCCGACCCCGACGGTCGAGTTTGGCTGGCCCGGCAATTATCCCTTCACCCTAACGGTGAGCAACTGCGTACCCGCTCAGCAGGACACCTTCTCGGGCAGCGTGAGCGTCTGGTGCTCCGTCCCGCACCGCGTCTACCTGCCGCTGATCCGACGGACGAGTCCTTGACCCTGGATGAGGGGCTGGTGCGAAAGCGCTCTCGCACCGCCGGGAGAGCTCCGGACCATTCGGCGTGTCGCTGGTTTTCCCCGCTCGAAACGCGGGAAAAATGGCGTACTTCCGGCAGCGGGCTTGCCTCGAGCCGCTTGGCATAAGGCCGAGGGATCGATGCGGGGTAGGCGCCAGGGCTGGGGAAGCCTAGCCGTCCCGGGTTGTTCCGGGCACTTGTGGATATGCAGCGCGGCGCTGGCGTAGCGCCTCGAAGAGGAGGATCCCGGTAGCCACAGTGACGTTCAGTGAGTCGGCAGAACCGGCCATCGGGATGGATACAAGGGCGCTCGCCAGACGCTTTGCCTCATGGCTTGCCCCTTCGGCTTCTCCGCCGACGATCAGGGCCGTCGGAAGGCGCCAGTCGACCTGGTCGTAGGGGCAACCCCCTTGCACCTCGGCCAGCAGTACCTGGAGGCCCTGGCAGGCGGCCACGATCTCGTCCCAGGACGCCAGGCGAATGGGGAGGTGGAAGTGGGCACCCATGCCCGCTCGTACCGCCTTGGGCTCGAACGGGTCGACGGTTCCGGGAGCGCAAAGAACCCGCTGCGCCCCGGCGGCTTCGGCAGTGCGCAGGATCGTCCCGCAGTTTCCGGGGTCCCGCACCTGGTCGAGGATCAGGATCAACCCGTCAGGGCGAGGGGGCGGCTCGGGAAGCGGTGCGGCCGCAACCACTCCTTGGGGCGTAACGGTGTCGGCAATCGCGTCCAGGATTGCCGGGGTGGTGGGAAAGGCCATCTCCAACGCGGAAAGGCGTTCCAGGAGCGCTCGACCCCGTGGGGTCTGTTCGAGCCGTTCCGGCAGGTACAGGGCAAGCGTCGGAACGACCCCGGCCCGGAACGCCTCTTCCACCAGGCGTACCCCCTCCAGGAGAAAAAGCCGCTCGCTGTACCGCCTGCGTCGGCGGTGCAGCGAGCGGAGAAGGCGCACCTTTGGGTTTTCCAGACTGGTGATCGCGGCAGGCATCCCTAACCCGAGACGGCGGCCTGGGCCTTCTCCGCGATCTGGGCAAAGGCTGCCGGATCCTTCACTGCCAGGTCGGCTAGGACCTTTCGGTCCAGATCGATCCCCGCCAGGCGCAGGCCGTGGATCAGGCGACCGTAAGTCAGGCCCAACTGGCGTGCTGCCGCGTTGATCCGCAGGATCCAGAGGCGGCGCAGATCCCTTTTCCGCCTCCGGCGGTCCCGATAGGCGTGCGCATGCGAGCGCATCACCGCTTCGTGCGCCGTCTTGAAGGTACGATGCCGGCCTCCGCGAAAGCCTTTCGCCTGTTCGCGGACCTTGTCATGGCGCCGGCGGACCATCATTCCCCGCTTGACCCTTGGCAACCGAAACCTCCTTCAACACACACCAATTCGCCGGACCTGGCCCGCTCCGGGGGCTCGGCGGAGCGGGATCGTCCGGTGCTTTGCGACGGTGCAGAGAGACTGTGCTACTTCTTGCGCGGCGTCAAGAGGATCGTCATGTCCCGCCCGGTGGAAGCAGGGCTCTCCTCGATCTCGGCGATGTCCTCCAACATCGTGGCGACCTGCTTGAGCAGCTCTTCTGCGATATCGGTATGGGCCGATTCGCGCCCCCGGAAGCGCAGCGTCACCTTAACCCGGTTGCCTTCTTCCAAGAAGCGGCGCGCTGCCCGGACTTTGATCTGCAGGTCGTGCTCGCCGATCTTGGGACGGAGCCGCACCTCTTTGATGTCGACCGTTCGCTGTCGCTTCCGCGCCGCCCGCTCTTTCTTGGCCTGCTCGTAGCGGAACTTTCCATAGTCCAGCAGGCGGCAAACCGGCGGTTCGGCGACG
This sequence comes from Chloroflexia bacterium, assembly GCA_034436115.1. Taxonomy (GTDB): domain Bacteria; phylum Chloroflexota; class Chloroflexia; order DTKN01; family DTKN01; genus DAOTVY01. The sequence goes on along the minus strand of DAOTVY010000045.1, from coordinate 75,751 downwards.
GGATCTACCTCCACCAGGTCCATCCCTTCTGCGGCGGCGATGCTCAGGGCTTCCTGCAGCGGCTTGACCCCGATGCGCCGGCCGTCTGCTCCGATGAGCAGTACCTCCCGCGCCCTGATCCGTGTGTTAATGCGCAGCCTCTCGCTGATCGTTTCCTCCTTGTGCCATGCTCTGCCGCAACCCGCGTAGGGATCGACCCTACGCAGAGAATGATAGCATAAGGGCAGACTTTCGTCAACTCATGGGCAACTGCGCTTCTCGTAGATGTTCGGCCAGGCCGCGTAGGGGCTGAAGAAGACCTCGCGTGACACCACTTCTCCATTAACCAGGATGGTGCGGTAAACACGCACGTCGACCCCATCGACGGCCCAGTCCGTCTGGCGCACCACTCCCTCCTCCAGGTTGGGATTCTCCACGCACACCGGTGTGGTCGGGGCTGGAGTCCAGTTGGACATCTCCGGGCCCTCGATGCGCACCTCGCGGTTGGGTTTGGTGCCGTAGAGGTAGACCAACAGCGTATCGGTGTCCGTGTACACCTCGAACTGCATCAGGAGGTAGCCGGGCGTGTCGTTCACGAACTTCAGGTCGGTCCCGGTGCCCACAAAAATCGTCGCATCCAGGCCGGCGATGGACCCCTGCTCGTAAAAGCCGATGCGGTAGGCATGCGGGTGGCGCTCCAGGATCGGGAGGCCTGCCAGCAGCGCGGCGCGAAACACCGTCGTCGAGACCTGGCAGATCCCCCCGCCGACGTTGCGCACGGTGCGCTCAGCGATGATCGAGTAGCCTTCGACAAAGCCCTGGCTCTCGTCGATCGGGCCGATCGCCTGAAGGAAGGAGAACGTCCCGCCAGGAGGGATGAGCGTGCCATCCAGGATGCGCGCCCCGATGACGATGTTGTGTTCCCGGTAGGGCCGCGACCCAGCGAAGTGGCTTTCCCCCACAGCAACCAGTTCCCGAATGCCCAGCTGGTCGAGCACCTCGGGGCGGATTTCCGGGAGCACTTCCACGAGCTCGAGGCGAACCTCCCGATTCGGAGAGACAACCGCGGCGTTCACCTGATCGATCGCCGCATCCAGGGGAAGCATCCAGCCCGAGGCGCCCGGGTCGACGACCTCCAGATGGTCGTTCACAAAGCGGAAATGCGCATTCCGGGGATATACGAGCACTTGCCCGGCGATCTGGGCCATATAGGTGCGCAGGGCTTCCTGATCGAGCACCACCGCAAGCGTCCTCCGCGACCCTTCCTGGCGCGCCTCTACGCGGAGCATGCGTCCGATCTCCTCCGGCGTGAGTTGCCATTCCCTGTCACGCACGCGGATCTGGAGGGGGCCGGCGAGCATCCTGTGGGCAGTCTCCACCGCGTCCTGGACCGCCCGTTCATCGATTTCCGGGGGCAAGCTCTCCACGACCAGAGGTACCGGCTCCGAAGAGAGCTGCCGGAGCGCAACCTCGATGGCCTCCATCGTGGGAACGACCCGTAGCGAGCGGCCGGGATGGCTGGGGCGGACCCGCACCTCTGTGCCCTCCACGGTCAGCGCTGCGTTCAGCGGGGGGAGGTCGAGCTCCTGGGCCATCTCCTGCAGATAACTCGAAAGCACGTTCCTGTCGAAAACAACCGGCAGCAGGAGATCGTATCGCGCGTTGGGGTTTCGGCGCTGCCACCAGCGTGCGAGGAGCGACCCTTCCCGACCCGCGGCCATAGCATCCTGGATCGCTTGGTCCCAGGCCACCTGGATGCCCAATTGATCCCCCCTTGGGTACCAGGCCCGTCCCTCGAAGGTCAGAGTCAGGGGTCGCTCCTGGAAGGATTGGAAACGCTGGCGCAGAGCGGCTTCGGCTTCCGCGGGGGTCATGCCGCCCAAGGGCACCCCGGCCACATAGACATTGGGCAGGATCCGTCCACGGTAGTGGCGTTCCGCACCCAGCAGGCCCAGCCACACCGCCAGTGCCAGGAGCAGCGGGATGAGCGCAAAGACCCAACCGTGCCCCCGGCGAGTGGTGCGCCGCAGGCGCCTGCGCGCGGTCCGCTTTTCCGTTGCGGCCGCGAGGTCCCCCGAGATCGACCGTCGGTATGGCAGATCCTCTCTGGAGGCCATCGTGCCCATCCTGCGGTGCGTAGCCGCGGGCCGCTTAGCGAAAGCGCGTCTCCCAGGAGTAGGGGATACGCTCGGTATTCCAGGGCAGGCGCTGTTCGTCCGGGTGCTCGCGGTTGTAGGGGCGCGTGGGGAAGTTCAGCAACAGGGAGGGCGTGACGCCCAGCGTCTTGTACCCGTGGGCAACTCCAGCAGGGATCTTGAGCAGGATCGGGTTGTGCTCACCCAAGAAGAACTCGTTCAGCTCGCCGTAGGTAGGCGAGTCTTCTCGGAGGTCGTAAAGGGGTACCTGGATCATCCCCTGGATCGCGCAGAAATAGTCGTCCTGGTGCTCGTGCCAATGCCAGGCGCGGATGACTCCTGGGTAATTCAGCGCGACGTAAACCTGCCCGAACTGCTGGAAGATCGGCTCGTCCGCACGAAGGATTTCCATCAGGTAACCGCGGTCGTCTGCGCGCTTGATCAGCGGTTTCACTTCCACACCGTGGATCAAGGTAGGCCTCCTTCTGGCCCTGGCCGCTTCATCCAGGCCTGGTCCCTCTGGCTGGCCAGCTCTGTCCGGCGCCGTGTAGTATAGCATCCCTCGGGGCCCTGGGCAAGGAAGCTGCCTGGTAGGCGGCTACCCCCGGCGTGACTGGACGAACGAGCGGGCGCAAGCCAGGCCACCTGGGTCGTACGTGTCCGTGATCGGAGCTGTTCCCTGAGGAAGGCCCCATGGGACTGCCCCTCCTCGTCCTCCAGGCAAGCGCATCCCTGCCTGGGACGACCGTGCGTCCGTCCCGGTGGCCGTATCGGCCTTGCGGAAGGGACCCGGGGTGTGGCCGCACGGCTCATCCCGGTCTTGCCTCCGACGTGCTCTCTGGAAGCTCCAGAGGCGGAAGCTCTTCCAGGCTCCGCAAGCCAAAATGCCGCAGAAAGTCCGGGGTTGTCCCATACAGGATGGGCCGGCCGGGGCTCGAAGCCCGCCCCCGTTCCTCGATCAGCCCCAGGTGGAGCAGGGTTTGTAACACGCCTCCGCAATCTACCCCCCGGAGCGCCTCGATCGCCGGGCGGGTGATCGGCTGGCGATAGGCTACGATGGCGAGCGTTTCCAGCGCGGCTGGAGAAAGGCGTGTGGTGCGCTCCAGGCCCAGGAAACGCCGGATATAGGGCGCCGCCTCGGGCGCCGTCACCAGCTGCACTCGGTCGTCCAGGCGTAACAAGCGCACCCCTGCTTCGGCGTGGGCCGCTGCCCACTCCGCAAGGGCCGCTTCGACCTCCTCCTCCTCCCGCTCCAGCGCACGCGCCAGGTCGCGCACGGTGACCGGGCCGGGAGCGACGAAGAGCAGCGCCTCAACCCAGTTCTTCCAGCTCGGCCCACCAGGCGTCTCTCTGGTCCCACTCGGGGGCGGTGTCGCTTCGACGCGAGAGGAAGATCGGTCCAAAGAGTTCCTCCTGTTCGAATAGGACCCAGCCTCGTTTGAACAGCTCCAGCACGGCCCAGAGCGTGACCACAACTTCTTCCCGTGTCGGTGCAGCCTGAAGCAATGCCTGGAACGGCACACGCTCCTGTTCGCGAAGGAGCGCGTGGATGCGCCGTGCCTGCTCGGCAAGGGTGACCTGGCGCACGACTGGCAGGGGCAGCGCCCGATCCTGCTCGCCCAACTCCTCGAGGCGTCGACGCAGCGCCTGGATCAATGCTTCCTGGGTGGCACCGTCTATGACAACCGGCTGCGGGGGAACGAGGGGCGGAGCGAGCCGGCCGAACTCCTGCCGGCCTTCCTCCAGCCAGACGTGCAACTGCCGCGCGGCTTCCTTGTAGCGGCGGTATTCCTGGAGCTGCCGGATGAGCATTTCCCCTTCGTCTTCCTCTTCGGGCACGCTACGGGGGGGCTGTGGTAGAAGTGCCTGGGCTTTGATCCAAAGCAGCTTGACGGCCACGACGATAAAGGCGGAAAGCTCGGCAGGGTCGCGGCGCGCCATCCGGGCCACATAGGCCAGGTATTGATCGGTCACCCGTGCCAGGGCAATCCGGGTAATGTCCAGTTCCTCCTTCTCGATCAGGCGCAGGAGGAGGTCTAGCGGGCCCTGGAAGATGCCCAGATCGACCTGGTATCCACTTACCGGTGCATCCATCTGGTTGCCCGACCCTGAAAGCGGGGTCCCTCCCGTAAGCACGCGCTGTTCTCGCCCGAACATTCTACTACACCCGGGCGGGAGGGTCAACCCCGGGAAGGGTGCGCGGGGGTGAGCGTTGCCCACCCCCGCGCGCTTTCCCGTCTGTTGCTCACCCGCTAGGGCGCCTGTCCCCGGTAGATGAGCGGGAGGTAGATCCGATAGCGATAGATGCGCAGGACGACGGGGACACGGATGGAGCCGGCCATGCGGTCGTTAGAGGAAAGGAGCAGCGTTGCCGTGTAAGTGCCAACGGGCAGAGGCTCGGTCAGGACACCGGTGACATAGAGGTCCACATGAACGCTGCTATCGGCCTGTACGGTGCCGCTGATCGGGTCAACCCACAGCCAGGGTACCTCGCTCGGTGGATAGAGGAGAAACTGCACGGCGTTCGTCCACCATTCGCTCGCATCCCACTTGCCATCGGCGTCCCGGTCGGCCGAGTTCAGGTTGTCTGTCAGGCCCTTGTAGATCGCCGTCCAGTCCTCGCGCAGGATGACGCCGGCCTGGCCCTCTGCAGGCTGTTCGGTGAAGCCGCCCAACCCGGTTTCCGGTCCACCGAGCAGGGTCATCCGTGCGCCGTAGGCCCAGTACCCCAAGTCGTTCAGATCGGTGAATTCGGGCACCTGCTCCGGGACGTTGAATAGCGGATGGCCGTCATCCCACCAGTAGAGGGGGGCAGGCGTGTTCAGCCAGCCCGCATACTGCCCGCCCAAGAGCGCCCAGAGCGGGTGGTCCTGGTGGGCCGGATCTACACCCACCGCCCAGGACTGGACGATGGCCAGCCCACCCAACTCCAGATGGTGCTGCACTGCTGTGTACTCGCTCGCATCGACGAACGACCAGGTCTCCGCCGCCAGGATGACCAGGTCCCAGCCGCCCTGTTCCACTGCATCGCGGAAGCGCCCAAGGTTGTCTCCGTAAGGGTCATAGCCGTAGAAGGTATAGGGAAGTCCGAGGCCCTGCAGGGCGAGCTCGACCGCGGTGGGAACGTGCTGGTCGTCGTCGGCGTAGGCGATGATGTTGAACTGCTGGACCCCGGGCACATGGTAGACGTACGGCCGGCGGGAGAGGGATCCCTGGATGGGACCGTTATGCAGCAGCGCGGTGGGATTACCGGCGTGGGGCTCGGGGAGGTACTCGACGGTCCCCCCGGCGAGGCCCAGGGAACCGCTGAACTCGCGGAAGGCGAAGGTCAGCTCCTGGGCCCCTCGGTTGAAGAGCGTCAGGCCGGTCGGGTGGGTGTAGGTCCCGGTGCCGTATGGGAGGGAGATCTCGATCGCGGCCGGTTCGAGGATCGCGCAGGGCTGGTTCAGGCGCAGGGAGACGTCATGGACCACCGACTGCCCGGCCTCCAGAGCGAGCACATCCGTCTGGGGCAGGTGCCCCGGGGCAGACACGGTCACCGTGTACGTCCCGGCTTCCAGCCAGCGAACGTAGGTCCCATCCTGGCGCGTCCGCACGGTCCAAGTCTGACCGGACGAGCTCTCGATCAGGATCTGAGCGGCCAGGGTAGCCGTATGGGCATCGCAGTAGCCCAGGCTATAGACGGTGCCCGAGAGCCTTCCCCAGGAAGCCGGCGCCGGCACAGTGAGGGTCACCGGGACAGCGACCGAGCCGTACGGGGTATCGTTGGCGAAGGAGAGAGTGGCGTAGTAGTTCCCGGGCTGATCGACCTCGGGCACGCCGGCGTCGAACGTGACCGTCAGCACCAGGCTTCCGGCCACATCCACAGTACCGGAGATCGGCACAACGGAAAGCCAGGGTACATCCAGGCTGAAGCAGGGTTCGGACGGCCGGTACCAGGTGTCCCCGACGATGGCGCCTCCGTCGTAGCCGCCGACGCTCCATACCTCGCCCCCGCTCCGAGCCTCCGTGCAATAGCCCGCGTTGTTGGAGGTATAGGCGCGAGGCAGAGGTTCACCCACTTCGCTCCAGGTCCCCCCTGGCCAGGCGGTCCAATCGAGCCGCTCCACGGTGGCCGAGGGGTCGAAGGGGCTGCCCCCGTTGGCATCGCCTCCGATGGCGTAGAGGTACTGGCTCGTGATGGCCAGGGCCATGTCCGCGCGCGCGCTGGTGAAGGTAGGGCCGATTTCCCAGGTGCCGTTTTCCATGTTGAACCGTTGGGTCTTGTCCAAGTTCTGCGGGTAGTTGTCGTTCCAGCCGCCGACGATGTAGAGGTAAGGGCCGGCCTGGACAAAGCCCATGGCGAACGCGGGATAGGGCATCGATGGTCCGGTGCCGATCCACTGTCCGGAGGCGATGTCGTAAATGTCCACCCGGTCTGAAGTGCCACCGAACCAGAAGTCGTCGTCCCCGCCGATCAGGTAGATGCGGCCGTTCCATACGCCGGCGGCAGCGCCCCAGACATTGCGTGGTAGGGCGGGGCCGGCGCTCCAGGTATCGGAGGCGATATCGTAGATGTAGAACTGGTTCGTTCCGCCTCCGCCCATGACGTAGATGCGGCCCTCGTCGCAAACCGCGATCGGCCCCTCCTGGGGAGCGGGGAGGGGAGCGAGCGGCGTCCAGGTGTCCGTCTGGGCATCATAACGCCACGTGTTGGCCGTCACGCGAAAGGAACCGTCCACTCCCGAGATCACGTAGAAGGAATCCTTCTCGCCCGGGCATTGAGCATGCGCGTAGCGGACCACCCCACCGGGCACCGGGCTGGCGCCGTTCCAGGCGAGTGGGTGGGCCATCCCGGAGAGGGCCGCACGTCCTTCGGCGCTCCGCACAGAAAGCGGCCCGACCGGTGCCGGAGCGCTGAACGGCTCTCCGCTCGGTGGGAGGCTCGTGATGGCCGGGACAAAGCCCCGGTCGCTTTCGCGCGCGGCGAACTGGGCCGCCGCCGAGCCGGTGTTGTGGAGCGTCAAGGGGAGGGTGGTGGAGAGTCCCATATCGAGCGTGACGGCAAGCCCGTGGGGAGAAGCCTCCAGCCGCCCGGCGGCCAACTGAAAGTCCTGTCGCACCACACCGCCCAAGGGGACCTCGACCAGCTCGACATCGGGACGATACCCGCCAGCCATGGTGGCGGTAAAGAAGTGGAACCCGGAAGGCGAGAAGAGGAGATAGAAGGCATCGTCTTCGGCCGGGTCGGGGGTGTAGCGTGCGAGGTCCATCTGTCGGCTGTCGTTCACCACCCAGGCACCCGCCAGCGGTGTCCCGTTGTTCAGGTCGTAGACGTTGCCGAGCACTAGGCCTCCCTGCTGCGCGTTGCAGGCGAGCACCACCGGTGGGGAAACGGCGATGGCTACGTCATCTACGTAGTAGCCCGGGAAGTGGACCGAGCGATCGGAGCGCAGCCGGAAGCGCAGCCGGAAATGTTCCGTGGCGAACCAGGGGTCGAGCACGGCGCCGCGCTGCCTCCAGGCCAGGTCGACGTTGCCACTTGTTTCGCCGTACACGCGCTGCCAGGTCGCGCCGCCGTCCGCGCTCACCTCGACACTCCCGTAGTCGAAGAGGTACTCCGTCTGGAGCCATTGCCACCATAGGAGGTAGAGGTCCTGGCCGGCGTAGGCGCTCAGGTCGATTTCGGGCGACTCCAAATAGCCGTTCTCGTTTGGCCCGTAATTGCCCTCCAGGTTGGTCGCCCAGACGTTGCTGCCGGAGTGAGCGCTGCCTGGGCCGCTGGTCGGGGTGCCCCATTCCCACGAAGTATTCCCACGGGTGGTGTAGCCGCCGTTGCTTGCTTCAAAGTCCTCGCTGTAGACGGTCGTGAGGGGCAGTGGAAGGATGCCGACATCGTCGATGTAGAACCCCGGGTAGGTGACGGACCAGTCCGTATAGAGGCGGAAGCGCAGTCGAAAGTCTGCGACCGCATACGAGGGGTCGAGGAAGGCCCAGTGTCTCGTCCAGACCAAATCAACGTTGCCGGCGGCCTGGCCATAGATGAGCCGCCAGGTCTGTCCCCCGTCGTTGCTCACCTCGACGGAAGCAAAGTCGCAGCACCACTCGGTCTGCAACCATTGCCACCAGGATAGATACAACCCCTGGCCGGCATAGGCGCTCAGGTCGATAGGTGGGGAAACCAGGTAGCCGTCCTCGGCGTTGTTGTAATTCCCGCTCAGGTTCGTTCCCCAGGCGTTCAGGCCAGAGTGGGCGCTTCCGGGACCGCTCGTCGGTGTCCCCCAGGCCCAGGAGGTCGAGCCGAGCGTTTTAAAGTCCCCGTCACTCGCCTCGAAATCCTCGTAGTAGGCAAAATTGGGGCGATAGCCCGGTGCAATGCAGGCTTCGGCATCGACCTGGAGGGCAAAGTTCTGGACTTCGTTGCCGGTCAACGGGCCGACTGGTCGCCTTTCCTCCAGGTAGCCCTTGGACCAGGGCCGCACGTGGAACGTGTAGGTGATGCCTGCGGCCAAGGTAATGCTGTAGGAGCCATCCAGAGGGTTGGTCCATATCGCATCGTAGGGGGGCGGGGGAGAGATGGGGTCGCCCTGGATGGCGATCTGGGCGTAGAGCGGCCAGCCGCCCCCGGCGTCTATGACTGTACCCGATACCTGGTAGAAGGGAACGGCGGTCAGCGTAAAGTTCTGGGTCGTCGTTGTATCGGTGATGATCTCGACTCCGGTCACGGTCTGTGGGGCGTAGCCGTAGAGCGCGGCGGTAACGGTATACGTGCCGGCCGGCAGGGACATCGTATAGTAGCCCGTGGGATCGGTATAGCCGGTGATCGTGGTGGTCCGGCGCCGGGCGAGGATGGTGGCACCGCCCAAGGGGGTTCCGCTTTCATCGCGGACGTATCCCTCGAGATATCCCTGAGAGACGACCAGTTGGACTGCGGCATAAGCGTCGATGCGTCCCCAGCCGTAGACATTGTTGTGGCACTCCTCGCCGCCGCAGGAAAGGTCCGTTCGGCAGACGGCGGTGGAGGTGATCAGGCGCTCGGTGGTTTCGATGTTCCCGATCAAGGAGAGGTTCGCGCTCCACAGAAGCGCCACCAGGCCAGCCGAGTGCGGGCTAGCCATGGAGGTGCCCGACCAGCCGGTGCACTCGAAGCCTCCTCCAGGGACGGTCGAGCAGACGTCCACGCCGGGCGCGGCCACCTCAGGCTTGATCTCGCCCCAGCAGGAGGGGCCACGGCTGGAAAAGCCGGCGATTTGGTCATCCGCGTCGCTTGCTCCCGAGGCAAAAGATTCCGGGTAATCCCCAGGGGAACCAAGGCTTCCGCACCCTGGACCACTGTTTCCGGCGGAAAAAGCGGGAAAGATGCCCGCAGCCCGCCAGGCCTCGACCGCGGTGCGGTACCAGTCCTGACATCCACCTCCACCCCAGGAGTTGTTCACGACGTTAGGGCGATGATCGGGGTTGCCGTTGGGGGCAAGGATCCAATCGGCGCAGGCGTTCAGGGCGAAGTCGGAACAGGACCAGTCTTCGCATCCCTTGCATGCAATCCACTGCGCGTTGGGGGCCATTCCGACGTTATAGGAAAGGGTCGGGTCGTCGTCGCCCACCATCGTGCCCATCGTATGTGTCCCGTGCCCGACGTTGTCGCACGGCTGCCCCGGAGGACAGATCGCGGAGGGATCGTACCAGCAATCGTCGTGGGGGCCGCTGCCGCATTTGTAGTTCGGGAAGAGCGCCGGGTGGGTATACTCGACGCCGGTATCGATGTTGGCCACGGTGATGCCGTCGCCACGGACGCCAAAGTCCCTCCAAACGCGGTCCGCGCCGACCAGCACGATGTTCCAGGAGGGGCCGACGGGCGCGTTGACTTCAGCCCCGCGCTCGATCGGTTCCAGCGGGTGGGTATAGTTGGCGCGGAAAGCTTCGACCTCGGGGAAAGCCGCCAGTTCGCGGAGCAGTTCCTTGTCCCCGGTCACGAAGATCGAGTTCGTCGTGAGAAACACGCGGTAGGGGATGCCCCGGGCGTCCAGGAAGGCACGCACGCGCTTCTGGGAGCGCTCGGCGACCGCGCGCAGCGCTTCATAGACGGAACGGCCCCGGAGCTTCCAATCGGGGATCTGGGCGGCAGCAGAGAGGTCTGCGCGACCCCGGAATCGGACGAAGAATCCGGTGGTGCCGTTCGCAGAAAGGTCCATCTCCGTGAGGATCTGCGGGTCAACTTCTGGAGGGGGACCGGGGGAAGTTGGGATGGGTGTCTCGGGCGGTGGGGGGGTGCGGGCAGAAGTCACGCCCGGGATCAGCGTTGCCAGGAATACGAGGAGGGAAAGGATGGAAACGGCTTTCGGCACGCGCATCGTTTTCTCCTCCTTTCTTTGCCCGCGCACCGATCGGCCCCGCGCAAGTTGCCCGACGGGCGATTTTCATGATAGCGGCCGGAGGGGGACCCGTCAAGGCGGCTTGCCCACTGTTTCCCTACAAATCCGGTGGGAACCCGTCGCGAGGCGCACGCATCAGTAGCAAGACGTCCTGAAGGGAGGGGATGTTTCGCGCATCCTGAGTTGGCAGAAGGGCAGCCAAAGTTTGGGAACCTGAAGTTCAACAGGAGTTGGGACAAGGGGCGATCGGTTCTTTTTGTCCGAACCCCAGTGGGAACCGGTTGCCCAGGCGGGCTCGGTGTTGTAGAATAGAAAAAGGCAATGCCCATGCGGAGGGGGTTCAGTGGAAGCCCATTGGACAGAGACGACGAAGCGGATCGTGGCGGTGGTGGGCGTGGTCGTGGGATTCGTGCTCCTTTACCTGGCCCGTCCCGTGCTGCCCATGGTGCTGATGGCTGCGGTGGTGGCGTATGCGCTGTACCCGATCGTCACCTTTCTACACCGTCGTTTGCGGTTCCCCCATACGCTGGCCACGGTGACCGTGTACCTGCTCCTTTTGCTGGCACTGGCCGCGATCCCGGTGCTTCTGGGTCCGTACCTCCTGCACCAGGTGCGCTCGTTGGATCTGAACTTTGTGGAACTGGGGGAAAGAGCGCGGGAGTGGCTCCGCACGCTGCTGGAGCGCTGGCGCACGGCCTCGATCGCGGGGGCGAAGGTGGACCTGAGGCCGGTGATCGATCCGGCACTGGACGCCCTGGGGGAAGCCGGGTCAGCCCCCGTGATCCCGCCGCCCGGGACCTGGCTTCCGAAGCTGAGCAAGTGGCTGAGCGGGTTTGCCTCGACGGTGACCTCGGCCTTGGTGGCTTTCTTCCTAACGATACTCTACTCGTTCTATATGGTGAAAGATGCCCCACGTTGGCAAGCTGCGCTGGACCCCCTTGTTCCGGAAGCATACCGGGAAGAGTTTCGTGAGCTGCGGCGGCGTCTGGCCCTGGTGTGGAGTGCTTTCTTCCGGGGACAGCTTGTGCTGTGCCTGGTGATGGCGGCGATCACCTTTGTCTTGTTGGTCGCTTTGGGGATCCCCGGGGCGATCCCGCTCGCGCTCCTGGCGGGCCTGATGGAGGTCGTCCCGAACCTGGGGCCGTTCCTGGCACTTGTGCCGGCGGTACTGGTGGCCCTCGTGCAGGGATCGATGTGGATCCCGTTGCCGAACTTCTGGGTGGCAGTGATCGTTGTGGGTGCGTACGTGCTCCTTCAGCAGGTGGAGAACAACTTCCTTTGTCCCCGGATCGTTGGAGGGAGCATCGACCTGCCGCCGCTGGTGGTGTTGGTGGGGGTAGTTGTCGGGGTGACGTCGGCCGGCCTGGTGGGGGCGTATCTTTCCGGGCCGATCCTGGCCTCGCTCAAGGTGCTCGCCTTGTATGCCTACAACAAGATCCTGGATCGGGCGCCCTTCCCAGAGCTGAAGGCGGGGGCAGAAGAGGAAGCGATCCTTCCTGTCCCCGCGCAGCCTCGTCGGCGTCCTCGTACGGGCAAACGGCCCGCGCGGACGCTACCGTGAGGTTGGCTGTTCGTCCACCACCGGGTTCGCGAGCGTCCCGATGCCCGAGATCTCGACTTCCACCAGGTCGCCCGGTTGCAGTGGGCCGACCCCTGCGGGGGTCCCGGTCAGGATGACGTCGCCGGGCTCGAGCGTCATGACCGCGGAGATGTAAGCGATCAGCTTGGGTACCGGGAAGATGAGGTCGCGGGTGTTCCCGTACTGTCGCACCTGCCCGTTCACCCGTCCGACGACCTCGAGAGCCCCAGGATCGAGCCCGGGCACGATCCAGGGGCCCAGGGGACAGAAGGTGTCGAAGCCCTTGGCGCGGGCCCACTGCCCGTCTCGTTCCTGGAGGTCCCGCGCGGTGACGTCGTTGGCGCAGGTATAGCCCAAGACGTACTCGAGCGCGCGTTCGGGCGGTACGCGTCGGCAACGATGTGCGATGACCACGGCCAGTTCGGCTTCGTGATCCACCCGTGCGGAGAGGCGCGGCCGCACGATCGCTTCCCCCGGCCCGATGACCGAGCTGGGTGGCTTGAGGAAGAGGAGAGGTTCGCTGGGAAGAGGGTTGTCGAATTCGGCGGCGTGGGCCGCGTAATTCCGTCCGACGGCAAGCACTTTGGTCGGCACGCAGGGAGGCAGCAGCTGTACTTGGTCCAACGAGGCAACCGGTTCCCCGAGCTCGGGGTTTTCGACGGTGCCCCTCAAGCGGTAGATCGTGTCCTCGTGGAGGATGCCGCTCCACACGGTTCCGCGGTAGAAGCAGCGAATGAGCCGCATCTCATACTCCTCCAGTAACGGCTTGGACAGTGGAAAAACGGTGCCTTCGGTCCAGGCCGACCATAGCACAGAGCCCATCGCCTGTCAAGCACTTTCTTGGGGGTGTTTGTCAAATGGGACAAGCGGTGCTATAATATCAAACGTTGTTTGCCGTTGTCGAAGCGGCGGATATGGATGCCTTCTGGAGGTCGTGACCGGTGTTGCGGAACGCCCTGAACCTGATCGAGATCCTGATTAGCGCCACCCTGGTAACGGTGATTATTCTGCAGTCGAAGGGTTCCGGCTTTGGCGGAATCTTCGGTGGGCGAGATATGCTCTCCCCCTTGCACACCCGTCGGGGCCTGGAGAAAACACTTTTCCAGATGACCATTGGGCTGGTAGTCGTCTTTCTCCTCCTCTCCCTGATCAGCAGCCTGCTCCCTTGATCCTGCGATGGCCCGCTTGGTGCGATGGCAGGCGTTGCTCGCGGTCCTCGGCATCCTTGCCGTGGGGGGCTTGCTTGCGCAGCTCTCGCTGACCCGTCAGGCGGTGGTGCTGCCCGTACGCGGCGGGAGTTACGTCGAAGGCATAGTGGGGACGGTGCAGACGCTCAATCCGCTTCTGGCGAGCAACGATGCCGAACGGGCAATCGTACGGCTGCTTTTTGAGGGGCTCTCTCGGCTAGAACCTGACGGTTCCGTCACCCCGGCGCTCGCGGAGCGATGGGAGGTCTCCCCTGCGGGCACGGTGTATACCTGCACCTTGCGCAGCGGGGTCCGCTGGCACGACGGCGCGCCGCTAACCAGTGCGGATATCCTCTACACGGTGGCTCTGGTGCGTTCCCCCGATTTCCCGGATCCGAACGGGCTGGCCGAACTTTGGAAGCGAGTAGAGGTGGAGGCCCTGGACGACCGACGGGTGCGTTTTGTGCTCGAACGGCCTTATGCCCCGTTCCTGAGTTATACCACCCTGGCGATCCTCCCGTCCCACTTGCTGCGCGACGTGGAGCCCGCCGCGCTTCTCCAGAGCGATTTCAACCGGCATCCGGTAGGGACGGGGCCGTTTCGCGTGGCCGGGATGCAAGAAGGAAGCAAGGGCCTATCCGTCCTGGACCTAGAGGCGAACCCCTACTTCTATGGGCGCCTACCCTATCTGGAGACGGTGCGTTTCCGTTTCTATCCCAGCGAGGAGGAATTGGTCGAAGCCCTGCTGGGGCAGGAGGTGGACGGCGCCTTTGGCCTTTCCAGTGTCGCGCTATCGCGGGCGGGCAGCCGCTCCGACCTGGTGCTCTATCGTACTTATGTGCAGGCCTGCACGATCCTCTTTCTGAACACGCAGTCGCCGCTGCTGGCCGACCGCCGCGTTCGGCAGGCGATTTCTTATGGCCTCGACCTGCCGGCTCTGTTGAACGAGCTGGGGGAGCCGGTCTTCCCGGCGAATGGGCCGATCTCTCCCATTTCCTGGGCCTACAAAACGGACCTGCCTCCTCTTCAGCACGACGTGGACGCTGCCAGCCGGCTGCTCGAGGAGAGCGGCTGGCACGATCAGAACGGGGACGGCGTCCGGGATCGGGACGTGCGATCGCTGGAGTTGACCCTGCTGACCCGGGACATCCCTCCCGAGCGGCAGGTGGTCGCGCGCCGGATCAAGGAACAGCTCGCGATGCTGGGTATCGCGGTCCGCGTCGTCATCGAAGAGGACCCCACTGTTTTCCGGGAACGGCTGGAAGCACGCGACTATGACCTCCTGCTGTATGGCTGGGGCCAGCTGGGCCGGGATCCGGATGGCTTTGCCCTGTGGCATTCCAGTCAGGCAGGCCCCGGAGGATTCAACGTATCGGGCTTTCAGAACGCTGAGGCGGACCGGCTGCTGGAAGAGGGACGGACGGTCCTGGACCGGGACGAGCGCACGCGGGCCTATTGGGAGTTCCAAGAACTGTTCCAACGTGAGGTGCCGGCGATTCCGCTCTACTACCCCGAGTTCGTCTATCTGGTCAGTTCTCGGGTGCGGGGGATCGAATTGACCCCGCTCAACGACCTGGGGGACCGCTTCCGCACGATCGCTTTCTGGTACATCAAGACCCAGAAGGTCATCTTGGGGCGAAGCCGGCCGATTGAGCCTTATCGTCCGGGGGAGCAACCCTAGGCGCGTGTGCGGTTGGGGCCACCTTCCCAGGCCTGGGGGAAGGGCTGTCAAGCGGTATCCCCTTCTTGGGTGCCTTTTTGGGGGAAGGGCTTCCGACCTGAAGCGGTGTCCTCAGGTCCCAGGTTCGCTCTGGGAAGCGGTGCGTGCGCGGATGGACAGGATGGCCTCGCGCGCGGCGTCACCGACCCGCCGGCCGAACACAGTGCTCCGGTCGTTTGTCCGCTGCTTGAGCTGCGGGACGACCCCCTCGTGCCCAATGTGGCCCAACCCCTCCGCCGCGTGCAGGCGCACCTGAGGATCGGGATCCCGGAGTGCGCGGACAAGGGTTGGGATGGCCCGGCTGTCGTGCAGGAGGCCCAGAGAGCGCACGGCGACGCGGCGGATGAGCACCTGGGGGTCCTGGGCGGCCTCGATCAGCGGAGCGACGGCCCGGTGATTGCCCACAACGCCCAGGGCCTCCGCCGCGCTGTAGCGAAGCCACAGTCCGTTTCGCGGGTCGAGGGCCAGGACGAGGGCATCGACCGCCGCGGTATCCTGGAGGCGGGCGACGGCGTCGATCGCGTTGCGGCGTACTGTGGGATCGGGGTCGCGCAGAGCACGGCGCAATGCCTCCCGGGATTCCGGCGTATCGAAGCGGCCCAACGCATCGACCGCGCTTCGACGGATGAGCGGGTCTGGTTCCTCCAGCAACGGCAGGAGGAGGGCCACCGTCTCGGGGGCGCCAATTTCCCCCAGGGCCTGGATAGCCGTCCAACGCACGAAGGCGTGGGGATCACGCAGGGCTCCCACGAGGGCAGGGACCGCGCGCGGGTCGCCCAGGCGGCCAAGCCCTTCGGCCGCGCTCCAACGCTGGGCCGGAGCGATGCTCTGCAGTTGCTCCACCAGGCCCGCAAGCAGCTCGTCTTTCCAGGCAGCGAGTTCCTCGGCAGAGGGGCCCTCGATCGCCTCCGCTGTTCCAGCCAGATGGTGCAACGCCCGGAGTGCCTGGCAGCGGACGCTCAGGTCGCGCTCGCGTCGCAGCAGTTCGTACAGCGCCGGGACGGCCTCATCCGCTCCGGCCTCGGCGAGGAGTTCCGCTGCTCGGGCGCGACGCGAGGGAACGGAAGAAGCAAGTTCCTGGAGCAGCAGGGGCAGGAGAGCTTCCCGTTGCGCTTCGTCACCGAGCGACCAGTGGGCCGGGTCGGGAGGCAGCGCGGGCGGTGGCGGAGCGGTTGCCTGGTCCTTTCGTCCTGGGGAAGTCATCCGTTTACCTCCTGGTGTGGTACCGGACCGGAAGATGATGTTGTGACGCGTCCGCAAGTGCTGAGGGCGCACGCCGGCGGAAGACAAAACCATTATATCACACCGGCGGGTCTATGCTTCCTCGGGGCCGACGGGGCGTCTGGAGGGCAGCCAGGAAAGCGGCGCCGAAGACGATGAGGGCGGCCAGGGCGCTGCGGTGGAGGCCGGTGGAAGGGGTCGGGGCCCGGGCCATCCAGAGGCCGAAGAGAGTGCTGCCGATGCTCCCGCTCAAGAAACGCGCCATGTGAAAGATGGCGGTAGCGACTCCCAGTTCCTCGGGAGGGACAAGTAGGGCCACACTAGAGGCCGCGGGCGACTGGGCCAGGCCCATACCGGCACCCAAAGCGATCAGCCCCAGTCCGAACGTCCACCAAGCGGTAGACCCTTGCCAGAACAAGAACAGGCAGACGGACGCGCTGGCAAGCAGTACGCCGCAAGTACACACCGGCCGGACGCCCCAGCGGTCGGCCAGGCGGCCGGCGGCCGGGGAAACCACCGCGGTAGCCAGTGGCAGGAGCAGGATCAAGGCGCCAGCGGTGCTTGCTGCCCAGCCCCTTCCCTGGATGAGGTAGACAGGGAGCGTCAATTGAAGCCCGAAGAGGCAGAAGAATTGGGCGGCCAGCACCGCCATCGAGGCCACGAAGGGGATGTTCGAAAGGAGATGTCGGCCCAAGACGGGCGAGGCGGCCCGCCGCTCGGCGAGCGCCAGTACGACCGCAGCCGTGGCTGCCAGGGCGAGGTAGGTGAGCGTATCGGGTGACGTGCCGCCGGCGCGCACGCCCGTCTGCAGGGCGAGCAGGCCCGCCAGCGCCAGGACCATCAGGGCCAGGGATCCAGCCGGGTCGAAAGGCCGGGGATGTCCGGGAGCATCGTGAGGAAGCTTGCGCCACGCCAGGAAGATGCTCACTATCCCCAACGGGACGCCCAGGAAGAAAACGGCGCGCCAGCCCGCATATTGGGTAAGGACGCCGCTCAGGGGTGGCCCGGCCGCGTGTCCCACGCTGTTGGCCAGCGCCCAGTAGCCGGTCGCGCGGCCGCGGTAGTCCCGCGGGATGTACCGCCCGGCCACGGCCATGACCACAGGCACGATCGGGGCGGCGCCGATTCCCTGAAGGATGCGGAAGGCGAGTAGCCAGGGAAGCGAGGGGGCCAGGGAACAGCCCAGAGCTCCCAGCGTGAGCAGCCCCACGCTCAGGAGGTACGTGCAACGGATGCCGACCCGATCCACCAGATAACCGCCCAGTGGGAGGAGGACAGCAAAGGTGAGCGGGTACAGGGAGACCACCCAAACGCTCCGCTCGAGCGGTTCTCCCAGCTGTGCCGCCACGGACGGCAAGGCTACGTTCGAAGAGCTGTTGGCAACGGTTCCCAGGAACGTTCCTAGCAGCACTGCGGCCAGCGGGGCCCAGTGAACGGAGCGGACCGGCCCCGATGCCGGCGCAGGGGGATTCGGGTGCGGTATGGGCAACCGAATGCGCCTCACAGCCTGGCCCTGGGCGCGCGCTCCAGGTCGATCTTGCCCTTGCAGGAGGGGCACTGGCCTCCGGCCTCCTGCACCTGGCGCACGGTAAAGTCGAGGTAGCAGTGAGGGCAGATCACATAGGCCTCTTCTTCGGAGGGGGGCTTTTCGGGCTCTTTGCGCTTTTTCCCAAACAGGGGCATGGTGCCCTCCCGTCTCCATCTGAGGGTGGCCTGGCCCCTGAACCAGGGGCCAGGCCACCCTCTTCTCGCTACATCAGCAGGATGGCCAGGATGGTCGCTGCGGCCAGGCCGGCGATGCATGGCCAGAAGTTCTTGCGGCAGAGTTCAATAGCCGGAACTCCGGTGATGGCCGAGACCGGCAGGACTGCCCACGGGATGATCACGCCGCCGCCCACCCAGATCATCGAGATCTGGCCCAAGGCTGCCAGGTAGGCAGTCTTGATCTTCAGGGCCTGGCCCCAGGAGGCGGCCAGGGCTCCCATGAGCGGCAGATCGTTAAAGCCGGAGCCGTCCAGTCCGGTGATGCCCGAGAGGATGGTGTGCATCGGGGCGACGACCACCTTGCTCATCGGGATCACGTTCGAGAGCGCCTTGATCAGTTCGATGATCAGCGGCCGGCCCTTATCGCCAAAGATCGCGGTGCAGTGCTCGGGGACCCCCATCAGGTAGAAGCCGGCAACGATGAACACAGGGGAGAAGACCTTCATCCCGAACATGAAGCCCTCGCGCAGGCTATCGGTGATCTTCCCGAGCCCCTCCTGCTTGTACTCCCACAGGGAAAAGATCGAGAGGAGCACCAGGCAGGTACCGCCCAGCACGGCCGTGGCATCTCCGCCGCGGATCTTGAGCACGATCAGGATGATCACCTCAACCAAGAAGACCAGAGGGACCACCCAGGCGGCTACGCGGGCCGGCGTGGAGTAGACGCGCTGCTCGGCCTTGGAGCGCTCCTTTTCGAACTTCAGGTACTCGGTCTCGGTCACGGTATGGGCCTTGATATCCTTGCGTACGGTCAGGAACCAGGCCAGGGCCAGCGCGACGACGCTGGCAACGATATTCAGTGGGATGCTGGCCTGGATCACCTCGGCCACCGAAAGGCCGGATGCCTCCGCCGTCAGACGGGGGGCTCCTTGGATGACCAGGTCGGTGGAGAGGCAAGCGCCGTGGCCGAAGAGGTTCATTGCCATCGCGCTCGAGATCGCAGGCAGGCCGACCGCGAGGCCTGCAGGGAAGAGCAGCGCGCCCACGAGGGCAGTTGCGGGGGAAGGCCAGATGAACAGGGCCGCGACGTACATGACGATCCCGGTGATCCAGAATGCCAGAGCCGGGGTGCGCATCAGCTTGGCCGCGGGGCGCACCATCAGGTAGAGGGTCCCCATCGGCTCCAATCCCTTGGCCAGGGCGACGACGATGGAGATGATAAAGACCACCGGGAGGAGCACCGAGCCGGCCTGCACCATGCCGTTAAAGATGGCCTGGAGCCCTCCGATGGGACTGCCCATGATGATCCATCCGAGGATGAAGGCCCCGATGACGCAGACGAGCGCCGTGTCACGCCGCAAGGCCAGCGTGACAAAGATCAGGATCACGAAAGCCGCATAGACCCAGTGGGCAGCAGTCAGCTGTACGGCTTCACCCATGGGATTCTCCTCCTTGTCGGTTTCAGCGCGGCCATCCTATGGGGTAGATCTCTTGTCGCCCGACCTCGATAGGCACCTCCTTCTCTGAGCGCCCAGATGGGCAGTCCGGACCCCAAAACGACCACGCCCGCCGGCCGCTCAGGGCAACCGGCGGGCGAAGATCCCGGCGCAGCCAGCGGCCTCGACCCGCTGGCGGATTGCGGCGACGTCCGTGGTATACAACCCGAGTTGTTTCATGCGCTCGAAGTAGACCGCGCCGGAGAAGGTATACTTGCGTGTCATCCCTTCGGGCGTCTGCATCTCCTCGCGGACGAAAGCGATGGCATCTCCGACCGCGGTGCTCCGGGGCAGGGTGAGCAAGGGAAGGCCCAGAGCGTAGCGCACCGCGTTGTGTCCGGCCAGCGTGCCGGTGCCAATCGCTTCCGTATGCCCCACCAGCAGGCCGGCCTTTTCCCCAGCGCAGAAGAGGTTTTCCAGCCCCTGTACGCGCAACGTGTCGTCGCGGGGCGAAAGCGCAAGGTAGCGGATCGAGTTGCCCTTGCCTCCGGCATAAGGATCCTCGTAGCGCGCGTTTTCCATGCCGGGGATGCGGCGCAACTCCTCCAGGGGGTAAAAAGAGGTCATCAGTTTCACGTGTCCGGTGTCCAGGAGTACCAGGTTTTCGGCGAACTCGGGCAAGGCATACTGTTGGCAAGCCTTGATGGACAGTTTTTCCGCGTGTACCAGCTCCTTGGGGATGGGAACGATAGCAACCCCGGTACGGTTCAGTTCGGCCACCAGATCGGGGTGGACAGAGTCCTTGTGCAGCTTGCACGAGCCGCTCATCGAGCCGATCGAACCATCGGCGCGGCGGCCCATCATCTCCTGGACGCCCGCGCAGGCGGCGATGCTGACGCGGCCTCCCCAGCTCGGACAGCGCAGGATGCACATGGCGCAGCCGTTCCCGTAGCGGCGGCAGTTTCCCTGCGGCCCCGCGGTCCCCGTCGCCTCGACAAAGACGTCGCCTTCTACCCGTTCGCCGGATTCCAGCACCACGGCTTGGAGCCGCCCATCGGCCTTTTCCACGTTGGTGGCGCGCGCCATCATCCATAGCTGCACGCCCTGCTCGATCAGGTAGCGACGGACAGTAGGCTCCATGAGGGCAACATCGTACAGCGTGGCGTGCTTATGGCCGGGGAACTCGACGTTCGTGTGTCGGGCCACATGGTCTGCCAGGAGGAAAAGATCGCCTCCGCCCATGGCGATCATCTCCTCCGCGGCCGTGAAGCGGCCGTTGTTGCGCATGATCCCACCGACCAATCCTGTGCCGAGCAGGCAATCGGTACGCTCGATCAGGATCACCTCGGCGCCCGCTTTACGGGCGGCCAATGCCGCAGCGCAGCCAGCCCACCCGCCTCCAACGACAACGACCCTGGGCATTTCATCCCTCCTGCAGACGCTCGGCCGGTTCTTGCCCGGCCCAGGCACGCTGCCACTTTTCTACCGGCGGCACCTCGACGGTCTCGCACGCGGTCACGACGTCCACGAACGCCGGCCGGCCGCAAGTCAAGGCTTCGCGCAGTGCCTTCTCTAGTTCCTCCGGGTCTTCCACCCGGAACCCGGCCAATCCGAATCCGCGAGCGATCGCCGCATAGTCTGTTTCGGCGGAAAAGTCGACCCCGAAGGCTCGCCCGCCGTATTCCAGGCATTGCGAGATCTTGATCCAACCGAAGCAGGCGTTGTTGAACTGGACGATGAGCACGGGGAGCCCGAGGCGGGCTACGGTCTCCAGCTCCCCGGCGCTCATGCCGAAGCTGCCGTCCCCCATCAGCCCCACCACGGTGGCTTCGGGGCGGGCGAGTTTGGCTCCCACCACGCCGGGGATCGCGTAGCCCAGGCCGCCATAGCCGCGGGGAATCACGACATGCCGGCCGGCCGGCGAGGGGTAATACGCCGCGCTGAACGGGGTGGGCGTTCCGGCATCGGCAACCAGGATGGCGTCCCGGGGAAGCAGGCGGGTCAGGCATTCGATGACGCGCTGGGGCCGGATCGGCCGCTCCGTGGAAGCTGCCCGGGCGGCAAAGTCAGCCCAGAAGCGCTGCCGTTCTTGCTCCAGGCCGGCCAGCCACTCCCGCCGGCCGCGAAAGCGGCGCGGTAACGCCGCGAGGAGGTCGGCCAGCCCCAACCGGGCGTCGCCCACCAGGCCAACCGTGGTCGGGTAGTTCCGCCCGATCTCGGCTGGATCGACATCCAGGTGGATCAGGGAGGGGGGAGAGCCCCGTGCAGGAAGGGTCCATCCCAGGGTCGTCACCGAGTCGGTCTTGCACCCGACGAAAAGGATCAGGTCGGCTTGCCGGAGCAAGTTGTTCGCGTAGGGGCGAGCCCCGTTTCCGCCCACGACCCCCAGGGCGAGGGGGTGATCCTCCGCGATGGCCCCTTTGCCGCAGATGGAAGTCCCCACAGGTGCCTGGAGCGCTTCTGCCAGGGCGGTGAGCTGCGCCCAGGCGCGCGCGCTCACCGCGCCGCCTCCGGCCACGATGACCGGCCGCTCGGCACGCACGAGCTGCTGGGCAGCCTGTTCCACAGCCTCGGGATCGGGCCGCACGGGGTAGGCAGGATATACGGCGCAGCGCGTATCGCCGGTCAGCCCCGGGTCTTCGCAGGAGGCCGCCAGCACATCCGAGGGCAGGATGACCACGGTGGCGCCGGGCCGGCCGCTCGTCGCCAGGCGAAAGGCCGTGCGCATGGCATCCGGGATACGGCTCGCCTCCTTGACCAGCGCCCGCCACTTGCTGATGGACCCAAAGAGGCCTGGCTGATCCAACGCGGTCAGCACGTTGCGCTCTTCCTGCGCCAATGGGGTATCGGAAGTCAGGGCAACCACCGGGATCGAGGAGGCGTGCGGTTCGGCCAGGCCAGAGGCCAGGTAGGTTGCTCCAGCACCGCTCGGTGCTTCGCATACCCCTGGACGATAGGAGATACGAGCGTAGACATCGGCCATATAGGCGGCGCTGCGTTCGTCCCGAGCCAGGATATGTTTCGGGGCATCCTGGCCCGTACAGAGGGCATCGTAGAAGGCCAGGCTGGTCTCCCCGGGCACGCCGAAAAGGTAACGCACCTGGTGGGCGCGCAGCATCTCGACGACCACCTGCCCTCCCGTCAGTCGCATGCTACTCCTCCTCCGAAGAAGCGCTCAGGTCGTCCAACACGCTGAACAGGTGATCCCGGACCGCCTGCTCAGCCGCATCCGGGTCGCAACGCCGTAGCGCCTGCAGGATGCGGCGGTGCTCGCGCACCGATTTGTTCAGTCGGCCGCTGATCTGGTCCGAGAGGGCGCGGAAGCGCTGGACGTGGTCATCCAGGTTGCGGATGATCAAGGTCAGGCGGGTGTTGTCCGCCTTTTCGATGATCGCGTTGTGGAGGGTCTGGCCCAAGCGGGAGCAGCGAGCGCGGTCGCCCGCGGCCAGAGCCTCTTCGGAGAGGGCGAGGTGATGTTCCAGTTCGTCCAGCTCCTGTGGGGTAAAGCGGGGAGCAGCGAGCCGGGCGGCGAGCCCTTCCAGGACGGCACGCAGCTGAAAGATCTCCCGCAAGTCCTTCATCGTCACTTCGGTGACATAGGTCCCTTTGAACAGGACGCGGGTGACGAACCCTTCGCGCTCCAGTTCCTGTAGGGCATCGCGCACTGGGGTCTTGCTGATTCCGAGCTGACGGGCGAGCTCGTGTTCCACCAGGGGCTGGCCCGGTTTCAGTTGCAAGGTCAGGATGGCTTGCTTGATGGTGTCGTAGGCACGGTCCTTCAGCGAGGGCGGTTGTTCGAGACGGGGCAACCCATCGGCCATGGAGAGACGCCTCCGGAGGGCTCAGATATGATATACTGTATACGATATATCATATTTACATTATAGCGCGTTTGGGCGGCGCTGTCAATATTGTGTGATCCTTCACGTTCTGCCGTAGAGAGTTGCCAAACGGCGGAAATCGGGTATAATGGCCGCCAGGTGCGCAGGTGCTCCCAGCCAACGGAGGAGGAAGCGATGGTCTACGAGAACATCGCGCTCGAGGTCGACGGCGAGGTGGCCGTCATCACGATCAATCGCCCCAAAGTGCTCAATGCCCTCAACCACGCCACGGTCGGCGAGCTGATCTCGGCTTTCCACGAGGTCCAGGCCCAGGAGTCGGTTCGGGTATTGATCCTGACTGGAGCAGGTCCCAAGTCGTTCGTCGCCGGTGCGGACATCAACGAGCTAAGGCTGCTCACCCCCGAAACGGGGGAATGGATGTGCCGGCGTGCGGAGCAGCTGTTCTTCGAGATGGAGAACTCGCGGCTCGTGGTGCTCATGGCGGTGAACGGTTTCGCTCTGGGTGGGGGGTGTGAGCTCGCTATGGCGGGCGACATCCGCATCGCCTCGGACAACGCCCGTCTGGGGCAGCCGGAGGTCAAGCTCGGGCTGATCCCCGGCTTTGGTGGGTCACAGCGCCTGCCCCGGCTCGTGGGGATGGGCCAAGCCATGCGATTGGTGCTCACCGGGGAGCAAATCTCCGCCCTGGAGGCAAAGTCCATCGGGCTTGTCGACCGGGTCGTGTGCCACCGGTGCGGCCAGGAGATGCCGGGCAACCCCTGTCGGGGGACGCCCTGCGAGCACGGTGCGCACTGTCCCAATTGTGGACAGCCGGTGACCGTTTGTGCGCAGTGCGGCGCTCCGCTCGATCGATGGGGATACTGCCACACCTGCAACCCCGGTGCCCCAAACACGGCGCTGAGCGCGGCACGCGAGATGGCCGAACAGATCCTCAGAAACGGCCCCATCGCCGTGGAGGTGGCCAAGCGTTGCCTACGCACCGGGGCGGAAACCACGCTCGAAAAAGCCTGTGCCTTCGAAGCAGCGCAGTTCGGCCTGATCTGTGCCACCGAGGACAAGAACGAGGGCACCTCCGCTTTCCTGGAAAAGCGGGAAGCACGCTTCCAGCGTCGCTAGCCCACGGTTGCGTCGAATGCGTTCCGGTGCGTGTATCCCGGAGCGGAGAGGAACATGCGCGAGTTTATCGACGGTAGCGAGGCGATTGCTCGGGGAGCGCTGGCGGCAGGTTGCGACTTTTTCGCCGGCTACCCGATCACGCCTGCTTCCGGTATCCTGGTGCATATGTTACGGGAACTCCCGAAGGTTGGGGGGGTCGCGATCCAGGCCGAGGACGAGATCGCTTCCCTGGGGCTGTGCATCGGGGCGGCGATGGCTGGTCGCAAGGCGATGACAGCGACTTCTGGCCCAGGCATCAGCCTTTATAGCGAGAACATCGGTCTGGCGGTCATGGGCGAGGTCCCCCTGGTGATCGTCGATTGCCAGCGGATGGGGCCGGCCACCGGGGGCGCCACCACAGTGGCCCAGGGCGACGTGCAGTTCCTCCGCTGGGGCACCTCAGGAGGCTACCCGATCATTGCCCTCGCCCCCAGCACAATCCCCGAATGCTACAGCCTCACCATCCACGCCTTTAACCTTGCGGAGCGGTTTCGCACTCCGGTCTTCTTGGCGACCGATAAGGAAATGGTGCTCACCCGGGCGACGGTCGATGTCGCGGCCTACGAACCAGTTCCGGTGACCTCGCGCCGGTATGCTCCGCCCGATGCAGCGTTTGTCCCCTATCGGATCGCGGCCCTCGAGGATGTGCCGCTCTTTTCTCCCATCGGGGGCCCACACATCGTCCGCTTTACCACGTCCACCCACGACGAGTTTGGCTATCTGACCAAGGATCCCGCGAAGGTAGAGCGGCTGAACCGACACCTGGCCGCCAAGATCGATGCCTATCGCGACGAGATCGCGATGGTCAAGGCAGATCTGGAGCCGGGCGCACGGACACTGTTGCTGAGCTACGGCACCACCGCTCGGGCGATGGCCGAGGCGGTCGCCCTGGCGCGTAAGGATGGGCAAAAGGTCTCGGCGCTTACCGTCCTGACGCTTTGGCCGGTACCCGAGCGCGCCATCCTCGAGGCGTGCGAAGGGATCGAGCGAGTCGTCGTAGCGGAGCTCAACCTCGGCCAGTACCGCCTGGAGGTCGAGCGGTTGGCGGCCGCACGTGGGATCGAAGTGGTGGGGGTGCACCGGGTGGATGGCGAGCTGATCACGCCCCAGGAGATCCTGGCCCACCTGCGCTGAGAGGCGTTGGAGGAGGCGATGGAAGCTGTGGAAAGCGAACTCCGGTGGCCGACCTACCTCGATCCCACCCGCCTGCCCTACCCGTTTTGCCCGGGCTGTAGCCACGGCCTGGTGTTGGACCGGCTGAACGCAGCCCTAGTGCGCCTCCAGCTCGATCCGCGCAAGGTGGTGATCGTCTCCGACATCGGCTGTTCGGGGTTGTCCGACCAGTACTTTATCACCAATGCCTTCCACGGGCTCCACGGGCGTTCCGTCACTTACGCCAGTGGGATCAAGCTGGCCAACCCCGACCTCAAAGTGGTGGTCATCATGGGGGATGGCGGGGCAGGGATCGGTGGCCATCACTTGATCAACGCGGCCCGCCGCAATATCGGGATCACGGTCCTCCTGTTGAACAACTTTAACTTTGGCATGACCGGCGGCCAGCACTCGGTGACCACGCCGCATGGGGCCACAACGGCGACTACCCGCCTGGGCAACCTCGAGTACCCGCTCGATCTATGCGGCATCGTCGCCGCCAGCGGCGGCCGGTTGGTGGTTCGCGCGACCGCCTTCGACCCCGAGCTGAGCGACTGGATCGCGGAGGCGATCGCGGGAGAAGGGTTCGCTTTCTTTGACATCTGGGAACTGTGCACCGCTTACTTTGTCCCCAGCAACCGGCTGACGCGCCGTGGCCTGGAGGCCGCGATGGCGGAACGTGGCTTGAGCCGAGGGATTGTCCACCGCGAGGAGCGTGCTGAGTATAGCCGCGCGTATCGCGAGCTCGTGGCCGCGCAGGCGGGCCAACGCGTGCTATCCCCTCAGCCTCTCCCGACGCGGTACGAAAGCGGCGTTCGCAAGAAGACGCATATCGTCATCGCCGGGGCGGCCGGCCAGAAGATCCGCTCGACAGCAACGATCCTGGGTCGAGCGGCCGTGCTCGCGGGACTTTGGGCGACCCAGCGGGACGACTACCCGGTGACCGTGCAAACGGGCCATTCGGTCTCCGAGGTGATCCTCAGCCTCGAGGAGATCCATTACACGGGGATTCCCTCCCCCGATCTCATGCTCGTGCTGGCGCCTGAGGGGCTGAAGGTGGCGCGGCGGACGCTCGAACGCCTTGGGCCGCAGGCGCGCCTCTACATCCGCAGCGACCTCCTTCCGGTGGAGACCGAAGCACAGCTGGTGCCGCTTGCGCTGGCGTCGGTGGGGAAGAAGGACCAGGCGATGATGGCGCTGGCGGCGCTGGTAGGCGATACCGGGCTGCTTCCGCTGGAGGCGCTGCGCGAAGCGATCACAGTGGGACAAAAGGCCGAGGTCGCCCGGGAAAACCTGGCTGCCCTCGAGGCGGGCGTGGCCCTACTGGGCCAGGCCACGGTGGGGCCGGTTTCCGCGACGTGACCTGGGCCCTGGCAAGAAGGTGTTCGAAGTCCCCGAGGGGGGACGCTGGCAGTCCAGAAAGGAGAAGGCCATGGACTTCGCGTTTACCAAAGAACAGGAGATGTGGCGCGCCTCGGTGCGGGATTTCGCCCAGAGCGTGATCAAACCGATCGTGCGCAAGATGGACGAAGAGGGCAAGATCCCAGATGAGGTCATCAAGGGAATGGCGGACCTGGGCCTGCTGGCCTGCACCGTCTCGGAGGAGTACGGCGGGATGGGCGCTTCCTGGATGGAGGCGGCCATCGCGGCCGAGGAACTCGGCCGGGCGGACATCAGCGTGGCGATCCCGGTCCTCTTCCTGGTGATGGCTTCCTGGGGCTCCGTCTTTGACCACTACGCCAGCCCCGAACTGAAGCAGGAGATCCTCCCGCGCGTGACCAGGGGGGAGGCTTTCCTGGGCATCGCCACCACCGAGCCCTCGGGCGGCTCGGACATCCTGGGGGCTACGCGGACCAAGGCCGAGCGCAAGGGCGACGGGTGGGTGCTCAACGGGGAAAAGATGTACATCTCGGGCGTCGCCGAGTCGAAGCGGCTCGGTGGCATCCACATGACGCTCTGTCGCACGGATCCGAAGGCCGGCCACCGTGGGTTCACCTTCTTTGCTGTGCCGCTGAAGGACACCCCCGGAATCTCCACCACCCTCATCGAGGACATGGGTCGGGCTGGGATCTCGACCGGGGGCTTTACCCTGGAAGACGTTTTCCTGCCCGACAAGAACCGCATCGGCGAAGAGGGTCGGGGCTTCTACTACGCGATGGAGGGCTTTTCCGCCGCGCGCGTGCTCATCGGCGCCACCTGTGTCGGCGCAGCCGAAGCGGTGCTGGAGATGGGCATCGACTACATCAAGCAGCGCTATGCCTTCGGCCGGCCGATCGCGGCCTTCGAAGGGGTGCAGTTCCCGCTGGCGGAGCACGCCACGAACATCGAGGAGGCCCGGCTGCTCACCTACAAGGCCGCCTGGCTGATGGACAAAATGTGGCAGGACAAATCGGCTACGGCGTTCGACGTCGCCCGGGCGGCCGCCATGGCCAAGCTGCGCGCGCCGATCTATGCCTGGCAGGCCATGAACGAGGTCGCGGATTGGTTCGGGGCCGCCGGCTATTCCAAGGAGTTCCCGATCGAAATGGGCATCCGGGGCGTGCGCTCCTACTCCATCGGCGCGGAGGGCACGACGAACATCATGCGGCTGATCATCGCCCGCGAGATCCTGGGCAACGATTACCTCCCCTACCGCTGGGGAGCTCAGCAACTATAAGGCTTTTCCCCCTTCCCTCCCCGCAAGCGGGAGGGAAGGGGATCCCCGAAAGGAGGTCCCATTGCACGCGATCGTCTGCATCAAGCAGGTGCCGGACACGGAGGCCCCGGTCAAGGTCGACACAGCGCGCGGGGAGCTTTTGCTGGCCGGAATGCCGACGATGGTGAATGTCTTTGACGAGTACGCCATCGAGGAGGCGCTGCTCGCGCGGGAAAAGTTCGGTGGCAAGGTGACCGCCCTGTCCATGGGCCCCGCGGAAGCGACCGAGGCGCTGAAGAAGGCGCTCGCCATGGGGGTCGACGAGGCCATCCTCTTGTCCGATCCCCAGTTCGAAGGTGCGGATGCCTGGTCTACCGCCTATACCCTGGCTCAGGCGATCCGCAAGATCGGCGACTTTGACCTGGTCTTCTTCGGCAAGCAGTCTACGGACGGGACGACCGGGCTGGTGGCACCGGCCGTGGCCCGCTTCCTTGGGATTCCGGCGCTAACCTTCGTCTTCAAGGTGCGCTCGCTCGACCCCGTGGGCCGCAAGATCGTGGTGGAGCGACTGCTCGAGGGCCGGCGCGAGGTGGTGGAAAGCTCGCTCCCAGCGGCGGTGAGCGTGGTCAAAGACATCAACCAGCCGCGCTATCCCACGCTTCTAGGGATCCGAAAGGCGTCCAAGATGCCGGTTCCGGTTTGGACGGCGGCCGATCTGGTCGCGGCGGGAGCGAACCCGGCGGGATTCGGCCTGCAAGGTTCCCCGAGCCGCGTGCTTCGGGTGGAGTACCCACCGGCACGCGCCGGGAAAGTGGAGCTGATCGGCGGCGCAACCCCCGAGGAACAGGCGGCCGCTCTGGCCGATCGGCTGCTCGGTCTCAAGATCCTCTGAGAGGAGGCTCCCATGGTCCTTCAACCGCACGATCCGACGAACTGGCGTGGCGTTTGGGTCTGGGTCGAGCAGGAAGGCGGCGTGGCCCACACCGTTTCCTGGGAGCTCCTGGGACAGGGACGGCGCTTTGCGGATGCCCTGGGTGTACCGCTCGCCGCCGTGGTCGCGGGCGACGGGGTGGAAGCGCTCGCCCGGGAAGCCGTGGCGCGCGGCGCAGACGTGGCCTACGTGGCCGATGACCCGACGTTTGCTTCCTTCCGCGCGGAAGCGGCGGCAGCGCTCCTCGTACGCCTGATCCGGGAACACTGCCCGGAGATCGTCCTCCTGGGCGCCACCACCCGCGGACGGGACTTGGCCGCGATGGCAGCTGCAGAGCTTGAGACCGGCGTGGCGGCGGACTGCACTTCGCTCGAGCTCGACGTAGAAGGCCGGCTGCTTCGGGCCACGCGGCCGGCTATGGGCGGAAACGTCTTGGCGACGGTGGCCATCCCGACCCAAAGGCCCCAGATCGTGACCGTCCGGCCGCGCGTTTACGAAGCGGCAGTGCCCGACCCCTCGCGCACGGGCGAGGTGATCGCGGTCCCGCCGGCCCTTCCCGAGGAGGCGATCCCCACCCGCGTGTTGGAGGTGCTGCGCGAGGAGGGGGGTGTCAACTTGACCGAGGCGAAGGTGATCGTCGCCGGGGGCCGTGGCGTGGGCAGCGCGGAGGGGTTCCGCCCGCTACAGGAACTCGCTGATCTGCTCGGCGGCGCGGTAGGGGCATCCCGCTCGGCTGTCGACCAGGGGTGGATCTCATATCCACATCAGGTGGGGCAGACCGGGGTCACCGTGCGCCCGGACCTCTACATCGCCTGCGGCGTTTCCGGGGCCATCCAGCATGTGGCCGGCATGCGCGGTTCGCGCTACATCGTGGCCATCAACAAGGACCCGGAGGCGCCGATCTTTCAGCTCGCCG
Source organism: Chloroflexia bacterium (assembly GCA_034436115.1). Lineage (GTDB taxonomy): Bacteria > Chloroflexota > Chloroflexia > DTKN01 > DTKN01 > DAOTVY01. The sequence continues at coordinate 45,808 of DAOTVY010000045.1, read as the reverse complement.
ACTATGGGATCGTGGGCGACCTCAAGGTGATTGTCCCCGCGCTGACCAAGGCGCTCAAGGAGAGGTTGGGCAAGTAGGGGCCGCTGGGGCTTCGAGGAGGACACCCCGATGGAACCCGTGCGTGAATCGTTTTGGAACATGCCCCAGCCCTGGACCCAGATCTTGCTCTATGTCGGGTTGGCCGTGGCCCTGGGGTTCTTCGGCTACGGCTTGTACCGGCGGATCTCCCTTTGGAGACAGGGACAACCCGACCTGCGGTGCGACCGCTTCGGTCGACGGCTGTGGAACCTGCTGGTCTATGCCCTGGGGCAGGTCAAGGTGGCCAACGAGGTTTTCCCTGGCCTGATGCACCTGACGCTTTTCTTCGGTTTCCTGCTGCTTTTCGTGGGCACCGTGCTCATCTTTTTCAACGACGACGTCGTGGGGCCGCTCTTCCGTCTGCACTACATGCGGGGCTCGTTCTACCTGGGGACGGAAGCCGTCCTGGACTTGATGGGCCTGGTTTTCCTTCTGGGCGTGGTGCTGGCGATCGTGCGGCGCTACCTCCTCCGGCCGGCGCGCCTGGAGAACCGCCCGGATGACCTCCTGGTCCTGCTGCTGCTCCTCTTCCTGGGGGTCGGTGGCTATCTGCTCGAGGGGCTGCGGCTTGCGGTCCAGCAACCGCCTTGGGGGAGCTCGTCCTTCGTCGGATATGCCTTGGCCAGCTTGATTTCCGCCCTTGGCGCAACGGGCCCGGGCGCCCTGGTCGCCCACCGTGTCCTATGGTGGGTGCACGCCGTGATGGCGCTCGGCTTCATCGCCCTCATCCCCTATACGCGCCTCTTCCACCTAGTGACGAACCCATTGAACGCCTTTTTTGCGCCGTTGGAGACGCAGGCGGCGCTTCCGATGATCCCGAACCTCGAGGAGGCCGAGGTGTTGGGCGCGGCGGAGCTGGCGCACCTCCCCAGAAAGCGGCTGCTCGACTATGAATCGTGCACCCGTTGCGGGCGTTGCCAGGACGTCTGTCCGGCCTTCCTGGCCGGTCAGCCGCTTTCCCCGCGCCAGGTGATCCTGGATCTGGATGCCTTCATGCTCCAGCGCGGGCGTGTACCCCTCGTGGGCGCTCGCGGGAGGAAGTTCGAACGCGAGGACCTGGAGCTTGCCGGCGGCGTTGTGGCTGAGGAAAGCCTCTGGTCCTGCACGACGTGTATGGCCTGCATGGAACGCTGCCCGGTGCTGATCGACCATATCGGCACGATCGTCGAGCTACGCCGATACCTGTCGCTTTGTAGCGGACAGATCCCTGGATCGCTCCGCGCGGCGCTGGACAGGACGCAGCGCGCGGGGAACCCTTACGGCCAGCGCGGCGGGCGGATGCAGTGGGCTGAGGGGCTGGGTGTGCCGCTCATGGCCGACGTGGGCGAGGCGGAGGTGCTCCTGTGGGTCGGGTGCGCGGGCGCTTACGACCCCCGGAACCAGAAGGTGGTACGGACGGTGGCCCAGCTGCTGCAGCGCGCGGGGGTGACCTTTGCCGCCCTGGGCGACGAGGAGCAATGTTGTGGGGACTGGGCGCGCCGCGCGGGTGAGGAATACCTCTTTCAGACGCTGGCCCAGACGAACGTCCAGACATTGAAGTCGTACCGTTTCCGGACGATTGTGACTGCCTGCCCCCACGGATACAATACGCTGAAAAACGAGTACCCCCAGTTTGGCGGCACCTTCTCCGTCGAGCACCACAGCACGTATCTGCTGCGTCTGGTGGAGGCGGGCCGGCTGCAGCCCCAAGAAGCGTGGACCAAGGGGCCTACGGTATACCACGACCCATGCTATCTGGCCCGTTACAACGGCGTGGTGGCCGAGCCCAGGCAGCTGCTGGAGCGTGTTCCGGGCCTTGTGCCGGTGGAGGCGGTTCACCGCGGTCGCCGAGCGCTCTGCTGCGGGGGAGGCGGGGGCAAGATGTGGATGGAGGAAGAGCCGGACAAGCGCGTGAACCAGGTGCGGCTGCGCGAGTTCGAGGCCGCTGAGGCCAGTGCGGTTGCCGTCGCCTGCCCCTATTGCCTGAGTATGCTGGACGACGCGGTAAAGGTAAAGGGGCTGGAGGAAAAGGTCTGCGTCTACGATCTGTCCGAGATCCTGGCCGCTTCGCTTCCCTCTGCTTAGCTCCGGTCAGGGGCATATCCGGGATTCGGCGGGGTTCCGCTGCCGTAAAGCGGAGCCCCGCCTGACTTGACAAAGGGGTTCGAGTGTAGTATCTTGGAATTAACAAAGGCCCTGTAAGGAGCCTGTGGATGTCGCCTCCTTTACCGTGGAAAAGCGGCTCCCAAAGAGGGGTGCTTTTCCGTTTTTCTGCCCGGGCTCGTTTCCGAGAAGCTGTCTGGGAAGCCCGGTCTTCGCTCGAGCAAGTCAGCGGTCTACGCGCGCCCATTCGCCCTCGCCGTTGGCCGGCAACGCTTGCGGCGGCTGCGGAGCGACTTGGGCGTACCGTTTCAGGCCTACGCCTCACGGGAATCTGGCTTCGCCGGTCGGTTCCTCCAAACCGTTGGTTGTCTTCCTGGCGTCGTTTTCCGGCACATCTTGGCCTGTTGGGGCTCCTCTTGCTGTTGCTCGTGGGGGGAGGGTTCCGGGGGGCCTTCGCGCAACCGGTGGAGAACAACCAGGGGGGGATTGCCCTGGCCTGGCAGCAGATTCGAGGGGGAGAGGACCAGGGATTGGCCAGCGCTTATGCGAGCGTCCCGGCGGTCCCCGTGCTGATCCAGCGCGTGCGACCGGAAAGCCAAGCGATCACCATCGATGAACAGGTGGTTGCTTCCGCGCGTCAGGAAGTGATCGTTTACCAGGTGCAGTCAGGGGACAGCCTGAGCGCGATCGCGGACCGTTTCGGCCTGAGCGTGGAAACGCTGTATTGGTTCAACCAACTGAAGAGCGCGGATCTGCTGACAGTAGGTCAGGAGCTGAAGATTCCCCCCGTAGATGGGTTGATCCACGAGGTCAAGGAAGGGGAAACGTTGGAGAGCATCGCCGAGAAGTACGGCGTGCGCAAGGGCAACATGATCGCCTATGCGCCGAACAACCTGCGCGAGCCGTACACCCTCGAAGTCGGCCAGAAAATCTTTGTCCCGGGAGCTTCTAAGCCGATCCCTCGTCCCGTGGTCGTTTCCCGAAGCCGACCGTCCTACGTGCGTTTGACCGCGCCTGCTTATGCCGCGCTCCCGGGCGGCGAGCGCTTTTCCTGGCCGGTCGTGGGTCGGATCACGGAGCGGTTCGGTTGGACCGGTTCCCGTTGGCACACGGGTGTAGACATCGCGACATCGTGGGGGACGCCGATCTACTCGGCGGCTGCTGGCACGGTCGTCTACGCGGGATGGCGGGGGACGTTGGGCTACATGGTCGAGATCGACCACGGGGAAGGCTGGGTTACCCGTTACGGGCACCTGGCTCAGCAGCCCGATGTCAGCGCGGGACAGTGGGTGGAGCGGGGCCAGCTTCTCGGCTACATCGGTTGCACCGGCAAGTGCACCGGCCCCCACCTTCACTTCGAAGTCCTCTACCAGGGTGCCTACACCAACCCGCTCGACTACCTCCAGTAAACGGCCGGCCCCCTTTCTGCCCGGGAAACCGATCCGCGGGGACACCGTTCGCGTGCCGGGCCTTCAGGCCACGGAATGGGGATTGTCGGCAGCTTTGCTAGCCGAACTGCAATCCCTGTTGTCCGTTCAGGGCAGAAAAGGCCCGGGATGGAGGAGAGGACTTGGCCACCTCTGGGGGAGCGTTGGCCTTGGATCGGGCTGTCACGCCAAAGGAGGCTTGTCATGGCGGTAACGATTGCTGAGGGCGTCTATTGGGTGGGCGCGGTGGACTGGGAGGTGCGCCACTTTCACGGCTACACCTACCACACGCACCGGGGGACCTCGTACAACGCTTACCTGATCGTCGACGAGCGGGTGGCGCTCGTGGACACCGTGCTGCCGGGGTTTGAGGAGGAAATGTTCGCGCGGATCTCAGAGGTAGTGGATCCATCGCGCATCGACTATGTGGTGGCGAACCACAGCGAACTGGACCACTCCGGAGCGATTCCGGCGGTGCTGGCTCGTGCACCGAACGCCGTCTTGGTGCACAGCAAGCGGGCGAGCGAATCGCTCGGAAAATACCTGGGCGACGGGTGGCCGCACCGCGTGGTGGGCACCGGGGATACGATCCCTCTGGGCCATAAGACGCTGACCTTTCTTGAGGCTCCGATGCTCCATTGGCCGGATTCCATGTTCACCTACATCCCGGAAGACCGGTTGCTTCTCCCCAACGACGCCTTTGGACAGCACCTGGCCTCGAGCTGCCGGTTCGCCGACGAGGTCGAACCTGCCGTCCTTTGGGAAGAAGCCCGGAACTATTTCGCGAACATCCTCACGCCTTTCAGCGCGCTGATCGTGCGCAAGATCGAGGAGGTGCAACGGCTCGGGTTGACCATCGAGACGATCGCTCCCAGCCACGGGGTGATTTGGCGGAAAGAAGCCGGGCAGATTGTAGAGCAGTACCTGCGCTGGGCACGGGGAGAGGCACCCGCGCGGGCGATCGTCGTCTACGAGACGATGTGGGGAAGCACGGCCCGAATGGCCCACGCCATCGCGGAGGGAATTCAGCAAAGCGGGGTGGAGGTGCAGCTCTTTGCCGTGCCGCAGACGGACCACACAACGGTGGTTGGCCACCTGCTCGAGGCGCGGGGAATTGCGATCGGCTCAGCGACGCACAACCGTCGTCCGCTGCTGAACGTGAGCGCGCTCCTGGAGGATCTGATCGGCCTCAAGCCAGTGCGCAAGATCGGGGCGGCCTTTGGCTCGCATGGTTGGGGAGGTGGGGCGGTGCCGCTGATCGAGAAAGCGCTGCAGGAAGCGGGCATCGAGGTGGTACAGGAAGGGCTGGCTTTTGCCTGGCGGCCTTCGATGGAGGAACGTGCCCGTGCGGTGGCATTCGGCCGCGCGTTCGGAGAACGCATTCGGGAGTCAGCCGCTCAGTCGGAACCGGTGTAGAGCCGGTGGGAGCGGATATACTCCTCCACGGCATCCGGGAGCTGGTAGCGGATCGGGCGTCCCTGGCGCACGCGGCGGCGCAGGTCGCTTCCAGAGATGTCCAGGCGCGGGCCCTCCAGGAAGATCGTGCGCTCCCGCAGCCCGGGGAATTGGAGGAAGAGCTCGCGGACGTCGTGTGGGTCTCCGGGGCGAGGAAACACGACGAAGCGGCAAAGGGTGATGAGCCTTTCCGGGTCTTTCCAGCGGGGCAGCTCGGCGAACGCATCGCTGCCGGCGATGAAGTAAAACTCGGTGCCCCGGGGATACTGCTCGCGGAGCCGGGCGATCGTATCGACGGTATAGGAGGGACCGGGGCGTTCGAATTCGACGCGGCTGAGACGAAAGGCCGGATTTCCCAAGATCGCCCGTTCCAGCATCGCGGCCCGGTGTTCAGGTGCTGAGATCCGCTCCCCCTGGCGAAGCGGTTGGACACGTGCCGGTACGAAGAGCACGATGTCCAGCGGGACGCAGGCCCGCGCCTCTTCGGCGATGGCCAGGTGCCCGTAGTGGACGGGGTCGAAGGTACCTCCCAGGACGCCGACCTGCGCTCCCATGGCAGCGATGCTCCGTCGCTCGATTGCCGGAAAAGCCCACGCGCGCGGAAGCCAATATACCATCCGCGCGCGTGAGCGTCAAGACGCGCGGAGCCCGGTCAGCGGGTGCCTGCCAGGATCCGCTGTTTGCGCCGGTCCACCCGCCACAACCCGAAAGCGAGCAAAGCCAAGAACGCGGCCAGGTAGAGCACGATCAGACCGATCGGCGTGCCGTCGATCCAGGCTCCGTAGAGCAGCCCGGCAAGCGTGCTAAAGAGGGCGACCCAGCCCACGTAGACCCAGGCCTTCAGCCGGCCGATGATCCGCGAAACGACCAGGATGCTCTGCAAACTGAGCTCCGGATCGGCCATCAGGTAGGCGAGCAGCGGCCCGCGGTGCATCCCCAGGCCCAGGAACATATTCGCGATCGGGACTTCCACCAGCGTGGGGAAGTACATGAAGACGCCGAAAGCCACACCGGCCAGGTTGCCCAGGAGGGTGTTTTTCCCGGCCAGGTACTCGATCCACTCCGGGCGGATCAGGCCGCGGATGACCCCGACCACGAAGACACCCACGAGAAGCAGCGGGAAGATCTGCTTGACAAAGCGCCAAGATTCCCAGAGCCACTCCTCGATTTCTTCACCGCTCAGGAAACGGCGCCCAACATAAGTCAGTGCCCCGGTGAAGAGCACTACGCCAAAGAACCTGCCCGTCAGAGCGAGTTGTACGCCGTTGGGGTGCACGGTCCACCCGAGCGCGGCGAAGAGGAGAGTGAGCACAACCAGGGCCAGTGTAACTCCCGTCCACCGGTTGCGCCCCAGGTACACCTGGTTCAGTCCAGGCCAGGCCGCAAGCCCGATCAGCACGAGCAGTCCGATCAACATCGCTCCCTGTACTGTAACGCCTTCCTCCCCCTTGCTGGGGTCGTAGGGCACCAGGCGGTCGAGGAAGGCCTGGAAGCGGTCCAGCCCGGCGATGGGCAGGTCCACCACGAGATAGCGGTTCGTGAGCAGGCCAATCTTGAAAGTTCCGGAAAGCAGCAGGGCGACCAGCAGGAGCAGGAAAGCGACCCGGGCCCGCGGTACTTTGGCCCCCTGGGCCAGGAAACCACCGTTGTTCCCATTTGCCTCCAGCCGTTCCGAGCGCCAGAAGATGAGCGCCATGATCATCCCGATGCCGATTCCAAAGGCCAGGGAGAGAACGAGGCGCGCGATGGCCAGATCCAGCCCGATCACCACCCCAGTGTAGGCCAGGGCCAGGACATTGGAGGCCGGGGCAAAGAAGAGGAAGGTGATCGCCGGCCCTAGCCCGGCGCCCTTCTTGCGGATGCCCGCGAAGAGGGGAACGATCGTACACGAGCAGACGGCGAGCACCGAGCCAGCCAGCGCCGCCGCCGGGTAAGAGATGTACTTGGGCGCGTCCTTGCCCAGGAAACGGGTGATCGCCTCCCGTGGGATCAGCGCCGCTAGTCCGCCGGCAATGAAGAAGGCTGGCACCAGGCAGAGCAGGACATGGGCAGCCAGGTAAGCGGCCAGGTTCCCCAGCCCGCCCTGCAGCAGACGAAGCGCTATGGATACGATCGGCATGGATAGGCCTCCTGTCACGGCTGCTTATATCAACGCAAGTTGCTATTTTAGGCCTGGGGCGGCCTTCCGTCAAGTGAGGCAGGTCACAAAGTACGCTCGGATGTGGGAAGACAACAGCCGCTCCGGCCGCGCACGGGCGCGCGGCCGGAGGGCACCGGCAGGCGCTAGACGAGGCGCACCTGGCTGTTGTCGGCGAGGAGGAACTTGTGCACCTTGGGATGGCTATCGGCCCGCAGGAGGGTGATGTTTCGCCCGAAGATGCTATCGTCGATCCGGCCTTCGATGTTGCAGATCGTGCACCCGTCCATGATGATGCTGTGTTCGATCTCGCTGCGCTCGATCCGCACATCGCGCCCAACGGAGGTAAAGGGGCCGATGAAGGAGTCGGAGATTTGGCTATTGGCCCCGATGATGGCCGGCCCGCGCACGGTGCTGTTGACAATGTGCACGCCGTCCTCGAGGATCACATCTCCCACGATCTCCGAACGCGAGTCCACGGAGGTATGCTCTCCGATGCGCGTCTCGATGTCGCGGAGGATCAGCCGATTTGCGCGGAGCATATCCGCGGCGTTCCCAGCATCCACCCACCAGCCCTGGACGAAGTAGGGGAGCACTTTCGCGCCACGCTCGATCAGCCCCTGGATGGCGTCCGTGATCTCGTACTCACCGCGCCGGGAAGGCTTCAGCTGATCGATCACCTCGAACACGACCGGCTCAAAGAGGTAGACGCCGGCCAGCGCCCACCGGCTTCGCGGGACTTCCGGTTTTTCCACCACACGCACAACCCGGTCCCCATCCAGTTCCGCCACTCCATAGGCGCGCGGGTCGGCTACTTCGCACAGGAACGTCATGGCCTGGGGCCGGTGGAGCTGGAACAGCTTGACCGCTTCCTTCAGGCCGTGCTGGAACAGGTTGTCCCCCAGGTACATGAGGAACGGCTCGTCCAGTACAAAGGGCTGGGCCACCTTGGCTGCGTGGGCCAGGCCGCGGGGTTCTTCCTGCAGGATGTAGGTGATCTGGACCCCCCACTTTTCGCCGTCCCCTAGTTCGCGGACGAAATCGCTTCGGTTTTCCCCAACGATGACGCCGATCTCCGTGATTCCAGCCTCCACGATCGCTTCCAGGCCGTAGAGCATCACCGGCTTGTTCGCGATCGGGATCAGGTGCTTGGCGTTACTGAACGTCAGCGGCCGCAATCGGGTCCCGCGTCCAGCACAAAGGATGATCGCTTTCATAGCCTTCTCCTTTACGTGTGGGCAGATGGTGGCCCGTACGCCTCGCTGCGTTCGGCTCGCAGGGCTTCGAGATGGAACCGGTACGCCCGGGTGCGAGCGCGCGGGAAGAGGCCGGCGAGGCGCTCTGCCCATTCCGCCCAATCCAGCGCCCCCGGGCACCGCATCTTCAGGTAGGGCAGCACACGCTGAGCCAACTGCAGGTCGATCGCTTCGCGCAGGTTCCCCTCGGGCGAAAGGTCGAGCAGGCCCTGCCCGTCGACGGCAAAGCTATTCGCCGCGTAAACAACGATCCCGGCTTCTAGGATGTCCCCCTCTGCGAGGGAGTAGAGTGGGCGGGTGCTGCTCAGCAGGCGCCTCAGGGCGGGAAGGAGGCGCAAGCTGTCCAGTCGCTGGGCGGCGGCCGCCGGCTCCCGCACCATGGTGCGCAGCATCGCGCGCTGCCACCCTACTGGAGGGCAGCGAGGGGAGCGGGTGTCCTCAGCCGGCCCGGGCGAAACGGGGATTTCCACGACGCCCAACCGCGCAAGCAAGCCGGGGGCGATATCCTGTGGCAGCTCCACAGAGGGCACGATCGCGCTCAACAGGAGGTTGGGCGGCCACGGCGGCCCATAGTCCTCCGTGCGCAAGAGGCCCCAAGCGTGCAGGTAGGCCAGGAGCTCGGGCGTGGTGACATCGTCCAGACACACCAGATAGGCACGCCCCTCGTTCCCGGGCGTGTTGGCCTCCGCCCATAGGTCCAGCAGCCCCATGCGGTAGTAGCGCTCCCGGATTCCATCCGGGGGAAGGCTTCGTATTCGGCCATCGCCGGAGGGGCGAGCGGAGAGCACGCATACCTGTCCCTCGCAACAGCCGGCGATGGCGCGGGCGAGGAAGTCAAAACAGCGGCGGCAGTCCACTGCCTGCGCTCCCACCAGCAGGGTGACCGGCCAGCTTTTGGCAGAAATGTAGTAGTGGATGAGCGTTTCGTGAGCGATCCCCCAAGGGGAGGAAAGGATGAGCTCCCTGAGCAATTCGCGTTCCGCCTCCTCCGTCTCGCTCGTGCGGCGTAGCCAGGGGAGGGGGGAAAACCGCTGTTTCCGTCCCTGAACCGTCAATCGTTCCTCCAAGGAGCTCGCTCCATCGCGGCCGCCTGTCCGGACCGGTATGCGGCCTCCCGGGAGCGCCAGATTTCGTAAAGGACCACCGAGCCCGCCACGGCAGCGTTCAGGGAAGAGAGCCGCCCGCGCATCGGAAGCCGGGCCAGACTGTCGCACCGTCCGCGCAGGAGGCGGCGCAGGCCGAACCCTTCGCTCCCCACCACCAAAGCGACCGGGCGGTCCCAATCTAGTTCCGTGTAGAGGGGCGCAGCGGCATCCGCTTCCAGGCCGATCGCCCAAAGGCCAGCTTCCTGCAGTGCCGCCAGGGCGCGTGCCAGGTTCGTCACGCGAGCGATGGCCAAGTGCTCGACGGCCCCGGCCGAAGCCTTGACCACAGCGGGCGTGACCTGAGCCGCCCCGTGTTCCGGGAGGAGCACCCCCTGCACGGCCACCGCCTCAGCGGTGCGAAGGAGCGTCCCCAGGTTCTGGGGATCCTGGACCCGATCCAGGACGAGCACGACCGCCTGGTTTCCGGCCTTTTGCGCGCGGGCCAGGATTTCCTCGAATTCCACGTAGGGATAAGGCCCAACCTCCAGAGCTACGCCCTGATGCTCGCGCGAGCGGGCCATTCGGGCAACGGTTTCACGGGGAAGTTCCTCCACCGGGCAACCACGCTCGCGGGCCAATCGGCAAAGCTCCTGGATCACCGTCTCCCGTCCAATCCCCTCCGCAAGGAGTAGCCGGTATAGGGTACGGCGGCCAGCGCGGAGCGCCTCGCGTACCGCATTGCGGCCATAGAGCGTTTGCCCTAGCGTGCCAGGCGCCATCGGGTCCCCTCGGGGCCGTCCTCCAGGGCGATGCCGATCTGGGCCAGCCGGCTGCGGATGGCATCCGCGCGCTCCCAATCCTTCTGGGCCCGGTACGAAGCGCGTAGCTCGATCAGGATGCGCAGCAGCTCTTCGGCCAGCCCGGCCGGCCCGGATCCTCCCAGGTCCTCGGGGATCAGGCCCAGGATCCCATCCCCCAATTCCCGGTAAAGCGCATCGTAGGCCAGAAGCGTCCCCTGCGTGGCTGCACCCGCCTCCAGGCAAGCGTTGCTGTCGCGGACCACGTCAAAGAGAACAGAAAGGGCAACCGGGGTGTTGAAATCGTCGTCCATTGCCTCGAGGAAGCGGGCCCGGTAGCCCGCGAGCCGTTGTTCGACATCGGGATCCGCTGCTCCGTCCTCGGCCCCGGGCAGCCGCTCCCGCACCCGGCGCACGGCGTCGTGGAGCCGTGCCAGGCCGCGTTCGGCCGCCTGAAGCGCTGCATCGCTGAAATCCAGCGGGCTGCGGTAATGGCTGCTGAGCACAAAAAAGCGGATCGCCAGGGGAGAATAAGGGCGGGAGAGGCGCGGATGCTCTCCCCGGAAGGCCTGCTTGAGGGTGATAAAGTTCCCCAGCGACTTGCCCATCTTGACACCGTCGACCGTGACCATGTTGTTGTGCATGAAGTAGCGCACAAACGGCTTGCCGGTGGCGGCTTCCGACTGGGCGATCTCGCTCTCGTGGTGTGGGAACTGGTTCTCCAGACCACCGCCGTGGATGTCCAGCGTTTCCCCGATGTACTTCATAGCCATGGCCGAGCACTCGGTATGCCAACCGGGGAATCCCCATCCCCACGGGCTCGGCCAGCGCAGGATGTGTCCTGGCTCGGCCCGTTTCCACAAGGCAAAGTCCGCCGGATGCCGCTTCTCCGGGTTGGGTTCGATGCGCACCGCCTCCAGGAGCTCCTCCACCCGGCGCCCGGAGAGCTTCCCGTACTCGGGATAGGTCTCCACGGAGAAGTACACCGAGCCGTTCACCTCGTACGCGTGGCCTTTTTCCAGCAGCGTGCGGGTCAGCTCGATCTGCTCGATGATGTGCCCACTTGCGCGGGGAGAGATACTCGGGCGCACCACCCTTAGCGCATCCATATCTTCGAAGTAGCTGCGGGTGTACGTTTCCACGATCTCCATCGGCTCCAGGCGGGTGAGCGCGGCCTTGCGCAGGATCTTGTCCTCGCCCGCATCGGCGTTGTCGGTCAGGTGACCGACATCCGTGATGTTCTGAACGTAACGCACACGATATCCCAGGTAGCGCAGGTACCGTACGACGACATCGAAGGAGATGTAGCTTTTCGCGTGTCCGATGTGTGGATCATCGTACACCGTCGGCCCGCATACGTAGATGCCGACCATCCCTTCGTGCAGGGGGACAAACTCCTCCAGGCGACGGGTCAGGCTATTGTAGATTCGTAAGGGCATGGATACCTCCTGTGTCCGGTTGAGGAAAGAAGCTCACGACAGGAAGGGGACACCAGGCCAGAAGATACCTGCTTCAGGCCCGATGTCCCCCCGGACACACACAGGCGGCGACTTGCGACCCCGATCGGCTAGGTCCCCGTGGAAGAGACGGTCCCCACCGACGACCCACGGGGTGCTCCCCGAGGTCCATACCAACCCTCTTGAGCCGCAGGAGGTCCGGGAGAAGCGTCCCCCTAGTCCTCCTTCTCCTTCTTCTCGCTCTGCTTACTGGTCACCGCCTCGGCGGAAGAGCCGTTGCCCGGTGAGGATCTGCCGTAGTCGGTGCAATACCAACCGGATCCTTTAAAGATGATGGCAGGCGGGAAGAGCATCCGCTGCAGGCTCCCCCCGCAGTGCGGACACACGCTCAAAGGCAGGTCGCTGAAGCGCTGCACCGCTTCGATCTGTTGTTGGCATTCCTGGCAACGATACACATAGGTCGGCATCGCTTCAACTCTCCCACCAACGTTCTACCGGTCCCGGCCGGCGCAACCCCTAATTATAACGTCTTCCCGCGCTTTTCGCAAGTTCGCCCCTTTCTTCACAAACGTCCCCGAGGGTACAACCGGATGGGGTCCCCGATGGAAACGTTGAGCACCCGCGCTGCGTTCCCATCGCGGATGGCGATTTCCACCCGGTTGTGGCTCCCGATCAGGAAGAACGGCTCGTCGAACGGGCCTTCCGCGTACGTGCGCACCGGACCGGAAAGTTCGCGGCCGGCCAGCTGGCAGCGGACGCGTCCTCCGGGGAAGAACTGGATCAGCATCTCCGCGCCGATGTTGCTGACCACGTTGCCGAATCGGTCGATATGCACAACGCGCCCGAGGAGCGTGCCGTCCTCGAGGATTTGTGGCCGGATCTCCGGCAGAATGAACAGCCCCTCGCGTGGCCGCCCGAGGGCTTCTACAGGCAGGCCGGCCGCCAGATGGGCAGCGACCGGAGCGAAGATATCGCGACCATGAAACGTGGAGCTAGGATGAGGCAGCCAGTAACGGGGTTCGCTCAACTCCACCACGCGACTCGCGGCCCGTTCGGCCGCATCGAGCTCCTCCCAGACCCCGCTCAGCAGGCCGTTATCGGGAGCGACAAACAAGGCGTGAGGCGTCTCTACCGCCACTGCGGCCCGTGCCGTCCCCACGCCCGGGTCCACCACCGCCAGATGTACGGTCCCCTGGGGGAAGTAGCGCCAGGCGCTGGCGAGAAGGTAAGCGCCCTGGAGCACCTGTTGCGGTCGAACCTCATGGCTGAGGTCGACGATGCGCGCCTGCGGGAAGATGCTCCAGATGACGCCGTGTAGCACCGCGGCGTACCCGTCGGCGAGGCCAAAGTCGGTGGTCAAGGTGATGATCCCCGAACGCTCCATAGCCTTACCGCGCTAGACGCTCCGGTCGAAGGGGAGATCCGAGATGCGCATCAGCTTGTCCCAACGGTGGGTCGCCTGGACATAGCGGATCGTCCCCGAAGCGGAGCGCATCACGAGCGAGTGGGTGGTTGCGCCTCGTCCCGAGAAGCGCACCCCTTGCAGCAGTTCTCCGCTCGTGATACCGGTTGCGGCGAAGAACACATCGTCGCTCCGTACCAGGTCGTCCACGGTCAGCACGCGTTCCAGGTCCAAACCGGCCGCACAGGCCGCCGCTCGTTCCTTTTCGTCCCGGGGCCAGAGGCGGCACAGGAACTCGCCGTTCAGGCAGCGGGCGGCACAGGCGGCCAGCACCGCCTCCGGTGCACCTCCGATGCCCATCAGGAGGTCGATACCGCTATCTGGGAGCATGGCCTGGATTGCCGCGGCGACATCTCCGTGGGGAATCAGGCGGATCCGCGCACCGGTGGCCCGGATTTCGCGGATCAGTTCCGCGTGGCGCGGCCGATCCAGCACGACGACCGTCAGGTCGTCCATGTCCATCCCTTTGGCTTTCGCCACCGCGCGGATGTTCTCGGCGACGGATGCGTTCAGGTCGACCTTCCCCCGAACTTCCTCGCTCGCGGCGATCTTGTCGGCATAGACAATTTCCCGGCAGCCAAAAAGGGAGCCCCGGTCCGCCACTGCGACCACCGAGATCGCCCCGGGCAGACCGTGTGCGAGTAACGAGGTCCCTTCCACCGGATCGACGGCGATATCGACTTCCGGGGGCGAGCCGGTGCCCAGCCGCTCCCCAAAGTAGAGCATCGGGGCCCGATCCTTTTCCCCTTCGCCGATGATCACGGTACCGTCCATGGCGATGCTGCTGAGCACAAAGCGCATCGCGTTGACCGCTGCCCGGTCGCAGGCATCGCGATCGCCTCGTCCCATCCAGCGTGCGGCCTGCAGCGCCGCGGCCTCGGTCGCCCGAACGAGCTCGAAGCCCAGGTTGCGCTCCATGTGGGCCATCGGATCCTCCGCTAGCCGCCTCTGGCCTTTTGCCAGTCCGCCAGGAAGCGTTCCACTCCGATATCGGTCAGCGGGTGGTGGATGGCTTTCATGAGCACGTCATAGGGAACCGTGGCGATGTGGGCTCCCGCACGGGCCGCCTGGGTGATGTGCAAGGGGTGGCGGATGCTGGCGGCGATGATCCGCGTGGCGATCTCGTAGCGGTCAAAGATCTCGGCCAGGCTGGCCACCAGTTCCATGCCGTTGTGCCCGATGTCGTCCAGGCGCCCAACAAAGGGGGAAACGTAGGTTGCGCCAGCGGTAGCGGCGAGCAACCCCTGGTTCGTGGAAAAGCAGAGGGTGGCGTTGGTGCTGATCGGCGTGCTGCTCACCATTTCGCGCGCCGCCTCCACGCCGGTAGGGCAATCTTTCTGGTGGGGGCAACCGGTGCAGACGCGATTGGCATCCGCATAGGTCTGGCTCAGCCGATAGATCGCCTCCAGTCCCTGGGGAAGGATAGGGACTTTGATCACCACGTAGGGAGACCAGGTAGCGATGTGTAACGCCTCTTCCACGATGGCGTCCGGCTCCAGGCTGAGCACCTCGGCGCTGATCGGGCCCTGGACGATGCGGCAGATCTCCTGGACCGTCGCCTGGTAGTCGGCCCCTTTCTCCCGGGCCATCAGCGAGGGGTTGGTGGTCACCCCGCTGATGATCCCCAGGCGGGCGGCATGCCGGATCTGCTCCACGTTTGCGGTATCGAGGTAGATCTCCATCGGCCGACCTCCACTTCGCTCTGCGGTCGACTTCCTAGCAAGGTGGCCTGCATTGTACACGAGGCGACGGGTGAACGCAACCTGTTCCGGGCCGGTCGCTTCCCATCCCGCACAGAAGCTCAACAGGGCGTGGCTGGGCCTCGCCTACATGCCACGGAGTTCTGCGCACTATATAACATCCCGCACAGAAGCTCAACAGGACGTGGCGGGGCCTCTTTCCTTCAGGGCGTTCCGGCCCCTGGTGTAGGGAGGCAACGAGAATAGCAAACCGGGCAGCTTCCCACCCGGCGAAAGTAGCCCCAGGGGGATTCGAACCCCCGATCTCAGCCTTGAGAGGGCTGCGTCCTAGGCCACTAGACGATGGGGCCGTCTGGCAATGCATTATAGGGGAAAAAGGGGAGGTTGTCAAACCGGAATGCTCGTGCCATTGACAAGCGCCGGGCCAGAAGTTATCAGAACGTCGGGCACAGGGCCAGCGCTTTTGGGGATCGGGTGTGGGACGGCTGTGCTTCGCCAAGCCGGCCTGTCGTGGTGGAGGGTACCATGTCTTCCCGCTTGCTGTACCGGGTGAGTTTCCTGTATCTGGCTCTTCCGGTGCTGATTTTCCTCCTGACCTGGCTGCGTCTCTGGCTCGGGCTGATTTGCGCCCTGGTGGTCGTCCTGGCGCTGATCCAGGTGTGGCGGGAGCGGCAAGGCGACTCGCGGTTAGAGCGCCGGGGGATCCTGGGCGGGCTCTTGCTTCTCGCCCTTTGGGCCTGGCTTTCCGGCGTGGGGGGCTACGCATTCCAGAACTCCGACCACTATTGCCGCAACGCGGTGCTCCGGGACCTGGTGAACTATTCCTGGCCCGTGGTGTACCGCGAAACGGTGGGCGGCTCACCTCAGATGCTGGTGTACTATTTCGGGCACTGGCTGCCTGCGGCACTGGTGGGGAAATGGCTGGGGTGGGAAGCTGCGAACGCAGCCCTCTTTGTGTGGACGTGGGCGGGGGTGGTGCTGGCCGGGTTGCTCCTGGGGCAGAGGCTGCGCTGGCCGCTATGGAACGCAGCCTTGCTGTGGATCTTCTTTAGTAGCATGGATCCCTGGCAATCCTGTTGTTTGTTCGGGGCAGGTACCCCTCGCTTTGGCCACCGGTCCAGCATTTGGAGGCGTGGGCCATGGGGCCGCGGTATTCCTCGTTCACGACGCAGCTCTTCTGGGTATACAATCAGGCGGTCCCGGCCTGAGTGTGCACCGCACTGTTGGTCAACCGGCCACCGAGAAGCCACCTCGTTTTCCTTTGGGGGTTGTGCTTCTTTCTTGCCCCGCTTCCGGGAGTCGGCTTGCTGCCTTTCGTAGCGCTGGAGTTTGCGAAGCAGACGTGGAGGCAGCGAGAGCAGGAAAGATCGCTTGGCAAGGCTTTCACCCGCGCCTTAAGCCCGCTCCACGTCGTGGGAGGCCTGGTCGGAGTGATCGCACTTGTTTTCTTCTCGGCGAACCGCGGCGCCCAGGTGCGAGGTTGGCACTGCCTGAACCCGATTCTGGCCCTTTCGGTCATCTTGCTGGAGGGCGGCGTGGTCTGGGCGTGCCTCGGCGGACGTCAGCGCAAGGACCCGGCCTGGTATCTCGCGGGCCTGGCTTTGTTTGCCTTTCCTTTCATTCGGATTGGCCGGGGGTTCGATTTTATGATGCGCGCTTCAATCCCTGCGCTGATCCATCTGATGGTTTGGGTGGGTGAAGCCATATCGTGCCTCGGGACCTCCCGGTGGCTTCGGGCGTTTCTCATCGTTTGTCTGTGTCTGGGTGCCCTGACCCCGGCCTATGAAATCAACCGCTCCGTCTATCGGACAGCCTGCTTCTTTCTCTCGGGTTCTTGTAGCACCGTGACAAGGGCGCCGGGCCCTTTTGAGGACGCTCACCCTGGTATGCTTACCGCAGATCTCCCTTCTGTGGTTGATATCGCCGATCGAAGCCTCCTCGCCAATTCCTTGGGCACCGTGGAGGAGAGTCTGTTCGATCGGTACCTTGCGGCACACCGATGAGCGGTACGGCATCCGATGTTCGGAGCGACCCACCCGCTCCCTCCTGAGGTAGGCGTTTCTTCCCGGCATTGCGGGGAGAAATGGGCGGCGCGATCGGCGCCGATAGGAGCATCTCTTACCCTAGACGGCGGAGGAAGCTGGGTGTACGGGGTTCTTGGGGTGCCTTCTTGCGGTCCCGGGTCTTCCTATGGATGGGTTGAGGTCAGCGGGATCGAACCGTGCCGTTGCTTGTCGGTCGTTTGGCAAGGCTCCCAGATCCGATGTAGGAGGCCATTGTCCGGGCCAGCCCCGGTCGACCTCCGTAGAAGGAACGCCCCTTGGCCCGGGCTCGTGCGTGCGAAGGACGTGCTCTTGTGCTATTATAGGCGAAAATGCTTTCTGGAGCCGGACGGATGGCTGGCGCGCTGGGCATCGTCGTGGTGCACTACAACACGCCCGACCTTCTGCGCGGGTGTCTGGCTTCCCTGCGGTCCTGTACGCTTCCTTCCACCGTTGTGGTGGTCGACAATGCTTCCCCTTCCCCGGAAGGGGTCGCGGTGGTGGAGCACGACTTCCCCGAGGTGCAGCTGATCCGCTGTCCGGCCAACCGGGGCTTTGCCGCGGCCTGCAACGCCGGGCTCAAGGCCCTCTGCCCACCTCTTGGGGGAGCGCCTGGGCGTGTGGAGGGCTTGTTCCTTCTGCTCAACGCGGATACCGTGGTGCAGCCCGGTGCCGTGGAAGCGCTGGTGTCCTTCCTGGAAGCGCATCCTCGCGCCGGGGCGGCCGGCCCGCGGCTCCTCAACCCCGATGGCTCGCTCCAAGAGAACGCGTTCACCTTCCCCACGTTGGCGATGTCGTTCCTGGACTTTTTCCCGCTTCACGGCCGCATCTACCGTTCGCGCCTGAACGGCCGCTACCCCCAGATGTATGGCGACCAGCCGTTCCCGATCGACCACCCGCTCGGTGCCTGCCTGCTGGTGCGGGGAGAGGCGCTGGCCCAGGTCGGGCTGCTGGACGAGGGGTATTTCATGTACGTGGAGGAAGTCGACCTGTGCTACCGTCTGAAGCGCGCCGGCTGGGAGGTGTGGCATGTCCCTGCGGCGCGCGTTGTCCACCTGGGCGGGCAGAGCACGCGCCAGATGCCCGAGCGGATGTTTGTGGAACTGCACCGGAGCCGCTACCGCTTCTTCCACCGCTACTACCCGCCCGTTTTCCTTTGGGCACATCGCGGGATCACCCGCCTGGGGCTGTGGTGGAGGGCGCGGCGCGACCGCCGCGCATACCGCAGGGGGGAACTCACGGCCGAGCAGCTGCAACGTCGCCTGGAGGCATACGCGGAGGTGGCGGCGTTGCGCTAGCCGCCGTTTTCGGAGGAGTCCGATGCCGCTATCGGTGGCCGTCCCGGCCCGCGACGAAGAACGCTACCTGGGCGGGTGTCTGGAAAGCGTCCAGGGAGTGGCCGACGAGCTCCTGGTCATCCTCGATCCGCAGAGCCAGGATCGTACGGCGGAAATCGCCCGTAGCCTGGGGGCCCGGCTGATCGAGGTCCCGTTCGTGTCCTTCGCGCATCTGCGCAACCAGGCGCTTTCGCTCTGCCAGTACCCATGGGTCTTTTTCCTGGATGCGGACGAGCGTGCCACGCCGGAGCTATGCGGCGAAATCGCCCGTGCTGTACAGGAGGAACCTTCTCAGGAAGACCCGGATGCCGTGGTGGGCTACTGGATTCCGCGGCAAAACTTTTTCTTCGGCCGGCCGGTGCGCCACGCCGGATGGTATCCCGACTACCAGTTGCGCCTGCTCTGGAAGGCAAGGGCCCATTACCCGGAGGTGCAGCGCGTGCACGAGGTGGTGCACCTCCGAGGCCGGGCCGGGTGTCTCTCGGCGCATCTGCTCCACTACAATGTCGACCGGTTGGCGGAGTTCTGGGCCAAGCAACGCCGCTACGCGCGTCTAGAGGCCGAGACGCTCCTGGGCAAGGGCGTCCGCGCCCGCCCGCGCAGCCTCCTGGGGCAACCGGTGCGCGAGTTCTGGCGGCGCTATGTGGGCCTGAAGGGTTATCGGGACGGTTGGTTGGGGCTGTATCTCTGCGCGGCGATGGCCTACTATACCGGCCTCGCCTATTGGCACCTGATCCGGATGCAGCGCACCGTCTCCGCAGACTGAGCCACGGCCCCTATGCCCTTAACCCATCCTTCAGCAACGCAGCGTAGATGCCCATGCGCTCACGCCGCAGCGTGGGCCGGTGCCCTAGCGCCAGTTTGCCCGCTTCTGTGGCCCATTTCCACGCATACATAGCGAGCAGGAAAAGGCGCAGGCACTCGGCCAGGCCGGGGCCAAACGTGTGGCGCGTGTACCGCACCTTGCTCCGCTGGAACTGGAGGTGTTGTTGCAGGGGGACCTGTTCGCTGCTCTTTCCCCCGTGGTGGATCACGCGAGCGGTGGGAAGGTAGAGCACCCGCCACCCCGCGCGACGGACCCGTTGACACCACTCGAGCTCCTCGAAGTAGAGGAAATACCCCTCATCGAGCCATCCGGCGTCCGCGATCGCCCTTGCCCGGACAAGCAGGCAGGCGCCGACCAACCAGTCCACCTCCTGCAAGATGTCGTCCGGCTGGTCTTCCATACGGTAGCGGCGCGCCCAGCGGTTGCGGGGAAAATACTGCTCGAGGACGGTGCTTTCCCAAAAGAGGGTGGCCGGGGTCGGGAAACGACGTCTCGAGGATTGGACGGTGCCGTCAGGTGAGATCAAGCGGGGGCCGACCACGCCCGCCTCGGGGTGAGCAACACCGCAGGCCAGCAGATCGGCAACGGCAGAGCCGACGATCTCCGTATCGGCGTTCAGCAGCAGAAGCCACTTCTGGCCGGCGTCCGAACCCGGCTCGCGCCCGATACCCAGTGCGCGCAACCCCTGGTTCACAGCGGTCGCAAAACCCTGGTTCTCGGGCAGGGCTAGGAGCCCGACCTCTGGGAACTCGCGCTGAACTAGCTCGACGCTCCCGTCCGTGGAAGCATTGTCCACCACCAGCAGGCGTGCGCGCACCGGGAGGTTCTCGAGCGCCTGACGCAGGGAACGGAGACAGAGAGCCAGCCAGTCGCGCACGTTCCAGGACACGACGATCACATCGAGCGCGGGGGCGGCCTGCTGCTGCTCTGCGGGGTCGTCCAAAGGGATAGAGCAGGGCACGGGGCCCTCCGGCCGCTCAAAAGCCGGCCGGCTCTTCGGGCACGATCGCCCACAGCACCAGGTAGGCCAGCACACCGCCGATGCCCAGGAAGAAGAGGCTGGCCAGGGCAAAGACGACGCGCACCAGGGTGGGATCCGTGCCCAGGTAGCGCGCCAGTCCACCGCACACACCGGCGATCATGCGGTCGTTCCGCGACCGGTACAGCCTCCGTGTCTCCATCGTCTTCCTCCCCCGGTAGCCGATGCGGGCGGCCAAGGGCCGCCCGCATCGCGCCCGGAAAACGTCACGGTCGCCACACGTTCTTCAGGTAGTTCGGGATGTCGACTGCCTCGCGCGGCCCGACCAGGATCTCCCAGCCCTGAAGCTCGTCTTCCACCTCGCCCAGAAGGGAGGAAACATAACCGGGCAGGATCAACTTGCGGTGGGAGATTTTGCTTGCGGCATCGAACTGCTTGACCGTCTTGGCGATCTTTTCGGCGTCGAACTTGCCCGCTGCCCAGGCGGTGAGCACGCTCATGCCCTCCGAGTCGGCGATGAGCAACCAGCTGGGAACGCCGCTTCCCTCCACCTCGCCGGCCACGGTAAAGTAGGTCAGGGAGAAGTTGGTCGTGATCATGAGCGGCGACTGCGGCCCAGGCGAGCCGATCTCATAGAGGCCCGGGGAGACCTGGATCGGCTTCTGCGGGTCGGTGTAGATGTTCAGGCGCAGCGTGAGCAGCGGGTAAACGAGGGCAGGGGAGAAGTGGTCGAGCACGATCAGGCCGGCGTACTTGGCCACGTGCTCGGCGGCGATGACCGCCTCGTCCAGCGGATCCTCGGCCCCCTCCCCCGGGAAGGTAATGATCGGGTAGCCGAGGGGACGGAAGTTCTTCTTCAGCGCCAGCCGGCGGAGAGCGGTCAGGGCGTGCAGGCTCTCCAGGATGCCTCGCGTGCCCGGATCGAGCACCAGGTCTTCCACGCCCGCGGCCTTGATCTTCTCGGTCAGGTCGGCGAGAGTCGAGAGGTCGCCGTCGCGCACCGCGAGGGGAAGGCCGGCCTCCTTGGCCAGCGCGGCCATCCCCTGCCAGTTCGCGCTCGTTGCGGCGTAGAGCAGCGGCCGCTTGCCCCCCTCGACGGCCAGCGCGGCTTTGAGCGCAGCCGGATCCTCCGCCATCAGGATGAACGGCTTCTGGGTGAGCGCCCGTACCTGCTGGACCGTCCGGGCGAAGGCTTCGGGGTCACCGGAGGCATTCTCAATGGCCACGCCGTTCAGGCCGAGGGCCAGGCCGACCCGTTCCACGCTGTAGCTCAGCGCCTCCCGCACGGCGGTTTCTATCGTTGCCGGCTCCTGGGTGTCCCGAACCCGCAAAAAGATGCCCGGTTCGTGGTAAAAGGTCTTCTCGTGGCGGAAGAGCACGGTTTCGTTGCCGACCTCAACCTTGTGCGGGTCGGTCCCGATGGAGACGAGGCGGATCGGGGGTGCGGCAGCCGCGGCCAGCGCCTGACGCGCCTCTTCGGAGACGTATGGGCAGGCGCTCAGTTCGGCCTGTTTGGCGGCCAGCTTCATGGCGAAAGCGAGGCAGGTGGGGAAACCGCATTCCTTGCAGTTTGTTTTGGGAAGCAGCTTGTACATTTCCAGTCCGCTGAGCGCCATGGTTTACGCCTCCTTGGTCCCCATCAGGCGATCGATGATCCGCACCACTCGCCGAATGCTCTCCGGATGGCGGAGCACGAGGATGTCCGCGCCGGCCATGAGGAGCGCGGTCGCCGTCATCACCTCCCAGGCGATGGCGCGTTCCCGAAAATCGCCCCAGGAGGCCGGGACACCCTCTCCAACCTTGGACTCTTTCTGCCGCCACGATTCCAGCCCCGCGGTACAGAAGAAGGGGAGCTGGGTCAATCGGTCTCCGCTCAGCGCGGCGATGCGGAGCCGCTCCATCACCGAGTAGGTGTACTCTAGCCCATAGCCCAGGGCCCCGGTCGTCGGGTCGATGAGGATGCGCTCCAGAGGCAGCCCCATATCGCTGATCAGGATGTTCAGCTGCTTGGCCAGGTTCACATCGATCGGAGAACTGGCGATGACCAGATGCTGATGGGCGAGCGCCGCCGCCACGATGGTACGGTAGTTCTTGTCCTCGCAGAGGCCCAAAGCGAGGCGTTCCCCGCTGGTCGCCTCGGCCACCGCGACGAGCACCTCGTTATCGGCTTCCGGCTGGCCAGGCCCCAACACGATCAGGGGAACCTCAACACCCTTGAGGACGCTTTTGACGGTTTGTGCCGCCTCGGCCGGCGAGCGGCCGTCGCGGTCCGGATGGGCTCCTTCCAGGCGCAGGCAGACGAGGTCCGCACCGTTGGCCACTCCCTGGGCCGCCCAGGCGACCGGATCGTGGGCGGCTTCGCCCCACGCCTCGAGGAGAAGCGGGGACCAGTCGTCGGGGTAGCGGTCGAGCACCTCGACCGCAACGACCGGACGGTGGGGCATTTCCCCCTCATAGTGCAGGAAGGGCAGGGTGCTTTCGCCCCCGACGGTGACGGTGCGGCCGCGGGTCCCTCCCTGTTCCGGCGTTGCTCCAAGCGTGACCTCAAGCACCTGGCTCGTCCAGTTCTCCTTGGGGATCTCGACAGGCATAGGGTCCTCCTTTTTCGGGGTTCTTCCTCGATCCCGTGCGACCTTACGCTGGCCGCTCCCATAGCCACGGCCGGCCCCACATGGCGTCGATCACATCGGTGGTGGAGATCACGCCGACCGGGATCTTCGCCCCGCCCTCGATGCGGGCGACGAGCAGGCGGTGTACGCGGTGGTCGAGCATCATCCGGACCGCTTCCGCGAGCGGTGCATCGGGTTCGATGCTCAGCACCTCTTTCGTCATCACATCCTGGGCTTTGAGCGCGTAGAGGTCCTGGCCAAAAGCCCGGAGCATATCCATGTGGGAGACGATCCCCTGGACCTCGTTACGCTCGTTGACCACGATGAGGGCGTGAACGTCGGTAGCGTTCATGATCCGAGCTACCTCTTTCAAGGCAGTTTCGGGGGTGCAGGTAATGACGCCCCGATGCATCACCTCGCGTACCGCGGTTTTTTGCAAATAGTCCGGCACGGCCTACCTCCTGATCCGTCCTGATCGTAAACCACCTCTATGCCAGGGCGCCTCCAGCTGGCCGGCCCATATTGTACTACAGGGGTTGGGGCCGCGCAACTGCTTTTCCCGTTCAGCGCGATGCCGCAGCCGAGGGCTGGCTGCGGCATCGATCGGAGCCTTGCACGAGCACCGCTAGAAAAGCGGCGGCATCGTCAGCGCCGGGTGGCCCTTTTCCTCCAGGTAGGCCAGGAGCTCGTCCACGGAGGTCGCCACCCGTTCGTCGGCGATCTTGTCGATCAGGTCGGGGTCCCCCTCGCGGATCGCCACCTGCTTCAGCTCCTCGGCCATCGTCTGCTTGAGGATGGATGAGAGCCAGACGACCCGCTTAAAGCCGCCATCCGCGGAGATGAACTTTTTGCTGAGCAGGTAGTACTTGCCCACGCCCATGACGCCGGGGGTCTGCAGGCCGCCTCCCGCCATGCCGGCCAGGGTGGAGAAGGTCATGCCGGCTGGCGTCATGCTGGGGTCCTCGCGGGAGACGACCATGATGCCGTTGGCCTCGGGGATCACCATCGCGATGCACTCGAAGCAGCCGCAGGCGGTCATCGGGTTCTCGACGATCGAGTACATGCTGACCTGTTCCACGGTGCCGTGGGAGGTCTTGTAGACGAACTCGTTCACCTTGTCGAAGTAGCCCTTGACCGGGTCCAGGCAGCGCCCCTTGGGGACCGGCTGGTTGGGGCCCGTGGGGTTAATCTGGAACGAGGCCTTGCAGTCGAGCCAGTTGTAGGCGCCGCACAGCCCCAGGCGCTCTGGCGAGACGATGCACACGTGGTTGGGGGCAAACGACTGGCACAGCGTGCAGGAGTAGAATTCCTCCACCGCCTCGTCCACCAGGTCGGCCAGGCGCTGGTTGCGGTAGTTGTAGGCCTCGCGCGCCCGCGCGAGCCATTTCTCGATCTCGGCTTTGTCGGTGTAGATCGTGACCTGGACCTTGTCCACGATGGCGCCAAAGTCGGCGTGGAAGCGCGCGTGGAGGATCTTGCCAAAATGCTCCAGGCGAAAGCCCTTCTCGAAGGCCGCCTTGGAGATGCGAATCCAGGCGATATCGCGCTGGCCGATATGCTGGATGCCGGAGGCGCCGTTGATGAAGTAGTGGATCTGGCGCTCGAGCACGGGTTCGAAGTCGAGCTGCATCTTGCGGCCGGCCACTTCGACGACGATCCCCATATCCATCGCCCCGCCCTCGGGCACGCTCTCGATCCCCGGCCCAACGACGGTGACCTTGCCGTCTTCGCACTCGTTGAGGTCGACCATACGCAGATACTCGAAGCAGCGGGCATGCTTGCCACCGAACTCGATGCGCATGTCCTCGCGCCGTACGCGCTCCCCCTCGAAGGCCGAGCCGTAGGGGACGGGGATAGGCACCTCGGCGATCTTGACCTTGACGCCGCGCACCTCGATGCACTTTTGCACGAGCTTCTTGGCGCGCTCGATGTCGTTTTCACCGGGGATGTCATCAAAGGGCATGGAGATCACGTGCTCGTATTGGGTGACGCCCGTGGGCAGGATCTGGGGGATAATCGTGTCAGCGATGGTGGGAAAGCCGTAGGAGATGGCGCCGGCGGCGGTGGCGTACTTCAGGTCATCCACCTCTCCCAGGGCCAGGACGAAGGCAAAGACGCGGTACTTGTTGTACAGCAGGATCTCGCGCGCCTGCCCACCCTTCTTGCCGCCGAACGTGAGCGCCGAGCGGGTGGCAAAGCCCAGGGCATAGATCGCCGAGATCGTATCCGTGCCGAAGGGGACGGTATAGGTGTCGTAGCCCAGCTCTACCCCTTCTTCCATCAGCTGGTGGATGATGCTGCGGCCGTTGACGTTCCCGGAAAGGAACACCAGGATGTTGCGCTGCTGGAGTTGCCGCACGATTTCTACCGCCACCTCGTTGGATTTGGCGGCGCCGACGATGGCGGCGAACCCTGGCATACGGCCGTCCACGAGCTGGATACCCCAGGCACGGAGCTGGATGTCGTCGATCGGCCCGTTGGCGTAGCCGCCAGCCTCCCCGGTTTCGGCGTCGGGGCTGGTGAAGGAAGTACCCGTGAGTACCAATCCCGGGATGCGCTCGGGCTGCTCCCCGCGGGCGAAGCGGATCCCCATGATCGCCTCTTCGGCCAGCAGGGTCGCGACCCCACAGTCCAGCGCCTCGCCCAGGTAGGGGAGCCAGTTTTCGTCTGCCGGGACGGGGTGGAGCAGGGAGCGGGCGTGCTGGAGCACCGGGACCAGATCGCCGAGTTTGGTGACCTCGATGCCCGTAAACCCGTAGATCACGGGGAGGTAGTAGGCGGTGTTTGTGAAAGCGACCGGGGTTTCCGGCCCCAGTTCGGCAATCGCCTTGGCCAACATGTCCTCGGCCTCTTGGACGATGGCGTTGGCCCCCCGGATCGCAGCCGTTGCGATATACCGCGACATCGCGTCCTCCTTCTCCTAACCGACTTGCTCCAGCCCCTTGGTGCTGTAGGGGCTAACGGGCAGGCCCATCTCGAGCGCCTTCAGATAGCGCATCATGAGGGCATCGCCACTTGTGCCGTAGCGGCTCGGGTCATACTCCGGCAGGCCCAGGGCCTGACGCTTGGCGTCGATATGGGCGAAAGAACGGGCAAGGATCTCGTCGGGATCCTCGATGAACTCGAGCTTGCCGCCGACCTGCTCTTCCCAGCCCTGGCTGATGTGGCGGCTGACCACCTCGCTTCCCGCCACCGGGCTGGTGCCGCCAAAAATCGTATAGACGCCGGAGGCGACGAAGTAGCAACCGATCGATACGGCCTTCTCGCTCATCCACTCTGGGGCGATCCCGACGCCCGGGATGTCGCTGATGTCGGTGCCCAGTCCTCCTTCGGTCGCCATCTGGGTGAGGATCGTCAGGATGCGGCTGTTGTCCACACACGAGCCGAGGTGGAGGACGGGTGGGATTCCCACCGCCTCGCAGATCTCACGCAGCCCAGGTCCGGCTTCCTCAAACGCCTTTTCGGGGGTGAGCAGGCCGTACTTGGCGGAGGAAAGGGCCCCGCAGCCCGTCTGGACCACCAGGACATCGTTGCGGATGAACTCGCGCACCAGGTACTGGTGGTAGGCATCCTGTTCGCAGGTGCGCGGGTTGTTGCAGCCCACCACGCCGGCCACGCCGCGGAGGCGCCCCTGCATGATGGCGTCGTTCAGCGGCCGGAACGAGCCCCGGTAATAGCCGCCCAGGGCATAGTTCACATACTCGTGGGAAAAGCCCGCAATCAGGCGGCTCTTGAAATCCGGGATGTAGGTCGGCCCCCGGTTAGGAAAGTTGTCGATCGCCATGCGCACGATCTCTTTGGCGATCTCTCGGGCACGGTGCTCGTCGAACTCGATATGGATCGCGCCGTGGATCTTGACCTTCGGGGAGGTAGTGACCAGCTTGGTGTGGTAGCGCTTGGACAGCGGGGCAAGCGCCTCCATGATGCACTGCACGTCCACAACCATCAGCTCTACGGCGCCGGTCATCATCGCCAGTTCCTGGCTCAGGAAGTTCCCGACCGACCCCACACCCAAGCGCATCAGCACCTCGTTGGCCGTGCAGCAGATCCCGGCGAGGTTGATCCCCTTGGCCCCCTTGCTCTGCGCGTAGGCGATCATCTCCGGGTCGTTGCAGACGAAGGCGATCATCTCGGAGAGGGTGGGTTCGTGCCCGTGCACGACGATGTTCACGCTGTCGGGGCTGAGGATGCCCAGGTTTGCCTGAGTTTCGAGCGGGGTTGGGGTCCCAAATAGGATATCGGTCAGGTCGGTCGCCATCATGGAGCCGCCCCAGCCGTCGGAAAGGGCACAGCGCAGGGTGGCCAGGAGGATGTGCTCGTAATCCTGATCGTCCCCCACGTGGGTGCGGTGGAGGATGTCCACCACCTCGCGGTCGATCCCGCGGGGCGCGATGTCGAGCCGGCGCCAGATCTCCTGGCGGGGCTGGGGCGCGCGCTGCAGGTAAATCAGCTCGCCTCGCTGTTTCCCGAATTCCCCGATCATCTTTACAGCCACGTCGTGGGCGATCTCCAGCGTCTCCCGCTTTTCCACCGGGACGCCCAGGAAGGTGGCCACCTCGCGCAATTTGCCGGTATCGCGGATAAAATAGTCAGGGGCTTCGCCCTCGGCGACGGCCAGCAAGGTAAAGGCAAGATCCCGGCAGTGGTCGGAGTGGGCAGCTGCCCCGCCGGCCACGATGCGCGCCAGGTTGCGCGCGGTCACCGTCTCCAGGGTGGCACCACAGATCCCGGTCTGTCCCGGTTTGGTCAGGCGGCAGGGGCCCATATGGCACACCTTGCAGCACTGGCCGATGTGCCCGATCGGGCAGGGCTTGAGCGCTTCCGCGCGGCTGAAAGCGGTGCTGAGCCCTTCCTGCTCGGCACGCTCCAGCATCGCCATTACCGCAGGATCCCTACTCTTGATTGCCATCGTCTCACCTCAGCATGCTCAACGGCCGGCCCGTTCCGGCCACTCGCGCGGCCGTGCACCGAAAAGGATTCCTGGCCGGCAACGCATCAGTACTTCCGGAAGTCGCCCGACATCTCGATGTCCAGGCGGTTCGTGCGGGTCACCCGCGGGCGAAGCGTGTGCCAGAAGGAACCGTCATCTTTCGCCGGCGTCAGGTTCGGGAGTTCGAGGGGATCGTCCGGTCCATACCCGGCAGCCTTGAGCGCCTGCTGGATCGCTTCCAGCGAGGTAGCGGCCGGGTCGTAGGTGAGGAAGACCCGTTTCAGGGCAGAACTGGCAAAGATCTCGCCAATCCCTGGGATCTGGGAGAGGATCTCGCGGACGCGCAGGACATGATGGTCTGCGTACATCCGCGGCACGGGGAAGGACACCTTCTCCATCGAGCAGCCTCCTTAGGTCAAACTGTGGCTGGACGGTTCGGTTGCGGTGTGCATTCTATCACAATTCCTTCCGGGCGGCAAGGATCCGAGATCATTTTGGAACACTTCAGGTGCTGGTGCCGTAATCCGGGCTACCATCGCCGAAAAGGGACGCTTCTACTGCCTCGCAGAGGATATGCCCGATCAGGATGTGCACTTCCTGGACGCGGGGCGGGTTACTGGAAGGGACGACCAGGGCCAGGTCGCAGCAGGCATCCAGTCCGCCCCCATCTCCGCCCAACAGTCCCAGCACGGTCAGGCCGCGATCGCGCGCCGCCCGTGCAGCGCGGTGCAGGTTGGGGGAACGGCCCGAGGTGCTCAGGAGGAGGAGGACGTCGCCCGGCCGGCCAAGCGCCTCCACCTGTCGGGAAAAGACCTGGTCGAAGGCGCGGTCGTTGGCGGTGGCGGTGAGCACGGAGGTATCGGTGGTCAAGGCGATCGCCGGCAGGGCCGGCCGTTCGCGCTGGAAGCGGTTCACCAGCTCGGCCGCCAGGTGCTGGGCATCCGCCGCGCTTCCGCCATTGCCGCACAGAAGCACCTTTCCGCCGCGGCCCAGGGCTTCCGCAAGCGCGCGCGCCATCGCCGCGATGGCCTCAGCCTGTTCCTCCACGACCCGGGCCTTCAGGGCGGTGCTTTCGCGGAAAGATCGCTCGACCAAAGCTTCCAGGTCCATCCCGTTTGTCCTTGCCGCAGCACGCTAGGAAGCGGATCCCAGGTGCCCCTCGCGCTGGTAGCGCTGGAAGAGCTGTCCCCAGGGCGTTTCGGCGCGCCAGCGCTCGTAGATGCGCCGGAAGCGCAGCGGCCATTGGATGCAATCGTGGTTGAACTCGGAGATAAAGACCGGGATCGCCACAAAGCGCGTGCGGAAGATCAACTTTTGCAGGAAACGCGTCGGCCCGTACCAGCCCATCCAGGCCAGGAAGCGGTGGAGGTTCCATCCGACGCGGAACCCCCAGTTCTCGCCGGAGATGTCGTCCCCGACCACCTCGATCTCCCGCACATCCCCGATCCCCAGGCCCCGTTCGTGCGCCAGGCGGATGTAGCGGATCTGCAGCGGGTCGAAACCCATCAGGCGCGCGGCGACCGCATCGATCGCGACCTGGTCAGCAGAGGCCAGGATTACGTTTTTCACCACAGGCATCATGGTGCGCGGGCCCTGGCCGTTCCCGGCGGTGGTGCCGTCCATAAAGGCAAAGATCCCTGGGTGGATCTCTTTCTGGATGGTCAGGAGGTCCACCAGGGTCTCGTGGATCCAGGTATGGGTATAGTGACGATGCCTGGCCAGCAAGCCTCCGAAGGCGTTCTTCATCGCCCCGGTGGTGGTGGTGTAGATGTGCGTCTTGCAGGTAGGAAGATGGACAATGTTCTTACCCAAGAAATAGTCGGGGATGCGGATCCCCTCGGGGAAAATGTGGTCCAAAGCCAGCATGGGCGAGCGCGGCTGGTAAGGGATCCATTGCATGTCCTCACTGCGGAAGTTAAAGAGGACGCGGATCCCGTAATGGCGAAAGATCGGGACATACCCGTTCAGGTCCTGTCCCTTAAAGGCGTTGATGACCGGCGTGTCGTTCTGCACCGCGACCAGGTCGCTGAAGCCGGCCCGACGCAGAGCGAGGATGGCTCCCTCCAATTGCCAGGGGGTGGTGTTCGCGCTCGGCATGGGGAAGTGCCAGGAGATGTTGTCCTTGAGGATGGTCGTTACTCCGGGAGCGAGCGCCTCACGCCCGCCGGCCAGTTCGAACAACCGTACATAGTCGTCCAGCACGGTTTCGGGGCGGGTACGGAGGACGGCTACACGGGATTTCGTCATCGCGAAAGCCTCCTGCCTGGGGCATCCAGCCCCCAGGGCGGGCCCATTATACCCGACGGCGGGCTGGGGCGCAACCGTGCGATGGAGCAAGAGATCGTCACCTTAGATAGCCGGTTTTCCCCAACACAGAGCGGGAGGCGGTAGAGCCGGCCACGCGCACACCGTCCGGCTAGAGCAACCGGTTGCCGTGCAACGCGGCCCTCCAAGGCCTCGGCCTTTCGATGGATTACCCTGAGGTCAAAACCCGGTATGCGTTCCCGATCCTCGCGGGGCTCTTGACGGAGCCTGCGCACCGGGCTACAATGGCGTTGGCCCGGGGTCGATCCGGTCAGGTGTGCAAAGCGTGAGAACAGGATATAGCCATGATCCCGTTACAGGATACAATCCGCTCCCGTTCCTTCCCCGTGGTTAACTGGACTCTCATCCTGGCGAATGTGGCGGTCTTTCTGGGATTGCTTTTCCTCGGTCCGGGAGCACAAAAAGCCTGGGTCAATGTCCTGGCCCTGGCGCCGGCCCGCCTGCTACGCCATCCGCTCACCCTTTGGCCCACCCTATTCACCTCGATGTTCCTGCACGCCGGTTGGGCGCATCTGATCAGCAATATGCTCGCGCTGTACATCTTTGGCGACAACGTCGAGGATCGGATGGGTTCAGGGCGGTACCTGGTCTTTTACCTCTTGTGCGGCACCGGAGCGGCAGCGGTACACGTGGCCTTCAACGCTTCGTCCAACGTGCCCACCGTTGGCGCGAGTGGGGCGATCAGCGGCGTGTTGGCCGCTTATTTCCTCTTCTTTCCCCGGGCGCGCGTGATCACCCTAGTACCGCTCTTCGTCCTTCCCTGGCTGGTGGAGATTCCGGCGGTCATCTACCTGGGGATGTGGTTCCTCTCGCAATTCCTGAACGGGGTGGCGATGGTGCTGGCAGGCACCCAGGCTCTCGGTGGGGTAGCCTGGTGGGCGCATGTGGGTGGGTTTATCGCCGGCCTGCTCCTGGCCCCGCTTTTTGGTTGGCGACCTTACCGACGCTCTCCCTATCCGGACGAGTACTTTCCCTGGTAGAGGAGGATGAAATGGAGCTAGGCTCTCTGCTGTGGCTGTTCCTGATCATTACCTCTCTGCAACCGGTCATCCGGCAGAAGATGCTCGAAATGGAGCGGCTGCGTACGTTGGAAAGGCTGGAGCGGCAGCGGGGCAGCCGGGTCATCCTCATGATCCACCGCCAGGAGACCATGAGCCTCCTGGGTTTCCCCATCATGCGCTATATCAGCATCGAGGACTCGGAGGCGGTGCTGCGGGCGATCCAGATGACCGACGACGACGTCCCGATCGACCTGGTCCTACACACGCCGGGAGGGCTGGTGCTGGCGGCGGAGCAGATCGCGTTCGCCCTCCAGAAGCACCGGGCCAAGGTGACCGTCTTTGTCCCTCACTATGCCATGTCAGGTGGGACGCTCATCGCCCTGGCGGCCGACGAGATCGTTATGGACCCGAACGCTGTGCTGGGGCCGGTGGACCCGCAGCTCGGCGACCGGCCAGCCGCTTCCCTCCTACGGGTACTCGACCGCAAGCCGATCAGCGAGGTGGACGACCAGACGATCATCCTGGCCGATGTGGCGGAGAAAGCGATCCGCCAGGTGCGCTCGACGGTGATGCGACTGCTGCAGGACAAGGTGGATGTGCCGACGGCCGAGCGGATCGCGGATACCCTCTGTAGCGGCATCTGGACGCACGACTATCCGATCACGGTGGAGGAAGCACGCGCGCTCGGGCTTCCCGTGAGCGTGGATATGCCCCGGGAGGTCTACCGTCTGATGGCGCTCTACCCGCAGACCGCCCAGCGCCGCCCGTCAGTCGAGTACATTCCGATTCCCCGAGGGACGGACTCCGGCCAGCTCCGCTAGCGTGTCCCAATCGAAGGGAAATGTTATGCGGCTGGATGTCTTAGCCGTGTACCGTCGCGCGCTGCTTGCTTTTTCCCTGCGGGATTTCCCGGGCGATGCGTTGCTTGCGGTGCTCTCCCTGGAGGCGCAGCCCGCCTCAAGAGCGCTCTCACAGCGGAAAACCGCGCGGGCGATATTGGATCGCTTCTGCCAGGTGGGCCACCTGGATCTGCTCGCTTCCCGCGAGGTCGGCGATCGTGCGGGCGACTTTCAGGATCCGGTGGTAACCCCGCGCGGAGAGCCCCAGTTGTCGCACCGCGGCGCGCAGGAGGGCGTGGCCGGCTTCGTCCAGGGTGCAGAAGCGGTGCACCTCGGGCGGCCCCATCTCACCGTTCGTCAGGATGTTCAGGCCAGCAAAGCGTTTTCCCTGGCGCTCACGCGCTTCCTGTACGCGGGCACGGATCACGGCCGAGGGCTCTCCTCGACGCCGGTCGGACAGCTTCTCGTACTCCACGCGAGGCACCTCAATGTGGATGTCGATGCGGTCCAAGAGGGGGCCGCTCAGACGCTGGCGGTAACGCGCAACCATCGCGGAGGTGCAGGTGCACTCGCGCAGGTTGTCGCCGTAGTAGCCACAGGGACAAGGGTTCATCGCGGCCAGGAGGATGAAATTCGCCGGGAAGGTCAGCGTGCCGGCGGCCCGGGAGATCGTTACCACCTTGTCTTCGAGCGGCTGCCGCAAGACCTCGAGGACACGCAGCCCGAACTCGGGCAGCTCGTCGAGGAAAAGCACGCCCCGGTGGGCCAGGCTGATTTCCCCAGGTCGGGGCCAGTGCCCTCCTCCCACCAGGCCCGCGTGGGAGACCGTGTGGTGGGGAGCGCGAAACGGCCGCTGCACAATGAGCGGCATGTCCGGTGGAAGGAGGCCGCTGACGGAGTAGATCTTGGTCACCTCCAGCGCCTCCTCGACATTCATAGGCGGCAGGATCGAGGGTACCGCGCGCGAGAGTAGCGTCTTTCCCGCGCCGGGTGGGCCGACCATGAGGACGTTGTGCCCGCCGGCCGCGGCAACCTCGATCGCTCGCTTGGCGTGCTCCTGTCCCTTGATGTCGGCCATATCCACCGGATAGGCTGGTTCCTGCACCGCGAACTCCTGAGACCGGTAGCGTGGCAGCCTCGCCGTCGCGTTCAGGTGGCCAACGAGTGCCGCCAGGCTGGGAACGGGATACACCTCCAGCCCCTCCACGAGGGCCGCTTCGGCGGCATCTTCCTGAGGCACGTATACCGTCCTGAGTCCGCGTTGGCGTGCGACCGACACCATCGGCAGGATGCCGGTGGTGTGCCGGACGGTGCCGTCCAGGGAGAGTTCGCCGACGACGAGCGCATCGTGGAGGCCCTCTACCAGCTGACCGCTGGCGATGAGGACGCCAAGGGCCATGGGAAGGTCGTAGGCCGGCCCCTCCTTACGTAGATCGGCGGGAGCCAGGTTGACGGTGACCCGTTTGTTGGTGGGAAAGAGCCCACCGGAATTGCGGATGGCCGCGCGCACCCGCTCGCGCGCCTCCTGAACGGCGGCATCGGGCAGGCCGACCACGCTGAACGAAGGCAACCCGTTGGAAACATCCACCTCGACCTGGACCAGGGCTCCCTCCAGCCCCACGACGGCACACGAAGTGACCTTGGCCAGCATCCCTGCACCTCCTTCCACAGGGAATTATAGCATATTCTGGCCAAGTTTGCAATGCCTATCCCATACTAGCCTAATGCTGCCACTGCATTCCTTAGATTCTCTGCTCGTATCGGCACCCGACAAGTTGACCTCTTGCACGACGGCGCTATCGAATGAATGGAGGGTTCGAGCATTCCGGGGGCGGGTGCACGGCGCGCCTCTGCAAGCGGCTACCGGCCAGGAGACGCTCCTGGTTATCCCAGCAGGCCCGAGCCGCGGCCCACCAACGCATCACCGAACCGTTCGCTGCCGAGTCGGGCCACGCCTGCTGGGCTGCCTACATGGCTTTTTGCCTGCCCTCCCCGGACCAGATGGGGTGAAGGATGGAGGCCGCGGGCGGCCCCCGTCGGGCTGCCTCGCCAAAAAAACGGACAAAACGTTCGGCCAGATCTTCGGGGTTGAGCGGGCGATGTGCGAGGGGGCCCTCAGCCAATGTCAGCGTTAGAGTCCTCGGGGGAGGTGTCCCGAGGCCATTCCCCGTAGCTGCTCGCACGGCACGTCCCCGGACCCGCTGTATGCACTCGCGCTCCTGCTTCCCGTCCTTTGCCTGCCTCTCCGAACGGCTTTCCCCTGCCCTCCGTATGAGAGGCACGGTTGCTTTCCGAGATACAAGCCCAGGTGCCGTGCGGCGTGCTAAGCGGACGAAGGCCCCCAGAGGACCGCCACAGGGATCGATACCAACCCACCGGCGCCGATGGCACGGCTTCCACCTTCCGCCGGCGGAGCGGTTGTGGGTGTGGGGCAACTACCGGGATTATCCGGTACCGCTGTGCAGCGACCTCCAAAGCCGGCGCACTTCCTCTTGAAGCCAAACACACATCCGCCGGACAGCCTCGCGGCGGTCACTCAATTGCTCCAGGAAAAGCGCGCGCCCGATGGCGATCGTGCGGCGGACGTTGGAGATGGCCATCGGGTATACGGGCAGTCGCTTCCCCGTCAGGTGGTGATACTTCCAGCAAAGCAAGAGAAAGCCTCCCAGGAACGGATGGATCTGCGTCTCGGGATCGGGGGGCTTGCGGCTGTCTTCTGGGAACACGACGAGGTTCTTGCCTTCCGCAAGGAGCGCAAGGCTCTGGCGAAAGGGGGAGAAGTAGCGGCCCCGGTTTCGGTCCACGGGGATGCAATCGAGCCCTTTCAGCAGGGCGACGGCGATGCGCGACAGGGCGTATGAGACCGCCATCCCGACGCGGCCTTTCAGGTTCCATTGGGGCATCACAAAGTCGTAGTAGAGGTAGAGAGGCGCCCGCT
Organism: Chloroflexia bacterium; assembly: GCA_034436115.1. GTDB lineage: Bacteria > Chloroflexota > Chloroflexia > DTKN01 > DTKN01 > DAOTVY01. The sequence continues at coordinate 11,046 of DAOTVY010000045.1, read as the reverse complement.
CCAGGTCCATCATCTCGGCGATGGCCCAAGGGTACAGGCGCACGGGCAGGGAAAGGATGGTCGCGATCGGCCCGGTGGCTCCCAAGTGATTGGCCACATAGATGGCCGGGCCGCTTCCCTCGATGTGCTCTTGCCCCACCAGCCGGAACGCAAACGGCGCTCCGACCCGTCGCACCCACTGGTAGATCTGGTCGCTCATCGTCGCTCGGCCACTCCTTCGACCAGCACAATTCGTCCTTCGGCCAGATTCCGCAGCTGGTTTTCCGACTTGACTCGCGCCTGAGGTCCCATCAGGAGGTGGAGCCCCAACGCGGGCCGGCCCTCACGCCGACTGCGTTGGAAGAGCTCCTGGAACCAGGCCACCGCCTCCTCTGTGCGGTCTTCCCAGAACAGGAGCTGGAAACCGGTGCTCTGCAGCTGTGCGCGCAGGGCCTCCGGGGTCAGCAGAAAGTTCGTCGAGGCATCAGCGGCCCAGGGGACGGGGTAGTAGGGCGCGCCGCCGTTTCCCTGCAGGATATCGTAGAAGGCGAGCCGGCCGCCCGGGCGCAGCACGCGCGCGATTTCCCCGTAGAAGCGCGCCTTGTCGGCCACGTTCATCTGGGTGTGCTCGGTCCACACGAGGTCGAAGGAGGCTTCCGCAAAGGGTAGCCGCACGGCGTCCGCCCGGCAGAAGCGGGTCTGCCCCTCCAGGCCCACAAGCCTGGAGAGGTGTGCCGCCATGCGACAGTAACACTCGGTCAGGTCCACCCCGACCACACGGCAACCCAACGTGGCTAGGTAGCGGGCAGCTCCTCCCAAGCCGCATCCGACGTCCAGCACCTGCTCTCGGCCGGTTACCTCGGCCAGCAGGGCGAGTTCTACGGTTGCCTCGCGCCCGCGCACGTGAAAGGCATCCACCGGAGCGAGGTCTTCCGGGCGGAGGGCCGAGGGATCCCTTCCGGCCTGCCGCAGCGCCCCGAGGAGCACCTGTTCCAGGCCCTCCAGATGGTAGAAGGCCTCGACGGCGCGCGCTTCAGCGGCCATGGGTGCTTCCTTTCCCGAGTCTGTCACCTTCGCGCAGGAAGCGTGCGAACGCGAACGGGCGCGCGTCGAAGGTGGTTGGCCGGCCTTGGACGATGTATTCGGCGAGCATTCGGCCGGCCGCGGGGGCCTGGATCAACCCCATGCCGCCCCATCCTACATTGAGGAACAGCCCTTCCACGGACGGCACCGGGCCAACGATGGGGCGCCGGTCGATCGAAAGCGGGCGCACTCCGGTCCAGGAGGTCTGGATGGATGCCTTGGCCAGGATTGGGACGCGGTGCACGGCGACCTCGATCATCGCATCGCGTAGCACCTGGCTCAGCTCGACATCGAACCGATCGACAGGAACGGTCCCCATGCCGATGAGGATACCGGGCCCTTCGCGGCGGAAGTACCATTCAGCGTCCAGGTCTTCTACGAAGGGGCAATCGTCGGGGATCTCGGGGAAGGGGCGCGTGACCCAGATGCAGCGGGCCCGGTTATCGAGCGGGATCTCGATGCCAACCCAGCGGCCCACCTCCGCCGCCCAGGGGCCCGCGGCGTTCACCACGACTGGCGCAGCAATGAAGCCTTGGGTGGTCTCCACACCCTCGACCCGTCCGCTCCGCACCCGGATGCCGGTAGCGCGCACTCCCTGGTACAGCCGTACGCCCATCTCCCGCGCCCGTTTGACATAACCCCAGAGGATCATATGGGCATCAAACGGGCCATCATCGGGACCGTAGGTACCCACGGCCAGATCGCCGGTATAGATTTCCGGGTAGCGTCGCGCGATCTCCTCCGGGCCGAGTACCTCCGTCGTGACCCCGTGGGATTGCAGGAGGCGCGCCGCCTCCAGGAGCGCGGAAGCCTTTTCCGGGCCGGCTACCGTGAGCCACCCCGTGCGTCGAAAGTCGACCGTCGTCCCGACCTCTTCCTCGAAGGCCATGTAGCGCTGGTAGGAGTAGAGGGCAAGGGGCAAGACCGCCTCGTCCTGGCAGAATTGCAGGCTGAGCATCGAGGCCGACTTGCTGGAGGTGCCGCTCCCCACCTGGTCCATCTCCAGCAGAACGACATCCCTGATTCCCATCACCGCAAGGTGATACGCGGTGCTGCAACCGATGACCCCTGCTCCGATCACAACCACCTGGCCGTGTTCTTCCATTGGAGACACCGTTCCTTTCCGGATCGACCGTCTGGCCCACGGCGGCCCCCGTGAGCGTGCGCGGCCATTCTACCACAAGATCCGGTCGCTGTTCAATCGCGCGTGTCCGGGAAGAATCGGCTGGGGAGGGAAGCGCGGCCCCCGTGCATGGCGATGCCGAAGCCAGGGAAACGGACCGCCGCCCCTTGGCGCAAGAAATGGGGGGACCCGCGCGGACGGCGCTGTCCCCCCGGGCTCCGTGGAGCGTGAGGCAGACACAACGCCTTTGCAATCGTGCGTACGAATTGCGCGCCTGTCCAGGTGCAATGGGGCTCAGAAACCCGTGTGCTCCGTGCGGGCGATGATCTCGTCCTGGAGGACCTTGCCCAGGTCGCAGAAGTAGTCGCTATAGCCGGCCACGCGTACGATCAGGTTGCGGTACTCGTCCGGGTTTTGCTGGGCGGCCCGTAGGGTAGCGGCATCGACGACGTTGAACTGGATGTGGTGGCCGTCCAGCCGGAAGTAGGTACGCACGAGTTGAACGAGTTTGTCCAGCCCTTCGTCGCTGGCCAGCACCTGCGGGCTGAACTTCTGGTTCAGGAGGGTACCGCCGGTGCGGGCGTGGTCCATCTTGGCGACGGAGCGGAGCACCGCGGTCGGTCCGCGCCGGTCGGCGCCCTGGACGGGGGAAACTCCTTCCGAGAGAGGCGTCCCGGCGCGTCGGCCGTCGGGTGTCGCGCCCACGCGGGAACCGAAGTAGACGTGGACGGTGGTCGGGAGCAGGTTGATGTGGTAGCGGCCCCCTTTGGTGTTCGGCCGGCCGTCGATCGCCTGAAAGTACGCCTCGAAGAGCTGCACCATGATGCCGTCTGCGTAATCGTCATCGTTGCCGTACTTGGGGGTGCGGTGGAGGAGGGTCTGGCGCATCGCTTCGCGGCCGGCAAAGTCGTCCCGCAGGGCCGCCAGCAGCTCCTCCATCGACCAGGTGTGGTGGTCAAAGATGTGGTAGCGAATGGCGGTCATGGCGTCGGTGATCGTCCCCAGGCCGACCCCCTGGATGTAGGTCGTGTTGTAGCGAGCGCCGCCGTCGTGATAGTCCTTCCCGCGGGCGATGCAGTCGTCGATCAGGATGGAAAGGAAGGGGGCAGGCATATAGGTGGCATAAAGCCGCTCGATGACGTTGTTGCCGCGGATCTTGATGTCCACGAAATATTGCAGCTCCTTGCGATAGGCCTCCAGCAATTCCTCGAACGACTGGAAGGTGCGCGGATCGCCGGTCTGAAGTCCGATCTTGTGGCCGGTGAGGGGATCGACACCGTTGTTCAGTGTGATCTCCAGCACTTTGGGCATGTTCAGGTAGCCGGTCAGGATATAGCTTTCCTTGCCGAAGGCGCCGACCTCGACGCAGCCGCTGGAGCCGCCGCAACGGGCATCGATGAGCGACTTGCCCTGGCGCACGAGTTCTTGGACGATCAGGTCGCAGTTAAAGATGGACGGCTGGCCAAAGCCGGTGCGGATGATCTCGGCGGCGCGGCGGATGAAGCGGTCGGGGCTCTTTTTGCTCACCTGGATGGAGGTGCTGGGCTGCAGGAGCCGCATCTCCTCGATCACGTCGAGCAGGAGGTAGGTGAGCTCGTTGACCCCGTCGGAGCCATCGGGCTTGAGCCCGCCCAGGTTGATCTGCGCGAAATCGGTATAGGTGCTGCTTTCGGCGGCGGTGACGCCCACCTTGGGCGGGGCGGGCTGGTTGTTGAACTTGATCCAAAAGCATTGCAACAGCTCTTCCGCCTGTTCGCGGGTCAGGGTGCCGTCCTCGAGGCCTTTCCGGTAGAAGGGGTAGAGGTGCTGGTCGAGGCGTCCGGGGTTGAAAGCGTCCCAAGGGTTCAGCTCGATGGTCACGCCCAGGTGGACGAACCAGTAGTACTGTAGCGCCTCCCAGAAGTCGCGCGGGGGGTGGGCGGGGACGTGGCGGCAGATCGCGGCGATGCGCTGCAGTTCCGCCCGCCGTCGCGGATCCGGTTCCTGCGCCGCGAGCTCCTCGGCTCGCTCGGCGTGGCGCTCGGCAAAGCGGATGAGCGCCCGGGCGCAGATGCGCATGGCCCGCAGCTCCTCTTGCTTGGCATAGGCCTCGGGATCGTTGTAAAAGTCGAGACGTGCCAGGCTACGGTCGATATCGGCAATGAAATCGAGCATCCCCTTGTGGTAGATCTTGTCGTCCAGGACGGTATGGCCGGGCGAGCGCTGTTCCATGAACTCGGTAAAGACGCCGGCTTCATACGCGGCCTTCCATTCGGGGGTCATCTCGCGGAAAATGAGGTCGCGCATCGACTTGCCGCGCCAGAAGGGGATGATCGTCTCTTCGTAGACCTTGCGCGCCTCCGGGCTCACGGCGAAGGGGATCTTTTCGCGCGAGTTCAGGATGTCCAGGTCTTCCAGGGAATGACAGCACAATTCCGGGTAGGTCGGTGCGGCCTTGGGGGCCGGCCCCTTTTCCCCGACGATCAGTTCGCCTTCGTTGATGCAGATCGCCTTGTGTTCCAGGAGGTATTGGAAGCAGAGCGCGCGCCGCATAGGAGCCGAGATCGGCCCCAGGTCCTGGCGATAGAACGCGGTGACCAGTTCCGCCCGCTCGGTCGAAAGGGTGCAGCGCGCCTCTAGGCTCTGTTGGCGCAATCGAGCAACCCGTTCCGTCATTGCCATAGCCCTATCCCTCCACAGAAGGTTGCCCTTTATGGAACCGGGATCACCAGTTCCTTGGGAAAATCGGTCAAACGCTGTCCCCGACCCTCGGCATCGATCCAGACCACGTCCTCCAGGCGCACCCCGAAACCGCGCTCGGGGTAGTACACGCCTGGCTCGCAGGTAAAGATGTGGCCAGGCTGAAGGCGCTGGTTGGCCGTCGGGCTCAGGGAGAACCCAGGCTCCTCGTGGACGGCCAGGCCGATCCCGTGCCCAAGGCCGTGCACGAAACCGCTTTCGCTGCCGGGGGTGCTCGCGATCGTCGGGTGGCCGCGCGCCTCGAGGAACGCACAGGCCCGCTCCATATAGGTGCGTGTCTCCTCTCCGGCCTGGTAGGAGGGGAGGAGCATTTCCAGGCAGTCGCGCACGTCCCGATAGGCCTGCTCCACTTCCGGCGGGGCATATGCCAGGCAGAAGGTGCGCGTCATGTCGAAGTAGTAGCCCCCACCGGCCTCCCGCGTGCCCATGTCGAAGACGATCGTCTGGCCCAGGCGGATCGGGTCCGCAGGGTTGCCCTTGTTGTGGGGGACCGCGGCATCCCGGCCGATCGCGAAGATCACCCCCTCCGGTACTTCCAGTTCCGCTTCGGCGAGCAGCCGTCGGATCTCGCGATGCACCCGGCCAATCGTGAGGGGTGTTCCGTCGGGCTGAACCAGGCAGCCGTCGCGCACCCGGTGCTGCTTCAGGAAAGCGAGAGTTTCCGCAAAGACGTCCGCCGTGCGCCGGCCCACCTCGCGGATGCGCTTTGCTTCGGAAGCGTCCTTGGTCGCCCGGGCGAGATCGATCAGGGTCGGCTCGATCTCGCCGAACACCTCGATTCCGGGAATCTGGGCCTGCAGGGCGCTCAAGAAGCGCCAGGCGCTCCCCCGGTCGGCCGTTCCGTAAAACCCCACCCGTCCCTGGATCTGTAAGTCGGCGAAAATGCGCCGATAGAGCTCGATGTCCGCGTCGAGCGGGCTGCGCGCTGTCCGGAGGATGCCCTCGTAGTCGTAACGGTCGGTTGTGAGCACCGCAAGGCCGCTGGCAGCCGCTTCTTCCCGGTCGATGGGCGAGCAGACCAGGATGGGCTCGGTGCCGCGCTTCTTGAAGACGTGTCCATGGAGGATGCGGGCGCCGTTGGCCATATAGTAGAGGGCTGGGTTTCCCTGGATCCGGCCGGCCACCACGATGGCGTCCAGGCCACGTTCCGCCATTAGGGCATCCAAATCTTGCTTCATCTCACCCTCCGGTTACTCGCGGCCCTGCAACGTTGGGTCTAGCGCGTCGCGCAGGCCGTCGCCCAGGAAGTTGAAGGAGAACATCAACAGGAAGAGCGCCAGGGCAGGGAACAGCACCTGGTTGGGATAGCTTTGGATGCGGTCGGCCCCTTCGGCGATCATCCCGCCCCAACTGGGCGTAGGCGGGTTGACGCCAAGGCCGATGAAAGAAAGAAAGGCCTCGTATGCGATATAGTTCGGGATGGCCAGCGTCTCGGTGATGATCAGGGGTCCGATGACATTCGGAAGGATATGACGGAGCACGATCCGCCAGGTCGGGGCGCCGATCACCCGGGCGGCAAGCACGTACTCGCTCTCGCGCACAGAGAGCACCTGCCCGCGCACCAGGCGCGCCGCGCCCATCCAGGCAGTCAGGCCGATCCCAATGAAGATAAACAACAACCCGCCCATCGCACGGTCCAGCCGGCTCAGGGTCCCGATGACCACACCGCCCTTCGGACTCCCTACGCCGGCCCGGAACACAGCCATCAGCAGGATGATCAGGAGCATCGTGGGAAAAGCGTACATCACGTCCACGATGCGCATGAGGATGTTATCCGTCCGGCCTCCCTGGAAGCCAGCGACAAGGCCCACCACAAGGCCGATCCCCATGCTGATCACCGGCCCCATAAATCCGACCGCCAGCGAGATCCGGGCGCCATAGACGATGCGACTCAAGAGATCGCGCCCGAGCTTATCGGCCCCAAGCGGATAGCGGTTGTTCACACGAACGTATCCGCCGTGCTCGGTCGGTTTCATTCCCGGAAAGAGGCGGATCAGCCACTCTGGTGTGGCATTACAATCTTCCAGGATGGCCGCGTCGTAGCGCTGGGGCGCAACGACGGGAGCCAGAAGCGCAGTAAGGACGTTCAACAGGACGATGACGCCTCCGATGATCGCCGCGCGGTTACGCGCGAGGCGCCTCAGGGCGTCTGTGGTCAGACTTCGTCCCCGGATCTGCCGCTCCGACCTGGCCAGGCAAGCCTCGAACTGAGCCATTCCGACATAGCCTCTACGTGTGGCGGATGCGCGGGTCGATCCAAACATACACGATGTCGACCAGGGTGTTGGCAACGACCAAGAAGACCGCGAAGAGCAGGACCGTGCCCATGATGACCTGATAATCGCGCCCAGAGATGCTCGTGACGAAGAAGCGCCCCATCCCCGGGATGCCGAAAATCGTCTCCACGACAAACGTCCCGGTGAGCAGGTACGCCAGCATCGGCCCGAGCACCGTCACCACCGGGATCAGGCTGTTCTTGAGCGCGTGCACCAGGATGACCCGCCGTTCCGAAAGGCCCTTGGCGCGCGCAGTGCGGATATAGTCCTGGTTCAGAACCTGGAGGAGGGACGCACGGGTGAGCCGGGCAACGACGGCGGCGTCGGCGATCCCCAAGGCAAAGGCAGGGAGGATCAGGTGCTGCGGGCTTCCCCAACCGCTGACCGGGAGCACCTTGAGCCGCACCCCAAATAGGTACTGCAGCACCGGGGCCAGCACAATGACCGGGACCGAGACTCCTAGGATAGCCAGGCACATGGCCGCATAGTCCAGCCAGGTGTTCCGACGGAGGGCGGAGACAATACCGAGTGGGAATCCCACTCCCACGGTCACCAGGAATGCCAACGCGCCCAGTCTCATCGAAACCGGGAGGTTATCGCGGAAAATGTCGCTCACGGTGCGGCCCACGGCCCGGTAGGACGGCCCGAAGTTCATCCAGCGGAGTTTGGCCTGCTGTTTGCCAGGCAGCGAAATGTTGATCAAGAACTCGTGGTCGCGGTACGCGGGCTGATCGCCCATCGTGATGACCGGGACGGCGACATCGCGGACGAACGACAGGTACTGGACGTAGAGCGGAGCGTCCAGATGGTACTTGGCCTCGAGCTGCCGGATCGTCTGTTCGGGCAGCTGTTTGGCCTCCAGGGTGAACGGTCCTCCGGGCACCGCGTGCATGAGCACGAAGGTGATGAGCGAGATCACCAGGAGCACGAGGAGCATCCAGAGGATGCGTCGCAGGATGAACCGTCCCACCGGGGCCTCCAGGGAGCGGCCGTTGGCCTGGGGGAAAGGCAAGAATGCCTCTCCCCCCAGGCACCTAGCCGGTAATGGGCTATTGGACCAGATCCCAGTCCCAGTAGAACTCGGTACCGTTGACCGAGTAGGTACGCTTCAGGCTCGGTTTGGTCAGTTCGGCGGTCACCGGATAGTAGAGTACCATCGTGCCGGCGTCTTCCACGCAGAGGATCCTTTCCGCCTCCGTGTAGAGCTCCAGGCGCACCGCGGGGTCGGTCTCTACCCGGGCCTTGTCCACGAGCTCATCGAACCGGGCGTTGCTCCATCGGCCGTAGTTGAAGGTCGAATCGGAGCGGTAGACGTCGCGCAAGTAGTTGTTGGCATCGTTATAGTCCGGGCACCATCCCGCGCGGAAGATCTGGCCCGCGTCCTTTTCCTGTTTGGACCAGTATACCGCGTTGTCGATCTGTTGCAACTGGACCTGAACACCCAGCACCTGTTGCCACATCACCTGGAGCGCCTGGGCGACGTCGCTGAGCGTCTTGGCGGTACCGAACTCGACAGTGATCGGCGGAAGCTGGCTGGCGGAGCTCAGCCCGAGTTCCGCAAGCCCCAAGGCCAACTCTTCCCGGGCCTTGTCAGGATCATAGCGGATGCCCTGGTCGGTCACACTTGCGGAGGGGGCGAAGGCGACGCTTGGAGGCGTGAAGAAAGGCGCAGGGATCTCACCGCCCCGGAGGACATTGCGGATCAGGCTCTCGCGGTCCACGGCATAGTTGAAGGCACGGCGGATGTGCGCGTTGTCGAAAGGCGGCTTGGTGGTATTGAACGACCAGGCTTGGGTGCACATTCCAGGGATGATATGGAGCTGGGGGCCGAGCGTGGGATCGGCCCGTACGCGCTCGATCTCGCTACCGGGGATGGTCGCGCTGTCCAAATTCCCGGCCTCGAATTCGCGCAGAGCCACGGCTTCGTCGATGAAGAGGAACTTGATCTCGTCAAGCCCGGCCTGGCGGATCCCTTCGGAGCCGGGCCAGAACGGGTTCTTAACGAAGGTCATGCTGCTGTCATGCACCCATTCCTTCAGCGTGAAGGGCCCGTAGGTCTGGATGTTCTCCGGCTCGGTCCAGGCGTCCCCGTAGGCTTCAATGGCCCACTGCGGCACCGCATGGGCGTTGATGATGCTGTAGATGCCCAGAGCAAAGCCGATCTTTTCTGGGGCTGTGATCTGGAACGTATAGTCGTCCAGCGCCTTGACGCCCACATTCTCGCGAGGGCCTGTCCCTGCGTTAAACGCTTCCCCGCCCACGATGTAGGGCGCCAGGATGTAGGCTGCCTGCGAACCGACGCTCGGATCCAGTGCACGCAAGAAGCCGTAGACAAAATCGTGAGCGGTTACATAGCGTACCTGCCCTGCGGAGTCTTTGACCTCCTCCACCTTGCCTGTAGACGCATTGTAGTGCACCCAGGGGACTTTTTCGATCAGGTGGAAGGTGTAGACCAGGCCGTCCTCGGAGATCTCCCAGCTCTTGGCGATGCCGGGCTCGATAGCGTTCGTCTCGGCGTCCATCACCACCAGGCTAGGGAACAGGTTGGCCACGAGCGTGGCATCACGGGCATCGATCGCCCGCTGGGGATCGATGCTGTGCGGGTCATTGGCTCCCCGGCTGATGGTGATCGCCTTCGGCTTTGGGGGTTGCGTAGGCGGTGGAGGTGCGGCGGTCGGCTGCGGGGGCACGGTAGCGCCGCCCCCGGGACTCGGTGCCGTCGTCGGCAATCCGCCGGGACCACAAGCGGCGAGGACCAGAACGAGCACCAGCATCGGGATGGACAGGGACACGGTGCGCTTCATCGCATTCCTCCTCCTCGAGACGATGATACCGTAAGCCAGCGCTCCGATATCGCTTTCGTCAAGCTTTCCCGCTGTCCACCTCCTTTCCGGCCGACTAGGGCCAACGCCCACATCAGATCAACACGCCCGGTCGTTGTCAAACAGGGCCAGGAGCTCCTCCACGGTCATCCGCAGATGGGTGCGGATCATCTGCTCGACGCGTTCGGCATCCCGTTGCCGCAGCGCTTCCAGGATCTCGCCGTGCTCCACGACCGGGTCCTTGGCGCCGCGCCCCAGGCTGAGCGCCATCCGCTGGTAGACGTCGGTGAGTTTCAGATACTGAGAGGCCAGGCTCGACAGCCGCTGCTTCTTGCTGGCCGCGTAGAGGGTCGCGTGGAACTCGTGGTGGGCCTCCAAAAGGAGGGTGAAGTTGTGCTGCTCGAAGGCATGCTGCATCACGTGCAGGAGGTGCTGCAGGCGCTCCAGCTCCTGCTCGGTGATGCACTGCGCCGCGAGCCGCGCGGCATAGCTCTCCAGCGCGACACGAACGGCGTAGATCTCCTCCAAATCGGCAACGGAAAAGTTGGCCACCGAGGCACCCCGGTAAGGGGAAAGGACGACCAGGCCCTCCGAGGCCAGCCGGTGCAACGCTTCCCGGATGGGCGTACGGCTGACGCCGAGGAGGCGGGCCAGTTCGTCTTGGGCCAGCCGTTGCCCGGGGAGCAGACGCCGGCTCAGGATCATCTGGCGCAACCGCTCTACGACCGAGGCCTGGATGGTCTGGTGAACCAGGGCTGGTTCGTCGGGGAGCCGGTTTGGCATGGTAGCTTCCTTACCCGGTCGTGAACGGCAGATCTCCGATCGTCTCAGGGCAAATTGGATATTGTATCCAATATCCAACTATACCACGCTCGCGCCCCTTTGTCAAACGGGGTTGCACGGCCATATCAAGGTCGCTTGGCAAGAGGGGAAGTTAGGGGGAGCGATTTGACAATAGGGCCATCGGATGCTTCTATAGGGGCTTGAGAAGAACCCAAAGCATCAGGAGGCATCCGATGGCGAG
>DAOTVY010000044.1:0-8298 GCA_034436115.1 Chloroflexia bacterium | reverse complement strand
TCATCGAAGAGGGCTTGCATAAACCGGCGCATTGGGATAGACTTGGGCATGGGGACCTCCTTTGTGGAAACTTTTCCTCTGGGGGTTAATTCTACCCCATCTGGAGGTCCCCCCTTTGTTATCTGTGTCCCAACTCGTGTCCGAACCTCAGAACCATGCTTGACAAGCGTCGTCTTTGGGGATATACTGAAGCCGGCCTGGAGAGGTGTCCGAGTGGTTGATGGTGCGGCTCTTGAAAAGCCGTGAGCGCAAAGCTCCGTGGGTTCGAATCCCACCCTCTCCGCCACGCGTCCAGGATACCGGGGAGATGCCAGAGTGGTCGAATGGGGTCGCCTGCTAAGTGACTGTGGGGCGTGAATCGCTCCACCGTGGGTTCGAATCCCACTCTCCCCGCCAGGTACGGGGGACGGTGCTGAACCGTCCCCCGTACGGCTTTCAATGGGGATGCCCCCGGTGGTCGTGGCGGTGGCTGTGGACGAGCTCGCCGTGGCGGTGGCGGTGGGAATGGATGAGGTTGGCGCGCTCGAGGAGCGCTTCATCGCTCAGGATCTCGTCCGGCCCGCCTTCGGCGATTACGCGGCCTCGCTCCAGGACGTAGACGTGCCGTGCCAGCTCTTCGGCCAGCTCCAGGTCATGGGTGCACACGACCAGGGTTCCCCGTTCTCGCCACTCGAGCAGGTAGTCCAGGAGCTGGCAGCGGCTCCGCGGGTCGAGGAAGGCAGTCGGTTCGTCGAGCAGCAACACTTCCGGCTCCGTGACCAGAACGGCTCCCAGGGCGACCTTGCGTTTCTCCCCGCCGCTCAGGCGGTACGGTGGCCGCTCCCGCAGCTCCTCCAGGCCGAGCCAGCGGAGAGTTGCCTCCACCCGCTCGCGCACCTGCTCGGGAGGCCAGCCCAGCTGCAAGGGCCCGAAGGCCACCTCGTCCCATACGGTCGCGGAAAAGAGCTGGACATCCGGATCTTGGAAAAGAAGTGCCACGCGGCGGCGCAGTTCCAGGGCAAAGGCCTCGTCTTCGAGTGCCTTGCCCGTTAGCGGCCGGCCGAAGGCGTACACCGTGCCCTCCCGCGGCAGATACAACCCATCCATCACCTTGAGCAGCGTGCTCTTCCCGGAGCCGTTTGCGCCCAGGATGGCCACGTGTACCCCGCGCCGCACGGCGAGCGAAAGTCCATCCAGGGCCACGATGCCCCCGGGATAGAGAAAGCGTACCCCTTCCAGCCGAAAGAGGAGCTCGTCTTCCATCAGCGGCCCATCCAAACGATCGCTCCGCCTGCCAGGAGCGAGACCGTCAGCGCCAGCCAGTCCGACCAGCGGAAGCGCGGCAACTCCATCAGGCGCACCTCGCCCCGGAACCCGCGTGCCTCCATGGCGAGGTGCACCTCCTGGCTCAAGTGGTACGAGCGCGCCAGGAGCGTTGCCACCATGTCGGCAGTCATACGGCGCCCCACGGAAGGGGGGAGCCGGCCCATCACGCGGCTCCGCCGCGCCAGGAGAAGCGTTTCCGCGTTCTCCAGGAGGAGGAAAATGTACCGACGCGCCATGTGCAGCAGGAGCACCAGCGCCTGTGGCAGGCGGAGCGCGCGCAATCCGTGCAGCAGGGCCGGCCAGGGAGTGGTGAGTAGGAGCAGGACCGCGAGTGAAACGGAAACGCCGACGCGCAGGACGAGCGTCCCTGCCCCGGACACCCCTTGCCGGCTGATTCCCAGGGAGAACGCTCCCAACCCGATCCGAAGGAGCGGCTCTCCGGGCGTGAGAAAGAGCGCGGGCAGGGCAACCAGCGTGGTGAACGCCGGGACAAAGAGCCAAACCCGCCGCAAGAAGGGACCTAGCGGCAGGCGCGAGGCCATTGCGAGCGCGAGGACTCCCAGATGCAGGCCGAAAAGCGGCTCCCATCGTCTTGCCAACCCTGCAGAGAGGAGGAGCAGCAGCGTCCCCAGCGCTTTGGCCCGCGCATCCAGGCGCTGCAACAGCCCCCGCCGGCGGGCCATCTCTTCATCCACCAGCGTATCCCGCAGCGCGGCGGTGACCTGGGCCAAGCTCCGTTGCAGGAAGTCGCGCGCTTCCACCACCTGCCTCCGAACGGACCGTCCTTCCGTCGCGGTCGCCGCAGTTTCAGATTTCGCCCAACCGGAACGGGTTAAAGTCGGTGTAGCGATCGTAGTAGTCTTCCTGCTCCGCCCGCTTGAGAAAGTGCACCACGCGGTAGGTGATCGGGGTCATAGCCGCTTCGACCCCCACCTTGAAGAGGTAATTCGTCAGGATGACCTGGCCCACGAGATCCCAGGACCACACCCCGGCAAAGGCAACGAGCACAAAGACGAGCGTATCTACGCCTTCGCCCACCAACGTGGACCCGATCGTGCGGGTCCACAGCCAGCGTCCCTGCGTCCAGACCTTCATGCGGGCAAGGACGTAAGAGTTGGAGAACTCGCCCGCAAAATAGGCGGTCAGGGAGGCGACCACGATGCGTGGGGTCGTCCCTAGCAGGTAGCGGTAGGCCAGTTCGGCGCCCCCGGACTGCCCGGTGCGGAGGATCCACACCTGCATCCCGGTGCGCCACTCTTGCTCCCCTGGGAGGAAGCCGACCAACGCCAGCACGCCGGCCATCAAGGCGTTGCAGAAAAAGCCGATCCAGATGATCCGTCGGGACCTGCGGTAGCCGTAGACTTCGGTCAGGATATCCCCAAAGATGTAGCTGATCGGAAAGACCACCGTTCCGGCGTCGAAAGCCAGCGGCAGGCCGAAAAGGGAGACCCCCCAGTCGACCATCTTGGCCGACGAAGCCACGTTGCTGATCAGGAGCACGGCGACGAAAAGCGCCATAATCAAGTCATAGTAGCGATAGCTGCGCGTCCGTTCGGGCATCGCGAACACCTCTCATCGACGGCGTGCGGGCATCATAGCACAGGGGAGCCGTGCACGCAAACCGGCCAGGCAGTTGCCCGGGGGACCATAGGCCTTGGGTCCGTGCACCGACCTTGTGAGAAAGTATCCCGGCCCCGGCGCCGCATTGCCCACGCGCGAATTCCCGGCAAGACGCCGCACCTGTGGAAAACTGCCCAAAGTCTAGCCGGCGCGCCACGCTCGTGGGTGACGCAGGCACTTGACAGATCGGCGGGGCAGGGGTAATATCAACAATCGTCTATAAGTCGCCACTGAGTTGCAGGAATAAGGCTTGGCAAGCCGCTCTTTGGAGCGAGTGCACGGCTTCGGTGTGCACGCCATGGCAACCGTGGGATGGGCACCATGGCCCGAGCGAAAAGGAGCACATTATGTGCGATCGGCGTTTGCTGCTCGTGGAAACCCTCATGCTTCTGCTCGTGCTTCCGTGGGCCTTGCATCTCCCGGTTTGGTTGGGCAAGGGAGCTCCCTGGCCGTTCCAACGCGCGGGCCCAAAGCCTGCCACGTCTGCGGGGAAGAGGCAGCGTGGGAAGCCCGCCCGACCTCCGCGCTCGCTGAACCTCTGCTACAATCTGGAGCGACTGTGCACGCGGTCCTCTTTTGGATGAGCACCTGTCCGCATTGCCATGAGGTGATCGAGGAGGTCCTGCCACCGCTTCGGGAGCAGCATGGGCCTCACTTGGACATCCGGCTTGTGGAGATCTGTAGCTCGGAAGAGTTCGAGCGGCTCTATCCGTTGGCCGTGTGCTATGGCATCCCGCCCGAGGATTTCGGGGTTCCCTTTCTGATCATTGGAGAGGAAGGCTTGCACGCCTGCCAGACTGAAACGGATGCCCGACAGCCAGATGACCCGTGCCAGAGGGGCATTTGACGATATTTGATCTCCTTTTAGAACGGAAGAATATGCCTTGTTCGGTAGAAGGGCAGTAAAGATCTGGGAAAAAGAGGTATCCCATGCCCAATCGTCTTCTCTACGAAGCCAGCCCTTATCTGCGCCAGCATGCCGAGAATCCCGTCGACTGGTATCCCTGGGGAGAAGAAGCCCTGGAAAAGGCCCGGCGGGAGGACAAGCCGATCTTCCTCAGCATCGGTTACGCCGCCTGCCACTGGTGCCACGTGATGGCGCACGAGTCCTTTGAGGATCCCGAGGTTGCCGCCCTGCTCAACACCTGGTTCGTCCCGGTCAAGGTGGACCGCGAGGAGCGCCCCGACCTGGACGCTATCTATATCCAGGCCGTCCATCTGCTCACGGGGAGCGCCGGGTGGCCTCTTTCCGTGTTCCTGAGCCCGGACGGCGTGCCCTTCTTCGGCGGCACCTACTTCCCACCGCTTCCTCGTCATGGCCTGCCTGCTTTCCGGGATGTTCTGCGGGCCGTCGCCGAGGCCTGGAAAAATCGGCGGGCGGAGATTCGGGAAGTGGGCGCCCAGGTCGCCGAGGCCATCCCCCAGCAGATGGCCGCACGCCCCCTCCCCGGCGTGTTGGGGCCGGCAACGTTGGAGGAGGCTGTCCGCCAACTCCAGGATCAATTTGACCCCATGCATGGCGGTTGGGGCGGCGCGCCTCGTTTCCCTCAACCGATGGCACTGGAATTCCTTCTCCGCCGCCACGTCGCTGGCGATACCCGGGCTCTTCCCATGGTCGTCCGTACCCTCGAAGCCATGGCCAGAGGCGGCCTCTACGACCAGTTGGGCGGCGGTTTCCATCGTTATTCCGTGGACGAACGCTGGCTCGTCCCCCACTTTGAGAAGATGCTCTACGACAACGCCCAACTGGCCCGGGTATACCTCCATGCGTATCAGGTGGCCGGCTTGCCGCTCTTTCGTGCCGTTGCGGAGGAAACCCTGGATTTCGTCCTTCGGGAGATGGCCGATCCTGCCGGCGGGTTCTACGCCTCCCTGGACGCCGACAGCGAGGGGGAGGAAGGCAAGTTCTACCTGTGGACGGCGGAGGAAATCCGGACTGTGCTGGGCCCGGAGGCCGACCGCTTCTCGACCCTCTATGGCGCCACGGCGCAGGGAAACTTGGATGGTAAGAACATCCTGACCTTTGTCGGGTCATGGGAAGAGCGGGAGGCGACGGCGGGGCTGCGGAGAAGCCTGTGGAAGGCCCGGGAGCGGCGGGTCCGTCCCGCGCGCGACGAGAAGGTGATAGCGGCCTGGAATGGCCTGATGCTGGCGGCTTTGGCGGAGGGATTCCGAATCCTTGGGCGGGAGGACTACCGGGCCACGGCCGAGAGGAACGCCGCTTTCCTGCTGGAGAAACTCTATCGCCCAGATGGCCGCCTCTGGCACGTCTGGGCGGAGGCTCAGGCACGGGTAGAAGGCTTTCTGGACGACTATGCCCACCTCATCGATGGCTTGCTGGTTCTTTACGAGGCCACCCTGGATTCCCGCTGGTATCTGGCGGCGGCCGGCCTGGCGGAGACGATGCGGTCCTGCTTCGCTGCGCCGGTCGGTTTTTATGACACCGCCCACGACCACGCAACACCCCTGGTTCGTCCCCGTACTCTTCAGGACAATGCTGTTCCCTCCGGAAACGCCATGGCGGCCTGGGTCCTCCTCCGGCTGGCGGGACTTGCTGCTACGCCTGCCCTGGCGGAGGAGGCGTGGAGAGGTCTGGAAGAGGTCGGGGAGAACCTGTCCCGTTTTCCCCTGGCCTTTGGTCAGTGGTTGATCGCGCTAGACTATGCCCTTTCTAACCCCTGGGAGATCGCGCTCGTGGGGGACCC
This sequence comes from Chloroflexia bacterium, assembly GCA_034436115.1. Taxonomy (GTDB): domain Bacteria; phylum Chloroflexota; class Chloroflexia; order DTKN01; family DTKN01; genus DAOTVY01. The sequence goes on along the minus strand of DAOTVY010000044.1, from coordinate 2,668 downwards.
GGGGGAAGCGGACGCCCGGGCCTTGCTGGATGTCCTCTTCGGTTATCGCCCGCACCAGGTTCTGGCGGCGGGAAAGCCGGGCACCCCGATTCCTTTGCTGGCTGACCGGACGATGCTCGGTGGCCGGCCTACCGTCTACCTGTGCCGGGGGGGTGTTTGCTACGAACCCGTTACCGATCCGGACCGGCTGCGCGCACTCTTGGGGAATTCTTGACCGTGAAGTCAGGAGCTGGCTCGTTGGAAACGCGTTGCCGGCGATTGTCTCCAATGGTGAAGAGGAATCTGCCAAAGGATCCCCTGGCTCTCTCTGCGCTGCGTTCCCAATTTCCGGCCCTGCAGCCGGTCGACGCCGCAGGTGTAGAGGCCGAGCTGGTGGGGCGGATGGGCATACCTTGGCGAGAGATCTTTGCCGCAGCCGAGGAACTCGATACTGAGATCATCGTCATCGGTTCGCCCGGCAAACATGGGCTGAAGACGCTCGTCCTGGGCAACACGGTGGAGAACATCACCCGGCACGCACCCTGGTATCGGGCGCAAACCGTTACCTTGGTCCTGCTGGTCGTCGCAGCCGGCATAGTGCTCTGGGCAGCGCTGACCGGCCGGATGGCCGCAGGCCAGCCCCTGATCAGCGTCTCTGAGGCCATCCTCCTGCTGGTCGTGGGCGTGGTGGCTGGCCTCCTGGGCGGGCTGATCGGCACCGGGTGGGTGCAGCGCGATGCTCCCCATCATTCCCTTTTGGATGGATTTCCCGTCTCCTCTGGCGACGGGGACGGTCCTCTGCGCTGTCCACCGCTGGCACGGGGGCACGGGGCCACCTGGTCCGGCGCAACCTGGACCGACGGGCCGTGGGTTATCTGGGCAGCGGGGGACTCGTCGGTGTTCTCTTGGGTTCCTGGCTTTTTGCCTGAACGAAACACAGGTCTACACTCTGGTGACCGAGCATGTCTGCCGCAGCAATTGCATCGTGCCGACGGCCGTGCTGAAGGCGATGAAGGTCGCCGCCGGCATCTTTTTGCCGGGCGAGTGCCAGATCCAGTTGTTGGAAGGAACCATATGACGGGGAGAGGATCCCCGCGCTGCCAAGGTTTTATGGCGACTCAAGCGATTGCTGTCACAGGATCCAGGAGGATGATCGATGTCGGTATCTGAAGAGCAAGTCAAGGTGGCTTTGTCCAAGGTCATGGACCCCGAACTGAAGCGCAGCCTGGTCGAGTTGGGCATGGTCCGCAACGTGCGCATCCAGGGTGACGAAGTGGCCTTTACCCTGGCGTTGACCGTTCCGGGTTGCCCGCTGAAAGACCAGATCGTGGCTCAGGCCCGGGAGGCTGTGCTAGCGTTGGAAGGCGTGCGCGAGGTGAAGATCGAGCTGACCCAGATGACGGAGGAGGAGCGCCGCGGGATTGGCCTCGGAGGCATCGGGCAGCCCGGCACAGCCGAGTCCTTCAACCGCATCCGGCACGTCGTGGCGGTGATGAGCGGCAAGGGAGGCGTGGGGAAATCGTTGGTCAGCGCGCTACTGGCGGTGGCGTTGCGGCGGGAGGGGTATCCGGTGGGCGTGCTGGATGCCGACATCACTGGCCCCAGCATCCCCAAGATGTTCGGGCTGCGTGGTACGCCCCTCATGGGCCCCCTGGGGATCGTGCCGGCCGAGACCGGGACGGGGATCAAGGTCATGTCGATCAACCTGCTCCTTCCCGAGGAGGACGAGGCCGTCATCTGGCGCGGGCCGCTGATCAGTTCCGCGATCCGGCAGTTCTGGGGCGACGTTTTCTGGGGCGACCTGGACTGGCTAGTGGTAGACCTGCCCCCTGGGACGTCCGACGCGGCACTGACGGTCATGCAGGCGCTGCCCCTCTCTGGGGTGGTGCTGGTGAGTTCACCACAGGATTTGGCGGAGATGGTCGTGCGCAAGGCCGCCCGGATGGCACGGGCGATGCAGGTGCCTCTCCTGGGCCTGATCGAGAACATGAGTTACTTCGTCTGCCCAGACAGTGGGAAGCGCTACGATATCTTTGGCCCGAGCCGCGGAGAAGAGATGGCCTGGCGGATAGGCGTGCCTTTTCTGGGGCGGCTGCCGTTGGACCCGCGCATTTCGGAGTTGTGCGATTCGGGAAGGGTGGAGGAGTATCCGGCCGAAACCTTTCTGTCCGTGGCACAGGCGCTTGCACGGAGCGCTCCCGAACCGCGTCTCTCGCCGCTCCGGCCGAGGTGAGGGCTTCTTCGGAGGCGAGTCCGCGGTGGTTCTCACCGGAGGGACACACAGCCGGCTTGTGGTGGGGATCGAGCGCGCGAGCCTGGCCGGTTCGGGGTAGGTGTCGCGCAAATCGGTGTGCCTCCTGCTCGACGGGATGGTGCAGGGCCTGAGGGCCGCGCAAGGGGCGTAGGCCAGGTGACAGGCCACAAGCTGCGCGCCTGGGTGGGCGGCGGTTCACGCGTCCTCAGCACGACCCCCTTTTGCTTCCGGCCGGCCGCACAGGAATGGTTGAGCCGAAGCACGTCCTGGCCTACGAGAGGGCGTTGAGCACTTGTCCGCAGTGCGGGGTGACTGTCCGCTACCCGGTGGGATGGACGTATTTTGCCCCACTTGCCCGCCAGTGGAGGACATTGGGGGCCGAAAGTAGCCAGGATTGAAACCCGATCTTTGTCGGAAAACAAGTCCACCGCTGAG
>DAOTVY010000043.1:0-104792 GCA_034436115.1 Chloroflexia bacterium | reverse complement strand
GGATGGCAACCTCAGCGTGCACCTGCAGCGTCTGGAGGAGGCGGGCTATGTGAAGGTGGAAAAGACCTTCATTGGCCGACGACCCAAGACGTGGGTTTGGGCCACCCCGGAGGGGCGGGCGGCCTTCGCGGCCTACGTGGATGCGCTGGAAGACATCCTATATCGTTCCAGAGAGGGGACCGATGGGCATTGCGATAGAGGTCAATGACCTGCACAAATCTTACGGGTCGATTCGGGCCGTGGACGGCGTCTCCTTCACCGTGGAGGAGGGGGAGATTTTCGGCATGGTCGGCCCCAACGGCGCCGGGAAGACCACCACCATTGAGTGCGTGGAGGGGCTGCGCCGCCCCGACCGGGGGACGGTCCGGGTGCTGGGGCTGGACCCCCGGCGGGACGGCTACCAACTCCGCCGGCGCATCGGCGTCCAGTTGCAGGAAGGATCCCTTCCTCCGCGACTCAAGGTCTGGGAGGCGCTGGACCTCTTCGGTTCCTTCTACCCCCGCCGCGTGGACGGGAGGGCCTTGCTGGAGCAACTGGGGTTGGCGGAGAAGCGGAACGCCTCTTTTGACAAACTCTCCGGTGGGCAGAAACAGCGCCTCTTCATCGCCCTGGCGCTGATCAACGACCCGGAACTGGTCTTTCTGGACGAACTCACCACCGGCCTGGACCCCCAGGCCCGCCGGGCGATGTGGGACCTGGTCCGGGGCATCCGGGAGCGGGGCAAGACCATCTTCCTGACCACCCACTTCATGGAGGAGGCAGAGAGGCTCTGTGACCGGGTGGCGATCATAGACCACGGGAGAATCGTCGCGCTGGACACCCCGGAGAACCTCATCCGCTCCCTGGGGGCGGAGCAGCGGGTGGTCTTCACGGCTGACGGACCGTGGGACGACACCCCTCTCCGGGGAGTGCCCGGGGTGACCCGCGTGGAGCAGATCGGGGAACGGATGGTCGTTTACGGGCGGGGTGAGGGACTGGTCGGCGGAGTCGTCAGCGCGCTGGAGGCGCTGGGCGTCCGCTTCCGCGACCTGCGCACCGAACAGCCAACGCTGGAGGATGTCTTCCTGGCTCTGACCGGGCGGGAGATGCGAGAGTAGGAGGAAACCGTGCGCGGCTTCTGGAAGTTACTTCTGGTTCAGGCCAGACTTTACCTGCGGGAGCCCATCGCCACCTTCTTCACCATCTTCTACGCGCCGCTGGTGCTCCTGCTCTTTGGCGCTATCTACGGCAACAACCCCACCCGCCTCTTCGCCGGTCGGGGGACAATGGACATCGCGGTACCTTCCTACATCGGGCTCATCATCGTTACGGTGGGGCTCATCGGTCTGCCCATCGGCGCGGCGGCGGCGCGGGAGAGCGGCGTCCTGCGGCGCTTCCGGGCCACCCCCCTCCATCCCCTGGCCTACATCCTCAGCGACATCGCCGCTTATCTCCTGATGACAGCCATCGGCGTCCTGTTGTTGATCCTGACCGGCGTGATGGTCTTCCACATCCAGTTTGAAGGGAACGTCCTGAGCGTGTTGGCGGGCTTCCTGTTGGGCACGACGGCCTTTTTTGCACTGGGGTATCTGGTCGCCGGTCTGGCTCCCACCGCCCGGATCGCGCAGACCGTGGGGATGGTGCTGGCCTTCCCGATGATGTTCCTCTCCGGGGCTAGCATACCGCTGGAGGTGCTGCCGGCGAAAGTGCGGGCCGTCAGCCAGTACATCCCGCTGACCCACGTGGTGACGCTGATGAGGGGGCTGTGGTTCGGGGACTCGTGGGGCCAGCACCTGGCGGAGGTCGCGGTGCTGATGGGGTGCCTGCTGGTCGGTGGCGCTGTTGCGGCGCGGACGTTTCGGTGGGAATAACTCCTGTCCGCCGCAGCTACCGACCACCCTCGTTGCGAGCTGCCGCCTCGCGGTGGCGACGGGCAGTAATGACCGAACTGCAACCAACCGGCGCCCAAAGCGGCGGGCGCAACCCGGCGTCAACTCGCCGCTTAAGGAGGTCAATCCCCCACCGGTAAGGCCACGTAGAACGTGCTCCCCCGCCCCTCGGTGCTCTCCGCCCAGATGCGCCCGTTGTGGGCCTGGACGATGTGTTTGGCAATCGCCAAACCCAGCCCCGCGCCGCCCGACCGGCTGCCCCGGGGTTTGTAGAACCGCTCGAAGATGCGGGGAAGATCTTCGGAGGGAATTCCTACCCCTGTGTCCTGTACCGAGATAACGACTTCATCCCCCATCCGTTCGGCCCGCACCGTCACCCCACCGGACGGGGTGAACTGGATCCCATTGCGGACGAGATTGGCGATGGCCCGTCGCATCTGATCGACATCCACAAGAACGGCGGGGAGGTCGGGGGGCAAATGCGCGGTCAGGGACAGACCCTTCCGCTCCGCCAGCGGACGGAGTCCCTCTACCGTCGGTTCGACCACCTCCGCCACCTCCACCCGCCCCATCTCCAGAGGCGTGTGCCCCGACTCGATACGCGCCAACTCCAATAGTTCCCCCACCAACCGGTCCAGCCGGTCGACTTCCTCCTCCATCCGCTCCAGGAACCGACCGGCGGCCTCAGGGTCTTCCAGCGCTCCCTCTTGCAGCGTCTCCACCAGGGCCTTCAGTGTCGCCAGGGGCGTGCGCAGTTCGTGGGAAACGTTGGCGACAAAGTCTCGCCGCACCGTCTCCAACTCCCGAATGCGCGTGAGGTCCTGCAAGAGCACCAGCGCAGAGCCCTCCTCCCCCTCCAGCGGCGTGACAACGGCGTAGAAGACGGGCCGACGGGGCCCCATCTCGATCAGGCCAACCCCCTCCTCCCTGCGCTGCCGGCTCTCTTCCCACAACCCCACCAGGCGGTGGTCCCACGCGACCTGGACGAAGGAGCGGCCCAGCGCATCTTCCGGGGAGACACCCAGCATCCGGGCGGCGGCGGGGTTGATCAGGCGCACCCGTCCCTCCCCGTCGGTGATGAGGACGCCATCGGTCATCCGCTCCAGCAGGCCCGAGAGGCGCGCCCGCTCTTCCTGGAGGGCTCCTATGGTGTCCCGCAGGCGATCTGCCATCTGGTTATAAGCACGGGTCAGATCGCCCAGTTCGTCTTGGGTGCGAGGGAGAACACGCGCGTCCAGGTCGCCCGCCGTCAACCGGCCCAGCGCGTCGGAGAGGTCTCCAACCGCACCAATCGTAGGGGTCAACCGAAGGAAGACAAGGAGCCCGATCACCCCCAAAAAGAGGACGGCCATGAGCCCGACCGCCCACTGGAGACGGGCCACGTTCGCCTGGACCTGCCGGAGAGGCAAGGCCACCCGCGCGATGCCGACCAGGCGTCCCTCGGCCTGTACCGGCACCGCCACGTACATCATCTCGTAGCCGACGGTATGGCTGAAGCGGATAGCAGTCCCCCGGCCCTCGGCCAGGGCCTGCTGGACTTCGGGCCGGCCCAAATGGTTCTCCATCCGCGTCCGGTCTTCGTGGGATTCCCCCCATACGGTGCCGTCGGGCCCGATGAGGGTGACCCGGGCATCCAGCATGGCCGCGTAGCGGTGGGCTTGCGCGTCCAGAAAGCCATCGCGCGGGCCGGAGGCCATCGCCGGGGCCAGCGTGTCCCCGATGAGCCGGGCCTCTACGCTCAACTGCTCCCTGAGATGGCCCAAGTAGGTGTGCCGGACCATCGCGGAGAGGCTTAGGGCCAGGACGACCATGGCCACAAAGACAGCCAGTTCTATGAGGGCCAGCAACCGCCAGCGGAGACTTCGGAATCCGCTCATCCTACCCCTCAAACCGGTACCCGATGCCACGGACGGTCACAATGCGGGTGGGATTGGCGGGATCGTCTTCCAGTTTCTCCCGCAGCCAGCGGATGTGAACGTCCACCGTGCGGCTGCCGCCAATGAAATCCCACCCCCAGACCCGCTCCAGGATCAGGTCGCGAGAGAGCACCATTCCCCGATGGCGGGTCAAGAAAAGGAGCAGATCGTACTCCTTCGGCTTTAGGGCCACTTCACTCCCTCGCAGATATACCCTGCGGCTGGCGGTGTCTATGACCAAATCTCCGAAGACCAGCCGCTCCCGCCCCTCGGCCCGCTCCGCGGCCAGTTCTTCTCGCAGCATCCGCCCCCGGCGCAGGAGCGCTTTGACTCGCGCCAGGAGTTCCCGCATGCTGAACGGCTTGGTCACATAATCGTCCGCACCTATTTCCAGGCCGACGACGCGGTCCACCTCATCGACGCGGGCAGTGAGCATCAGGATCGGGACAGAGGCTCCCTGGCGCAGGATCCGGCACACCTCGAACCCGTCTATTCCGGGCAGCATGACGTCCAGGACGATCAGGTCTGGCCGCTCCACACGAGCAATCTCGACCGCCTGCCGGCCGTCGGTGGCGGTCAGGACCCGATACCCCTCCCGTTTGAGGTTATACTCCAGCGTTTCCAGGAGGACCGGCTCGTCCTCGACCACCAGAACCGTTTCCATCGCGAATCACCCAGGATGGTCGCTGAGCACGCAAAATGAACGAGCACCGGTGGCTGGTCAGCCCGCCCAGCCGATCTGCTCTTCAGCCACGATACCCATAGTCTACCTGAGTCTGACCTTTTACGCAAGACGCGATCGCGTGTCCCAGCATAGGGGTTTCTGGTATAATGGTTAGGCAATCCAAAGCCACCCAGCAGAACTGGGCGGCGGACGATGCTCCGGGCAGGCACCCGTCCGATGCGGGCCCAAGTTCTCCGAGGTTACGGGCCAGGGACAATGCTGTCGAAGCGGGCGCTCGGGAGGGGGTGATTCCGTGCCTCGACCCCGTCCCCGTGGGTCGCTGGACCGGTAACCCTCTTGCCGGGAAAGGAGGGAATCCCATGCGGCGCCTCACCCGGCTCTGGCACTCGGGATTGGCAGGCAAGCTCCTGCTCAGCTGGGGGGCCCTGGTCGTCCTATGCTTGCTCTGTGGGATCTGGGGTGTTATGCTCAGTACACCGCCCGGCCGGGGCGGTACCCCGCAGGCAGTCGACCGAACCACGCTTGCGCTAGCTGCGGCTCAGGCCACGGTTCCCAGCCCAAAAGCGGCCCAGACCCCCATCCGTACCCCAAAGGCGACGAATGCGCTTACACGTGCTGCTTCCCCCAAGCCGACCCATACGCCCACACGCGCTGTTTCTCCGAAACCAACGGATATGCCCAGCCCCACTTCTTCCCCCAAACCGACAGACACGCCCAGGCCCGCAGAAACGGCATCCGCAGCACCCCCGGCTACGGCAACTCCCCCGCGGGTCGCGGCGCAAGTGGTCGACGTGGTCGATGGGGACACCATCCGGGTTCGCCTGGACGGCGGAATCTACACCGTTCGTTACATCGGTATCGATTGCCCGGAAACGCGGGATCCGAACCGGCCGGTCGAGTGGATGGGACCAGAGGCCGCGGAAGCCAACCGACGTCTCGTGGAAGGGCAGATCGTGTATTTGGAAAAGGACATTTCCGAAACGGACCGCTATGGGCGCTTGTTGCGGTACGTCTTTTTGGCCGATGGAACGTTCGTCAACGCCGAACTCGTTCGGCTCGGCTATGCCGTGGTGGCCACCTATCCCCCAGATGTGCGCTACCAATCGCTTTTCCTGGCCTTGGAGCGGGAGGCCAGAGAAGCCGGACGCGGGCTTTGGGGAGCCGTGCCCACGTCCCCCCCGACACCTTCGCCGGCGGCTCCTGTTTGCGATTGTTCGGGGAACCTCTACAACTGCTCCGACTTCCCCACCCAGGCTGCGGCCCAGGCGTGTTACAACTACTGCAAGTCCTTGGGGAGGGGCGATGTCCATCGCCTGGACGCCGACCACGACGGGATTGCGTGTGAAAGTCTGCCCTGACGCGTCAGGTGGAGTGAGCGGCCTGCGTGGGATGATGCCTTCCGAAGAGAACTTCAAGGGAAAGGAGGTGGCCCCGCCTCCTATGGCCCATCCACGGCAGCCATCTCAGGCCCACGGATCGGCTGGCCTGGCTCAACCCTCTGACGCGGGAAATCCGGGGATCCCGGGAGCCACGGTGTGGTATAATTCGGCCATGTCTGACACACCTGCCTTCGCGGCCCGGGGCTACCTTCTGGCCTTTGGCGGGACGGCGATCTGGGCCACTACCGCAATCCTGATCGGCTACCTGAGCACGCACTTCCAGCTGCCGCCACTCGTGCTCGCCTTCTGGCGTGACCTTTTTGCGGCATCTGCCCTCGCGCTGGCCTTCCTGGCGTTTGAGCGCTCCCAACTCCGCCCCCCACACCTGCGGCAGCACCTTCCTTTCCTGGCCGCCTATGGCCTCACATTGGCCACCTTCAACGCCCTCTGGACGACTTCCGTCGCGCGGAACGGTGCTGCGGCCGCCACGGTGCTGGCCTACAGCAGCCCGGCCTTTACCGCTCTCGTGGGTCGGCGCCTTTTCGGAGAGCGGTTGGATGCCCCCAAGATCTGCGCCGTTTTCCTCAGCCTTCTCGGCTGCGCCCTGGTTTCGGGCGCGGTCACCCCGGCCGCCTGGCGGGTCGATCCCCTGGGGATCGTGGTGGGGCTGCTTTCGGGCGTGGCCTTTTCGGGATATAGCCTCTTCGGCAAAGCCGCCGCCCGCCGCGGCATCCCGCCCTGGAGCACGATGCTCTACGCCTTTTCCTTTGCTGCCGCTTTCCTGTTGTTGTTGCAGCGGCCGGCCACCCTCTTTTCCCTGGGCCGGTCGACCGTGGGATGGGGGATCCTGGTTTTCCTTGCCGTTGGGCCGACGATCGGCGGCTACGGCCTGTACACGGTCAGTCTGGGATACCTTCCGGCGGGTGTGGCCAACCTGATCGCCACGCTGGAACCGACCATCACGGCGCTGCTTGCCTTCCTTTTCTTGGGGGAGAAGATGACCGCCCTCCAGTGGGGCGGGAGCGGGCTCATCCTCCTGGGGGTGGTGCTGCTACGCCTGGGGGAGCTCCGGCTTCGGCCTCCAGTGACGATGCCGGATGGATCTCCACTCGACCCGGGGCACCCACCTCCCCCTCGACGACGATCCGAACGGGCAGGAACTGACGGATCACCCAGGCGTTGGTGAGCAGGTGTTGGGTGACCCGACAGGTCGTCAGGACCGATGGCCCTCCGGCCAAGGAAAGGGGCAGGAGGAGTTGATCCGCCAGATGCATGTCGAGCACCGCGCGGCTGTCCCACCATTGCTGGAACTCTTCCACCGCTTCTTCGGCCACCCGTTCCGCTGGCTTCCCCCGTTCCCCTAGGGCACTAAAGCCGGCCAGCCCTCCTTCGTGCTCGGCAAAGAGCATGAGGATGCTTCCCACCCCGCTCGAGCGCATCCCCCGTTGCGAGGTCACCAGCTCGATCCTTGCGGAAAAGCCCGCCTGCCGGAGCAGCGCTTCCGCCCGCTCCTTCTGCCGCTGGGCCACGTGCGGCGGAAGGTTGGAGGAGGCCGAAATCCCCCAGAGGCGACGCAGCGCCCCGCGAGCGGCAAGGCGAAGCGGCGCAAGGTTCCGTCCTGCCTGGCCGGAGATGTCCACCTGCACTTCGCCGCCCCCTTCCGGGTACCATCCCCAGCGCACGATCGTGGAACGGGCCTGCACCCCCAGCCGGCTGAGCATCGGCAAGTACACCTGCTCCAGATGGTGGTAGGGCGGGCTCCAGGCCACGTGCGTCCCCCCGCGCACCACCACACGGCTTTCCCCCTGGGCCCACGCCAGCGGCAGGATCAGCGTGTGGAGGACGAGGGTGACCGAGCCGGCGCTGCCTCCCTTGCGTTGCTCCGAGACGTCGAATCGGTACTCCCCGGCCTGCGGGGAGCGCTGGGGGACGAAAGTGAGCGTGGACGCACCCAGCTCCGCCCCCTCGAGCCGGGCATCACACAGGCGAGCGATGGCTAGCACCCCGGTCAGGTGCTGCGCCTGCAGCCCGGGGTTCCGTCGGCCAGCGCGGATCCTTTCCACACGCACCGGCACTCCGGTGATCGCGGCCAGCGTGAGCGCCGTCCGCAGCACCTGCCCGCCTCCTTCGCCGTAAGAGCCATCGATGGTCAACATTGGTCCATTTCCTCCAGGAGATGTTTCGCCATCGAAAACACTTCATCCAGCATCTCGGGCGTCAGCCGACCCGTGTTCGTGTTCTGGCGGCTGGGGTGGTAGCAGCCGATCAGGATGGGAAGCCCCCTACCTGGGCACAAGACGACCCCGTGGCCAAACCCCTGCCGGCCCGTGACAACCCCCTGTTCCCGGCACCAGCGCAGGTACTCCTGGAAGGCAATCTGTCCCAGAGCGACCACGACCCGCAGGCGCCCCAGCAGCCGCACCTCCTCCGTCCAGAAGCGCCGACAGTTGCGGAGCTCCTGCGGGGTTGGGCGATTTCCCGGAGGAGCGCAGCGGCATACCGCGGTGAGGAAGGCATTGCACAGCTCCAGGCCGTCCCCAGGGCCCTCGGAATGGGGCTGATTGGCGAATCCCGCGCGGTACAGCGCCGGGATCAAGGTCCGGCCGGCGCTGTCGCCGCTGAACATCCGCCCGGTGCGGTTGGCACCGTGGGCTGCCGGGGCCAGCCCCAACACGAGCAAGCGTGCCTGCCGATCCCCGAACCCGGGCACCGGGCGGCCCCAGTAGGGCAGGTCGCGGTAGGCACGCCGCTTGGTGCGCGCCACCTCCTCCCGCCAGGCAACTAGGCGGGGGCACATCCGGCAGGCGATGATATCGGCGTTCAGCGCTTCCCAGGCATCGGCCCCGTGGTTCATCGGGCTTTTCTCTGCATCGCCTCCAATATGCGCTCCGGCGTTGCCGGGAGGCGCGTGATGCGCGCGCCCACCGCCGCGTAGATGGCATTCGTGATCGCGGGCGCGGTGGGGATGGAGGTGATTTCCCCCACCCCCTTGGCGCCGAAAGGCCCCTCGGCCGACGGAGCCTCAACCAGAATGGGGATCACCTCGGGGGTGCGGGGGGCGCGGGGCACGCGGTAGCGGCGCAGGTCGGGGTTGCGGATGTGCCCTTCTTCCAGGAGGAGCTCTTCGGAAAGCGCGTACCCGATGCCCATCATCACGCCGCCCTCCACCTGTCCAACCACTGCCTGCGGGTTCACCGCCCGACCGACGTCGTGCGCCGCGACTACCCGGAGCACCTCCACCTCGCCCGTCTCTGGGTCCACCTCCACCAGCGCCGCCTGGGTGGCAAAACCGTAGGCAAAATGGTCGTCTCCAGGTTCGCCCAGCGGGGTCGTGGGGGGAGGGGTATAGATTTGGGTGGAGCAGGCCGGCCGGCCCTCCTGCGCCGCCAGGCGGGCCGCTGCCCCAAGGGGAAGGCTCTGCCCCGCGGGCGATTCGATCTTGCCCCCAAGGAAACGCAGCCGATCGGGCGGCGTCTGCAGCTCCTCGGAAGCAGCCGCGGCCAGGATGGCACGCACTTGCTCTGCGGCCAGCCGAACGGCGTTCCCGGTGATGAAGGTCTGACGCGAGGCCGTTGTGGCCCCGCCGTCCGGCGTGAGCGCTGTATCGCCCACGATGAGATCAACCCGCTCCAGCGGCACCCCCAGCACTTCGGCCGCGATCTGTGCAGCAATGGCGACCACGCCCTGCCCGATCTCAGCCGCGCCGATGCGCACCTCCACCCGTCCCTCCTCGTCCACGGCCACCGTGGCCCCCGCGCTATCGGGGATGCCACCGCCCAGCCCAACGTTCTTCAGGTTGCAGGCATAACCCCAGCCCCGCCGGCGGTGAGGCGCCGAGGGGCGCAGGACTTCCTCCCCCATCGCGCGCACAGCGGCATCGACACGCTCGATCGTTTCCGGAAAGCCGACGCTATCCCGCAGGAGCTGACCCGTGGCGGTAACCGCGCCCACATGCAGCGCATTGCGACGGCGCAGCTCCAGCGGGTGCATGCCCAGCCGTTCTGCAAGCATGTCGAGCGCAGTTTCCATAGCAAACGTCACCTGAGGCACGCCGAAGCCGCGCATGGCCCCGGAGGGCGGGTTGTTCGTGTAGACGGCAAAACAATCGACGGAAACGTTCGGGACGACGTAGGGGCCGGCCGCGTGGGTCGCTGCCCGGGTCATGACTGCTTCGCTCAAGGACGCGTACGCTCCGACATCGCCCCAGATCTCCACCTGCACGGCGGTCAGTTTCCCTTCATAGGTAGCCCCTACGCGCAGATGAATGGTGGTCGCGTGGCGCTTGGGGTGGACCCGGATCGACTCTTCCCGGCTAAGGACCAGCCGCACGGGTCGGCCAGTATGGTAAGCGGCCAACGCGGCGTGGATCTGCACCGAGATGTCCTCTTTGCCACCAAAGGCTCCACCCACCGTCGTCTGAACGATCCGCACCCGCTCCAGGGGCAGGGCCAGCGATGCCGCCACCTGCTCCCGGTCGGCAAAGGGGATCTGGGAGCCGACGTACAGGACGAGCGGTTCTTCTGGGGAAGCGGGTGGCAGGGCGACCGCCGCTTCCGGCTCCAGGAAGGCGTGTTCCACGGTCGGCGTATGGAACGTCTCCTCGACCACTTCGCTCGCCTCTTGCAGGCCTCGGACCACATCCCCCTTGCGCACCTCGATCTTCTTGAGCAGGTTCCCTCCCTCGTGCAGGCGAGGGGCGCTCTCGGCCAACGCCTCCTGAGGGGAAAAGACGCCTGGCAGCACCTCATAGGTGACCTCGATCGCCGCCCGGGCCCTTTCCGCTGCCTCGCGCGTTTCGGCCACGACGATCGCCAGGGCATCGCCCAGGTAGCGAACCGTTTCCCCCACCCCGACGAGCACCGGCCAGTCGTGCCGGACGATCCCGTGCACCCGCCGGCCGGGGATGTCTTCCGCCGTGAGGACCGCGACGACGCCCGGGAGGGCACGCGCCCGTTCCGTCGCGATGCCGAGCACCCGGGCATGGGGATGAGCACTGCGCAGGACCGCGGCGTGAAGCATTCCTTCGAAGTGGAGATCGGCCGCGTAGCGAGCGCTGCCCGTGACCTTGGCCCAGGCATCGGGCCGGGGGAGTGGTCGCCCGACGGCCTGCAGCGGCGAAGAAGGCGCGGTCGGTGGTGGGGGCACCGGCTGTCCAGAGGCCTGAAGGATCGCGCGTACGATGCTCGAATACCCGGTGCAGCGGCAGAGGTTCGGCTCCAGCGCCTCCAGGATCTCCCGGCGTGTGGGGCGGGGGTTGCGTAGGAGGAGTCCCCGCGCTGCCAGGATCATCCCTGGGGTACAGAAGCCACACTGCACGGCTCCCTGTTCCACGAACGCTTTCTGCAGGGGATCGCGGCCCTCCAGCCCTTCGATCGTACATACCGAACGGCCGGCCGCGCGCCGGGCCAAGTAGATGCAGGAACGGACCGCCTCCCCATCCACAAGCACGGTGCAGGCACCGCAGTGTCCCTGACCGCAGCCGTTCTTCGTCCCCGTGAGCCCTAGTTGCTCGCGCAGCACCTCGAGCAGGCTGGTGCGCGCGCCGACCTGAACGCGCCGTTCCACGCCGTTCACGTAGAGGCTGATCCACTCGTCCGCCACGGCGACCTCCCCCTCAGGCGAAGAGGTTATCGAGGAACATCATCACGGCAAAGCCGATGATCACCCCGAAGGTCCCTTCGCGTTCGTACCCTTTACGATGGGTTTCGGGGATGATCTCGTCGCTCACTACAAAGAGCATCGCCCCGGCGGCAAAGGCGAGGGCGACGGGGAGCAAGGGCCGCGCCACCTGTACCGCCAGCACCCCGATGGCGCCGGCAATCGGTTCGACCAACCCCGAAAGGGTGGCGTACCAGAGGGCACGGCCGCGCCGGTAGCCTTCGCGGATCAAAGGGAGGGCCACGGCGAGGCCTTCCGGCATATTCTGCAGGCCGATGGCGATCGCCAGTACCCAGGCTTCTTCCAGCTTCCCGCTGCCGAAACCAACCCCTACGGCCAGCCCCTCGGGGAAGTTGTGCAGGGTGATGGCCAGGATCAGGAGCCAGATGCGACGCAGCGAGGACGAGGGCCCTTCGGGGCCGGAGATGAAGTGGATGTGCGGAATGACACGGTCGAGCAGGGCCAGAAAGAGTGCGCCCAACACCAACCCGAGCAACACCGCGCCGATACTCCATTTCCCCCAGAGTTCCTGCCCGAGCTCTAGCGCGGGCAGGATCAGGCTGAAGGCGGAGGCAGCGAGCATCACGCCGGCCGCAAAGCCCAGCATGGCATCGAGCAACCGCGCGGGGACATTGCGCGTAAGAAGTGCTGGAAGTGCCCCCACGCCGGTCGCCAACCCGGTGCCAACCGTGGCCAGCACACCCAGGAGGACCAGGTTACCGGAAAGGCCGCCCACTTTACTCCTCCAAGAGCAGCTCTTTGAGGTCAAAGACCGGACCGTCGCGGCAGACGCGCCGGTAGCCTTTGCGGGTCGGCACCACGCACCCCAAACAGGCGCCGACGCCACAGGCCATGCGCTCTTCCAGGGAAACCTGGGCAAAGCCGGCCCGCCAGCGCAGCCGACCGGCCCGCACCGCAGCCGCAAGTTCGGCGAGCATGGGGCGCGGGCCACAGCCCATCAGGCGATCTGCCCAATGGAGAAGCCCCAATTCTGCGTCGCGCAGGAGATCCACCACCGTCGCCCGCCGGCCGGACGAGCCATCGTCGGTCGCCAGGTGGAGCTCCACCTCGGGGGGGAGGAGGGATGCCGGATACAGCTCCGCCGCCGTGCGCGCCCCCAAGGCCAAGACGACCGCGCAGCCCTGCCCAAGCGCCCCTTCGGCCACAGCGACGAGCGGAGCGATGCCCATCCCGCCGGCGACCAGAAGTACGTTGCTCGCCCGGGCGGGCAGGGAGAACCCCTGGCCCAACGGCCCCAAGAGGTCGAGGGCCTCACCCGGAGCACGAGCGGCCAGCCAGGCCGTGCCTCGCCCCACGACCCGCACGAGCAGCTCCACCGTCCCTTCCTGCGGAAGGAGGCGGTGGAGGGCCAAGGGGCGACGGAGCAAAGGGTCGCTGGATCCTCCCTCGGCACAGCGCACCATGACGAATTGTCCCGGCTGGCCAGCGCGGGCAAGGGCAGGGGCTTCCAGGCGCAGCAGGAAGGTCGCAGGCATCACCTGGCATTTTTCGCGCAGGATCGCTTCGGGCATGTTTCCTCCTGGAGATGATCAAGCCTCTTCCAGGAGGAAGATACCACGAAAGGTACACCATGGCAAGGGCTGGCCGGCCAAGATCAGGGCCATATCGAGACCCTTCAGCGGGGGAAATCGCCGGGTACATCCCCCGACTTTTACCTAGTGGCATACCCAGACGCCCATGCCAGGAGCAATACCGTACAGGTGGTTGTACCTGTTGGGGAAGGGAGGGTGTGATACGCGCAAGGATGGCTTGCCCGTCGAGTTTGCCGCTCCATCCGGGTTATGGTAGAATGACCCAGCCTGGAGTATGGCCTGTCCGGGTCAGGCCACTGCGGGAGGAATCGCTTTGGGGGTCCTCAAGAGGCTTTTCCTTTCCCTGCGGCCCTACCGGGGCACCCTCGTGCTGATCGGGGGAATCCTGGTGCTGCAGGCCCTGGTGGAATTGGTGCCTCCGCTCATCCAGCGCCACATCATCGACCGGATGGTGGCGCACGTGGCGTTTGGGGAGCTTGCGCCGATGCTTGTGTTGCTCGTGGGCGTCTATGCCCTGGCACGCCTGATCGGCTTCGGCGACCAGTACCTGCGCCATACCCTGGGGGAGCGCTTCATCTACGACCTGCGGGTCCAGCTCTACGGATACCTGCAGCGCCTCTCCCTTTCTTTCTTCGAGCGCACCTCCACCGGGGAACTGATGTCACGCCTGACCAACGACGTGAACTCGCTCGAGGATTTTGTCACCCATGGGTCGAGCCTGACGATGGTGGACCTCCTCCGCCTGCTCGGGACCGGGGTGGTGCTCTTTGTCCTGGACTGGCGGCTTGCGCTCGCGGCGCTGGCGCCGATGCCTTTCCTGGCGATGGGCTTGCGCTGGTTTAACCGCAAGGTGCGTCCGACGTACCGGCAGGTGCGGGCACGCCTGGGGGACATCAACGCCCAGCTACAGGACAACCTGGCCGGCATCCGGGTGATCCAGGCCTTCGGGCAGGAAGAAGCCCAGCTGGAGCGCTTCGCCGCAGAGAGCCATGCCTACTACCGCGCCCGCGTGCGCGCCATCCGCACCTGGGCCTCCTTTTTCCCCGCTTTCCGCTTCGTCGCCAGCCTGGGGCCGGTGCTCGTCCTGACGGTTGGCGCCTGGCTGATCATCGGGGATCGCGCTTCGCTGGGCACACTGGTCGCCTTCCTCTCCTACACGGCCTCCTTCTACGAACCGCTCCACCGGCTCACCGAGGTGGATAACGTCCTCCAGCAAGCGATCGCGGCCGCGGAGCGTATCTTCGAACTCCTCGACTGCCAGCCGGAGGTGCGAGATGCTCCGGACGCGATCGCGCTCGAGGAGGTGCGAGGCGAGGTGCGCTTCGAGGATGTCCATTTTCGCTACGGCGATGGGGATGAGGTCCTGCACGACGTCACCTTCACCATGGCGCCCGGGGAGGTCGTGGCATTGGTCGGCCCTAGCGGGGCGGGAAAGACGAGCATCGCGAACCTCCTCTGCCGTTTCTACGATCCGGCGCACGGGCGTGTGTTCCTGGACGGGCACGACCTGCGCAAGATCCGGCTGGATTGCCTGCGGCGTCACGTGGCGGTGGTGTTGCAGGATACCTTTCTCTTCAACGGCACGGTACGCGAAAACATCGCCTTTGCCAAACCGGACGCCACGGACGAGGAGATTATCGCCGCAGCCCGGGCGGCCTACGCCCACGAGTTCATCGAACAGCTCCCCCAGGGGTATGACACGGAGATCGGCGAGCGTGGAGTCCGCCTCTCCGGAGGGCAAAAGCAGCGGCTGGCCCTGGCGCGCGCCATCCTGGCCAACCCGCGGGTGCTCATCCTGGATGAGGCAACCTCTTCGGTCGATGCCGAAGCCGAGTTCCTGATCCAGCAGGCCCTTCAGGAGGTGCTGAAGGGCCGCACGGCACTGATCATCGCCCACCGCCTTTCCACGATCCGCCATGCGGACAAGATCATCGCTCTGGAAGGAGGCCGCATCCGCGAGGTGGGGGACCATCGGGAGCTGCTGCGCCGGGGCGGGCTCTACAGCCAGCTGTACCGCCGCCAGGTAGAGATGGCGGTGGCAGGGGACGATCCGGGGCTGATCGACGCCTGGACCGGTACCTTAGGCGAACCCTAAGCCGCGGCATGCGGCGGAGGCTGGGTGTGGCAGTTCAGGGCCACGAACATTGGCTTTACGATCTGTGGCTAGAAGACGGCGAGGTACTCAAGTACGTAGAGCCGCTGCGTTCCATCCTGGTAGAAGCGGCCCATTACGGCGGCGCCCACATCTACCACCAGCACTGGCACCAGTTCGAGCCGTGGGGGGTCACGGGCTTTCTTTTGCTGCAGGAGTCTCACATCAGCATCCACACCTGGCCGGAGGAAGGGAACTTTGCCGCGGTAGACATCTTCCCCTGCGGGCCGATGGATGCCGGCCGGATCGTGGAACGACTGCGGGAGCGGTTGCAACCAGTGCGGGAGCGGCTGGTGCGCCAGATGCGGGGAGGACAGGGGGAAGGATGAAGCGCTACCTGTTGGACATGGGTCGATCCGAGTTGGAGCAATGGCTGACGGAGATGGGCGAGCCCCCCTACCGCGCCCGCCAGCTCTGGCAGTGGCTGTATGTGCGCCTGGCGGATCGGTTCGCCGATATGAGCGACCTCCCGCAGGCGCTGCGCAAACGGCTCGAGGAGGAAGCGCTCTACCCGGCCTTCCGACTGGTCGAAGAGAAAGTGGCGCCCGGTGGGGAGACGCGGAAGCGGCTCTTTGAGCTTCCGGACGGGGAACGGATCGAGACCGTGCTGATGCTTTACCGCGAACGGGCGACGGTATGCGTTTCGACCCAGGTCGGTTGCGCCATCGCCTGCCCCTACTGCGCCACCGGACAGGGAGGCTTCCGACGGGATCTTTCGGCAGGGGAGATCGTGGAGCAGGTGCTGCACTTTGCGCGCGTGCTGCGCCAGGCCGGGCCGGAGTGGGGGGCGCCTCCGGCGGTCACAAACGTCGTCTTTATGGGAATGGGGGAACCGCTGGCCAACTATGAGGCCACCTGGGCTGCCGTGGAGCGCTTGCACGACCCTCTGGGGTTCAACCTGGGGGCGCGCCGGATGACGATCTCCACGGCCGGCCTGGTGCCGGGGATCCTGCGGCTAGCCGAGGAGCCGCTCCAGGTGAACCTGGCCGTTTCGCTCCACGCGGCGACCGATGCCCTGCGCGATCGGCTCGTCCCACTGAACCGGCGCTATCCGCTGGAAGAGCTGCTGCGCGCCTGTCGCGTCTACACCGAACGCACCCACCGGCGCGTCTCTTTCGAGTACGTGTTGATCGCCGGCGTGAACGATTCCCTGGCAGAGGCCCGGAGGCTGGCCGCCCGGCTGCGCGGCATGCTGGGGCACGTGAACCTGATCCCGCTCAACCCCATCCCCGACAGCGACTGGCGCCCGCCCGAGCGGTCGGTCGTAGACGCCTTTCGCGACGTGCTGGCAAAGGCCGGAATCCCGGTCAGCGTGCGACTGGAACGGGGTACCGAGATCGCCGCCGCCTGCGGACAGCTGCGCGCGCACGCGGAACGAGGGCCCGGTGACGATCTCAGCGCGAGGAAAGGGCGCGGTAGCGGCTCCCCAGCCAGGCCAGGCTAACGCCCTTCAACAGCGCCACGAGCAGGGCCGTCTGCAATAACCCCAACGCGGGCAGCAGGATGGCCGATACCGACACGGCGCCGAGCGTCGCCCCGGCCAGGTCCCAGGCATACAGGGAGCTGGCCGCACGCACCCCGGGGTCCCCTTGCGCGATCAGTAGCTGTGTGCCCAATGGGAACTCCATCCCCACAAGCACTCCTCCAAGGAGGTTGATGCCGTACAGCAGGAGCGGCTCGAGGGGGTGGGCCGGCGCCGAGCGGCGCAGAAGGAAGGCGAGCAGGCCTGCCAGGAGCCCCATGCTGAGCACGGTTGCGGCTTCCAGGGCAACCAACGCCGTCCAGGGCGTACGGAGGCGTCCTTTCCCGATCCAGGTGCGCATGGAAAGCCCCCCAAGGGCGAGCCCCGCCATGAAGGCAGTCACCAGCAGCCCCACCTGCTGGTAGACGTAGCCGTAGCGCAACTGGAAGGCAAAGAGCACCAGGAGGTCCGTCGCCATCCCCACCACGCCGGTGGTGGCGATGGCCGGTGGAACGAGCGTCTCCGGGCGCCGCAACGCGAAAAGCCCGATCAGCAGCAGACCCACAAGCCCAAGGCCGAGATGCCAACCCCGGAGGCGGCCCAGCCAGTGGAAAAACGGTTCCAGCTGGGGGGAGAGGATCGCGCTTTCGTAGGCCAGGCCATAACGCAACCCGGCCGGGTACACGTCCCGGTTCGCGACCACCTGCGTATCCCCGAGCGATTCCTCAAAGGCCGCCGCGACCTCGGGGTCGAAGAGATAACGCAGATGCTCGGGACGCAGCATGCGCGTTTCCAGGCCCCGCACTTCCCAGCGGTGCACCAAATCCTCTGCCGAGAGGGTGAATGGACGACGGGCGGCCAGCCACAGGGTGATCTCGTCGCCGGGAACGGCACGGACGTAGGGGAAAACCTGCAACAGCGTACGCTGGTAGCAGGCGAGGAGCTCCCGGAGTGCGGGAGCGCGATAGGTGCGGCCGGCCGGCGCAGGGACGGCCAACACGCCCTCCGGGGCCAGTAGCCTTTCCACTTGTTGGTAGAACTCCTCGGTGTAGAGACGGTTCACGACCAGTGTGGAAGGGTAAGGGAGATTCACCAAGATGAAATCGTACGTCGGCCGATCGGGAGAACGGACCATAGAGGCGACAAACCGCCGGCCGTCCGCGATGGCGAGGGCGACCCGCGGGTCGGACAGTTCCGCCTCTGTCAGAGGGGTAGGCACGATCCGAAGGACGCGGATCAAGAGAGGGTCGAGCTCGGCGTAGTCGATCCGCTCCACCGGGTAGCGCAGGAGTTCCCCAAGCACGCCGCCGGCTCCACCGCCGATGACCAGGATACGCTTCGGCGGACGATCCAGGAAAAGCAGCGGCAGGTGCGTCTCTTCCTCCACCGCCGCGATATCCGGGTCGGGCGCCGTGAGTACCGGGGTCCCGTTGGAAAGGACGGTCACCTGGTTCGCCTCGCGCAGGACGGCGACGTTCCCGTACGGGGAATTTGCCTCGTAGGCCAGAGGAGAGGGAGCCCAGCGGGCAGAAACCAACCGCTGATGGAGCGCCATCCCGAGCGGCGTCCCCGCGGTGAGCAGCGCCGCTACCGCAAGGAGCGCGGAGACCCCAGCGGCCGCAGGTGTCCGGGGCGGTCCGGCGAGCAGAGCCGCGGCGCACCCCGTGTTCAGCGCGGCGATGAGAAACAGGAACTGGGTGGAGGAAAGGACGGGCAAGAGGAGAAAGGTAAAGGCAACCCCTCCGAGGATGCTCCCGGTTGCCTCCAGGATGTAGACGCGGCTGGATTCGCGCTCCCGGGCTTGATCCGAGGCCGTCTGGAGCACCGCGCAGGCAACAGCGAACATGGCGCCGTCCACCAGCCCCAGAGGGGCGAGCGAGAAGAGGGCACCAGCGAGCGCGGGCAAGGGACCGATCGCCTCTCCCGGAACAGTTCCCAGCACGGCGCGCACTTGCAAGGCGGCCCAGAAGGCAGGAAGGAGCAAGAGGGCGAGCAGGAGCTGCAGGGCCGCGTAGGCTGCGGGTTGGAGGCGAGCAAACCGGAGGATGCGGCCGGCCACGCCACTCCCGAGCGCTTCGAGCAGGAGCCAGGCTCCCAGCACCAAGCCAATGGAGAGCTCGTTGCCGGAAAAGGAGACCAGCAGCTCGCGCACGAATACCGTCTGCAGGATGGTGAACGAAAAGCCCATCAAGAGGAAGGCAAGTGTCAGCCGGAGGCGCAACTTCCCCCTCCGATCTCCGATCGGGCCGGCTAGGGGAGCGGGACCGGTTTCCCCTCGATGGTGCGCACGAGATAGATCTCCAGGCCCTCGGCCTGAAGGCGTTCGTAGAGGGCACGAGCCGCGCTTTCTTCGCGGTACAGGGCATAGAGGGCTGGTCCTGCCCCGCAGAGACGCACGTGGTCGGCACCGGCCTCCACCACCCGCTGGCGGACGACATCGAGCAGGTCCAAGTTCCGGAAAGCCACCCATTCGAAGGTATTGAAGATCAGGCCCGGGCGGATCTCCTGGCCTTCCCGAATCGCCCGTGCCATGGAGCGGGTGACCAACCCGGAAGTGTACTCCCGAGGCGTCAGCCAGGCATACATCAGGGAGGTCTTGTCCGGGATCTCGAGGGCGGGTCTCACCAGCACCACCCAGTGTTCGGGGAGGAGGGGAAGCGGTGTAATCCGGTCTCCCCGCCCCTCGGCGAGCGCGGTGCCGCCGTAGAGGAAAAAGGGGACATCCGCGCCCAACGCGGCGGCCAGGTTCTCCAGGTTCGAGCGGGTCATGTGCAGGCCCCAAAGAGGGCTCAACGCGAGCAGGGTAACGGCAGCGTCGCTGGAGCCGCCACCCAGGCCGGCGCCCACGGGGATCCTTTTCTCCAGGTGGATGGCCGCCCCGTGCTCGACGCCCGCTGCCCGCTGAAGCAGGCGGGCCGCCCGGAGCACCAGGTTGTCCTCCCCCGATAGCCGGGGGTCGCTGCAGGTCAGCGTGAGTTCGTCGGCCGGCTCGAAGGCAAGGGTATCGTAGAGGTCAACCGTCTGCAGGATGGTGAGGACATCGTGGTAGCCGTCGCGCCGCCGGCCGAGGACCTCCAGGCAGAGGTTGATCTTGGCATAGGCCCGCCAGGTGGGCATCGCTTCCTCCTGGGGCAAGGGCCCCCTTGGTGGAAGCCAGTATAGCACGTTGCGGCAGGCAACGCAACCGGTACTTGACAGGCGGCGAAGGAAGCGCTATAATGGTTTCAGCGGTTGACACTATGTTTCTCTCGGTAAAATCGCCCCAAATACGCCATTGTCTGCCTGAGCAGGACCACTTCCATGGGTATTACCTTACCGACCCTCCGAGTACCAGATCCCGCAATTCCTTGGTTCCCCTCCGGGCATAAGGGCCGGGCCCTTCCCCGAGGGTGCCAGGGAACCGCAAATCCGGCCACACGATCTTTTGCAGGCCTCTCCTGGCGCGACATGCCCCGGGCGTGCATTGCTTTGGAACGCTTCGCCTGCATCCCTGGACACCGGAGGTAGATGCAGTGAGCGGCATCGGTATGGGCCAGCAGAGCGAGGAAGAACGGGTGCTTTTTGAGAAGGAGGCGCTCCGGTTGGTGGAGCAGGCAAACGCGCGGGGGCTCACGCTCCGCCTGCTGGGTAGCCTGGCCTTCTATCTGCACTGCCCTCGGTATGGGTACTTGCAGAGAAAGATGGGGCGGCGATACACGGATATCGACCTAGCGGGTTATTCGCGTGAAGCCGGGCGCATCGCGCCTTTCTTTACGGAGCTCGGATATCGCGAGGAGGCCGAGGTCAACGTCCTCTATGCCGGACAACGGATGATCTTCCATCACCCCGAGCGGCCGCTCCACGTGGATGTCTTTTTCGACCGCCTGGAGTTTTGCCACACCATCCCCTGGCAGGGGCGGTTGGAAGTGGACACCCCGTCCATTCCCCTTGCGGAGATGCTCCTGGAAAAGCTCCAGATCGTCCAGATCAACGAAAAGGACATCGTGGATACCTGCATGCTCCTGTTGGAGCATCCTCTCGCCGAACACGACAACGATGCGATCCACGTGGGCCGGGTCGCCCGGCTCTGTGCCCAGGACTGGGGCCTGTGGCGCACGGTCACCCTGAATCTGGAAAAGATATGCCAGATCGTGCCGGCCTACGAGCAGCTGTCGCCCGAGGAGCGCGCTCGTATACTCGAGCAGGTGGAGTCCCTTCGAAAGCGCCTGGATCAGG
The DNA here is from genome assembly GCA_034436115.1 of Chloroflexia bacterium. GTDB lineage: Bacteria > Chloroflexota > Chloroflexia > DTKN01 > DTKN01 > DAOTVY01. Next base: position 83,904 of record DAOTVY010000043.1, on the reverse strand, counting down.
AGCCGAAGGACCTGCGCTGGCGGTTGCGCGACCGGGTGGGCACCCGCGTCAAATGGTACCGGGATGTCGACGAGCTATAAGTCCTGAGGGGGTCCGATGCGCTGGCTGAGCCACAAAAAGGAAAAACCGGCAGACTTTCGCCTCTTCTTCGCCACGGACGTACACGGGTCGACGCCGACCTTTCGCAAGTTCATCAACGCCGCGGCTTTTTATGGGGTCGACGCTCTCGTCCTGGGCGGTGACATCACGGGCAAGATGCTCGTTCCGATCCTGCGCGAAGCAGGGGGCCGCTTTTCTGCCACCCTGCAGGAACGGCCGTATCTCCTGGAGAACGAGGAAGAGCTCGCTGCTTTCGCCAAGCACGTGGCCAAAATGGGCTTTTACACCGCGGTTATGACCCCCGAGGAGTATGCCCAGCTGGCCGGGGATGCGCAGAAGCGGGAGCGAGTCTACCGGGAGCAGGCGTGCGAGCGGCTGCGCGAATGGCTGCGCTTCGCCGAGGAGCGCCTGGCCGAGACACCGGTCCGCTGCTACATCACCGGCGGGAACGACGACCCTCCCGAGATCCTCGCCCTGCTGCAAGAGGAAGCCGGCGAGCACGTCGTTCCTTGCGAAGGTCTGGCCGTCGAACTGGCCAGCGGCGCCTACACGATGGTCAGCCTGGGCTACAGCAACCCCACCCCCTGGCAGACACCTCGCGAGGTGGACGAAGAGACTATGGCACGCCGGATCTCGGAGGTGGTCGCTGGGCTGGAGGATTTCACTCGGGTCATTTTCAACTTCCATGCGCCACCTGTAGACAGCACGCTGGATACCTGCCCCCTCCTAGACAATTCTACCGACCCGCCCACGGTAGTGACTTCCGGCGGACAACCGGTGCTCTATGGAGCGGGAAGCCGGGCAGTGCGGGAGGCGATCGAGCGCTTGCAGCCGCTCCTCTCTTTGCATGGTCACATCCACGAATCGCGTGGTCTGATCCAAATCGGCCGCACCACGGCGGTGAACCCGGGGAGCGAATATGGCGAGGGGATCCTCCGTGGTGCGATCGTGACCCTGAGCGGAGACCGGGTGCGAAGCGTACAGCTGACCTCCGGATAAACCGATGAAGATCGTGGATCTTACGCAAACGATCGAAAACGGGATGCCGTTCTTCCCTGGAGATCCGGAACCGCGCCTCTTCCCGGCCCAAGGCGTCCTCGCCCCTTGGCGGGTACTGGAGCTGCATCTGGGCTCGCACACCGGCTCCCACATCGATGCTCCGGCCCATTATTTTCCATCCGGTCTCACCCTGGATCGCTATCCTCCGGAGCGGTTCGTCCTACCCGGGGTTGTAGCGACCCTGCGACTGGAAAAGGAAACGGCCATCGCACCCGAGGCGCTGGAGGGCGCCTTACGGGAAGTTGAGAAAGGAGGTGCTTTGGTCCTTCATACCGGTTGGGACTGCTACTGGGGCCGGCCGGACTACTTGGCCCATCCCTACCTTTCCCGCGGGGCGTGTCGGGTGATCGTGGAGGCTGGCGTCTCGCTGGTGGCGATCGACACCCTCAACGTGGACTCGACGCGCCTGGGCACCTGGCACGCCCATGAGGAGCTCTTGGGCAACGACGTGCTGATCGTGGAAAACCTGCGTGGGCTGGAGCAACTGGACTCCAACCTTCGCTACATCTTCGCCTTCGTTCCCCTGCGCATCGCCGGCGCCGACGGAGCCCCAATCCGTGCCCTGGCCTGGCCCCGACAGAAGGACGATGAGATGTAGCCGCAAGGAGGTCACTATGGCAGCCGGAGATCGCGTCGCCCGTCCGCAGGTGTTCGAACGGCGGGCCAGTGGTTTGGTGCGTACTGCCGGAGTCTGGGACGTCCTGGCCTACAACATCAACTTCACCAGCATCGGGCTTCTGCTCGCCTTCCTCATCATGCTCGAACCCGCCTTCTATCCTGGAGGCAACATGGCGGTCAGCACGATCGTCTGCGTGCTGCTGATCCTCCCACTCTCGCTCGTGTTCGGCTACCTGGCCTCCACGATGCCCCGTTCCGGCGGCGACTATGTCTACGTCAGCCGCGTACTCGGGCCGGCCTGGGGCATGATGTCCAACTTTAACACGACCATGTGGTGGTTCTTTTACGGCGGCGTGCCCTCTGCCTTTCTCGGTCGTTACGGGCTGGCCCCCTTCTTCCGCACCCTGGGCCTCTTCACGGGGAATCGCGCCCTGATCGACGTCGGCAACTGGTTCGCGACGCCCTGGGGCATGTTCATCCTGGGCGTGGTGCTGATCTCCCTGCTGGTCTACATCTTCTCGCGCGGGATGCGTCTCTTCTTCCGCATCCAGAACACGCTCATCGTCTTTGCCATCCTGAGCACCATCCTGAGCGCGGTGGTCTTTATCGGGAAGGGGCCGGCCGATGTTATGGTCGCGGTCAATCGTTACCTCGGGCCCATCTCCGGGAAGGCCGACCTAGCCAACTGGATCCTTGGGAACGCCACCGAACAGGGCTTTGCTCTCGCTCCCTTCTCCTGGCAAAGCACTCTTTTGGCGATGACCTGGATCTACCTGAACCTGGCCTTCATGCAGTCCTCGGCCTACATCGGCAGCGAGGTCAAGAACCCCAGGCGGTTACAGCTGTGGTCGATGCCAGCCACCGTCGTGGCCGTAGGGCTAGGGGTACTGATCACCGTATTGCTGGTGGGACGCGCGGCCGGCTACGAGTTCCTCGGGGCCCTCTCCTGGGTCGACCCGGCCGAACTCGGCCTCACCTCTACACCGCTCTACACGGAGTTGGCCTCCTACCTCAGCGGCAATCTGGTCGTGGCTTTCCTGATCACCTTCGGCTTTATCTTCTGGAGCTACGCTTGGTTGCCCGGGCAGATCGTCAACGGCTCGCGCAACATCCTGGCCTACGCGATCGACGGCATTTTCCCCGCCTGGTTCCGCAAGGTGCACCCGCGGCTCCATACCCCGGTCCCCGCGTTGCTCACGATGGGCATCATGAGCATCCTCGCGCTGGCGATCTACGTCTTCACCCCATACTTTGCTACCTTGGTGGGCATCTTCGGCTACATCCTCACCTTCAGCATGGTCTCCATCTCGGCGATCCTACTCCCGTGGCGGCTGCCCACCGTCTTCGAAACCTCCACCGTGAATCAGCGGGTAGGACGGGTCCCGGTGATCACCCTCATCGGGGTGCTCAGCCTGATCTCCTGCGGGATCATGGCCTGGGCCTACCTGAAGGACCCGCTCTCAGGCATGACACCGACCATGACCATCTTTAACATCGCCGTGTTCCTGAGCGGGTTGGTCATCTACTATATCGCCAAATGGGTCCAGGCGCGGCGCGGCGTGGACATCTCGCTCTCCTTTAAGGAGATCCCGGAAGAGTAGTGCCCCGCCCAGGAGGGGAAAGCGGCGATGGCCCGGGATCGGTATACGATCGATATCCTGGATCGCGCCCTGGATGTGCTGGAGAGTTTCTTCCAGAGCGCTGGGGACTGGCAATCCCTGGGCGAAATCAGCCAGCGCCTGGGGCTAACCAAGAGCCGCACCTTTCGGATCCTTTCCACCCTGAAGGCACGCGGGTACATCGAACAGCATCCCCAGAGCGCCAAATACCGCCTGGGCCTTCGCCTGTACGAACTGGGCGAGCTGGTTCACTGCCGAATGGAGCTTTGGCAGGTCGCGGAACCGATCCTGGCGGAACTGGCCAAAGCGTGTGGCGATACCGTCCACCTGATTATCCGCGACGGCGCCGACGCGGTCTGTGTGGGCAAGTGGTACGGGGATCAGGTCGTGCAGGTGGCTGACCCTGTCTGGCGGCGCTCCCCGCTGTACGCCGGGGCTTCGCCGAAACTGCTCTTCGCGTTCCTCCCCGAGGAGGAACGCGAAGAGCTGCTCCAACGCATTGAGCTCAAACGACTGGCCCCGAACACGATCACCGACCGCGAGGAACTGCGCGCCCGACTGGCCCAGATCCGTGAGCAGGGGTACGGAACGGCCGAACAGGATCTGGATGAGGGGGTTTGCGCGGTATCCGGCCCGGTCCGTAACGCCTCCGGGCAGGTCATCGCAGCGGTGAGCATCACCTGCCCGTGCAATCGCTTCTACGCGCGCCGGGAGATGCTGATCCGTATGGTGCTTCGGGCGACGGAAGAGATCTCCCGACAGCTCGGGTACGGATGCGCAGGGGGCAAGTAAGGGCTTGTTGGGGAGCAACGCCCGCGCCCCCGTATGGATCGGGTTACGATCCGACCATAGGAGGAGCCTGTACGATGTCCGGATACGTAACGAGTGCCTACGGGCGGCTTCGCCGCGTGCTGCTTTGCGAACCCCGCTACTTCCGCTTCATGCCCAGCAACGAGACGGCCAAGGCCTATCTGGCCCGGGGCGAGTCCGTAGACCTCCAACGGGCTCGACGGGAACATGCGGACTTGGCTCGGGCACTGGCCGAGGCCGGGGCGGAAGTCGTCTGGCTGGAACCCCAGGAGGACCTCCCCTATCAGGTCTTTACCCGCGATCTGGGAACGGCGACCGCGGCCGGCGCGCTGCTCGGACAGCTGCGCTGGGATTTCCGGCAGCGGGAAATCGAGGTGGCCCGGGCCCAGATCGCACGCTACATCCCGATCTGGAAGCAGGTGCCCGCGGATGAGGGGGCCATCTTCGAAGGTGGCGACTTCATGTACCTCGATAGCCACCGGGCCGCGCTCGGGATCGGCGCCCGCACCACCGAGGCCGGGGCACAATGGGTGCAGACGTTTCTGCGCGAACTGGACGTCGAGGTGATCCCGGTACCGTTCGATCCTCGGTTTTGCCACCTGGATATGATCTTCAACGTCGTTGCGGAACGCGTTTGCGTGGCCTGTCCGCAGGCCCTTCCAGAAGCATTTCTGGCACGCTTGCGCCAGGAACGTTGGGAGATCGTGGAAACGACACCCGATGATGTCCTGAACCTCTTGGGCAACCTGTTTGCGGTGGATCAGGGCGTGGTCATCTCCCCGCAACACAACGCCCGCGTGAACCGGGCCCTGCAGGCTCTCGGCATTCGCGTGATCGAAGTAGAACTCGTAGAACTGCTCAAAGGGGGCGGCGGTCCCCACTGCATGACCTACCCCCTGCTGCGGGACCCTCTGTGAACCGTGGCGATCTTGCCCTAAGGAGGACACAATGCAACGGGAAGACTTCCTAGGACGCGATTTCCTCACCCTGATGGATTTTACCCCCGAGGAGATCCTCTACATCCTGGACGTGGCCGCAGACTTCAAGGCGCGCCACCGCCGCCGCGAGCCCCACGACATGTTGCGCGGTCGAACGGTGGCCATGATCTTCGAAAAGCCTTCCACCCGCACCCGCACTTCCTTCCAGGCGGCCTGCAGCCACCTGGGCATCGACAGCTTCTACATGCAGCCGGGCGAACTCCAGATCAGCCGCGGCGAACCGATCCGCGATACTGCCCGCGTGATCGACCGCTATTGTGACGCCCTGGTCATCCGTACGTTCGGCCAGGAAATCGTGGAAGAGTTCGCCCACTGGATGAAAGCCCCGGTGATCAACGCCCTTACCGACCTCACCCACCCTTGCCAGGGGCTTGCGGACCTCTTGACCATTCGCGAGAAAAAAGGCAAACTCCAGGGGCTAAAGGTCTGCTATGCGGGTGACGTCTGGAACGTCTGCCATACTCTGATGGTCTGCGGGAGCCTCCTTGGTTTCGACGTTACTGTGGCCGCACCCCCAGGCTACCCGCCAGCCGAGCGCATCCGCTCCTTCGTGGCTCAGGCGGCCGCCCACAGCGGCGCAACCATCCGCGTGGTCCACGACCTGGACGAGGCCATCCGGGATGCCGACGTCGTCTACGCGAACACCTGGCACTCCATGGGCGGGCCGGAAAAGTCCAAAGAGCAGCGGATCAAAGATTTCGCCCCCTACCAGATCAACGCCCAGAAGATGCGCCTGGCCAAGCCCGACGCCATCTTCATGCACTGCCTCCCCGGGTACCGGGGCGAGGAGATGACCGACGAGGTCATCGAAGGCCCCCAATCCGTCGTCTTCGACCAGGCGGAAAACCGCATGCATACCGAAAAGGCCGTCCTCTACCTCACCATCGCCTGAGCCCCCACCAACTCCCGCCGCAGGGGGTTCCCCGACCCCCTGCGGCCTTTTGATTGTAACAATGTCCCAAAATGTTGCCGTTTTACAGCAATATCTTGACAAAAAGCGGCAATTGTGTTAGCATCCACGGTGGAGGTGCTGGGATGCATACGATTGGAGGACAGTGCCCGGTCTGCGGACAACGGATGGTGCTGGAGCGGCTACACTGCCTGCACTGCGGAACTGTGCTGGAGGGGAGTTTCGCCCTGAGCCCCCTCTTCGCGCTGAATGCGGACCAGCTGCGCTTTGTCGAGCTGCTCGTCAAGCATCAGGGGAACATCCAGCGGGTCGCTGAAGAACTGGGGGTCTCTTACCGCACCGCCCGTACCCGGATGGACGAGATCGCCACGGCCCTGGGCTTCGAGCTGCCCGGAGAACCCCGGCCCAGCCCCGAACGCCGGCGTGAGGTGTTGGACGCGCTCCAGGCCGGCCAGATCAGTGTCGCGGAGGCGTTGCGGATCCTGCGCGGCGAGGCGTCGTAAGGCAACCTACACCAGGAGGTCGTCTATGGCAGAAGAACGGATGCGGATCCTGCGGATGCTCGAGGCCGGCCAAATCCGCGCTGAGGAAGCAGCCCAGCTCCTGGCCGCACTGGAAAAGCCCGGGGGGTCCGAGCCCGTGCAGGGCCGCTGGCTGCGCGTGCGGGTGACAGACCGCGCAACCGGCCGCGAAAAGCTCAGCGTGAACGTGCCGCTGGGACTGGTCGATGTGGCCCTCCGTATGGGGGCCCGCTTGACTCCCCGCACGGGAAGCGTCGACCCTCAAGAGATCCTCGAGGCGATCCGCTCCGGCACCGTCGGCAAGATCGTCGAAATTGAGGATATCGAAGGGGGCGAGCACGTGGAGCTCTTTGTGGACTGAAGGGTGCCCTAAGGAGGCTTGGGATGGCAATCGAACGGTTCGAACTGGTTCCCGGAACTTCGGTGGAAATCGACGGGCACGGGGATCTCTACTTGGTCGGGAGCGATGAGCCCGTCCTCCTGGTCGAGTGCCCGGACCGCGAAGACATGCGGCACGAGGAGCAGGAAGGGAAGCTCTGCCTGCACCTGGCCGATGACGCCCGCGTGCAGGTCTGGCGTGCAACTCCAATCACGGTGCACAACCTGGACGGTGACCTCTCGATCCGTGGCCTCCGGGCACCGTGTGCTGTGGAGCATGTGGATGGGGACGTCCTCCTTTCGGAGGTCGGCGAAGTGCACCTGGGGGGCGTGGAGGGAGACGTGTCGATCGCCTCGGCCGCCCGTGTGACGGCCTCCGCCTACCTGCGCGGCGATGTCGCATTGCGCCAGATTGGGCCGGCCGAACTGCACGAGGTCACGGAAGACCTAAACGTTCAGGGCGCGGCCTCGCTCCAGGTAACCTACGTGGGCGAGGACCTTGCGGCGAGCGGCATTGCCGGCCCCGTTTCCCTGCGCCAGGTCCGTGGGGAGGCGACGCTCCGGGATATCGGCGGCCCGGTGGAAATCGGCCAGGTGGGAGACGACCTCACGGTGCGTGACCTGCAAGGCGACCTGGTCGCGGTGCGCGTGGACGGCGATGCCTCGCTCCACCTCGCCTTCCAGGAAGGCCGCCGGTACCGGGTGAGCGCCGAAGGGGACATCCTCGTCCGTTACCCCGAAGGGACCTCGGCCCGCTTTGTCCTCCAAGCGCATCGCTGGGTGCCCCCGCAAAACACCTCCTTTCAGGTGGAGGAGCAGGGAGAGGGGCACGTCGTCATCCGCGTAGGCCAGGGCGGTCCCGATGTCTACCTGGCATCCGATTCCGAGATCGTCCTGGGCTCGGCAGCCCCCGATTGGGAACACGCCTTCGAAGAGTTCACCCGACAGATGGAACGCTGGGCCGACGACCTGCGCCGGCGACTGGAACGGGCCGACTGGCAACGAGTGGGCCGGGAAGTGGAGGAAGCAACGGTACGGATTGCCCAGGTCGTGGAATCGCGGCTTCAGGAAATCGACCTGGAGCGTCTCGGGGAAGAGGTCCAGGAAGCCGCACAGAGGGCCAGATCCGTGGATTGGGAAAAGATCGGCAAGAAGGTCGAGCGCGCTGCCCGACAGAGCGCGGAATGGGTGCAGGCAAGCTTGCGTCGGCTGCAGGAACGGCTCCAGCAGCAGCCCCCCCAACCGGCGGCCGAGCCTTCGCCCCAGCCGTCCGAGAGCGCGGCGCGTAACGAGGAACGCATGGCCATCCTGCGGATGCTCGAAGAGGGCCGGCTGACGGCAGAGGAAGCTGCCGCTCTCCTCGACGCTCTGGAACGGTAACCCTATGCCGGGGACAGCCATGGAGGTTATCCCGCTCGGTCCAGGGGAACCCGGGATCGAGACGCTGTTGGAAGACTACCGCCGGCGTGCCGGCCTCCCCGAGGTGCTTGTGTTAAGCGCCCTGACGGAGGCGCTTACTTCGCGGCAGGCCCGGGTTTTGGTCGCGGTCGAGGGCGACGCGCCCGTCGGCGTGGTCGTGTTCAGCCGCCAAGAGCAGGAGGGGCGCATCCACCTCCTCTACGCCCTTCCAATCCACCCGGCGGCGCTGCCCCTGCTCCTGGAACACGCGGAAGCGGAACTCGCCCGTTCCGGGGCATTGCGCACGCTCAGCGCAACCCTCCCGCTCCTTCCCGAGACCAACCTGGAAGCGGTTTTCCGGGCCCGGGGTTACCGGGTTGGCGTTCGCGCCCGCATGTGTCTGACGCTAGCCGGACAGGCACTGGCCCCAGAGCCCCCGCCTGGCTACCGCCTGATCCCCTGGGAAGCAGGGCATCAGGAGGAGGCCGTGGCCCTCCTGGCCCAGGCACGCACCGACGCATGGCTCTACCCCGAATTCTCGGGCCGTGCAGGTGCTCGCCGGCTCCTGGAAGGCGCCGTCTCTGGGCGCTTTGGGCGCTTCGAAGCGCGCCTCTCCACGATGGCGCTCGCTGGCGAAAGATTGGTTGGCCTCTCCCTGGCTCTGTGGCATCCAGTCCTGCCCCAGGAGGGCTTCTTGCTGGACCTCTATGTCGCCCCACCCCACCGCCGCCTCGGGTTGGGACGCGCCCTGGTACTGGCCACCGCAGAGGCCTTCCGGGAAGCCGGCGCGGCCCGCCTGGGCCTCTCGGTGACCCTGAGCAATCTCCCCGCAGTGCGCCTGTACCAAAGCCTGGGGTTCCAGGTCGAGCACCGGTTCGCGGTCTTTCGACGCGACCTTGCCTCAACCTCCGCCCGCCCGAGGCGCCGCCCGTAAAGCTTGCCCGGACAGGGCCACACTAGGAAGGGATCCCTCGCGCAGAATGTGGTCCCTATGGCGAGCCAACGGTTGCACGTTCAGGGAGTAGGGCTCGGGGAGGGCAACCGGGTCGGCGTCGGGGAAGGGCCTGGGGTTGGGGTTTCCGTCGGCAGGGGGGTCTCCGAAGGCGTCGGAGACGGGGTCGGGGTAGGCGTCGGAAACGGCGTGCGGGTGGGCGTTGGGGTGGGCGTTGGGGTGGCCGGGCGCACGATGACCACGTGCACGGTCACTGGACCCTCGGGAGTCACCTCTACCTCCGGCGGGACGGAAAAGGTAGCCGGAAGATCGTACTCGCCCGCATCCAGCCCGGCAATATCGACCACCGCCCACAGGTCGCTCAGCGAGAGGCGCTCGAGGAGCTCGAGCGGCGCGCGGAGGACCACGCTGAGCCAACGCGGCTCCCAGGTCGCCTGGAGCGGCTCCAGGAGGCCCGTCAGCCGCACCGGAATCGCGATGCGTAGCACCGGCTCGATCGCTTCCACGTCCACGATCACGGTCACCTGGGAGGGCGACTGGATGAGGGAGACATTGGCCGGGAGATCCAGGCTCACGGTCGTCGTAAAATCGCGCTGGATCCCCTCCACGGAAACAGGCATCGTTTCCAGGAAGCGCACGCGGGCAAGGACGTTGGGGTCGCCGCTGAAGATGGTGACCGTGTCCGGAACGACGCGCAAGGAGCGAATGTAATAACCGGGTGCCGGATAGCCGCTGGTGCGAGGGATCACGGAGACGGCCAGATGCCCGCCCTGTAGGGAGATCGGCACGTCCACCGCTACCTCGGCCGGCACGACCTGTACGCCCGCGACCTTCTTTCCCGCTGCATCCACGGCGATTGGCTGAACCGGAGCATCCTGAAGGGAGGCCACGCGGCCTCCCAGGTCCACGCGTGCCTGGATCCCGGCAACCAGCTGGACTCGGCTTTCCGGCCCCTGGACGAGCGCCTGGGCGGGGTCAACGCGCGGGGTCCCCACGACATAGGGAAGGCCCGGCTGCCCTACCAGCACCACCTCTATAGGAAAGATTCTTTGTGCCCGCCGTTCGATATGCACGGTCACCGTGGTGGGATCGGCTCGCCAGCTCCGCACGGTGCGCGGCGCATCCAGCTGCACCGCAAGTTGATAGACCCCTGCCTCGGCGATCTGGGCCAGGTTCACGTACGGATGCAGGTCGCCGGCCGTCAGATGCTCCTCCTGGGGGACGCGCAGGATCAGCGACACCGTGCCCAGCGAGGTCAGCGGAAGCCCTTGGGCGTCGGTGAGCACCAACTCCTCCCGGAGCCCCCGTACCTCCAGCACTAGCTCCTTGAACGTGGTGGCGATGAGCGGGTTCTGGTTGCCCGTCACATAGGCCCACACGACCAGGGCCAACCCGAGCGCGCCCAGGAAACGAAAGAGGTGGCTCCAGGTGGGACGGATCTGTCCCAACAGCCTCTTCACCGCCCTCTCCTCCCCGGATTGCTGCGCACCTCATCCAGCCGTAGCAGTGCCTCAAGCAGACCGACGAGCCGCGTGCGGTCCAGCCAGCGCACCATGCGCCCACGCTGGGCCACCGAAATCGCGCCCGTCTCCTCGGAGACAACAATGGCGATGGCATCGGTCTGTTCGCTGATGCCGATGGCCGCTCGATGGCGGGTTCCATACTGGTAACTGTCCAGCACGTCCTCGCTCAGCGGCAGGACGCAGCCAGCCGCGAGGATACGGTTGCGCCGGATGAGTACCGCCCCATCGTGCAGCGGGGCGTTGCTGTAGAAAAGGTTGTGCAGCAAGCGCGCGGAAACCCGGGCATCCAGACGAACGCCGCGTTCCGCGTATTCGTCCAGGCGGATGGCGCGCTCAAGCACAATGAGCGCTCCTAGCCGCTCACGGGACATTTCGCTGCAGGCGGTGGCGATCTCTTCCACCGTGTGCCGCATCTCCTGGGCTGCAGACGGCGTCCAGGGCCGCTTCGACCAGGGGCCGCTCTGCCCCAGGTTCTCCAGGGCGCGGCGCAACTCGGGCTGGAAAAGGACCGGGATCGTGACGAGCAATGCCGGCAAGGCACTGTCCAGCAGCCAGCCCAGGGCGGGCAGGTCGAGCACCGAGCGGATCAGCAGGACCAGCAGGAGCACGATCGCCAAGCCGCGCAATAGCGGTACAGCCCGCGTTCCCTGAAGGAGGGTCAGGATGGCGTAGAAGAGCAACGCAACGAGCAGGATATCCAGCAGGCTGCGCCAATCGAACCGAGAGAAGATCCAAAGCAGCTGCGACATCGCTTCGTCCCCGCCGGAGGCCCGTGGCCCTACCCGCCGGCTTGATCCGAAACCGCCCGGAGCTCCTCCTCCTGAAGGCGCGCGGCGACCTCCGCATCCTCCGGCTCCAGGCGGGCCAGGCGGCGGTAGATGCGCACGGCCTGACCGTGTTCGCCGAGCGCGGCCAGCAGTCCGCCTAGCTCGCGGAGGGCCCACCGGTCCTCGGGGTCCAGGGCGAGCACTTGATGCAGCGCGGCCAGGGAGGTTTCGGTCTCCTTCCGTTGCAGTGCGATGCGCGCGATCGTGCGCTGTTCCTCCAGGGCATCCGCCAGGCGGCCGGCCAGGATATGCAGGTTGACCAACTGTTGCCGTGCAGCAATGTCGTGCGGGGCCAGCTGCACGATGCGGCCGTACATCTGGTAAGCGCGGTCCTGACGCCCCATCGTCCAGTAGATCTCTGCCATCTGCTGCAAGCTACGCACCGCCTCCTCGATCATCCCCTTCTTCTGTTGGAGTTCGGCCACCGTCTCCAGCTCGTTCAGCCCTCGGTCGACGTACCCGCGGCGGATGAACAGGGTCGCCAGCCGGCCGCGGACGGTCAGGTTGCTTGGGGCCAGGCGCACCATTTGCTGGAAGATCTCCAGGGCTTGGTCCAAATCGTTCATCTGCTCGTAATGGAGGGCCAGTTCGTGCAGCTCGGCCAGTGCCTGACGGAGGTTCCCCTGGCGGAAGTATAGGTCCGCCAGCGTGGTGACCGTCTCCCGGTCGAAGGGGTGGGCCGCCTTGGCCCGTCTGAGGACGGCAATGGCTTCGTCAACCCAACCCGCTTTGGTATGGGCCTCCGCCAGCCAGTGGTAAAAGGAAAGTGACGTGGGAATGGCACGGGGGCCGGCCAGGGGCGCCGCAGGTGCCTGCGGAGTAAGCACTTCGGCCCATTCCAGCCCCTTTTGCAACGTCCGGATGGCCTCTTCGATCTGACCAAGCGCCAGATATGCCTCCGCCATCGCTCGGCAGAGGCGGAGCTGGAGAGGATCCCTGGGCTCGTCGCCAAGGCGCTGGCTCGCCCGCTGAAAGCTCTCCAACGCTTCCGCGATGCGTCCGGCCTGGCGCTGGAGCAACCCCATGACGTAGTACAACAGGGGCATCTCCTGGATGAGGAGGGCCTCCTTATACTCCCTTTCCATTGTACGGCCGGCCTGCTCATCCTCTTCCGCGCGCCTGAGCACCGCCTCGAGCGAGTCCCAGAAGGACTCCTCATCCCGCAACCAGGCCAGCGCGATGTTGATCCGGGCCAGGCCGATCGGATCCCGCGGATCCATCTGCACTGCCCGCCGCAACTCGCTCACCGCTGCTTCCGGACGCCCCAGCTTGAGCAGGAACAGCCCATACTCCAGGTACACCTCGCGGCTCTCCGGGGCACGGGCTCGCACCTCCCGAAAGGTCTCGATCGCCCGCGTCGTCTGCCCCAGACGGAAATAGGTCTGGGCCACCTGGATCAACTCGCGCACGCCTTCCTCCTGGCGGCCCAGATCGAGCAATAGGTCGGCCAGTTGGCTCCGGCTCGAGATGTCGTCAGGAGAAAGGGAGAGGAGGGCACGGTATGCTTCGACCGCCTGCTCTTTTTCTCCCCGAGCAAGGTAGGTCTGGATCAGGGCCTGGTACTTGGCTGCCGCCATTTCCGGCCGGTCCTGGCGCTCGTAGATCTCCGCCAAGCGCAGGTGGATCGGGAGGTACTCCGGTGCCCGCTCGATCACCTTGCAGCAGACGTCGATCGCCGCATAGAACAGGCCCCGCTCCAGGTAGACCCGGCTCGCTTCCACCAGCTCGCGCAGCTCTTCCTCAAGCCCGCTTGTGTCCAGCTCTCGAACCGGTAGCTGAAGCGGTGCCGGCGGCGCGATCGAAAGTGCCTCCTCGAGGGGCCGAAGCGAGGGCTGGCTTTCCACCCGGGAAAGTGCGCTGGGGCGCAGGAAATCGGTGATCGAGCGCAGGCCCCCCTCGCTTGGGCTGGGGACGGCACTTTCCGGGCGCCCACCCGCCTGGGACGGTCCAGTAGACGCCTCCTCCTGGATTGCGGAAAGCATCCCGGTGCCCAGCTGACGAAGCCTCGCGAACATGCTCTTTTCGGTGAGCTCCTCAGCCCGCTTGCGGAACGCCTCTACCTGCTGCGGATGCCAGCGCTTCCCTTGAAGGAAGCCGGCCAGGGTCGCATAGAGCGACGCCGCACGCGCCAGGTCCCCCCGGCGCTCGTGTACATCGGCGGCGGCCTGGTACATCTGAATGAGGTCATCGATGGCTTCCCGGCCGATTGCCTGCAGGTCAACCAGGTGGAGCGCCTGCTCGAATTCCTGTGCCGCCGCCTCCAGCTGCTCCAGATCGCGGTAGATTTCCCCCAGAGCATAATGGCTGGAGAGGGCGTATTCTTCGTCCTTTGCGGCCATCTGGAAGAGCTCGATGGCCTGCTCCAAGCGCCCCGCTTCCTTATAGAGGGATGCCAAACTGTAACAGACATCTGCCCGACGCATGCCGGACTGCACGGCCCGCTCGTACAGGCGGAGTGCACCTTCCAGATCGCCTTTTTCCTGTCGCTCCGAGGCCTCGCGGATCCAAGCCTCCAATTGGTACTGACTGACCACCACACTCGGCCCTGCTTCCTCCTCCCCGCGTTCGCGGCGAGCGGCCATCTCCTGCCGCAGGCGAAAAAGGAGCTCGCGTGCCTGACGATGCTCCGGCGCCACCTGGAGTGCCTCCTCACAGACTGCCATGGCCTCACCAAGGCGTCTCTCCTGGAAGAGGATACGCACCCGCTCCACCATGGCTTGAGCCGCAGATAGAGTATCCCCTGCCTCCCGGTACAGGCGGGCCAGTCGGGCGAGGGTCTCTTCGTCCTGGGGAAAAAGTTCACACACTCGTTGCAAAGCGGCGATCGCCTGTGGGCGCTTGCGGTGCATCACATAAAGGTCGCTCAGCCGGAGGTAGACCTCACGGGCCTGGGCCCGGTCCTTGACCTCCAGGTAGGCATCGCCCAGCCGCTCCAGGATCACCGGGTCGTCGGGCCGCTCCCGGTGCAGCTGCTCGTAGATCTGCAGGGCCTCCTGCCAGCGCTCAAGTCCGGCGTAAGCAGCAGCGGTCCCCAATCGGGCATCCAGGTCGTCTGGGAATTCGGCCGTGGCCCGCTGGTACTCGCGCAGCGCCTCGGCCCAATCCTTGTTCCAGGCGTACGCCTGTGCCCGCTTCATTGCGGCGTTGTAGATGCCTCGATTCCCGGCCATCCTCGCTCCTCCTGGCCAACGGGGACCCCCCTTGCCCACAGCAGGGAGGAATCGCGCGGGGATCGTCCGCTCACCACCCCAGCAGTTCCACCATCAGGGCCTTCTGGACATGGAGGCGGTTTTCTGCCTGGTCGAGCACGACGGAATGGGGTCCATCGATCACGTCATCGGTGATCTCTTCCCCCCGGTGCGCGGGAAGGCAATGCTCAACGATCACATCCGGACGGGCCACGGCCACGAGCTGCGCATTCACCTGGTAAGGGGCAAAGACCCGTCTCCGCTCCTCGGCCTCTGCTTCCTGGCCCATGCTGGCCCACACATCCGTGTAAAGGACATCGGCCTCGCGCGCTGCCTCGCGGGGATCATGCACAATCTCCACCGCGCTTCCACTTCGCGAAGCCAGCTCTCGCGCCCGGGCAGTGATCTCGGGCTTCGGTTCGTATCCCGGCGGACAGCCAACCCAAATATCCACGCCCAACGTGGCGCAGATCAACATCAGGCTGTGACAGACATTGTTTCCATCCCCGACAAACGCCAGCTTTAACCCCTCGAAACGGCCCTTGTGTTCCCAAACCGTGAATAGGTCGGCCAGCGCCTGACAGGGGTGCTCCAGGTCGGAAAGGCCATTGATAACCGGGACGGAGGCGTGCTCGGCCAGATCCAGCACCGTCTGGTGGGCAAAGGTGCGCGCCATGATGAGCTCAGCCCAGCGGGAAAGGTTGCGGGCCACATCGGGCACCGATTCCCGCACCCCCAGGCGGATATCGTTCGGCCCCAGGTAGACCGCATGCCCACCCAGGTGGGCCATACCGGCTTCGAAGGTGTAGCGGGTGCGGAGCGAAGGCTTCTCGAAGATCATGGCCAGCGTCTTCCCGGCCAGGAGGGGTCGGTTGCCCCCCTCCTTCCACTCGCGCTTCAACGCCCGAGCCCGTTCCAGGAGAGCCAAGATCTCTTCCCGCCGGAGGTCGGCAATGCTGACGAGGTCGCGTCCCTTGAGCATGGGCCTCTTCTCCTTGTCCGCTCTTGCGCTGCGAGAAAGGTGCAACGACCCGCTCCCTTGCGGGAGCGGTTCCAGTATACTACACAAGGGGATTTCCCGCAAACCGGTGTCCCGTTATGTAAGGCGCGCCGGGCTGCGCGGGGCAAAAAAGATGCACTCCGGGAGCCTGGCACCCCCGGAGTGCGAAACGGCCAACCCTAGACCCAGCCGCGTAGCTTGCAGGCTTCGGCAACGCGGCGGATCGCGACCATATAGGCAGCCAGGCGGTTGTGTACCTTGTACTGTTGAGCCGTCTCATGCACCGCGTGGAACGCGGCGGTCATCTTGGCATCCAGCTTGGCGTGCACCTCTTCCTCGGTCCAGTAGTAATCGTAAGCGTTTTGGACCTGCTCGAAGTAAGAGACGGTCACGCCGCCGGCATTGCAGAGAAAGTCCGGGATGACATACACGCCGTTCTGGTACAGGATCCGGTCCGCTTCCGGAGTCGTCGGTCCGTTGGCCAGCTCGGCCACGATGCGTGCCTGGATGCAGGGGGCGTTCTCGGCAGTGATCGCGTTCTCCATAGCGGCGGGGAAAAGGACAACCACCGGCAGCTCCAGCAGTTCTTCGTTGCTGATCGTCTTTGCCCCCGGGAAGCCTACCACCGATCCGGTCGCTTCCTTATGGGCCACACAGGCCGCATAATCCAGCCCGTCTGGGTTGTAGATGCCACCCCGGGAATCGCTGACCGCCACCACCTTCAGCCCCAGGATCTCCACGCCCAACTTATGGGCGAACTGGCCGGCGTTGCCGTAGCCCTGGATGGCAGCCGTAGCGCCCCGCAGGTCGATCCCCAGCACCTTGGCTGCTTCGCGGGTGCAGTAGATCCCGCCGCGCGCGGTGGCATCCCCACGGCCGGCCGAGCCGCCCAGGGGAATCGGCTTGCCCGTGATCACGCCCGGGGCGTTGTAGCCCTTGATGATGCTGTACTCGTCCATCATCCAGGCCATGACCTGGGGGTTGGTGTAGACGTCCGGGGCCGGGACGTCGATCTCCGGGCCGATATAGTGGGCGATCGCGCGGATGTACGCCCGGCTGACGCGCTCCAGCTCCGTCTGGGAAAGCTCCTTGGGGTTGCACACGACCCCGCCCTTGCCGCCGCCCAGCGGGATATCCACGACCGCTGTCTTCCAGGTCATCCAGGCAGCCAGGGCCCGCACGGTGTCGATGGTTTCCGCGGGGTGGAAGCGCAGGCCACCCTTGGTTGGCCCGCGGGCATCGTTGTACTGCACCCGGAAACCCTTGAACACCCGCACGCTTCCATCGTCCATGCGCACGGGAAAGGTCACATGGAATTCGCGCATGGGTTCGCGCAGAAGGGCCCGCGTGGCTGCATCGAGCCCGAGCAGTTCCGCCGCCTCGTCGAACTGCCGCTGCGCAATTTTGAAGGGGTTCAACTCCTGCTCCATCGGCTTCCTCCTCCTTAAGGTCTTCCGCCCTCGTTGGCGCGTGCATTCTACCATGCGCCCATAACGCTGTCAAATTGCGAAATGGGCCACAAAGCCACAGTTCCATCCCGTGGAGCCTGAAAGCCCTCCGTTGGAACGGTCGAGGATCTCCACTCCCTCCCCTATCCCCACTCAGGCCCGCCCCCGCAAGCGGGCGAAGAAGCGCGGGATGTCGCGGTTCTCCCACACGACAAGCAACGGCACCGCGTTGAACAGGGAGGAGTAGGTCCCGCTGGCCAGCCCCACGAACATGACCAGGATGAACTGCTTGATCGTGGCTCCCCCGAAGAGGAGGATGGCGACCATGATGAACATCGCATTCAATTGGGTGGCCAGCGAGCGGTGGAGCGTCTGCGTTAAGCTGTGGTCGACGACCTGCTCGAAGGGAAGACCGCGCATCCGGGGCGTATTCTCGCGGATGCGGTCGTAGACGACGATCGTGTCCTGCACCGAAAACCCGATCACGGTGAGCAAAGCGGAGAGGAACAGGGTATCCGCCTCCCACCCCAGCAGCAGGCCGGCCAGCGAAAAGAGCCCGACCGTGACCAGGATGTCGTGCACCATGGCGATGATCGCGCACAACCCGTAGCGGAACGGGTGGGGCACTTTGCGGAAGGCAAAGGTGATGAACCCCAAGATGACCACCGCCGCCGCAAGCACCGCATACAGAGCGTTGCGCGTCACTACCCGGCTGATCGAAGGGCCGACGGAATCGAAGCGCCGCTCGCGCACCGGGCCGAGCTCCTTGCCCAGCGCCGCGATCACCCGATCTTTCCTTGCCGCATCCATGACCTGGGAACGCACGATGGCGATGCGATCGCCGGCGGAAAGCTGTACCGAGGCGACCTCCAGCCCCTGCTCCAGGAAGACCCGCCGTACCTCCCCCGCCTGAACCGGGCGCTCGAACTCCACCTCCACATACGAGCCGCTGGTAAAGTCGATGCTCAGGCGCACAGGAGTCCCATACCGGGCCGTGGAGATCCCCATAGCGACCAGCCCCGGCACGATGATCAGCGCCGAGAGGGCAAAGTAGAGGTAGCGTCGACGAATCAATCGCAGCACCTGGTGCCTCCTTCCGCTCCTAGCGTGTTTCTACGGCTACGCCCAGGAGCAGGCGGCTGCCCCGCTCCATCCACGAACCCACGGTATGGTAAAGCAGCCGCAGGAAGGTCCGTGTGACCGTGATGGCACTGAACATGCTCACGATCACCCCGAAGAAAAGGGTAATGGCAAAGCCCTTCACGATGCTGGCACCCAAGGAGGAACCAAACGCATAGAGGATCGCGCAGGTGAGCAGGGTGGAAAGGTTCGAGTCCCAGATCGACGTCCAGGCCCGGTCGAACCCCGCCTCGATCCCGGTGCGCAGCGATTTCCCGGCCCGCAGTTCCTCCTTCATGCGCTCGAAGATCAGGATGTTCGCATCCACCGCCATCCCAATGGAAAGGAGCAGGCCGGCGATGCCCGGCAACGTCAGCGTCACCGGGATCAGCCGGTAAAGGGCAAAGATGAGCAGCGTATAGATGCACAGGGCTACGCTGGCCACCACACCGGGCAAACGGTAGTAAAGCGTCATGAAGACGAGCACGGTGCACAGCCCGATGATCCCCGCGATGACGCTGCGGTTCACCGAATCCTGCCCTAGGGTCGGCCCTACGGTGCGGTTTTCCACAACCTCGAGCTCGACTGGGAGCGCGCCATAGCGCAGCAGGGTCGCGATGCGCTGCGCCTCGCGGCGGTCGATGCCCTCGCCCCGGATGGAAGCCTTGCCGTTCGTGATCGGCTCCTGCACGATCGGGCAGGAGATCACCTTCTTGTCCAGGACGATGGCCAGCGGCTGGTTCACGTGGGCGCTCGTCCATTCGGCAAAGATGCGCGTCCCCTCCGCGTTAAACCCCAGGGCGACGATCGGCTCTTGGGTCGTGGGGTCGCTATCCGCGCGGATCTCGCGCGAATCGAGGTCGGCGCCGGTAAGTACGGTGCGGTAAATGCGGGTCCCGGTGATCGCAGCGACCTGTTCCGCGCTCAGGCCATGGGTCGTTGTAATGCGCATCCCTTCGGGCAGGATCTCCCCGTTCGTATCCACGAACTCCAGGAAGCCGGTGCGCTGCATCGCCGCCAGCGCTTCCTGCGGGTCAAAGACTCCTGGGAGCTCGACGACCAGCCGCCGTTCCCCCTGGCGCTGTACCACCGCCTCGTAGCCGACCATCGGGTTCACCCGATCGCTGATGATGTTGCGCGCCGTTTCCATGTTCTGGGGGTTGACCACCGAGGCATCCCCCCGCGCTTCCAGGATCACCTGCATCCCACCCTGCAGGTCCAAGCCCAGGCGCAGCGCGGTCGAGCGGATGGCCCGGGCCCGCGCCTGTGCCTCGGCGATCTGATCCGGGGTCGCGTTCTCGGGCGGCGCCGGTACCGGGCGCCAAAACGCGATCGCCGGCTGGGCCAAATTCAGCCAGAGCGACAGCCCTACCAGGAGCAGGATCAGCCACAGGTAGATCCAGTCTCGTCGTTGCACCGTGTCCTCCGAAAGTCCGCCCTCCTGGGGGCAGAGCAAGCGGCCGCATTATACTACGCGTGACCGCGCTTGACAAACCACCTTCCCTGGCATAAGATGTTTTTGGGGTCGTGCTAGACGGGGAGCTAGCGGTGCCCTGTAACCCGCAATCCGCTATAGCGGGGTTGAATTCCCAACCGAGGCCGGGCCTTGTGGGACTGTTCGCGTTATGTGGCGTTGAGGGCTGGGTCCTGTGCGGCAGAGCGCTGTGAACCCCGCCAGGTCCGGAAGGAAGCAACGGTAAGCAGCTCCCTCTGGGTGCCACAGGGGAGCCTGGCCGGAGCTGGCAGGCGCGGATAAGCCGGAAGGTACCGGTCGGAGGCGGGTGCACGACCCCTTCTTATTTCCACCGCGTGAGGATGGTTTCCCGCTGGAACAGGGCGACGGCAAAGAACCACACCACCCCGTCGAGCAGGGCCAAGAGAAAAGCCCCGACGACAAAGACCGTCGCGGTAAGCGCCAACCGCCCCAGGAACATCGGGATGAAGATCAGCATCAACGGCAACACGACAAAGCCGCCGATCTGCTGCGCTGTGCGGGTGTCGTTCACCCGCGAGGAGACGAGGATGCCGATCCCCACGGCCAACATGGCCATCAGGGGGGATAGAAGCCCGATGCCGAGCAGCCAGTCCACGCTCCACAGCACGCGCACGACCGCCTGGCTCGTAACCAGGCCGGCCAGCCCGGCGTAGAGCACGTAACAAAGCCAGGTCACCGCCACGGCCGGCCCAGCCGCAGCCAGCCCTTTTCCCACCAGTAGCTCGGTCACCCGAATCGGGGTCGCCAAAAGCGGCTCCAGGCTCTTGCTCACCTTCTCGCTGACGATGCTGTCCGTGGCCATCACCATGGGGAGCATCAACGGAAGGATGAGGAAGATGATGAGGTAAATGCTCGCCATCCCTACCCGTATCACATCCTGAGGATCGCCCAGGTGGAAACGCGCCTGGTAAAGGAGGAACGGGCCCAGGTCGTTCGCATCGACCTCTTCTGTTGGCAAGCGCCCCATGAAGTACAGGTTCACCAACGGCAGGATCGTGAACAGAAGCGGCATGAAGACGAGTGTGAAGAACACCAACCGGTTGCGGAAGGCATCGGCCCACTCTTTCCACACGATCGCGCGCACCCGCATCCAGTTCATCGCTCCGCCTCCCCTTGACGCACCAGATCCAGGTAAACCTCCTCCAGGGAGTGCTCCTCCTCCCGGATGAACTGGATTTCTGCCCCCAGCTCCACCAGCCGACGCACCAGGGCAGGGTTCATCCCTTCCGGGTCGTCCAGACGCACCTGGAGCTCTTGTCCCTGGAGCTGTACATCCCGCACAAAGGGCAGAGCGCGCACCGCCTCCAGGTACTCCGGCCGCACCTGGCGCAGCTGGACTCGGATGGCCCGCCCGTAGAGCGCTTGCCGCAGGCGCTCCGGCGCATCCACGCGGATAAGCCGCTGCTTCAGCACCGCGATGCGGTCACAGAGCCGGTCCGCTTCGGCCAGGTTGTGGGTGCACAGGACGATCGTCCGTCCCTCGCCGCGCAACTGCTCGATGAAGGCATGCACCAGCTGCGCGCCTTCGGGGTCCAAAGACGCTGTCGGTTCATCCAGGAAGAGCACTTCCGGCTCGTGCAACATGGCCCGCGCGATGGCCAGCTTCTGCTTCATCCCCTTGGAAAGCGTACCCGCCGGGTCGCGCCGGCGCTCCCAGAGCCCGAGCAGGCGCAGGTAGCGCTCCACCCGCGCGCCCACCTCCCGCTCTGGGATACCGTACAGCCGGGCATAGAGCTCCAAATTGAACTGCACCGAAAGCCGTTCGTAAAGCCCCGGGATCTCGGTCAGGATGCCCACATGGCGGCGGATCTCGTCGTCCGCTTCCCCCAGGCGAAAGCCGCACACGGTGGCGGTTCCGGAGGAGGGAGCGATGAGGGCGGTCAGCATACGCACCGTGGTAGTCTTGCCTGCGCCGTTGGGCCCCAGGAGCCCCAGCACCTCTCCGCGCCGCACCTCCAGGTCCAGCGCCTCAACCGCCGTCCGGCCGTCGAAGCGCCGGGTGAGTTTTTCCGCTACAATGACCGCGTTATCGCCCACAGCTCACCACCAGGCCAAAGCTCGCCCGCCCCAGCCTTTCCACCGCCACGACCTGCCCCCCGGCTCGCTGGAAGAGGGCACCCAGATCCTCGGCGGACCGCATGTGGCTCGTCAGGCCCAGCAGGCGCTCGGCCAGCGCGACCAGCCTGACCACCGGATGCCGGATGTCCGGCTCTACCACGACCACCCGCCCGCCCGGTTGCACGACGCGCAGCATCTCGCGCACTGCCGCTTCCTGCCCGGCAAAGTGGTGGAAAGCGTCCACTGCCAGCACGGCGTCAAAGACACCAGAAGCAAAAGGAAGCGCCTCCGCCCGGCCCTGACAGGAAAGGAGCCCCTTGTCGCGCGCCCGGCGCGCCATCGGGGCCGAAAGATCGCAAACGGTCACGCTCCTTCCCGCCAACACCTGGCCCACCCGCCCAGTACCGCCTCCCAGGTCGAGCACGCGCCCCCCAGGAGCGGTTCGAAGCAGCCCAAGCAAAGGGGCCGGATCGGGGGGACGGGCAACGTGGTCGTAGAGGCGGGCGATGCGGTCGAAGAAAAAGGCCATCGGAGCCCTAGTAAAAGACCTGGGCCAGGCGGATCAGCTCCGGATCGACCGGCTTGATGCCGCTTGCGGCTACCTCCAGCGGAACTTCGACGATATGGTTCCCCTGGATGGCCACCATGCGCCCGAAGCGGCCGGCCTGCACCATATCCGCAGCGCGAACGCCGAACCGGGTGGCCAGGACGCGGTCAAAAACGGTTGGGGAACCGCCCCGCTGCAGGTGGCCCAATACCACGTGCCGCGTTTCCATCCCGGTGCGCTCGCCGATCATCTGGGCGATCGTCTCCGCGACGCACCGCCGGTCGAGCCGCACATGGCCAAAGGCATCCCGCTCGCAGATCGCCTCCTTGTTGGCCAGTTCCGGCATGACTACCCCCTCCGCGACAACGATGATGGAAAAGTTCTTCCCGCGCTGCCGCCGCCGCTCCAGGGAAGCGATCACCTCATCGAGCGTGTGCGGTTCTTCCGGGATCAAGATAAAGTCCGCGCCGCCGGCCAGCCCCCCCATGATGGCGACCCACCCCGTGTCCCGCCCCATCACCTCGACCACGATCACCCGGTGGTGGCTTTCCGCCGTGGTGTGCAGCCGGTCCAGCGCCTCAACCACAATGCTCACCGCGCTGTCGAAGCCGATGCAGTAGTCGGTCCCCACGACGTCGTTGTCCATGGTCTTCGGGATGCCTACGACGTGGACGCCCCGCTGGGACAGGCGGTGCGCCACTCCCAGCGTGTCGTCGCCGCCGATCGCCACCAGCGCCTCGATCCCGTGCCGTTCCAGGTTGCGCTGTACCTGGTCCATCATCGCTTCGCTCTTGGCCGGGTTGGTGCGCGAGGTCCCCAGCTTCGTGCCCCCGACATGCAAGATTCCCGAGACAAACTGCAGGTCGAGCGGAATGAGTTCGCCGCCGTCCAGCAGGCCGGCCCATCCATTGCGGATCCCCCAAACTTCAAAGCCGTGCTGCAATGACCGGCGTACGACCGCCCGGATGGCCGGGTTCAGCCCAGGACAGTCTCCCCCGCCAGTCAGCACGCCTACGCGCATTTCCCACCTCCGCCAAGCTATACCGGCATTCAGCCTCGCGCCAACCGACTCATTTCATGGGATTATATCTTTGGCAACATCCGCTGTCAAAATCCGGCCGTTCGGCGGGCACCCAGAAGCCGTCAGCTGTTGCAACCAACCTGGCGGTCTTCAGAAAGCGCTGCGCTGCTCCTAGCAGCCACGGAGCGAACCTCCTGGCGCCAAGAAAGATGGCAGGGCTTATGCGGTTTTGGCCCTGCCTTGACGGATCTTTCCCCTTTCGATATAATAAAACACAGATTAGACCCTGGTCTTGCGACATTTCCGCTGCCACGGTATGGATGAGAGGACAAGGAGGTGAGGTCAGCCAAGAGGGTTACTGCCCAGTGCTTCAGGCGGTTAGACCAAGGAGGAGAAAACCCATGTCTAGCAAACGTGCTGTGCTCAGTGCGTGGTTCGTACTCGTGCTGGTCGGAAGCCTGGTCGTGGCATGTGGCCAGCCGAAGCAACAAGACCTCCTGGATCAGGTACGGGCTGCGGGCAAGATCCGGGTATCGACCGACCCCAACTACGCTCCCCAGAGCTTCCTCAACGACAAGGGCGAACTGGACGGCTTTGACGTCGACGTGGCCAAGGAGGTCGCCAAGCGCCTGGGCGTCCAGGTAGAGTTCGTGACCCCGGACTGGGACACGATCACCGCGGGCAACTGGGGTGGCCGTTGGGACTTGAGCATCGGCTCGATGACCATCACCGAGGACCGCATGGCCGTCCTTTGGTTCACCGAGCCCTACTATTACACCCCGGCCGCCTTCGCCGTGCATAAGGACAATACCTCCATCCCCGATGTGTCCGCGCTCTCGGGCAAGCGGGTTGGCGTAGGCACGGCCACAACCTACGAAATGTACCTCCAGGGGACGCTCAAGATCGTGGGCGAAAAGCCGGTGTACGATCCGCCGTCCGGGGTTAAGATCGTCCCCTACAGCACGGATGCCGAAGCGATCCAGGACCTCGCGCTGGGCGATGGGGTGCGCCTGGATGCGGTGATGTCGGCCTTGCCAACGCTCCAGGAAGCGATCAACCGTGGCGTGCCGATCAAGATCATCGGCAAGCCGGCCTACTACGAACCGCTGGCCTTCGCCCTGGACAAGAGCCGCGGGCCTTCGGACAAGATGATCGCCAAGCTGAACGAGATCATCCGTGCTATGCACGAGGACGGCACCCTGACTCGCCTGTCGCTCAAGTGGTACGGCGTCGATATCACCAAAAAGCAATAGCACCAGCGCTAGCCGCGTGTTGGGCGAAGATTTCCGGAGGGGGCGGTCGGCCGGGCCGCCCCCTATCCGCCTGTTTCATAGCACCGCTTTCCGCACTGGGGCTGGGCAGCTCGGGATTGCGGTTGCTCGCTCCCCGGCACAGGAGGCTAGGATTTTGAGCGGAGCTGCTGTTTCTTCCCCTTTGGAACATCGCGGAGCCCTCCACGTCCTGTTCTTCCTCGTCGCCCTCACAAGCGTTCTGAGCCTCGCCTACGGCCTTCAAGCCTATGCCGGAGGGCCGCTCCGGCCCTATGTCGCCGATCCCGTGACCGACCTGGCGCTGACTCCCACTGGGGCCCTCAAGGTGGCGCGCTGGGACGGGACCCGCTGGACAGTCGAGAGCCCGGATGCGCTGGGCTATGCGGGCCTCTATAGCTCCTTGATGGTGGATGGCAAGGGAGTCATCCACGTCGCCTACTACGATAGCGCCGCCGGCCACCTGAAGTATGCCCGCGGGGAAACCGGAAGGTGGGACATCCAAGCGGTGGACACCGGGGAGTGGGTTGGCCCCTACGCCTCACTTTCGCTGGATGCGCAGGGCCGGCCGCACATCGCCTACTGCCAGTTCGATAACGCACGCCGCTCGTGCACCGCCCTACGGTATGCCGCCTTCGATGGCACGCGCTGGATCACAACCACCGTGGACAGCGGAAGGCAGGTCGGGGCGCACGCCTCGCTGGCCCTCGATGCGCACGGCCGGCCTTCCATCGCCTATTACGACGCCACCAGCCAGACGCTGCGGCTGGCCTCCGGATCGCCCTCCCGCTGGACGCTCGAGACCGTGGATGCCGGGCCCCAGGTGGGCGAATTCGCCTCCCTCGCCCTCGACCCCTTCGGCCGCCCCCACATCGCCTACTACGACGCCGCCCACCACGCCCTCAAGTACGCCCACCGCCAGGGCCCAGACTGGACCCTCGAGACCGTGGACCAGCAGGGCGACGCTGGGCAGTACGCTTCGATCGCCCTGGACGGAGGTAGCCGGCCCGTGATCGGCTATTACGATGCCGGTGGCTCGCTTCTGGCATCCGGGACCGCCGAGGGGACGGTACAGATCTGGAAGATCGACGACGAGTGGCAGAGGATCACCCTGGCCGGGGAAGACGGCGCGGTGGTCCGGGTAGGCTTCTGCTCCTCTTCGTGCGGCCTGGCCGTGCTTTCTGCCGGCCGGGACGGGACGGTTCGCCTCCGGGACGTGCGAAACGGCGACACCCTGGCCGCGTGGGAGGTGGGCAGCCCAGTGCGCGACGCGGCCCTGAGCAACGACGGGAAGCTTCTCGCCACGGTGAGCGACGATAACGTCGTGCGGCTCTGGGAAGTACCTTCGGGAAAGTTGGTGCACGAGTTCCCGGCTGAGGGCCATGAGCGCTTGGCGGTCGCCCTCAGCCCTGATAACCTCCTTCTGGCCGCCGGAGAGGGTGCCAACATCCGCATCTGGTCCACCTTTTCTGGCGATACGGTGCGCCTGCTGGCAGGCCACTGGGAGAACGAGGCCACCCGGGAAAAGTGGCTTGGGCATCGGAAGACGGTCACGGCGCTGGCCTTCAGCCCAGACGGCCGCACGTTGGTCTCGGGCGGCGCGGACACCTTACTGATCTTCTGGGACCTTGGGCTCGGGCGGGTAAACGCCACGGCGGAGGGCCACTGGGCGGCGCTCACCAAGGTGGTCTACGATCGGGATGGCGAAACCCTCCTGACGGGATGCCGGGACGCCAAAGCCCGCACGTGGCTATCGAACAGCAAGTACCTGGCCTCGTACATCGGACACCTGGGTACGGTGAGCGCCGTATCCTTCGGAGCCGAAGGCAGCCATCTGCTGACTGCGGGCACCGATGGGACGATCCGGGTGTGGGATACGAACACGAACGCCCTCAGCCGCGTCGAATGGGTACGGCCCGGGCTGTTTCCCTTCTGGAACCAGGTGCTGCGCGTGTGGCTGCTCTTGAGCGGCCTGGCCGGCCTCCTGTGCCTCTGGGGGCTTGTGCGAGGGCGCATCTGGAGCCACCACCTAGCCCTGGCGCTCTATTTGCTCGGGCCGGTGTTGGTGCTGCTTCCTCCCATCTTCGAGGTTCCCTCCTACCCGCTCCCGTGGGGGATCCGGCTGCAGGTCGGTTGGCCTTTGCTCTTCATGGCCGTGTGGTACACGGGCCTCGTGGTCTTTTTGACGCACAGCGCCATCGCGAGCCACTACGAGGCGCCATACGACCGTCCGCTGGCCGAGCAGCTGATGGCCATCCGGCGCACGCGGCAACTTCGGGAGGGGATCTTTGTCGCCGCCGTGTGGCTGGTCATCCTGGTCGTGCTCTTTTCCGTGCTTCGCCGCTTCAACCTGGACATCGCCTTTATGGCGCACTACCTCCCCTTCATCATGGCCGGCGCGGGGACCACGCTCTACGTTTCCGCGGCCTCGATCGCGTTGGCCGTGGTGCTGGCGCTGCTGGGGGCGCTGGGAAGACTTTCCCGCAACCCGATCGCCAATGGGGCCGCCGGGTTCTACGTCTCCCTGATCCGCGGGACACCGCTCCTGGTACAGGTTTTCATCTGGTACCTGGGGTTGCCCCGTCTGAACATCACCCTGCAGCCGGTACTCGCCGGGATCCTTGCCCTGGGGGTAAACTACGGAGCGTACATGACCGAGATCTTCCGGGCAGGCATCCAGGCGATCGGGAAAGGACAGCACGAGGCAGCAGCGGCCTTGGGGATGTCGGGGGCACAGACCTTCCGACGGATCGTCCTGCCACAGGCCTTCCGCATCGTCATCCCGCCGATCGGCAACGAGTTCATCGCCATGATGAAGGATTCGGCGCTCGTTTCGATCATCACCGTCTGGGAACTGACCTTCCGCGCACAGAAGATCGGCCGGCAATACTTCCGCGCAATCGAGACCTTCCTCATCGCCGCCGCTTTCTACTGGGTCCTGACGGTGATCTTCCAGTTCCTCCAGGGGAAGCTAGAGACCTATATGGCGCGTAGCGAGAGGAAATAGGCGATGGCAGAACCGGTCATCCGCGTCCGCGGGTTGCACAAATATTTCGGGCCCCTGCACGTGATCCGGGGGGTCGATCTGGACGTCGCGCCCCGCGAAGTGGTGGTGATCATCGGCCCCTCAGGCGGAGGCAAGAGCACCTTCCTGCGCTGTCTGAACTTCCTCGAGGAACCCTCGGCTGGGACGATCCAGATCGGCGACGTGAAGGTGGAAGCCGGGGAACCGGCCTCCGTGCACCGGGAGCATGTGCGGGAGATCCGGCGCAAAGTGGGGATGGTCTTCCAGCAGTTCAACCTCTTCCCCCATATGACCGCCCTGGGAAACATCATCGAGGCCCCGATGACGGTGAAGAAGATGCCCCGCGAGCAGGCGATCGCCAAGGCAGAGGAGCTGCTCGCCTGGGTCGGCCTCTCCGACAAGCGCGATGAATACCCCTCCCGCCTTTCGGGCGGACAGCAACAGCGCGTGGCCATCGCCCGGGCGTTGGCGATGGAACCAGAGATCATGCTCTTCGATGAGCCGACTTCGGCGCTAGACCCGGAGCTGATCAGCGAAGTGGTGGAGGTCATGGAGCGGCTGGCCAACGAGGGGATGACCATGGTGGTCGTCACCCACGAGCTGCACTTTGCCCGCGACGTCGCCGATCGCGTGATCCTGATGGACGGAGGGAACTGGGTGGAAGAGGGACCTCCGGAGCAGATCTTCAGCGCGCCCAGGGAGGAACGTACCCGCCAATTCCTCTCCCATATCCTGCGGGGCGAACGCACCTGATCGGGTGGGAAGATCCACGGGCCAGTCAACGCGACATTTCGCACGCGTTGTCTGACCCGCCCTTTTCGGCCCGAACTAGGCCCCTCCCAGGTAGGCCTTACGCACCATCTCGTTTTGTTGCAGGTTGCTTGCGCTGTCGTGCAGGACGATCTGCCCCGTCTGCAGCACATAGCCCCGATGGGCAATGGAGAGGGCCATCAGGGCGTTCTGCTCCACCAGGAGGATCGTCGTGCCCTGCTGGTTGATCTCCTGGATCGTCTCAAAGATCCTTTCTACCAGCACAGGAGCCAGGCCCATCGAAGGCTCGTCCAGGAGCAGGATGCGCGGCCGGGCCATCAGTCCCCGGCCGATCGCCAGCATCTGCTGCTCCCCGCCCGAGAGGGTGCCTCCCAGCTGCCGGCGGCGCTCTTTCAGGCGCGGAAAAAGCGCAAAGACCCGCTCGATGTCCTCTTGGATACCAGCATGGTCGGCCCGTGAATAGGCCCCCATCTCCAGGTTTTCCGTCACCGTAAGCCGGGAGAAGATCTTGCGCCCCTCGGGCACCTGGGCGATGCCCCGGGCCACGATTTCGTGGGCACGAAGGCCGTGGATCGGCTCTCCACGCAGCCAGATCTCCCCCTGGCGGGGCTTCAGCAGGCCGCAAATGGTGTTCAAGGTCGTCGTCTTGCCGGCGCCGTTGGCTCCGATCAGGGTAACGATCTCGCCCTCTTCCACGGTGAGCGAGATTCCCTGGAGGGCGTGGATATGGCCGTAATAGGTGTGGATGTCGCGTACTTCCAGCAGCGCCATCAGGCCACCCTCCTCTTGCCCAGGTAGGCTTCGATCACCTGGGGGTTGTTCTGGATCTCCTCCGGCGTCCCCTCGGCGATCTTGACCCCGTAGTCCAGCACCGTGACCCGCTCCGAGATGCCCATCACGACCCTCATCCGGTGCTCGATCAGAAAGATCGTCAGCCCCTGCTCATCGCGCAGCCGCCGGATCAGGGCCATCATCTCCTCCACCTCGCGCGGGTTCATCCCCGCCGTGGGCTCGTCGAGCAGGAGCAGCTTGGGCCTGCTGGCCAGGGCGCGGGCGATTTCCAGGCGGCGCTGGGCCCCGTAAGGAAGGTTCTGGGCCAGGAGGTTCTCCTGTCCGCGCAGTCCCACAAAGTCGAGCAGACGCAGGGCTTCCTGTTCTGCCTCCCACTCCTCCCGAAGGACCCGGGGCGTACGCAGGATCAGTTCGAAGTAGTTGGACCGCAGGTGGGGATGCTGGCCCACCAGCACGTTTTCGAGCACCGTCATCTTCGGGAAAAGGCGGATATTCTGGTAGGTACGGGCGATGCCCAGCCGGGTGATCCGGTCGGCCGAAAGGCCGACGAGCGGGGTGCCGTTGAAGGTGATCTCCCCCTCTTCGGGCCGGTAAAAGCCGGTCACGCAGTTGAAAAAGGTCGTCTTGCCAGCCCCGTTGGGGCCGATCAGGCTGGCGATCATCCCCTGCTCGATCTCGAAATCGAAGCGGTTCACGGCCAGGAGTCCGCCAAACCGCTTGGTCACGCCTCGTGCGCTCAGCAACGCCATCGTGGACTCCTACGCGCTGTTTTCCTCGACCTCGGCCCGTACCTCGCGCCGCACACGGCGATCCGGGAGGAATCCCTCGGGCCGGGTGAGCATCATGAAGACGAGCGCGACACCGTAGACGAGCATCCGGTACTCGGCGAACTCGCGCAACAGCTCGGGCAGGCCGATCAAGAGCAGCGCCCCGACCAGCACGCCGGGCACGTTTCCCATGCCGCCGACGATCAAGAGACAGAGCACGTAGATCGAGTAGAGCAGTTGGAACGAATGGGGGTAGATCGAGCCCAGCTTGGTGGCAAAGATCGCGCCACTCAATCCGGCAAAGGTGGCCCCGGTGGCAAAGGCGAGGAGCTTGGTGCTCACCAGTTCGATCCCCATGGCCTGGGCAACGTCCTCATCCTCGCGCACCGCCATCCAGGCCCGCCCCAGCCGCGAGTTCTTCAGCCGGTTCGAGACAAAGACCACGATCAGGCAGCTCACCAGAATCAGGTAGTAGAGCTCGCGGGGTTGCGTCAGGAGGAGGTCGCCGACCTTGGCCGGCGCGATCAGCTGGATCCCCTGCGCACCGCCTACGTAGGGGCGCAGCCAGTCGGAAAGGAAGAGCAGCCGCACGATCTCCCCGAAGCCCAGGGTGACGATGGCCAGATAATCCCCCCGGGTGTTCAGCACCGGGATCCCCAGGATGATCCCCGAGAGAAGCGCCGCCAGGAGGGAGAAAGGCAGCGCCTCCCAGAAGGTCAGAGGATGAGCCAGGGGGGAGATCTCCGGGGAGGTGAGCACCCCCATCGTGTAGGCGCCGATGGCAAAGAAGGCCACGTACCCCAGGTCGAGCAGCCCGGCAAAGCCTACCACGACGTTCAGCCCGAGTCCCATCAGGGCGAAAAGGCCAACGGTGTTCAACACCTCGCTCGGATAACGTCCGACAACAAAGGGAACCGAAAGCAGCACCAACGCCAGGAGGCCGATGCTGGCGATCCGGATGGCCAACCGGCCTTGCGGAGGCCGGGACATCACCCAGGCCTGTACCTGCCGGCGCGTTCCCGCCGCATAGTACGAGAACAGGAGGTTGAGCCCGCCCGCCACGACAAAGACGGTGACCGCAGCAACGAGCGACAGGCCTCCGCCCGTCTCGAACATCCAGAGGAAGAGGTCGCCCAGCGTTCCCCAGCCCGTGAACATGACCTTCAGCAGGTCCTGGAGCAGGCCGACGAGGAGCAGGACGGCAAACCCCAGCGAGACGGCCCGTCGGAAGCGCGGCGGCAGGATCAGGGCACCAGCGGTCAATGCGGCCACAAAGGTACCGGCGACCACCAGCACGCCCAGCCCCGTCAGGGTGGGCATCCCGAAAGTGAGGAGGGCGTACAGGTCGGGCGAGGCGTTGATCAACACGGAGCGCAGGTTGACTTGCTCCGGTAGGTCGATCAGCACCAGCGCGGCCACCATTGCGCTGGACACCAGGCCGGCCAGCGCGCCCCCCAGGGCCTGGAACAGCGGCTCCTTATGCCGGGCGCGGCGCACAGCCAGATACCCGGCAAGCATCATGTTCAGGAAAAACAGCGTATGGCCAACACTGATGCGAACCACACCCCCGATCAGGTTCCGCTTGCCAAAGGCAGCAACCATCCCCACCAGGCAAATCAGCAGTGCCGTCACTCCGGCTATGGCCCCGGCCCGCAGGACCGCCTTTCCATCGAAACGCGTCGCTTTCGCCATGGCCACGACCTCCTAGGCCTTCTTGCGGGCCAGCCGCTCGCCCAAGATGCCGGTCGGTCGGAAGATCAGGATCAGCACAAGCATCGTGTAGGCGATGGCATCCTTCAACTGGTAGGGGGCGGGAATGCCCAGCCCGTCCAGGAAGAGGTTAGGCCCGAGCGCCTCAAAGATGCCCAGGAAGAGCCCGCCCAGCATAGCCCCAGGGATGTTGCCGATGCCGCCCAAGACCGCGGCCGTAAAGGCCTTGATCCCGGGGACAAACCCCATGAAGAACTGGACCTGGCGGAACATCAGGGCGTAGAGCACCCCCGCCACGCCGGCCAATGCTCCGCCGACCGCAAAGGTCGTGGCAATGACCCGGTCCACGTCGATGCCCATTAAAGCGGCCGTCTCCTTGTCTTCAGACACCGCGCGCATCGCTTTGCCGATCTTGGTCCATTGGACGAAGGCGTACAAAGCGACCATCATGAGCACCGCCGCCACGATGACCAGGATCTGGGTGGTCGAAATGCAAGCCTGCGTATCCGGAAGGCACCATTTGCGCTTGAACCAATCGGTCTCCGGATACCCCTTCACCCCTGATCCGAAGAGCCCCCGGAAGGTGTACTGAAGAAAGAACGAGGCCCCGATGGCGGTGATCAGCGGCACTAGGCGCGGAGCGGTCCTCAGGGGACGGTAGGCGATCCGTTCCAGGAGCACGGCCACGGTGGTGGCGACAGCCATGCTGAGCACCATCACGAGCAGCAGGCTGAGGATCGGGTAGCGGTCGAAATAGCCCACCTTGTCCAACGCGTCGGCGAGGAAGTAGGCCGTGAAGGGACCGCTCATGAAGACTTCGCTATGGGCAAAGTTGATCATGCGCAGGATGCCGTAGACCAGGGTGTAGCCCAGGGCGATCAGCGCATAGATCCCTCCCAGGGCGATCCCGGTCACGGTCAGGTTCACCCACTCCGTCGGCGCATACTTGCCAGACACCAGGGTCCGGACCGAGCCATAGAACACCATGCCGATCAACAGGAGGCCGATGATCCACATGAAGATGTCGACCAGCGTTACCCGTCTGAGCAGCTGTCGTAGCATAGCAACTCCTCAGGTTGTCATGGGCAGGGGCGAGCGAAGTTGCCCGCCCCTGCCCCTCGCTACGCACGTACCCAAAGGAGGCCCATTACGGCCAGATCTTCTTCGGGTTGCACTCGTCGCAGGAGCCCGGGTTCCACTTGGCCGGATCGGTGTTCATCATCTGGTAGACGGCGATCTTCGGGTCCGCGCAGTCGCCGGTTGGGGTGCAGGTCAGGTTGCCCGTGAGCCCCTTGAAGTCCTTGGTGGCAAAGAGGGCATCCCGCAGCGCCTGGCGTCCGATGTGCAGGGTGCCATCGGGATCCTGGACGGCAACCTTCTCGATAGCCGCAAAGATCATCATCGCCGCGTCATAGGCGTGGGCATGGAAGGGAGCCAGCGGCTTGCGCCCGTACTTGGCCTCGTACTTCTTGAGGAACTCGGGATAGCCGGCGCCGAAGGCCCCAAAGTCCGGGCTGGAGTGGAACATCCCCAGCGCCGCCGAGCCCGCGGCCTTGACAAAGTCGGGCGAGAAGGTACCGTCCGCGCTGGCCAGGTAGACCTTCTCCAGCCCCGGGATCTCCCGCGCCTGGCTGGTGATGAAGCCGCCAGCAGCGATAAAGATCGGGTAGTAGATCAGCTCGGGCTGGGTGGCTGCGATGCGGGTCAGGACCGGCCGCATGTCGGTGTCCTTCGGGTCGACCGCTTCCTGGGCCGTGATCGTGCCGCCGAGCTTCTTGAACTCCTCGGCAAAGACCTGCTGCAGCTGATCCGCGTACAGGCTGCCGTCGTGGATGGTCGCCGCCCGCTTGACCTTCAGGTACTCCCAGGCGAACTTGGCCATCGCTGCGCCCTGCACCTTGTCGTTATGGGCGGTGCGCAGGTAACCAGCCTGGTGCTTGGCGGGGTCGGTCAGGTCCGGAGCGGTATTGGACGGGGAAACCATGACCATGCCGGCCTGGGTGATGATCGGAGCAGCCGGCCGGGCTTCGCTGGAGCAGTTCGTGCCGACAATGGCCACCACCGTGGGATCGGCGGCGATCTTTTGCGCCGCGGCCTGCCCACCCTCGGCGTTGCACTGGCTATCCTCGCCGGTCAGCAGGATAGGGTGCCCGAGGATCTCCTTCTTGTCGTCGATGGCGATCTCGACCCCGTACTTGGTATCCAGGCCGAGCGACTCGTCAGGGCCGGTCACCACGAACATGTAGGCGATGTGAATCGGCTCGCCCGGTTTGATGTCCACGCACCCGATCGGGTCCGTGCACTGGAACTTGGCCTTGGGCGCCCCGCACTGGCCAGCCGTTACCGTCACAACCACCGCGAGGAGCCCGATGAGCAAGGCGATCCGCTTGCGAGACATCTTTCTCCTCCTGTCGGATTTCCTGAAGGGAAAACCGCCTGGGAATCACCCCTGGCGCTGTGGGACAGGGTTCCGGGCTCGATTTCCCCAGCTACCACGCGCTCCTGCCGGACGGCCACTCCGGCTTTCCCCATCGCGAGGAACCCGTTCGCCCACAGAGCGGACATATAAAGAACAAAGGCCCGACCACCCCCTCTCATAAGGGTTTTCCGGCCGGCCCCGTTGCCACGCCACTACCGTCTTCTTCGACCTAGGAATCCAGGAAACGGGAAGCTATCGCAAACGACCGTTCGACTTTGTGAAAGTAAAAGTATTTTAGCATGACAAACGCCCTTTGTCAACCAAACCAACTTGATATGCTCCCGGAACGTGGTATAATACCCCCAGCGAGCCCCTGAGGGAGACCCAGAGGAGGTCCTGCCATGAAAGAGGGTTACCGCTCAGCCAGGCGGCTGTTGGGCATCCTGGCCGTCCTGCTGGCCGCGCTCCTCCTGCTCCCCCTGCACACCTACTCCGGTGGCGAGATCGACCTCCGTCAATGCATCTCCAAACTGGACGGCATCGCCGTCGGGGAAACGATCACCTTCGGGACGTGCACGCTCCCCGTGCCCGGTGTAGTCGTCCGCTGGGACTTTGGCGACGGCAGCCCCCAGGAGGAAGGGTGGCCCGTGGTCCACGCCTACCAGGCCCCTGGCCTCTATACGGTCAGCGCCATCGCTACCTATCGCACCGGCGGTGCCCCGATCCCTACCATCCCCACCCAGCTCCGGGTCGTCGCGGCCGGCACCAACCGGCCGCCCCACGCCGAGGCCAGCGCTTCCCCTGCCCAGACGCTCGCTGGCCTGCCGGTCACCTTCGATGCCCGCGCAAGCAGCGACCCCGACGGCCGGATCGTCCGCTACCTGTGGGACTTTCGCGACGGCACCAAGACGATCACCACCAGCGCCGTCATCCAACACACCTTCGCGCGTGCGGGCACCTACCCCGTCCTCCTCACGGTCACGGACAACGGCGAAGCGGATGCCTCGACGGTCGTCTTGGTGGAGATCAGCGCGCTTCCAAGCAAGGTGATCTCGGGGCCGGAGCGGGCGATCCCTCCGGTGCCCGAGGGGGCCTCGCGCCCCTTGCTTCCAGCACTGATCATCGTCGATATGGGCGTATACGACGCCGGCCGTTTCCCGCCACGCTACGAGTACGTCCTCAGCCTGGCCCCCCCGTTCCGCCTGGTCGCGACGAGCAACCGGGACTGGCTGGCGCCCTTGCCAGCCGACTACGAGCTCCTGGCCGGAAACCCGATCCAGGTGACCGAGTACATCTCGGTCAGCAACACGAGCGCCCTCCCACGGGCCCACACGAGCTGGGCTCAGGTCACCGTGGCGGTCAACGGATGGATCATGGAACTGCCGGTGGCAATCAGCGTGCGAGGCGAACGGGATATCTCGGCGGAAGTATGGCCCCTGTACCAGGAAGTGCTCGATTACCTGACCGCGCAGGGCCAG
The DNA here is from genome assembly GCA_034436115.1 of Chloroflexia bacterium. Taxonomy (GTDB): domain Bacteria; phylum Chloroflexota; class Chloroflexia; order DTKN01; family DTKN01; genus DAOTVY01. Next base: position 48,086 of record DAOTVY010000043.1, on the reverse strand, counting down.
CGCAGTGCCCTGGTCTCCTCGCCCCGTTTTGCCAATGGAGCCGATGTGGCGCTGGGGCTCATTACCGAGTACCTCCTAGAAGAGGGCTACGGAGGAAAGATGTCCCGACAGGAGTTCGTGGTCAAGGTGGCTGAGTTGCTGATGGATCGCGACACGAACGGCGACCAGGTGATCGGCTTCACCGATCCCGATGTCGGGATGGGGGTGAAGCGATGGTTCTGAAAAACGGTCTGCGCCAAGGAGCACGGGAACGGACAAGGAGGGGTGCGATGCGCCGGACCTTTGCCTGGCTGGCCTTGGCAGGGTGCCTGCTCACTTTGCTTGCAGGCTGTGGCAAGCCCTCACTGGGACCTCGAGAGACGGCCGAGGCGTTCCTCCGGGCGATGGAAGGACGCGATTTTGTGGCCGCCTACAACCTCCTGAGCGCCGATTCCCAGGCCACGGTGACTGCGGAAGAGTTCAAGGCGATGCTGGAAAAGGCTTGGAGCGACGCGGGCATTGCCGGGTTCCACGTCGAATCGGTGCAGGCCGAGGTGCTCTCGGCCACGGGGACGCGTGCCTCCGTGCCCTATTCGGCCACGCTGACCAAGACGAGCGGCGAAACGGCGGTCGTGTACAACGCCCTCAGCCTGGTGCGACAGGACGAGCAATGGCGGGTCATCTGGCCGCCGGTGCGGTAAACCGCCGCCGGAACTGTTTGGAGAGGGCGATCAAGATCCTTTGAATAGATACCCCGTCCCCTTCACGGGCGGGACGGGGTATTTTTGCTATGAGCTCGCAGGAGGTAGCCGGAGGACGATGGGACGGCGGATCGTGTTCGTGCTGGCAGCGTTGCTGCTGCTCGGCCTGGCCGGAGCGGCCGCCTGGCGGCTGACGCAGCAACCGGGCCCCGCGCCGCTCTACGCGAGCGGCAACCTCCTGGTCAACCCGGGCTTTCAGGAGGACGCCGACGGGGACCGACGGCCGGACGGCTGGGAAGCAGGACCGGCCGCGGAGCTCAGCGATTGGACGATCTTGCCCGAGCCAGGGGGGCATTCGCTGCGGCTGACGGGCAGCGCCTCCTACGTGCGCAGCGCGCCCGTGTTCGTCTGGCCGGGCAAGCGCTATACCCTCTCCCTCCAGGCACTCGCCGATGCCCCCACACCCGCGCGCTTGCAGGTCGCCTTCCTGTGGGAGGACACACGCCGCGAGGTCTGCGCACGCGCCACAAGCGACTGGATGCCGGTCCCCTCCCGGCGCTGGCGGTCGCTTTCTTTCCAGGCCGTGGCGCCGCCGGATGCTGTCGGGATGACCGTGCTCCTCCGGCCGGCCGGGGACGATCCCGTTTACCTGGACGACTTGCGCCTCTCCGAATCCGGCGTGCGCCTGGAGCCCTTCCCCGATTACGGCCAGGCAGCGCTCGCCTTCACCGTCGATTGGGAGACCGCTATGGGCGGGCTCATCCACTCGCGCAGCGACGACGGCTACAACCCGGCCACGGCCGAGGCGCGTGGGGAAGCCATGCGGCAGGGAACGGAGAACCTCCTGTCCCTCTTCGCACGCTACGGGATCCGTGGCACCTGGTTTGCGGCCGGCTACGCGCTCCTCCCCGGCAATCCTTCCGGCGACGACTTTGGCCACCCCCTGTACGCCTGGGCCTCGCAGGCCAACGGCTGGCGCGACGACCACTGGCTCACCACCCCCTGGTTTGCCGACGATCCCCACGGTACCTCCGAGAGCCATCCGGCCTGGTATTTCGGCGATCTGGTGCCGCGCTTGCTGGCCGCCCATCAGGAGATCGCCAGCCACACCTTCGGCCATCTCTACCTCGGGCTCGCCTCGCCCGAGGAGCTCCGGGCCGACCTCCAGCGCTGGAATGCGGTGGCCCGGGCAGCCGGGGTCCCGTCCGCTCGATCGCTCGCCTTCCCGTGGGGGGCCAGTTTGGGGATGCCGGACGCGAGCTACGATGTGCTGGAGGCGCTGGGGTACCTCGCCGTCACGCGGACCTACCACGAGCCGCGCGGCCGTTCCCAATACTGGATCCTTCCCCCGGATGACCTGTTCCACCTACGTACGGTTCCTGGCCACCCGAACCTCTGGGCTTTCCCCGACCACTACTTCCCGGGCCGTCCGGAGGACCTGCCCGGGGCAAAGGCGGTTGTCGACCGGGTGCTCCTGCTGCGCGGGGTGACCAGCCTCTGGGCTCATAGCGAGGAGGTCGCCTCGCCCGAGCAGGTGGCTGCTTGGGAGGAGCTGCTCGCTTATAGCGCCGAACGGCGTTCATCCGGCCTGTGGATCGCCCCCTTGACGGAGATCGTGCGTTATCGCAACGCGCTTTGCCAGGTGGAGATGGAAACGCGCGAACGGCCCGGCTACCTGGAGCTGCGGGTGCGTAACGTCAGCCGGGAAACGCTTTCCGGCCTCACATTGACCTTTCCCGCACCGGTGCGCCGAGCGACGCTTCAGGGCGCCTCCTACAGCGACTTTCGGCAGGACCAGCTGCGCCTGCCCGAGTTGCCCGCGGGGGCCAGTGCGCGGTTGAAGGTCTGGTTGGAAGGATGGGAGGCGGAGCCGTGAGCGCGCTCCTGGCCGCGGTGGGCGTCCCGCTGGTGTTCGTGCTGCCCGGCTGGAGCACCCTTTCCGCGCTGGCCCCGCTGCGGCGGCTGGACGCCCTGGAACGGACCTACCTGATCCTGGCCTGCAGCCTGGCGGTCAACGGCTGGATCGGGCTCCTCCTGGCCCAGGTGGGGCGCTTTTCCATCGGGCTGCTTTCGGCGCTGCTCCTTCTCTACACCCTCGCCATGGCCGGCCTGGCGCGCGTTCGGGGAAAGGCCCTGTTCCGTTGGCCGGCTTCCCCCACCTTTCCGTGGCGTGAGGCTGTCCCGATCGCCGCGGTCACGCTCCTCTTCGGGGTGCTCGCCTTCCGCCCCTTCGAGCTGGTGCTGGGGCCGCGGGATGCCGCCGTCTACCCGGCAACCGGCGCGCAGATCGCCCGCCACGGTGGCATCCTCATCCACGACCCGCTCGTCGCGGAGCTCTCGCGCTTCCAGGTCGGTGACGAGTGGGCAGGCAGAAGGCTAGATGCGGGGCGAAAAGCGCTGGCCTTGCGGACATTGCTCAACGTCCGGGAACGGGGAGCGCTGTACACGCACTTTTTCTCCCCTCAGCACCCCGGTCGCTTCTTCTACCCCTATGCCCGTATGCCCGGGCTCTTTGTAGCCAACCTGGAGCATGGGACGGTCGTGCCCCAGTTCTACCATCTCTATCCCACCTGGCTGGCCATCGGCTTTGCGCTGCTCGGACTGCGAGCCGGCCTGGTGATGACGCCCTACCTTACGCTGCTCGGGGGCCTGGGCGTGTACCTGCTCGCCCGCCGGCTCTTCGGCGGGTGGATCGGATTCGCAGGTTACCTTTTCCTCTCCCTGAACGCGCTCCAGGTGTGGTTTGCCCGCTACTCCGTCTCCGAGGGGGCCACGCAGTTCCTCTTTTTCCTGGCCGCCTGGGCGCTGGTACGGCTGGAGGAAGAGGAGGGAGCGTTCTGGGGCCTGCTAGCCGGGGTAGCCTTCGGGCTGATCGGGCTGGTGCGGGTCGATTTCTTCTTTGTCTGGTTGCTCCTTTTCCCCTTCCTGCTTTACCGATGGGTGACGCATCGCTTTCACCGGGCGTACCAGGCGCTTGCCCTGGCGCTTGGCGTGCTGGCGGTACACACCTTCCTGCAACTCTGCACGCTGACCTGGGGTTACACGCTGAACTCCTATTACCACCGCATCCAGGACTGGTTCACCCTGTCGTGGCTGGTGCAGCCTTTGCTGACGCCGGTGCTGCGCGAATACTTCCACGGCCGCACGCCGGTCATGCACCAGCCATGGCGGCTTGCCTACGAACTGGGCCTCCCTTTGCTGGGTGCAGCCGGGCTGGTTGCGCTGAGACAGAGCAACGCGTGGCGGACACGCGTGGGAGGCTGGCTTGCGCGCCATCGCACCTTGTTCCAGGCGTGCGCGGCCGCGCTTTTGCTGGCGCTTGCGGCCTACGCCTACTTCCTGCGCCCGGGCATCCTGAACGCAGAGGTGCTGTTCCACCCCTGGCGCAACCGGATGGTGCTGGAAGGGTACATCGGGGCTCCGGTTCCGGAGGGCGCGCAGGCGAACCTGGTCCGGCTGGGATGGTACCTTTCGCCGCTCGGGATCGGGCTGGGGATCGCCGGAACGGCGGTGTGGATCCTCAAGCGAACCGACCGCCGAAGCGCCTTTTTTCTGGTCTCCGGCCTGTTCTACCTGGCGTTCTTCAGCTACGAACTGTATGGCGAGGAGCACCACGTCTACATCATGCGGCGCTACGTCCCGGTGGTGATCCCGTTCCTGAGCGTGGCCATGGCACTCGCGCTGCGGGAACTGGCACGGCTGCGCCGGGTTGGCCGGCCTGCCGCCGCGTTCCTGGGCCTGGCGATGGTGGCCTATCTTGCCTACACGGGTTGGCCATTTTACCGGCATCAGGAGTATCGCGGCGCGTTGTCCCAGCTCGAAACGCTGGCCGCGCGCTTCCGGCCAGACGACGTGTTGCTCCTGATCGACGATGCCCGGGACGCCCCCTTTACGGTCGCGACCCCGCTACAGTACCTCTTCGAACGGCCGTCGCTGGTCATTGTGCGCGAGCGACCGAACGGAACGCTCTTGGAAGCCCAGATCGGGCGCTGGTGGGCCCAGGGCCGGCGGGTCTTTCTCCTCATCGGCAACGACGGCGGGCGCCTTTTCCTCCCCCACATGCGGCTGCGCTGGCAGGAACGTTTCGAGCTGGTGGTGCCCGAGTTCGAGCAACTGCGACGCCAGAAGCCGCACAACGCTTACCTCCTGCGCCTTCCCTTCGGCATCTACCAGCCGGAAGCGTGGTCCGGCAGAGGGAGCCCGCTGGGGGAACTCCCGCTGGAAATCGACCTGGGGACCGGGGGATACATCTACCAGGTCTCCGGGTTCCACCAGGATGAGGTTGCACCGGACGGGACGACCTTTTGCTGGACGAAGGGGGAGGGCGTGCTGCGGCTCCCCTGGCCATCCGGGGAAGAGGTCGTAACCCTCACCCTCCGGATGGCCGGCGGGCGACGGCCGGAGGGGTTGGGGGCGGCCCACGCGACCGTTTTCCTGGGGGACACGCCGCTCGGAAGCTGGACCCTCGGCGAAGCGTTCCGCACCTACACCGTCACGCTACCGGCGTGGGCAGTTGTTCCGGGCAACGGTCAGACGGCGCTCTTGCGCATCGTCTCCTCCACCTGGCGACAGACGGACTATGGAATGGGCGGAGACACGCGTCCGCTCGGCGTGCAGGTGGATCGCGTATGGGTGGCGAGTACCTCGCGCTAGAGGGAAACCTCAGGTGCCACGGGCATAGACTGGGGGCACCGCGGGCAGCTCGATCCCGGGGATGCCACGCGGAGGCTGGTAGGGGAAGGAGATGATGGCGACCGTCCAATCGCCGTCGCGGCGCAGGGTGAACGTCCCTCCCAGGTCGCGGGTCACCAGGGCACGCACGATCTGCAGGCCTAGGCCGCCTTCCCCCCCGTTGCCCGCGTCGGGCCCCTCGCCGTTGTCCCGCACCTGCACGACCACCTGCTCGTCCGCCAGGTAGGCATCCACCAGCACCGTGCCCTGCTCCCGGTTGGCCAGACCGTGCGAGATGGCGTTGGAAAGGAGCTCGTTGATCAGGAGCGCAAGGAGGGTAGCCTCGCGCGAGGCGATGGGCAGCGGCTGCTCCGGGACGATCTGGCAATGCAGCCGGAGCCCGGGACGGGAGAGGTGGGCGCTGGCGATTTCCAGGACCTTTTGGGCCACGGCCTGGACGGTCGTCACCCCCAACGTCTCCTGGCAGAGGAGGTCGTGCACGGCGGCGATGCTCTGGATGCGGGAAGCGCTTTCCTCCAGGTAGCGCACCACCTGGGGGTCCTGCACCCGCCGCATCTGCATGTTGAGGAGCGAGGCCACCGCCTGGAGGTTGTTGCGCACGCGGTGGTGCATCTCCTGGAGAAGGGTCGATTTCATCTCCAGGGAACGCCGCAGCTCGCTATAGAGGCGGGCGTTCTCGATAGCCAGCGCCGCTTGGTCGGCAAACACGGCCAGGAAGTCCATCTCATCGGGAACGAATCCCTGAGGGCGTTCGGTGTGGAGGCAGATGGTGCCCAGCGGGCCCTCCTTGCCCCGGAGGGGGAGGCAGAGGAGAGAACCGAAGCCAAACTCGCGCGCCAGCTTGCCCTGCTCCGTCGGGTCGTCGGCGCGGACGGCGATCGGCCGGCCGGTCGCCGCCATCTGCTGGTACACCTTGCCCGGACGCAGCCACTGTTGGAGGCGGGAGGCGGCATCCGGGCTGAGTCCCCACGAGGCGACGACCTCTGGTTCCCGCCGCAGGGGGCTCCACTCGACGATGGCCGCCATATCGGCCCGCCCCAGCTTGGCCGCCTGCTCGGCGATCAACCCGAGCGTCTTGTCCAGGTCCAGGGTGCTCACGACCATGGCGGACACGCGCTGCAAGGTGGTCAGTTCATCCACCTTCTGGCGCAAGCGCTGGTCGGTCGCCTGGTAGAGGCGCGCGTTTTCCAGGGCGATCGCCATCTCGCCCGAGACCGTCTCCAGGAAATTGATTTCCTCGGGCGTGTAGGTGCGCGCCTCCCGGGTGCGTACGTTGATCACCCCGACGAGCTTCTCCACCGTGTAGAGGATGATGGGCACGGAGAGGAGGGAGTGGTAGGGCTCCTCATGGAGGGTCGGTTCATAGAGGAAACGGGGCTCCTGGCGCACATCGGCAACCGCCACGGGCCGTCCCTGTTGGGCAACCCACCCGGTGACCCCGTCGCCCAGGCGGATACGCACCCGTCCTTCCGCTTCCGGGTTCAGACCTACGGAGGCGCCGAGCACCAGGGTGCCGCGCTCCGGCTCGAAGAGGTAGAGTTCACAGACCTCGACCTGCATCACCTCGGCCACCGTACGCACGACCAGGTGAAGGACGGTATCCAGGTCCAGGCTGGAGTTGGCCGCGCTGATCACCTGATGGAGGGCCGCCAGCTCCTTCATACGGGCCCTGAGCTCCGCGGACCGCCGCTGGGCAGCGATGTCCTCGCGTGCGTGGACGTACCCGCTGAGCAGTTCGGAGATGAAGGTCAGGCGAACCAGTTCGACCTGCTCGTCCTCGCCGGTGAGGTGATGACGCAACGTACGGATCGCCACGACCGCCTGTTCGGCGAGCGTGGTGACCGGGCACTCCTGCTCGGCCCGTCGTCGTCCCTCGGCGGGGAGGAGCGTCGGGTTCCCCTCGCGAACTGCCTGCTCCAATGTCCGCAGCAGTTCGCCGGCCATCCCCGGGGTCGCCGGGATAGCCTGGGCCAGGGCCTGAAGGATCCGTTCGCGGGTCTGCGGCGAAAGATCCTGCACCGCGTCCCCCAGCAGCGTCCCACTGCGGGTTTTTTCCACCAACACCCCCTCGTTCGGAGCCCATCCCAGGGCCACAAACCACGCCCTTGTGGTTACAACTTAATTATAGCGCGAGAACCCATGGCCCGCAAGAAGCGGTGAGGGGCCCTCACCTCCACCGGAAGAGGCCAGGTGGGAAAAGCCAATCCGTCACGGCCACATCTCCACCACCACGTCTGGTGGCCCCAGGACGTTGCCCCCATGCCTTACGACGAACGGTTACCTGAAAAAGCGGCGTGCGGCCCTCCGACGGTTGATCGTTCGGGACAAAAGAAGTACAATCGCGTCGGACTTGAGAACGCACCGGCGGGAGGATGGTGTGTCCACCGCTTTCATCGCTCAACCCCGTAGCATCCAGGTGCTCGGCGTGCGCATCCACGATGTGACGCTGGAGGAAGCAGTCGACCTTGTGGAGCGGTTGATCGAGGAGGGCGGGCCACACCAGGTGGTCACGGTCAACCCGGAGTTTGTCATGCACGCCCGGCGGGACAGCCTATTTCGGGAGACGCTGAACGGTGCCGACCTGGCCGTCCCAGACGGCGTCGGGATCACCTGGGCCGGCCGGCTGCTTGGGCAGCCGTTCCGGGGCCGGGTGCCCGGGGTGGAATTGACCCAGCGGCTGGCAGAGCGGGCAGCCGCGCGGGGCTACCGGCTCTTCCTGCTGGGTGCGGCTCCTGGAGTGGCCGAGGAAGCCGCCAGGCGCCTGCAAACGCACGCCCCTGGGGTAGCGATCGTCGGCACCTACGCCGGTTCCCCGGCTCCGGAGGAGGAAGAGGAGATCGGCCAGCGGATCCGCGCAGCCGCCCCCCATATCCTGCTCGTGGCCTATGGCGCACCCCAGCAGGACCTGTGGCTGCGACGCAACCTTCCCCGGCTGGAGGTTCCGGTGGGGATCGGCGTGGGGGGAACCTTCGACTACCTCTCGGGCCGCGTCCGCCGGGCGCCGGCCTGGATGCGCCGGGCCGGCCTGGAGTGGCTCTACCGCCTGATCCGCCAACCCTGGCGCTGGCGGCGGATGCTTGCCCTGCCCCTCTTCGCCCTGCTCGTCATGGGCCAGGCACTCGCAAGGAAGCGAACCGCGCGCTGAGGCCCCTATAGGTCCAGCAGGTGTCCCAACTTTTCCTTCTTCGTGCGCAAGTAATCCTCGTTCACCGGCGTCGGCGGGATCACCAGGGGCACCCGCTCCACGACCTCCAGCCCGTGTCCCTGCAGGCCCACGATCTTGCGGGGGTTGTTCGTGAGCAGGCGCATCTTGCGCACCCCCAGGTCGGAAAGGATCTGGGCGCCGATCCCGTAATCCCGCAGGTCGGCAGGGAACCCCAGGCGCGCGTTCGCCTCGACCGTATCCAGCCCGGTGTCCTGCAACTCGTAGGCGCGCAACTTGTTCAGCAGGCCGATCCCCCGCCCTTCCTGACGCATGTACAGGAGCACCCCTCGGCCCTCCTCGGCGATCGCGCGCATCGCCGCACGCAGCTGCTGCCCGCAGTCGCAGCGCAGCGATCCCAGCGCATCCCCGGTCAGGCACTCGGAGTGGACGCGCACCAGGAGCGGTTCCTCGGGCGCAAAGGGCAACCCCATGGTCAGCGCCAGGTGGTGCTCGCCGTTGATCGTGTTCTCGTAGGCCAGGGCCTGGAACTCGCCAAACTCGGTGGGCAGGCGCGCCGAGGCCACGCGGCGCACGAGTTTCTCGTGCCGACGGCGGTACTCGATCAGCTGCGCCACGCTGATGATCTTCAGGCCAAAGCGCTCCGCCAAACGCTCCAACGCCGGCAAACGGGCCATGTGGCCGTCTTCGTCCATGATCTCGCAGATGACCGCGGCCGGATAGAGGCCCGCAAGGCGCGCCAGATCCACGGAGGCCTCCGTCTGTCCGGCCCGCACGAGCACCCCGCCCTCCCGCACCCGCAACGGGAAGACGTGCCCCGGCATCACGATGTCCTCGGGACGCGTCTTCGGGTCCAGGACGACGCGGATCGTATGCGCCCGGTCATAGGCCGAAATCCCGGTCGTCACTCCCTCCCGTGCCTCGATCGAGACGGTAAAGGCGGTGCCAAAGCGCGAGCGGTTGTCCTGCACCATCATCGGGATGCGCAGCTCATCGAGCCGCGAGCCGACGATCGGGAGACAGATCAAGCCGCGGCCGTACTTGGCCATGAAATTGATCGCTTCCGGCGTCACCTTCTCCGCGGCGATGCAGAGGTCCCCCTCGTTCTCCCGGTCCTCATCGTCGATGATGATGACGAACTTGCCGGCACGGAAATCCTCGATCGCCTCCTCAACGGTTGCCAGCGGCATCCGATCACCTCCCAAGCGTGCTCAAAACCCATGCTGCGCCAGTTCCTCCCAGTCCACCGACCCGGTTCTTTCCCTCGGCTGCAGCAGGCGTTCGACGTACTTGGCCACGATGTCGATCTCCAGGTTGGCCAGATAACCGATCGGCTGTCGGGGCAGGGTGATGTGCGTCTGGGTGTGGGGGACGAGCGAAACGGAAAAACGCGCCCCCTCCACCCGGGCCACCGTGAGGCTCACCCCATCGACGGCGATAAAGGCCCGGGGCACCAGGTAGCGCGCGATCTCAGGGGGCGCCTCGATCGTCACCCAGAGGGCGTTTCCCTCCCGGGCCTTGGCCACGACCCGGCCCAGCCCATCCACGTGCCCCTGCACCAGGTGTCCCCCCAGCCGGCCGTCCGCCGGAAGGGCCCGCTCCAGGTTCACCGGGTCGCCTGCCCGCAGCCGTCCCAGGTTGCTCCGCCGCAGCGTTTCCGGCATGACCTCCACGGCGAACGAGCGCCCGTCCAGCGCCACGACCGTCAGGCAGACGCCGTTCACGGCGATCGAATCGCCCAGGCGCAATCCCTCCAGGACGGTCCGGGCGGCGATACTCAGCCGGCCCTCCCCCGCCTGAAGCACGGTGCCGATCTCCTCCACAAGCCCTGTGAACAACCCGGCCTCCTTGCAAACGTCCGGACAAACCGCGATCCTAGCCCTCTTCCATCCCCGCCGGCACAGGCCAGCGCGGATAGCCGCTCACCAGGATGTCCTCTCCTACCCGCTCGATGCGAACGCGCTCCAGGCGTGGGGCCTCGGCCAGCCGGGCCACCCCCTCGCCGCCTACCGGACCCGGGGCTTCCCGGCCACCGATGACGATCGGCGCCAGGAAGGCCAGCACCCGGTCGACCAGTCGCGCACGGAAAAAGGACCCCAGGAGGGTTCCCCCGCCTTCCACCAACAGGCTGGTGACCTCGCGCCGCCCCAGTTCGGCCAGCAACGCCTCCAGATCTACCTGCCCGCCCGCATCTGTGGGCAGGAGCAGCACCTCAACCCCCCGTTCAGCGAGGGCGACTCTCTTCTCGGGCGGGAACGCTGCGGTCGCGGCGACGACCGTGCGCCCGGGCAGCGCGGGGTCGAAGCAGCGCGCGCTCACCGGGACGCGGCCATGGCCGTCGATGACGACGCGCAGCGGATGACGCACCTCACGGCCAGGCAAGCGGGTGGTGAGCAGCGGATCGTCCATGAGGACGGTATGGGCACCGACGGCCACCGCATCGACGGCATCACGCCACTCGTGTGCCCGCAGCCGGGCCGCCTCGCCCGTGATCCAGCGCGAATCGCCGGTGCGGGTGGCGATCTTGCCGTCCAGGCTGGCGGCGTACTTGGCGATCACGAACGGCCGGCCGCGCGTTACCCAGGTGATAAAGGCTTCGTTGAGTTCGGCCGCCTCTTCCGCACACTCCCCCACGACGGTGCGGATGCCCGCCGCTTCCAGCCGTGCCCGACCTTTCCCGTTCACGAGCGGGTTGGGGTCGAGCATCGCCAAATGCACCTCGGCCACGCCGGCGGCAACGAGCGCATCCACGCAGGGGGGCGTGCGGCCGTAGTGCGCGCACGGCTCCAGGTTCACGTACAGGGTCGCGCCGCGCGCCTTCTCCCCCGCCATGCGCAGGGCATGGATTTCGGCATGGGGGGTCCCGGCACGCTCATGGTACCCCTCGCCCACCACCTCGCCGTCGCGCACCAGCACCGCCCCCACCATCGGATTGGGGCTGGTTCGCCCGCGGGCGCGTGCGGCGAGCTCCAGCGCCCGGCGCATATACCGTTCGTGCACGCTTTCGGACATACGAAACCCCGAAGGCATTCCTTCGGGGCCAAGCGGCCGTCCAAGTCATTGGACGGCCAATGGGGAAAGGCCTTCTTCCATCCGGACTATACCGTCGGCCCCGGAGTTGCACCGGATCTGCCCCGAAGGGCTCGCGGGCTATACCGCCGGTCGGGAATAGGCCTGTCTGGGCCGCACCCCGCCCCGAAGGCCGGCCCGGTACGCGGCGATCGACCTCATCCCGCTACCGGACCTCTATCTTCATGTTGCCTTGAGCATACAACCCGGGCCGGACTTTGTCAAGCCTGGTTTCCCGAGGCGGCCCGACGGGCCTCCTCCACGATCGCCACCCCGGCGCTCGCCCCCAGGCGACTTGCCCCAGCAACGAGCATCTTCAGGGCATCGTTCAGCGTGCGGATCCCGCCGGCCGCCTTCACTCCCATCCTTTCCCCTACCGTGTGGCGCATCAGGCAGACATCGTAGACCGTCGCTCCACCTTGAAAGCCGGTGGAGGTTTTGACGAAATCGGCCCCCGCGGCCGCCGCCAGGCGGCAGGCGCGCACCTTCTCCTCGTCGCTCAAGAGGGCGGTCTCGAGGATCACCTTACACAAAGCGCCTCCTCGGTGGCAGGCGCGCACGACCCGGGCGATCTCGCGCCTTACCAGGCGCTCCTCACCTGCCTTCAGCGCTCCGACGGCGAGCACCATGTCGATTTCTTTCGCTCCCGAGCGGATCGCCTCCCGAGCCTCATAGGCTTTGGAAGCAGCGGTTGTCGCGCCCAAGGGGAAACCGGCGACCGTGCAAACGGCCACGCCACTTCCTTCCAGGGCGCGCACGCACTGGGGCACATAGCGCGGGTTGACGCAGACGGCCGCAAAACGGTATCGACGGGCTTCTTCACACAGCGCGGCGATCTGCGCCGGGACGGCATCGGGCTTGAGGAGGGTATGGTCGATCACCGAGGCAAGCACCTGCTCCGGCCGGCCCGCGGCAAAGCGCGCCGCCCAGGCCTCCGCCTGGGGGGCCAGCAACTCCTGCGCTCGCCGCTCACAGCCGCCCACGCACTCTTTACACAAAGGACAGCCGCCCTGATGGACGCGCTGCTCCAGCGCCGGGACCAAGTCGGCCAGCGCCAGGGAAAGCAGGTTTGCGGCGGAGAAGCGATCCACGCCCGACCTCCCACGCTTACCAGGGGATCCGTTCCCGCAGGTAGGGGAGCAGTTCCTCCACGTGCACCCGATCCTGCTCCATCGTGTCGCGGTCCCGCACGGTGACGGTCGAATCCTCCAGGCTCTGGAAATCGACCGTGACGCAGTAGGGCGTGCCAACCTCATCCATTCTCCGGTAAAGCCGGCCGATCGCCCCGGTATCGTCGTAGAGGGCGCGCATGTGCGGCCGCAGCCGGGTAAAGATCCCTTTGGCCATCTCCACCAGGGCCGGCACGTTGCGCTTCAGCGGGAAAACGGCCACCTTGACCGGCGCGAGCAGCGGATGGAGCCGCAGCACCACTCGCTTTTCTCCCCGCACGATCTCTTCGTCGTAGGCGTCGAGCAGGAAGACCAGCATCGCCCGATCCACGCCCCCCGAGGGTTCGATCACGTAGGGGGTGATGTGCTGGCCGGTCGTCTCATCATAGTACTGCAGCGGATGGCCGCTTCCCTCGCTGTGCCGGCGCAGGTCGTAGTCGGTGCGGTTGGCGATCCCCTCTAGCTCCTTCCAGCCCATCGGGTCCGGAAAGCGGTACTCGATATCGGAGCAGGCAGCGGCATAGTGGGCGAGTTCCTTCGGTTCGTGCTCACGAACCCGCAGGTGTTCCGGCGCGATCCCCAAATCGATATACCAACGGAGGCGCTCCTGGATCCACTCCTGGTGGATGCGGGGGGCATCCTCGGGCCGGCAGAAGTACTCCAGCTCGAATTGCTCGAACTCGCGGGTACGGAAGGTGAAATTCCCGGTCACGATTTCGTTGCGAAACGCCTTGCCGATCTGAGCAATGCCGAAGGGGAGTTTGGGAGTCGGCCGGGCGGTGTTCAGCACGTTTTCAAAGTTCACAAAGATCGTCTGGCAGGTCTCCGGCCGCAGGTAGGCGATGGAAGCTTCGTCCTCCACCGGTCCGATGAAGGTCTTGAACATCATGTTGAACTGGCGGGGCTCGGTGAAATCGGTGCCGCCGCAGTTCGGGCAGCGCATCTCCGGGAGCAGATCCGGCCGGAAGCGCTGGTGGCACGATTTGCACTCCACCAGCGGGTCGGTAAAGCTGGTGACATGTCCGGACACTTCCCAAATCCGCGGGGACATCAGGATGGCCCCGTCGATCCCCTCGACGTCGGGCCGTTCCCAGACCACCCGTCGCCACCAGGCTTCCTTCACGTTGCGCTTCATCTCCGCGCCGAACGGCCCGTAATCCCAGGTGCTGGCGAACCCGCCGTAGATCTCGCTGGAAGGAAAGATAAAGCCCCGCCGCTTGCAAAGGCTATAGATCACGTCCATGCTGGGTGCAGCCATCGCTTACGTCTCCTCCTGGAATCGGCCACTGGCCTGCCTGCTGGCGCCGTTACTCCTTCGCCCGCGGGTGGGCCTCCTCGTAGCTCTCGTGGAGCTGCTCGGTTGCCAGCTGGGTGTAGATCTGGGTAGTCGCGATCGAAGCGTGACCGAGCATCGTCTGCACGGAGCGGAGGTCCGCCTTGCGGCGGAGGGTATGGGTGGCGAAGGTATGGCGCAGCGTGTGCGGGGTCACATCATCGAGGCCCAGCTCCTCGGCGTACTTTTTCAACATGAGCCAGAACCCCTGCCGGGTCATCGGCCGGCCTCGCCGGTTGAGGAAGAGGTTCGCCTGCTCGGCGTTCCGGGCCAGGTGTGGCCGGCCCAACTCCAGATACTCGCGCAACGCCTGGGCCGCCGTCTCCGTGAGGGGCACGATCCGCTCCCGGTTTCCTTTGCCGCGGACGCGCACTTCACCCGCCGCCAGGTTAAAGTCGCCCAGCTTCAGCTCCACCAGTTCGCTCACCCGGAGGCCGGTCGCATAAGCCAGCTCCAGCATCGCCCGGTCGCGCAAGGCGATGGGGGAATTCGAACGCGCGGGAAGTTCCAAAAGGTCGTCCATCTCCTCCATGGAAAGCACCCGGGGCAGCCGCCGGGCCACCGTGGGCAGCTCGATCCCCTCGGTGGGATCCTGGCGCAGCTTTCCCTCCTGGAGCAGGAAGGCAAAAAAAGAGCGGATGGCCGAAATGCGCCGCGTGACCGTTGAGGCGGCGTACTTGCGCTCCTTCAGGAAAAGCAGAAAGGCCATCACGTCGTCCCGCCGGACATCGGCCCAGCGCTGGAACGCGCGCTCTTCTTTCAGGAAGGAATGGAATTGGGATAGGTCGGTCGCATAGGCGGCGAGGGTGTTCGGCGAAACCCCGCGCTCTACCTCCAGATACTCCAGGAACTGCTCCACGGTTTCCATCAGGCTCCTCCTTCGAAGCTTCTCCGCAGGGAAACAGCCGGCATTATACACCGAAAGCTGCCTTATGTCAAAAGTGGCGAAGACAGCGCACCCAGGTTGTGCTATAATGGCGGCGCCGTCCCTGGAGCGCTTTTTGGATGGCCTTCGAGGTGGCCCCATGGCACGCGTCTATGAGGTGCTCATCGCGCTGGCGGTGATCCTGGTCATCACCTGGATCGGAGACCGTTTCCGCACGCTCGGGGGGATCATCGCCAGCATGCCGCTGACCATTCCTCTGACCATGGCGATCGTTTACTTCAACACGGGCCGTAGCGCGCAGGCGACTGCCGAGTTCGCAGGCGGCGCTGTGCGGGGCGTGGTGGCGCTGGGCGCCTTCACCGTCGCGAGCTGGCTGGCGCTGCGCCATTCCTGGCCCCTCTTCCCCGTGATCGCCGTCGGGTACGCCGCCTGGGGCGCGACGTTGGGGCTCTGGCAGCTCCTGGCCCGCCTCCTTGGGCACGGAGGATAGGGTGGAAGAAACTTCCTGGGTGTGCGATCGATTTGGCCAAGGGGCGTCACCCTACTGGGTCCGCTACGCGGTGGGGCACGGTCACCTGGAAGAGGAAAAGGGGCTGCTGCGGCTTGTGCTGGGCCCGGACTCGGAACGCCGTCTTTCGGATGCCCAGATCCACGACTACCCCGGTGGCCGGCGCTCCTTCCGCTGGTCGCCGCCGCTGGAACTACGGGTGCGGGCGCGCTTCTCCCACCCGGCGGGAGAGTTTCTGGGGACGGCCGGTTTCGGGTTCTGGAACCACCCCTTTACCCATTTTGACGAGGTGGTATCGCCGCCAAACAACGTCTGGTTCTTCTACGCCTCTCCGCCCTCGGCGATGGAGCTTGTGCCGGGTGTGCCGGGGTGGGGGTGGAAGGCGGCGGTGTTGGACGGAGGGCGGGTCCCGGGCCCGGCCATGGCGTTGGCCGGCCTGCTCTTGCGCCTCCCGCTGGTCGCCCCGCTCCTGGCGCGGCAGGCGCGTCACTTTGTCCGCGCCGCCGAGGCGCTCTTGCCAGGGGACATGACCGCCTGGCACGACTACCGGCTCTGCTGGCGGGCGGACGGGTGCACCTTCTGGGTGGACGGGAAAACGGTGCTCTCCACGCCCTATGCACCCCGGCCTCCGCTGGGGTTCGTCGCCTGGGTGGACAACCAATATGCGATCGCCCGCCCGGACGGACACTTTTCCTTCGGCCGGCTGAAGATCCCCCGCCGACAATGGCTGGAACTGGAGGCCGTGGAAATCGGCCCCTGCACCCAGGAGGGGTGAGCAATGGGCGAAACGATCTATTGCCCGCGCTGCGGGGCGGAGAATTCCCCCTTCGCCCTCTTCATGACGCTCGCCCGCTGCCGCCAATGCGGCTACGACCTGGAGATGCTCCAGGTGCGCGAGGCGCTGCGGCGGGGGGATAGCCTGCGGGGGCAATCGGACCTCTACGCTTACGAGGTCACCCTTGAAGGGGCACGCTTTTGGCCCCGAGGCGTGTTGCTCGCGCCTCCGCTGGAGATCGACGTGCCGGCGCAACGCATCCGCATCGCGGGGGAGCCAGGGGTGGCCCCAGGGGTCTCCGTGCTCTGGAAGCGGCTGACCGGCGGACACCGGGAAATCCCTTTCGAAGAGATCGCACGCATCGAAGTGGTGTATCGCAGCGAGAAGCTTGCGCGGGAGGACCATCCCTACCTCCATCATTGGGACGTAACGCTCGTCCGGACGGATGGCGAGCGCATTCCGCTCGGGCGGATCACTGCAGAACGCCAGTTCCCCGGCCCCGTCCTTTCCCACCACCACGCCCTCCGCCTGGCGCACGCCCTGCACGTGGTGGCCGGCTGGCCGGTGGAACAGCGAACCCAAGAGGAACCTTCGTAGGGGGAACGGATGTCTGCCTGCACGCCGAATCGCGCCTGGATCGGGGTCGTGTTGACAGTGCTGGCGGTGGCCAGCCTTTTCCTGCTGGGGCCGCTCTTGCCCCCCTCGGCCGTTGGCTCCTCCGCGCAGCCTCCCCTCCAGACGGTCCGCCTGGCCTTCCTCCGCCAGGGTCAGCCGGCCACGGTTTTCCGGACGCTCCCCCTGCCCGAGGCGCGCGAAGACGCTGCCCGCATGTTGCTGGAAGCGCTCCTGGCCGGCCCTACCCCCGAAGAGGCCGCCAACGGGATCGCTTCCGCTTTCCCCCCAAGCAGGCTCCTTTCCCTGAAAGTGCACGGTGCAGCGATCACCGCCACGCTCGCCATGCCGGCCACCTTCCTGGAAGGGGAGCTGGATACCGCGGGGAGCGATGCCATGGTGTGGCAGTTCGTGCGCACCATGGAACCACTGGGCTTCCTCCATTTCCACCTCTTGGTGGCCGACCCCTGGGAGCCGGGCGCTGTCCGCCCAGTGTCCGCCTTCCTGCGCCTGCCCCCACGGTCGGCCAAGGGGCCCCCCGCCGAGGGAGACCCCGCACCCCCCCAGCGCGACACCGTCGCCGGCCAGCCGCCGACCTACGGCCAGGGGCAGCCCCAGGGCGCGCTCACCGGAAAAACGGTCTTCCTGAGCGCCGGCCACGGCTGGTACTGGGATGGCACGGCCTGGCGTACGCAACGCGGGAGTACCTGTAACCTGGTGGAGGACCTCACCAACGCCGAAGCGGTGGACGATTTCCTCCTGCGCTACCTTTGGAACGCGGGCGCGGACGTTTGGACCGTGCGCGAGCGGGATCGAAACCCCTCCGAAGGGATCGTGGACAACGACGGCGGCGCCCCAGGCTACCAGGAAAGCGGCACCTGGTACACAAGTGTCCTCACCGGCTACCTCGGGCTCACCTATCGCTACACCTTTGCCAGCAGCACCGAAAGCGCAACCGCCTCCTGGATCCCCAACCTGCCCCAGGAAGGCGACTATGCCGTCTACGTCTGGTACCGCAACGGGAGCAACCGGGTGACAGACGCCCTTTACCGCATCTACCACGCCGGAGGTGTGACCGAGGTGCGGCTGAACCAGGAACTGCACGGCCTGACCTGGCACTACCTGGGAACCTATCGCTTCCGCGCGGGCACATCGGGGCGCGTGGTTTTGAGCAACCTTTCCTCGCAGCCCGGCCAGGTGGTGATCGCCGACGCCGTGCGCTTTGGCGGCGGGATGGGGAGCATCGACTACGGCGGGGGTACCAGCAACCGTCCCCGTTACGAGGAGGCCTGCCTGACCTGGGCCCGCTTCCAGGGAGCGCCGCCGGATGTCTACCCGAACGACCCGACCTGCCGCCCCCGCTACGCGGAATGGGAGAAAGAGCCGGGCGAGGACGCGGTCTACATCTCCTGGCACTCCAACGGTCTGACCGGCGGCTGCAATCCCGCTTCCGGGAACGGCACCGAAAGCTACATCCACACCTCGCTCACCCCTCCAGGGAGCTCTGCCCTCCAGAACGCGGTGCACGAGGAACTGATCCAGGACATCCGCGCCCTATGGGATCCGGCCTGGGTAGACCGAGGGAAGAAGACGGCCGACTTTGCCGAGGTGCGGGAACTGGAAACCATGCCGGGCGTCCTCCTGGAGATCGCCTTCCACGACGACCCCTACGATGCCGCGGCGCTCAAGGAGCCGGACTTTCGGCTGATCGCCGCCCGGGCGGTCTACCAGGGGATTGTGAAATACTTTGCCGCCCGCGACGGAATCCCGGCACGCCTGCTGCCCGAGCCGCCGTGTGGGGTCGTCGCGCGCAACAGCGGGCCCGGGCGGGTAACGCTCTCCTGGCAGGCCCCTCCCTCTGGCGGCGCCTACGGCGATCCTGCCGAGACCTACAAGGTCTACGTGGGCACATCGGGCCGCGCTTTCGATAACGGTCGCATCGTGAGCACCACGCAGGCGACGGTGGAAGGACTTTCCCCTAACACCCTCTACTTTTTCCGCGTGACCGCGCTCAACGCCGGCGGGGAATCGTTCCCCTGTGGGACGGCGGCCGTCCGCACGACCCAGGACGGCGGCCGGCCTTTGCTGCTTCTGGTCGACGGTTTCGACCGGATCGATTCCTGGGCGCTCATCTACGAAAACCTGCCCGGCCTGGGCTCGGTCGGGCGCGAGTACCTGGAGCGGATGAATGCCTACGACTATGCGATCCAGCATGGGCAAGCGCTCGCGTCCTGTGCCGTCCCCTTCGATTTTGCCAGCAACGAGGCGGTCATCGCCGGGACGGTGAACCTGCGCAACTATGCGACCGTGGACTGGCTCCTGGGCGAGGAATCGACGGTTCATGAAACCTTCGACCACACCGAACAGGCGATCGTGACCGAGTTCTTGGCCGGCGGAGGACGGCTGTTGGTGAGCGGGGCAGAGATCGGCTGGGACCTGGACTACCGGGGGGACGCCCTGGACCGCACCTTCTACCGCAACTGGTTGCGGGCCGAATATCAGAGCGACGACGCGGGGACCTACCAGGTGGCACCGCTTTCCGGGGGCATCTTCTCCGGGCTTGGACCCTTTTCCTTCGATGACAGCACGCATGGGACGTACGATGTCGACTACCCGGATGGGATCGCCCCGCTCTACGGGGCGACGCCCAACCTGATCTACCAGGGAGGGAGCGGCGGCTACGCCGGTCTCCAGTACAGCGGGCTTTACCGCCTGTTGTACCTGGCATTCCCTTTCGAGGCGATCTACCCCGAGTCGGCCCGGCAGGCGGTCATGTGCCGGGCGGCCGACTTCCTTGTGCCCACCGCGACCCCCACCCCGACCCCGGGCCCCTCGCCTACACCGGTACCGGTGACGCCGCAGATGTACATGCCGCTCGTGTTGCGCAGCCGGTATGAAAGCGGGCCGACGCCCGCTCCGACGCGGGCCGTTCGCTAAGGAGAACAGGGCCATGGGAACGCTGCTCTTTGACGAACGGATCGCTCCCTTCTACGAGGCCTGGTTCGATACGCCCGAAGGAAGGCGCGCCGACCGGCTGGAGAAGCAGCTCCTGGCGCGGGTCTTGGAGCTGCTCGATCCTCCCGGTACCCTCCTGGAAGTCGGGTGCGGCACGGGGCACTTTACCCGGTGGCTCGAGGAACGGGGGTGGTGCTCTACGGGGCTAGATTGCTCCCCGGCCATGCTCCGGGAGGCGCAGACGCGCGGCGGGCAACGGCTCCTGCTGGGGGATGCGCTCCGGCTGCCGTTCGCAGACCGTGCCTTCGATGTCGTTGCCCTGATCACCGTGCTCGAGTTCCTGCCACATCCGCAGCAGGCGCTGCGCGAGGCGTGGCGCGTCGCGCGGCGGGGGTTGCTCCTGGGCGTCCTCAACCGGCTGAGCCCGATCGCCTGGTGGCGGAGGCTCCAGGGGCTCTTTCGCCCGGATGTGTACCGCGCTGCCCGCTTCTATCCACCCGGAGAGCTACAGCGCCTGGTGCGAGGCACAGCAGGCCAGCCGGTTTCCCTCCGCTGGGGGACGACGCTCTGGCCGCGCTGGCTACCCCTGGAGGGCGGCCCGCTGCCGGGCGGGGCCTTCATCGCCCTGGCTGCGCGGACGGAACTCGGGAGGGGCTGCTGAGAACGGTGCTGTCGATAGGAGGAGCCACCGATGCTCGTAGGAGTTCAGGTCAGCCTGTACCCGTTGGGCCAGGAGGATCTCCTTCCGGGGATCCAGGACGTCTGGAACGCCTTGGAAGAAGCCGGTTTGAGGGCGGAACCCGGCCCGATGAGCACCCTGGTCTATGGGGAGGATCAGACGGTGCTCGAGGCGCTCCGCGAAGGGTTCCGCCGCGCGGCGCAGCGGGGACGGGCGGTCATGGTGATCACCCTGACGAACGCCTGCCCGATGCCCCGAGGGTAACCGGGCGATGTCCCTTTCCCTGTTTCCGGGGGCAGAAGCCGCCCCGCTCCGATTGAGGGAATTGCGACGGGCCCTCAGGACGCGCCTGGTGGGACGGCAGATGCTCCATTTTGCCCGCGTGGGTTCGACGAACGAGGTCGCCTGCCGGCTCGCAGAACAGGGCGCCCCTGAGGGGTTGCTCGTATGGGCCGAAGAGCAGACCGCAGGACGCGGCCGCATGGGAAGGCGCTGGGAGGCGCCTCGGGGTTCCGGGCTACTCGTTTCGCTCTTGCTGCGTCCGAGCTTCCTTTCCCCAGAGCGCGCCTTCCTCCTTTCGGCGCTGGCCGCCCTCTCGATCGCCGAGGCGGTGGAAAAGGTGAGCGGCCTGGAAGTGGGGCTGAAATGGCCCAACGATCTCCTCCTGCGCGGACGCAAGTGCTGCGGCATCCTCCTGGAACTAGGGGGAAAGGCCGGCCGGATCGAATATGCGGTCGTGGGTTGGGGCCTAAACGTGAATGTGCGCTTCGGGGAAGGTTGGGAACGGAGGGCAACCAGTCTCGCCCAGGAGGTCGGCTCGCCCCTCCCTCGGTTGCCGCTCTTTTTGGCCTGTCTGGAGCGCCTGGAAGCCCACTACATGGCGCTGCGCGCCGGTAGAGGAGAGGATGTGTGGGCGGGCTGGCGTCGACGGCTGAAGATGCTTGGCGAGCCGGTGCACGTTTCCACAAGCGAGGGGTCTTTCTGCGGGGAAGCGGTGGACGTGGAACCTGACGGCACGCTCCTGGTGCGGCGTACGGACGGGACCCTGGCCCGCGTGGTCGCAGCGGATGTGTCCGTGCGGACGATTGCAGCGGCCTAACCCGTTGTGGTAGAATAGAAATGGCGCGGCTTGGAGCTTGGGGGTTCCCCGGATGTCTGATGTGGCGGGTCGGCATCGAAGGTCCCGACAAGAGGGGGCACATGACCGCCAGATTCTGGAGGCGATGAACGACCTCATCCTGGTGGTCGATCCGGATGGGATGGTGCGGGAAATTGTCCCGACCCGCCAGGTCCTCCGCGGCCTCCTTCCGGCGGAGGCCGTCGGCCGTTCGGTGTACGAATTGCTGCCCCACCGGCAAGGGGCGGCTGCCCTCCGGGAAGCGGTCGCTCAGGTGCTGCGGACGGGCGCGGTGCTGACGATCGAGCATGCCACGACTCTGGAAGGGAAAGAGCTCTTCTTCGAGGTGCGCGTTTCCCGCCTCCTGGACGAAAGGGGCCGCGCGGCGGGGGTGCTGCTTGCGGCCCGCGACATCACCGACCGCTGGCGCGCGAGCCAAGCGCTCCAGGAGAGCGAGGCGCGCTACCGCTCGCTCGTGGAGCAGTCGAACGATGCGATCTACCTGCTGGTCGGCCGCCAATTCCGCTTCGTCAACCGCCGCTTCCAAGAGCTGCTGGGCGTCACCGCCGAGGAGGTGGCAGCGCCCGATTTCGATTTTATGGAGCTTGTGGCTCCGCAAAGCCGTCCGCTGATCGAGGAACGCGAGCGGCGCATCCGAAGCGGGGAACCGGTACCCTTGCGCTATGAATTCACCGCGCGTCGCCGAGATGGCCAGGAGATCGAGCTGGAGGCCTCGGTTTCCTACATCCCCTTCGAGGGCAGGTTGGCCACCCAGGGCGTCCTGCGGGACATTACCCAACGCAAGCGCGCAGAAGAGCGCCTGCTGCGCCGGGAGCGCTACCTGAGCTGCCTTTCCAGAGTCGCCCGGGAGTTGCTCCAGGCCGAAGATCCGGAAAGAGCGTTCCCGAAGGTACTCGCTTACCTGGGAGAGGCCGCAGGGGTCAGCCGCGTCTACCTGTTCGAGAACCACCTGGATGCAGACGGGTGCCTGCGCACGAGCCAGCGCTTCGAATGGTGTGCCCCTGGGGTCGAGCCGCAGATCGACAACCCGGTTCTCCAGAACTTTCCGCTCATCGAGGGAGGATTCCGGCGTTGGGTGGAGGTGCTCGGCCGGGGCGAGGTGCTCGTGGGAAACGTCGCCAACTTCCCCGAGTCGGAGCGGCCGGTGTTGGAAGCCCAGGGGATTCAGTCCATCCTGGTGTTGCCGGTGCGGGTGCGTGGGGAACTCTACGGCTTCATCGGCTTTGATGTGTGCGATCGCGTCCAGGAATGGGAAGAGGCCGAAATCGCGCTCCTGGCTACCGCGGCCAACGACCTGGGGCAGGCTTTGGAGCGCCGGCAGGCGACCGCTGCGTTGGCGGAATCGGAAGCGCGCTATCGGCAGCTGTTGGAGCTGATGCCGGATGCCGTGGTCGTCCACCAGGATGGCCGGGTCCAGATCGTCAATCGGGCGGGGGCCGTCCTGCTGGGATATGAACGTGCGGAGGAGCTGATCGGCCGGACCATGATCGAGCTGGTGCACCCTGAAGACCGGGAAAAGGTGCGGACCCGGATCCAGACCATCCTCGAGGAGGGGCGAAATCTTGCGCCGGTGGAGGAAAGGCTCCTGCGCCGGGATGGCACGACAGTAGAGGTCGAGGTGGCTGCTGGCCCTTTTAGCCTCGGGGGTCGGCCGGCGGTGCTTGCCGTCCTGCGCGATATCGGCGCCCGCAAGCGGCTCGAGGATCAACTGCGCCAGTCCCAGAAGATGGAAGCGGTGGGACGGCTGGCCGGGGGCGTGGCACACGACTTTAATAACCTGCTCACGGCGATCAGCGGATATGCGGAGTTCATCCTCAACGGACTGGCGCCGGAAGATCCGCTGCGCCACGATGCCGAGTCCATCCTGAAGGCCAGCGAGCGGGCCCGCACGCTCACCCGCCAGCTCCTGGCCTTCAGCCGGCGGCAGGTGATGGAGCTCAAGGTGGCCGACCTGAACCGCATCCTGCGGGACCTGGGGAGCATGCTGCGGCGGATCATCGGCGAGGATATCGAGATCGTGATGAACCTCTCCCCAGACCTGGGAAACGTGCGCGTGGACCCGTCCCAGGTGGAACAGGTGGTGATCAACCTGGTGGTCAATGCCCGGGACGCGATGCCCATGGGCGGCCGGCTGACGCTGGAAACGATGAACGTTTTCCTGGACGAAGCGTATGCCGAAGACCACCCTTACGTGCGCCCGGGGGAGTATGTGCTCCTCTCCGTAAGCGACACGGGCATCGGGATGGCCCCCGAAGTACGGGAACACCTCTTCGAGCCGTTCTTCACCACCAAGGGGCTCGGCGAGGGAACGGGGCTGGGGCTGGCAACCGTGTATGGGATCGTGAAGCAGTCGGGGGGGCACATCCAGGTCTACTCGGAGGTGGGCCACGGGACAACTTTCAAGCTCTACTTTCCCCGGGTATATGCCCAGGTGGAGGAGCCGGAGGAAAAGGCGCCCCCGGAGCGCCTGCCCGAAGGCAGCGAGACGGTGCTCGTGGTGGAGGACAACGACATGGTGCGCGGCCTGGCCTGCCGGGTGCTGCGCGAGCAAGGCTATACGGTGCTCGAGGCCAAAGAGAGCCTGCAGGCGCTGGAAATCGCCCGGGGATACGGCGGCTACATCCATCTGCTGCTCACCGACGTCGTCATGCCCCAGATGAGCGGCCGGCTGCTCTCGGAAACGTTGCAGGGGATGTACCCTGGACTGCAGACGCTTTACATGTCCGGATACACAGATAACGTAGTCGTGCAGCACGGAATCCTGGAGCCGGGGCTGGCGTTCATCCAGAAACCCTTTACCCCCGGGGGCCTGGCGCGCAAGGTTCGCGAGGTGCTGGACCAGGCCGGGAACCGATCCCCGGAGGCTTGACGGAGGAAGCGCGTGTTCGTCATCGGCACGGCGGGCCACGTGGACCACGGGAAATCGACGCTCGTCGAGGCCCTGACCGGCATCAACCCCGACCGGCTGATCGAAGAGCAGGAACGGGAGATGACCATCGATCTCGGCTTTGCCTGGCTGACCCTTCCTAGCGGACGGGAGGTGAGTATCGTCGATGTCCCTGGTCACGAACGGTTCATCAAGAACATGCTCGCGGGTGTCGGGGGAATCGATGCCGCGCTGCTCGTCGTCGCTGCCGACGAGGGGATCATGCCCCAGACACGCGAACACCTGGACATCCTGGAGCTCCTGGAGATCCCCCGTGGGGTGGTAGCCATCACCAAGGTGGACCTGGTCAATGACCCCGAATGGCTGGAACTGGTGATGGACGAGGTGCGGGAGCGGTTGCAGGGGACCCCTTTGCAGGGGGCCCCGATCGTGCCGGTTTCGGCGCGCACACGACAGGGGCTGGACACGCTCGCGGAGGCCCTGGACCGGGTATTGGACCAGGCCCGCCTGCGTCCCGACCACGGCCGGCCACGGCTGCCGATCGACCGCGTCTTTACCATCGCCGGCTTTGGCACCGTGGTGACGGGCACGCTGCAAGACGGCTCCCTCCAGGTGGGGCAGGAGGTAGAGATCCTGCCCCGGGGCCTCCGGGGACGCATCCGGGGATTGCAAACGCACAAGAGGAAGGTGGACACTGTCCCGCCTGGGCGGCGTACGGCGGTGAACGTGGCCGGGATCGGGGTGGATGAGCTCGAGCGGGGCGACGTCCTGACCGTACCGGGATGGCTGCAACCCACGGTACGGATCGCCGCGCGCTTGCGCCTCCTTCCTGGAGCGCCTTATCCCCTCCGACAGGATAGCGCGTTGGACCTCTTTATTGGTTCCGCGGAACGCCGGATCCGGGTGACGCTATTGGAGGGGGAAGAGCTAGCGCCGGGCGCAACGGGATGGGTCCTGCTGCGGCTGCAAAAGCCGGTCGCCGCGGCGCGGGGCGACCGCTTCATCGTGCGCTGGCCCTCGCCCGGGGTAACGGTAGGGGGCGGGGTCGTGGTGGATACGCATCCAGGCCGGCTACGTCGCTTCCACCCGGCGACGATTGCCGCGCTGGAAGCGCTCGCGCGCGGCCGGCCGGACGACCTTCTCTACCAGGCCTGTCAGGGCGGCCCACGAACCGTTTCCGCGGCCATTGAAGCCTCTGGCCTGCCCGAGGCAGAAGCGCTGGCTGCGCTCAACTCCATGCAAGAGCAAGGCCGGCTGGTCGCGCTCTTGCCTCCTGGGGAAGGGTGGACACCGTCCACCCTCCTTCTGACCCAGGAGGAGGCCGAGCGGCTCCATCGCCGTATCCTCCATCTGTTGGAGGACTATCATCGCCGCTACCCTCTGCGCGGCGGGATGCCCAAGGAAGAGTTGAAGAGCCAGTTGCGGCTGGAGGCACGCGCGCTCAACGACCTGCTTTCCTGGGCCGAGGCACAGGGCACGCTCGCCGTGGACGGTGCCGTGGTACGGCGCGCCGGATTCCGGCGGACCTTCACCCCGGAGCAGCAGGCTCAGGTAGACCGGTTCGAACAGCTGCTCCGCCGTAACCCCTATGCTCCCCCGCCGCGCCCGGAATGGGGGATCGACCCCGCCGTGCTCGATGCCCTGGTGGAGGAGGGGAAGGTCGTCCGGCTCAACCCGGAGGTCGTCTTCCTGCCCGAAACCTACCAGGAGATGGTGCGCCGGGTGTTGGAGGAGATCGACCGCACAGGCCCAATCACCGTCGCCCGGGTGCGCGACCTGTTCCAGACCAGCCGCAAGTTCGCCCTGGCATTGCTGGAGGATATGGACCGGCGCAAGCTCACGAGACGCCTCGGGGACGAGCGGGTCCGCTACCAGGGAGACAGGACAGCGGGGGACCCCCAGGATAGCGGATAGGTTCACCGGAGGTGACGTGTGGAAGGCATCCAGTCGCTCAAACATCGGGTGGGTTACGAGAACCTGCTCCGCATGATCGGCCGCTTCTGCGACCAAGAGCACCTGGATGAGGTCGCTGTGCTCGAGTTCGACCAGGGACTGGTCCTCCAGGGCCTGGAAGCGGAAGCAACCGCCGAGGGCTACTACCGGCGCCATGTGACCTACTCCTGGAGCTTTGCCGAGATCGCGGAGGCGATCCAGAAGCGGCAGCGCCTCCGGGCTCGACCGATCGCCACAGGAGAAGGAGGGGGGAAAGAATGAGGCTTTTCGAGGGTCTCCCCGCAACCGACTACCAGGATGTGTTGCGGGCGTTGGGGCGCTTTATCGACGAACACAAGTACCAGGATATCCGCATCCTGGAGACCGAGGACGGGTTGATCTTCCAGGGCCGCGCGTCCCCGCGGACCGGACGCGTACGGCCGGTGCCGCAGTTCGACACCTTCCTGATCACCGACGACGACTTGCGGGAAATGCTGCGTGGCGCATACGAGCTGCGCGGCCGGGGCGAGATGCTGCCACGCCCCTGACCGGAGCGGTTACCCTTTCCGGGCCAGGAATAGCGCCTCCACCAACGCCAGCAGAAGCAGGCTCAGCAGGGCAATCGGCCAGGTGAGCAGCCCGAGGCTCCGGCCGATGGCCAGGCCGACCAGGTAGAGGGAAAGAAGGAACGCTTCCCGCCACGCGCGGACCCAATCGCGGCGATGGGTGCGAGAGACCAGGAAGCGGAGGCCCAGCCAGTGAGCCAGGGGGGCGAGCACGCTGGTCAGCACCGCCAGCAGCGTCAGGAAGAAATACCAGGCGGAAAGGGGGGAACGGTCACCGCTCAGCACCTCTTGAGGAGGACGCACAAAGGCCAACAAGTACCCCCAGGCGGCCCAGGCAACGATGGCGTAGGGAGAAAACCAGGGCCAACGGAAGCGAAGGGCAACAGGGGTGAAGGTGATCGCCGGAGCCAGGAGGATGACCACATAGTACGCGATGCGCCAGAGGTCGTTTTCCGGGCTGGAGCCGATATCGAAAATGAAGAGGAAATAGCCCCAGGTGGCCCAGGCAATGGCCGCGGTCAGGCCCAGGAGGTAAAGGGGCACAGGGGCACTGGGCCGTTCTTCAGGACCGGACGGCTGATGCCTTGCAGAGGACACATCCGGGGGGGATAGCGTAGCCTTTTTCGAGCGACGGCTCGGAGGCGGCGTGTCCTGCAAATCAACCTCCTTGACAGGAAAAGCGCAAGGCGGCTATAATGCCCCCAGTAGTACCAACGGCACATCCGGGGCAACACCTCCCTGCCGGCCCGAAAGATAGGACTTAGGGCGCGGCCAGGATCGGTTCCACGCGGGGAATGGTCCCCCAATACTGCGAGGGCCAGTAGGTGAACCAAGCCTGGCCAACGATCCGATTTAACGGTAGAGGGCCCCAGCTCCGAGAGTCACTGCTGTTGCCTCGGTTGTCTCCCATCACAAAGACGGCATTCGCCGGCACCACGGTTGGCGGCATATCGGCCATGTGGGCGCGCACCGCGTCGGGCAGATAGGGTTCTTGGAGAGGAATCCCGTTGATGTATACCTGGCCACCGCGGATCTCCACGGTTTCTCCGGGCAACCCGATCACCCGTTTGATGAAATCGCGGCTGGTATCACGGGGGTATTCAAAGACGACGATATCGCCGCGCCGTGGCATGCGGAAGAGGTAGGCCAGACGGGGTTCTAGCCCGCGCCCCTGGGGGAGCAGGCGTCGAAAAGCGTTCAGGTCCACATGCAGGTAGACCACACGGTTGACGATGATGTACTGGCCCGTATGGAGGTTCGGCTCCATGCTGCTCCCTTCGACCTTGAAGTTCTGCACCAGGCTGCGCACCAGGAAAAAGATGAGCAAGGCAAAGAGGAGCGTCTCCAGGGCTTCGCGCAGCAGGGCCCCTCGGGCGTGCACCGCAGGCGATGGGGCTGCGGCTTCGGGTTGGGGCCGGACCGGATCCATTTCCTGTGCCATCGTTTGGTCTTCTCGCCTTCTGGCTATTTTGGCGCCATTATAATACAATCCACGGAGGTTGCCAAACGGGCACCGCAACCGGGGAAGCTCAATGCCCGGAGCAGCCGGAGGTCAAGATGCAGGAAGCGTTGCTCTATCAACGGGAGGCGGGAGCCGATGTCCTCTGTCGTCTGTGCCCCTGGCTTTGCCGGCTGGCACCCGGCGACAAAGGACGCTGTGGAGTGCGGGAGAACCAGCAAGGGGTGCTCTACAGCCTGAACTATGGACGTGTGGCAGCCGCGGCCGTAGAACCGATCGAACGCCGAGGGCTCTACCACCTGTTTCCCGGGAGCGTGGTCCTCACCCTGGGGAGCTGGGGGGAGAACCTGCCCTGCGGCACGCGAGCGGACGCTACGGGAATGCCTCCCGAGGCCGAGGCCAAGCGCCTGCTCGATCCGGAGCGTGCGGTCGCTTTCGCGGTGGAGCATCGGTGCCGTGGGGTGGCCTGGGGATATCGCGAGCCGGCGGTGTGGCTGGAATACGTGTTGGACTGCGCCAAGCTGGCGCGGGCAAACGGCCTGTTCACGCTCCTGGTGACCAAAGGGTTCGTCGGCCAGGAAGCCCTGGATCTCCTTGGCCCCTATCTGGATGGTTGCGCGGTAGAAGTGATCGCGGCCTCAGGGAAGATCTACGAGCGGGCCTGCGGGCGAGATGCCTGGGAGGAAGTCTCGAGCACCCCCCGTTACCTTCGCGAACGGTGGCGCGTCCACATCGAGGTCCACACGCCGCTCTTGCCCGGTGTGAACGACGATGAGGAAACGTTGCGTGGCGTGGCGAGCTGGCTCCGCGAGGAACTGGGGCCCGATACGCCCTGGCACATCTGGCGCAAGGAAGCGTTCGGGCAGCCATCGCCCTCCACGGAAGCGCTCGAGAGAGCCCGCGCGTTGGGAGGCGAAAGGGGCCTCTCCTACGTCTATGTGCAGACCGGGACGGAGGAGAGCTTGAGCCACACCCATTGTCCCTCGTGCGGGCAGCTCCTCATCCGCCGCGAGGGGAAGTACTATATCAAGATTTCCGGGATCGAGGAGGGACGGTGCATCCAGTGCGGCCGCGAGGTCTGCCTGCGCCGCTCGATCTTCAAGTGAGCGGCCGGCCCGCCCCGACTCTCGAGGCCTGCGGGAGATGGAGGATTCCCATGAAGGAAGCCGATGTTCGCCCTTCGCCGATCGCCGGCACCTGGTATCCAGGGACAGCCGCTGCGCTTGCTGCGATGGTGGACGATTTCCTGGCCCGGGTGCCGCCCCGAGAGCTCCCGGGGCGCTTGGTGGGGCTGGTGGCTCCCCACGCGGGGTATGTCTACTCGGGCCAGGTCGCTGCCTACGCTTACCGCTTGCTTTTGGGGCAACGCCACCGGCGGGTGGTTGTCCTGAGCCCGTGTCATGACTATTACCCGGGACGGTTCGTGGTCACGGCGAGCCGTTACTACAGCACGCCCTTGGGGTTGGTGGAAGTGGATCACGACACGGTGGCGCGGCTGGGTGAGCACCTGCCTCTGGTGCATCTCCGGGAGGATCACGAGCATTCGTTGGAGATCCAGCTGCCCTTCCTGCAGCGGGTGCTGGGCGAGTTCCTGCTCGTGCCGGTGATGCTGCGCGATCAGACCTGGGAGGACTGCCAGGCGCTTGCCTCGGCGCTGGACCGGGTGCTGGGGGAAGAGCGCCCGCTTTTGGTGGCGAGCTCCGACCTGTGCCACGAATATAGCTACGAGCGGGTCAAGGCTACCGATGCCCAGACCCTGGCCGCTCTGGAGAGCGGCGACGCCCGGCGCTTTTGGGAAACAGCCAGCCGTATCCACGGGGCGTGCGGGTATGGGGCGATCACCACTGCCCTCCTGTTGGGGCGACAGTGGGGCGCGGAGCGGGTGTTGGTGCTGCATGCGACCAACTCGGGGGATGTAACCGGGCAACGGCGTGGGTATGTCGTGGGATATGCTGCAGCTGCCCTGGTAGCCCCATCCCAGGCCGCGGAAGCCGGTCAGGAGTGAACCGATGGCGCTGATCAAGAAGATCGGGGTGGGACGCACGGCCCATCCGGAGGAGAAATCCCCGACGCCCTCGCAACCGTCGGAAGCACAGGAAGAGGGGCCCGCCACACGCCTGATGGGAGAGCGCGCCGAAGGGACCCAAGGGGAGTCCGCAGCGGTCGCGGCCGGCCCGGCGGCTCCCACCACTGAAGCAAAGGAGGCGCGCCTTCCGGGCCTCCCGATTGGCGCCATTCTGCAGGAGCGCTACGAGATCGAAGCCGTCTTAGGGATCGGCGGGATGAGCATTGTCTACAAGGGGCGCGACCTCCGCTTCAAGAACGTCTACCGTCCCTGCGCGATCAAGGAGATGATCGACCGCTCTCCCGACAGCCAGACGAGCGCCATCACATGGAAGAACTTTGAACGGGAAGCCAGCCTGCTTGCCACCTTGAACCACCCGGCTATCCCGAAGATCTACGACTACTTCGTCGAGGGAGGCCGTATCTACCTGGTGCTGGAGTTCATCGAGGGGAAGAACCTGGAAGATATCCTGGAGGCTTCCTCCGGCCCGCTGGAAGAGGAGCAGGTGGTGCGCTGGGCCATCCAGATCTGCGATGTCCTCTCCTACCTGCACAGCCATCGGCCGGATCCGATCGTCTTCCGCGACATGAAGCCCTCGAACGTGATGATCACCCCCGACGACCGGGTCGTGTTGATCGACTTTGGCATCGCCCGCATCTTCGAAGCCGACCGCAAAGGCACTATGATCGGTACGGAAGGATACTCTCCTCCAGAGCAATATCGTGGCATCGCGGAGCCCCGCGGGGACATCTACGCCCTGGGAGCCACGATGCACCACCTGCTGACCAAGAGCGACCCCCGCCTGGAACCTCCTTTCACCTTCCACGAGCGCCCGGTGACCGTCCTGAATCCGAAGGTTTCGCCGCAGTTGGAAGCGGTCATCATGAAGGCGCTGGAGTACGACGCCCGCCAACGTTGGTCTTCAGCGGCCGAGATGCGGGCAGCGCTCTTGGACTTGGCCCACCTGGACCTGGCTGGCTTGCGCGACGTTCGACGGGACACCCCTGCGGAGGCCGGGGAACGCGTATTATGGGTCTTTGTCTGCGAGGAGGAGGTACGCGCCTCCCCGCTGGTCTACAACGGGGTGGTCTATATCGGCGCCTATGACCACAACCTGTATGCACTGGATGCGGAAAGCGGCAAATTTTTGTGGAAATTCCCCACGCAACGCGGGATCTGCTCCAGTGCCTGCGCCTGGGAGCGGCTGGTCATTTTCGGATCGGAAGATGGCGTGCTTTATGCGCTCAATGCCCAGTCGGGTGCCGTGCAATGGACGGTGCGCACAGCGGGTCCGATCCGTTCCTCCCCCCGGGTGCGGGAGGACACCGTCTACGTGGGCTCAGACGACCAGAACGTGTACGCGGTGGACCTGCGGCGGGGCGAGGTGGTGTGGACGTACCGCACGTGGGGGCAAGTGCGCTCCTCGGCAGCGTTAGGCGGGGGATGCGTGTACATCGGTTCGAGCGACGGGCACGTCTATGCGCTGGATATCCGGCGCGGGGAACAGCTTTGGCGGTGCCGCACCGGGCAGGCGGTGGTCTCGTCGCCGGCCGTTTTTGAGGGGCAGGTGTACGTCGGTTCCTGGGATGGCCACGTCTACGCGCTGGATGAGCGGAGCGGCTGGGTTACCTGGAAACACCGTACCGGGAACCGGGTCAGCTCTTCGCCCTGTGTCTACGCGGGCCGCATCTACATCGGCTCCGCTGACGGAAACCTCTACTGCCTGGATGCACGAAACGGCCGGCCGGTCTGGAAGTTCGACGCCGGGAGCTTTATCACTTCTTCCCCCCAGGTGAGCGGCGGTAGAGTGTACTTTGGGGCGGGCAACGGGCGGATCTATTGCCTGGACGCGGACACGGGGCGGGAAATCTGGTCTTTCGCCACGGGAGGCGCTGTCCCGGGGTCGCCGACGGTGGTAGAGAATGTGGTATACATTGGCTCGCTGGACCACAAGGTCTATGCCTTGCGTGCCTGAGTCTGCGCACGAGAGGAACCACTGCCATGCCATTCGGAAAGTGGCGCCGTAAGCCGGAGCCGGAGGTCCGCCAGGGGATTGCCTTCGGCCTGTGCCGGGATATCGGCCGTGTACGTGAGGAAAATGAGGATCACGTATTGGGCCTGCTGGCCGCGCTTCCTGGGGCGCCAGAGCCCCACCTGGTAGGCCTGTTCCTAGTGGCCGATGGCATGGGCGGCCATGCGGGAGGTGAGGTGGCCAGCCGGCGGGCGGTCGAGATCGTTTCCGCCGAAGTCCTTCGGAGGCTTTTCCTGCCCGCACTGGAGGGAGAGCCGCCGGAGGCGGTGCAGGAAGTGCTGCGCGAGGCGGTGCAGCAAGCCAACGTCCGGATCTGGGAAGAAGCCCGGGCCCAGGGGAGCGACATGGGGACCACCCTCACGGCGGCGCTTGTGGCAGGAGGCCACCTCCACCTGGCCCACGTGGGCGACTCCCGGCTGTATACCTATGGCGCCGAAGGGCTGCGCTGCCGGACGCGCGATCACTCGCTTGTGGGACGTCTCCTGGAACTGGGGCAGCTACGCGCCGAGGAGGCACGGCATCATCCGCAGCGAAACATCCTCTACCGCTCGGTAGGACAGGGCCGGGAGCTCGAGGTGGACGTGGCCTCTTACCGGTTGGAAGGGTGCCGTTACCTGCTGCTGTGCACGGATGGCCTGTGGGGAAGCATCGAGGAAGCCGGGATCGCCCGTATGCTGGCCGAGGGAGGGGATCCGCAGCAGCTCTGCGAACGGCTGGTCGAGCAGGCCAACGCTGCCGGAGGAGAAGACAATATCTCGGTTATCGTGGTGGCTCTTCCGTCTTCCCCTCGATCAGGCCACGCAGGTCGCCGCGATACTCCTTGAGCAGGAGGTGGAGGTCCAGCACTTCGTCGGCGCTGATTGGGGGCACCTCACGGAAGCGTGCAATCTCCTCAGGCTCAAGGTCCGAAGCCACCCCGATGCCGATCAGCGCGAGAATATGGCACCCCGGGCAGTGCAAAGAAAGCATCCAGGTCTGCTCCTGCCGCCCCAAGACGCGGATGTCCCGGTCCTCAAACCGCCTGTGGCAATGGGGACAGGCCGGAATCACCTGAAGCAGGATCTGGCGCAGCCATTTCTCCTGTTCGGTCATAGCGTTTCCTCGGGAGGAATGCCGGCATCCTCCTCCTCTGGGCCCTCCTCAGGGGGTTCCTCCATCTCCAGCTGGCTGAGGAACTCCCGGAAGACATCGAGCTCCTGCTGCTCGGCCGGCGCTGGGGCACCCTCTTCTTCCTCCAAGGTTAGGCCGGCCTGCTCCAGCACGGATTCCTCGATAAAGATCGGGCATTTGACCCGCACGGCCAACGCGATGGCATCGCTCGGGCGGGAGTCGACCTCCAGGTATCGGCCGGCCATGTCGAAGATGATGCGGGCATAGAACGTGTTGTCGCGGATGTCGTTCACCAGGATGCGGCTGACCTTCGCTCCCAGCGTCTCGATCACCGAGCGCAGCAGGTCGTGGGTGAAAGGACGCGCCATCTGTACGCCCTGCATCTCCAGGGCGATGGCATCGGCAACGTCCGGGCTGATCCAGATCGGGAGGTAACGCTTGCCCCGTCGTTCCTTCAGCACCACCAGGCGGTGCTGGGTGATCAGGCTGACGTGAACACTGCGGACCACGGCTTCAACCATTTTTGCCTCTCCGGGGGCACAACGCCCGTTTCACGTGAAACCTGTTTCACGTGGAACGGGGGGCATCCGCGTCCCCCGCCCGCTCGCTCCGCTGCACGCGTATCTCGGCCCCTTTCTTGATCTGCTCCTGAAAGACCGCCAACAGGCCATGGATCAACCCATCTCCCCACCGGTCCAAAGCGCCCACCCGGTCCTCGAGCTGAACCAGGAGCTGCCTCACTTCCTCGTCCCGCCGCTTCACCCGTTCGTCCAGGCTGTGATAGAGCTCCTCGATGCGCGCTAACCAAGCCTTCTCGCTCTCCTCCCGCCGCTCCGCCGCCTGGCGGAGCTCCGCCCAATCCCGTTGCACCGCCAGCCGCAGGTCCTCCAAACGCTCTTGCCCCTGCACCACGCGCTCGATCCCCTCGCGCTCTACTCGCTGTACCTCGGCCGCCAGGTGCTCCAGTTGGGGCAATAGCCCCTGGAACTCTTCCTTCAGCGCCTCAACCGCCGCACTTCCCTGCCGCTGGAGCTCCGCCAGCCGGTTCAGACGCGAGAGGAACTCCTGGGACTCGGCCCTTAGATCGGCGCTCAGACGGTCCAGCCCGTCGACCTGCCGCCTGAGGCTCTGCCGCTCCGCCTCGATCTCCTCACGCAGGCGCCCGATCGTAACCTTCCGCTCTTCCTCGCCCTCCAGAAGACGGGCCAACTGGCTGTCGAGCCGCGCGAGCCGCTCATCCCGCAGCAACCCCTGGGCCCGCTCCTCTTCGATCTGCTGTCCCAGCCGTTGATCCTCCGCCTGCCCGGCCCGCAGCTCCTCCCTCAGCCGGCGAAATCCATCCTGCAGCTCTTGGATCTGGGTCATCAGGGAGAGCAACTGGCGGACCGGATCCTCCATCCGGACGCGCAGTTCCGCGACTTCCTTCTGTACTGCCTGGACAGCGCGCAACTGCGCCTGAGCCTGCTGGCGAAACTCGTCCACCTGCGCGACCAGCCGCGCCTCGAGCTGCCCGATCATCTCCTGGGCCTGCCGCGCCTGCTCCGTAGCTAGCTGCGCCCGCGCCGCCTGCTGCTCCAGCCGGTGGCGCAGATCATCGATCTGCCCCTGCAGGTAGGCGATCTGAGAACGCTCCTGCAGGCGACGCTGCTCGGCTTCGATTTGATGGCTCAGGTCCAACGTTTCCCTCCGCGGCTCAGCGCCTCAGCTGGCCCGGCAGGAAGGGCCACCACTCCTCCGGCGAGGACTGGATACGCCCCTCGAGGAAATAGTAGGGAGAAGCACGGGGCCGTGTCGGCGGACGCAACAGGTGCATCCCCGCCTCCTCCAACGTGCGCCCGCCCTTACGATGGTTGCAACGGGTACACGCCGTCACCAGGTTCTCCCAGCAATGCTTTCCCCCTCGGTGACGGGGAACCACGTGGTCCAACGTCAGGTGCACCGCCTGCTGCCCACAATATTGACAGATGTAACCGTCGCGCCGAAAGACTTCCCGCCGGGTCAGGCGAACTTGCGGCGGCGGCCGGTGCACCGTGTAGCGCAGCCGGATGACCGACGGGCATTCCACCTCCTGAGAGGGCGAGCGAATCAGGCGATGGTTCGGAACCAGTATGTCAGCCTTGCCTAAAAACACCAGGCAAAGTGCCCGCCGAAGGTCGCAAATGTTCAGCGGCTCGTAGTTCTGATTCAGCACCAGGACCGATGAATCCATGCCGCCCGCCTCCGGCCGGCGTCGCATCGGGAACGGCTCCTATAGCCGTGTGATTGCTATTGTACACCACGATGCCCAAGCGCGCAACCGCATTGCGCAAAACCTCCCCCTATGCTATTATTTTTGCTCGGGCGAGTGGTGGAACGGCAGACACACATGCCTTAGGAGCATGGGCCCGCAAGGCGTGAGGGTTCGAATCCCTCCTCGCCCACCAAGCCACAGGGCCGTCTCCCCACTCCGGGGGAGACGGCCCTGCCTGTTCCCCCTGGAGAGCCGTTCCCACCACCATAGGCTCCGGGCCCATTCCCCGCCAGGGCCAAGTGCCAGGAGATGGCACCCTCCAGCCCCCTACGAGGGCCTAGCCATCCTTCCCGCTACGCACACTCCCCCAGCGGCGCGCTCTCCAATGCGTGAATCAGTGCTTCCATCACTTCCCGAAGCCCGCGCCGCTGCTCTGGAGACAACCTCAAGAGAAACTCGCGCACCCGCTCCTGTCGTTCTTCGTGGATCCGCCGGAGCAACTGCTCGCCGCTTGCCGTCAGCCGCACGACCACCGAGCGCCGATCCGCCGGATCGCGCCGCCGCTCCACCAGACCGCGTTCGCACAGCCGGTCCACGATCCCGGTCATCGCCGCTGAGCTCTGCCGCGCCTCTTCGGCCAGTATCCCCATCCGGGTGCACCCCGCAGCGCTGTCCAACGCCATCAGCGCCATGAACTGGGGCGGAGTCAGGCCATAGCCGGCCAGGTCCCTTGCCATAAAGCGACGAAAAGCCCCCGCCAGGCGCGGGATCAGCGCGCTCAGCACCGCCAACTCTTCTTCGGGTGGCTCCATGGCCCCCTCCAGGGTCTCGATCCGATTATTTCACTGCGTAAGTATTTCAGCATAAAAAGTGTATCACATCGGCCCCTTGCTGTCAAGCGGGCTTGCCAACGCCTTCCCTCCCGGGATATAATAGCCTTGCGGAGGTGCCTGTGCTCGTACGCAAACGCCTCGATCCATCTATCTTTAACCTGCCGGTCGAGAAGATGCGCGTGGGCTACTACGCCGACCAGGACTTGCCACGCGCTCAGCAGGTGTTGCTGCGCGACGGACACCACCCCATCGTCCGCCTGGTCGTCTACCAGCGCCAGGAGGTCATTGTCTGCGGGACGGATGAGGCGATTGCCATCCTCAAGCTCTGCAGCGGCTACTTCGATCCCCACGGGAACTGGGTCCCCGGCTGGGAGAGGCTGCGCGTGCACAGCCTCTACGACGGCGAACGCGCCTCCCCTTTCGAGCCGGTGATGACCATCGAGGGAGATTATGCGCTCTTTGCCCAGCTCGAGACCGATTTTCTCGGGGTGCTCGCTCGCCGGACGCGTGTGGCCACAAACACCGCCGCGGTGGTGGAGGCCGCCGGGGGCAAACCCGTCCTCTTCTTCCCCGCGCGCTTCGATCATCACCTGGTGCAGACCGGCGACGGCTACGCGGCCTACATCAGCGGCGCACTCGGGGTCGGCACCGACGCACAGGGGGCCTGGTGGGGCCGGCCAGGCGTCGCCACCGTGCCCCACTCCCTGATCGCCTGCTACGGCGGCGATACCGCGCGCGCCGCGGAAAAATTCGCCGAACACCTCGAACCTACCCTCGCCCTGATCGTCTCCGTCGACTTTGAGAACGACTGCGTCGGCACCGCACTGCGCGTCGCCGCACGATTGGGCCGCCGCCTCTGGGGAGTGCGCCTGGGCACCGACGAGCTCCTCGTCGACCGAACCCTCCAGGAGCGGGGACTCTCCCTGCCTGGAGTCAACCCCGAACTGGTTACCGCCGTCCGACAGGCGCTCGACACCGCCGGCTTCGAATTCGTGAAGATCGTGGTCGCAGATGACCTGACCCCGGAAAAGATCCGGGCCTTCGAGATGGCCCGCGTCCCCGTCGATGCCTATGCCGTGGGACAATACCTCCTGCGGGGCGAGGTGGCCTATTACGCCGAGGTCGTGGAAGTGGACGGCCAGCCCTGTGCCCGGGCCGGCCTCTCCCTTTGCCCCAACCCACGCCTCACTCCCGTCACCTGAAAAGGAGGTGTGCCATGAACATCTCCGACCGGCTCGAACAGACCCTCTTGCGCCCCGACAGCATGGAAGAGGAGGTGCGCCTGGCCTGCATGGGCGCCAAAAGCCACAACCTGGCTGCCCTCGCCTTGCCCCCCGTTTGGGCCCGCTTCGCCGCGATCGCCCTGGCCGGCTCGCCCGTGCGCCTCGATGTCCTGGTGGGATATCCCCTCGGGACGCATACCCCCTCGGTCAAAGGCCTGGAGGCACGCCTGGCCCTGGAGGAAGGAGCCGCCGAGATCACCTTCGTCCCGAACCTGGCCGCCTACAAGACCGGCTATCGCGAGACCTTCTCCCAGGACGTCGCCTACACGCTCAAACAATGCCGTCTGGTCAACCCCGACGCCGTGGTCAAAGTGCTCCTCTACCTCGATCTCTTGAGCCAGGCTGAACAACGAGAAGTCGTTCGCCTGGTGCAGGAGAACGGCGGCCGCTTCCTGATGCTCGCCTCCTTCGAAAATAGCCCGGTTCCCCCTGCTACAGTGCGGCGCATTCAGGCCCTTGTGGCCGAACGGACGCAACTCGGGGTCTTTGGGAACATTCGCTCGTGGAACGAAGCCGCACCCTTCATCGAGCTTGACATCGTCCGCCTGGCCACGCCCTTTGCCCAGGAGATCGCCAAAGAAGCCGCCTCACTCTCCTGAGGCCGGAAAACGAGGCGATCGAAGGGCCTCTGCAGCCAGCACCGCCAGGTCCCGCACCGGGATGCGCTCCGATACGTCGGGGTCGTCCCCCGCGCAACGCAAGTGGATCTGGCACTTGGGACAGGTGGTGACCAAGAGATCGGCCCCCGCTGCCCGAGCTTCCCGGAGGCGCGCCCGTTGCAGGCGCTTCTGGACCGCCCCGCATACGTTCCACCCACTCGTGCCGCAGCAGTGCGCCAGCCGGCCGCTGTGCGCCATCTCCACCGGCTCCCCCAGGGCAGCGAGTACGGTCCGCGGCGCCTGGTACTCGCCCAGGTGCCGGCCCAATCGGCAAGGGTCCTGAAACGCCAGGCGGAGGTCGGCGCGAGCAAAGGAAAGGCTCCCATCCATCGCCTCCGCCAGCCAGCGGGAAAGGTGAACCACTTCGACTCCCAATTCGTAACCGAAGGCCGGATAATCGAGGGCCAGCGTCCGCGCACACTCGGCACAGGCCGTGATCACCCGCCGTGCGCCTGTCCGCCGGATCGCCGCCCAGTTCGCCTGCGCCAGCTTCCGGAAGGTCTCTACCTCCCCCTGCCAGAGCAGGTCATGGCCACAGCACCGCTCGTCAGGCAGGACAATCGGCCGGATCCCGGCAGCGTTCAACAGGCGCACGGTGCTCCGCGCGATCTCCAGCGCCGGAAAACCCAGCTCCGCGAAGGCCACTTCAAAGAAGGGCAAGCACCCCACGAAGTACAGCGTTTCCCCCTCGGCGGCCGTCTCCAGCCCTTCTCCCAACCAGCCCAGGCGCTCCGGAACGGTCTCCGTCCGGGCCATCAGCCGCATCATGCTCTGCAGGAGCCCTCCGTGGGAACAGGGGACCTCCTCCCCGCGCTCCTGGGCGAACATGCGTAGCCCGCGCACAAAGCCGATATAGTCCACTCCCATGGGACAGCGCTCGTGGCAGGCTCGACAAGCGAGGCAGCTCCACAGGGCACCGCTCTTTAGCATCGCTTCCCAGCGGCCCTGGATGACCTCCTCCACCAGCCGACGCGGCGAGAAGGCCGCATCCTCGCGCGCAACCGGACAGGCTGCGGTACACTTGCCACACTCCAGGCAGGCCGCCGCACCGGTACGGGCGATCAGGGACCCCAGCGTTTCCATCGCTCACCTTTCACCAAAGCGCGCCTTGGCCACCAGAACCGCTTCCCGGAACCCCACCCCAT
Organism: Chloroflexia bacterium; assembly: GCA_034436115.1. Classification (GTDB taxonomy): domain Bacteria; phylum Chloroflexota; class Chloroflexia; order DTKN01; family DTKN01; genus DAOTVY01. Next base: position 8,226 of record DAOTVY010000043.1, on the reverse strand, counting down.
CCCCCGGACGGACGTCCACCACCGCGAGCCGCTCGCCGAGCCCCAGGAGCCGAACGAGCGCTCGCACCTGCGAGAGCACCCCGGCTGCCACTTCTCGCCCAAAGCCATAACGGCACGCATCCTCACGACATCCGGCCAGGAGGATCCCGCCCGCGCCTCGCTCCAACGCCCGGAGGAGCAGCCCCGGCGATAGCCTCCCCAGACAGGGGACCCGCACCAGCCGCACCCCGGAAGGCAACTCCAGCCGCGTCATCCCGGCCGCCTCCACCCCGCTTTGTCCACCCCAGTTGCACAGGAAAACGAGCAGCCGCTGGCCCCCATCCTGTGGAAGGAGCGCCTCTACCGTGGCCTCGAGTTGAGCGTCCCCCACACGGCCAGCCTCCATCGCGCCCGTCGGACAGTGGGCAGCGCAGGTCCCGCAGGCCAGACAGCGTGCCTCCTCCACCTCGATCCTCGGCCGGCCGTCCTCGTCGCTTCCCAGACGCAGCGCGCCCGCCCGGCATACAGCGACGCAGGTGCCGCAGTTCCGGCAACGCGCCCGGTCGACCCTCGCCACCAGAGGCACGGCCGGCCCGGCGCGCAACCGCGCCACCGCCGCGGTGAGCAGATCCAAGGCGACCGCAAGCGCCTCCTTGGGCGACCAAAGCCAGGCGCACTGCTCTCGCAAGTTAACGTACTCCCATACCCATGGAGGAGGCAAATCTCCCACGCTTTCCCAGACGCCCAGGCCGCTTCGACAGCGCACCCGTTGGGTAGTGCAGCCGTAGCACACCTGCGCCAGATTGCAGCACGAACACCCCCCCAACACCACACCCTCGAGGCCGCTTGCGGCGTTCCGCAGCTCGGCAAGCCCTTCCGGGACGCAGGCCTGGTCCACGATCTCCACGCGCAAGACCCCCGGCCGCTCGCGCAGCTGCGAGGCCAACGCCTCCAGGTCCAGCGCCGCGGCGATCTGCCCCCCGCAGCGGCAGAGGAACACCCCCACCTGATTGGGCCTCGACTCCACGATGGGCAGCCGCTGCACGGCCGGGAACAGGACGGGCACCGAGCCCGCGGGCACAGCGGGCACCTCCCCGTTCTTCCCCACGGGCAGGGCTCCCTCCGGCAGCTCGAGCCGGTATCCACCGGCATCCAGCAGCAGGTCCGCCTCGAACACCATCTCACGGGGGAAAGCGGCGTGATCGATTGCGCGGGCGCGGCACGCGGCCACGCACTCGAAGCACTCCGAGCAAACGGCGCACGAGAGGCAACGGGAAGCCTCGGTTACCGCCTGCTCTGGGGTGAAGGCTTTCTCCACCTCCTCAAAGACGCGCCGGCGCCGACGCGCTGCCACCACCGGCGGCTCCTGACGCGCCAGCCGGGGCAGGTCGCTTAGCTCCTCGGGCGAAGGCCGGGCAACCCACCGGGCGGCCCCCTCCTCCGGCGTGGGCGCTTCCCCACGCAGGTAACGCAGGATGCTCCGCGCCACGCGCTTCCCGGCGGCAATCGCCTCGATCACCGTCGCTGGCCGCACCACATCGCCCGCGGCAAAAACGCCCGGGCGCTTGGTCGCGCCGGTCTGTGGATCCACCACCAGGCGACCACCCGGACAAATCTCCGGCGGAAGGGAAGAAAGGTCCGCCTCCTGGCCGATGGCCACGACCACCATGTCGGTTTCCAAGACGAACTCGCTCCCCGGGATCGGGATGGGGCGGGCGCGCCCGCTGTCATCCGGCTCCCCGAGCTCCATCCGAAGGCACTCGACCGCTGCGACGCGTCCCTCCGACCCGACGATACGCACCGGAGCCACAAGCTCCTGCACGACCACGCCCTCCTCTTCGGCAGCAGCGATTTCTTCCGGCAACGCGGGCATCTCGCGCCGCGAGCGGCGGTAAAGCACCCGAACCTCTTCCAGGCCCAGCCGCAGCAGGACCCGGGCCGCGTCGATCGCGCTGTTGCCGCCCCCCACGACCACCGCCCGCCGGCCCACAAGCCACCCCTGGTTCCGCAGCGAGGCCGCGCTTCCCTCTGGAGCCAGGGCCACAGCGCGCAGCAGATCGGTCGCCTGGACGACCCCAGCGAGCGATTCCCCGGGAAGGTCGAGCGAACGGCTACGGTGCGCCCCCAGGCCCAGGAAGACGGCGCCATACCCTTGGGAAAACAGGTCATCCAACGTGAGCTCGGGCCCCAGGGGTGTGTTCAAACGGATCTCCACCCCGAGGGCCCGGATCGCCGCGATTTCGCGCCGCAGCACCTCCCGCGGGAGGCGGTAGGCGGGAATCCCCACCGCCATCATGCCACCGGCGACCGGAAGCGCCTCAAAGACCGTGACCCGCACCCCGGCACGCGCGAGCTCCCAGGCGACCGTGAGGCCGGCCGGGCCCGCACCGATGACCGCCACAGGAGGAAGGGCCGGATCGGGCGGCACAGCCGGCCAGCGCGGTCCTCCCTCCTCCGCAGCGCGGTCGGCAACGAACCGTTTCAGCGCACGGAGAGCGACCGGGCGATCCAGCTCGTTCCGGCTGCACTGGGCCTCGCAGGGATGATGACACACCCGGCCACAGATGCCCGGGAAGGGGATCGCCTGGGCGATCAGCTCGTGCGCCTCCCGAAAGCGCCCCCGCGCGATGAGCGCGACAAAGCCCTGCACACGGATGCCACCAGGGCACGATACGGCACACGGCGCGCTGCCCCGCTTCTCGATCGCGTACACGTTGGGGACGGCCCGCAACGGGGGTTCGCGGTAGACCGCGCGGCGGGTGCCGCCGTTGCCCGGAAAGACCCGCTCCACGGGGCAAACGGCCTCGCATTCGCCGCAGGCGGTACAGCGCCCAGGATCCACATAACGAGGGTGTACCGTCGCCCGGACCAGGAATTGCTCCCCCTGCCGGACCACCTGGCCCACTTCGGCCTGGGTAAATACCGCCAGGCGCGGATCCCGCGTGGCCTCCAGCAGATCCGGCACCGCCGCCATCCAGTCCGGAGCGTCGCGCAAGACCAACCGGCCCAGGAATGGGGAAGGTTCGAGGAGGACGACGGTGAGGCCGGCCGCTGCTAGCCGGCGCGCAGCCCGTACGCCGGCCAAACTCCCGCCGAGGACGATCGCGCGCGAAGGCACGGCACCTCTCCTTTACCGCCGATGGGACCGGGCTACCACGGGTGACGCGTCGGGATTGTAGCACGCCGACCACCCAGCGTCAAGAAGGATCCGCTTGACACGCCGCGCCCCCTCCCCTATAGTAGACCTGCCATCGTGGAGGTGCAAGATGCAGATCGTCGTCCTTTCCGATACCCACGACCACCTGGGGCACCTGGCCTGGGCCCTCGACCAGGCACAGGGGTGTGAAGCGCTCCTCTTCTGCGGGGATTTTTGCGCCCCCTTCACCTTGCGGGAAATGCTCAAGCGCTTCCGGGGGCCGATTTACGCCGTCCTGGGAAACAACGCCGGAGACCCCCTCCTGTTGGCTCACGTCGCCAAGGAGTCGGGCCGGGTCACCCTCTACGGCGATGTGGGAGAATTGGAGCTGGGCGGCCGCCGCATCGCCATCGTCCACCATCCCCGTTTGGCCGAAGGGCTGGCCGCCCTGGGCGCCTACGACCTGGTCTGCTGCGGCCATACCCATAAGGCGCGCCTGGAGTGGATCGGAAATACGCTGCTCCTAAACCCGGGCGACCTCTTCGGCCTTTTTGGCCCCCCCAGTTTCGCCCTCTACGACACCGTGACCCACCGGGCTCGGCTGATCGAACGCGGGGAGAGCCCCTAGAGCCGTCCCAGGCCCATGCGCTCCTTCGCCTCGGCCACCGTGGCCTGGGCGATAGGGCGTACCCGGGCCGCGCCCTCGCGGAGGACGTCCCGTACCACGTCCGGATGGGCCTCGAGCTCCCGCCAGCGATCCTGCAGCGGGGCGAGGTCGGCAGCGATCTCGTCCGCCAACACCCGCTTGCACTCCAGACACCCGATCCCCGCCGTGCGGCATCCGTGCGCCAGCTCTTCCTGCTTCTCCTGGGGCGTGTAGAGCCGGTGCAGCGTCCAGATCACCGGACACTTCTCCGGCTCGCCACGGTCGCTTCGACGCACCCGGGCTGGGTCGGTCGGGGCACGGGCAAGTTTCTCCCAAATGAGCTCGGGGGGATCGGTCAGGGCGATATAGCTTCCGGGAACGCTCTTGCTCATCTTCCCCTCACCGGTCAGGCTGGGGACGACGGTGGCCGGAGTATGATAAGTCACCGGCTCCGGGAAGACGTAGCCGTACGTGGCGTTGAACTTGCGCACAATCTCACGCGTGAACTCGATATGCGCTTCTTGGTCTTTCCCCACCGGCACGACCGTTGCCTTGTAGATGACGATGTCCGCCGCCTGGAGGATCGGGTAATTCAACAGGCCGGAGCTCAGGAATCCTCCGGTCTGGCTGAGCTTATCCTTCAAGGTCGGGAGGTCCTGCAGCTTGTTCACCGAAGTGATGCAGGAAAAGAGCCAGGCGAGCTCGGTGTGCTCGGGCACATCGGACTGGACGATGAGGGTGGCTTTCGTCGGATCCAGGCCGGCGGCCAGGAAGGCGATGGCCGCCTTGAGCTTGTTTTCCGGCATGCTTTGGGGGTCGAAGGGAACAGTAATCGCATGGTAGTCGACGATGCCATAGATGCACTCGTAGCGGTCCACAAGCTCCAGCATCCCCTTGATCGCCCCCAGGTAGTTGCCCAGGTGCAGGACACCGGTTGGCTGGATGCCGGAAAAGACCCGTTCCTTGGCCATATGCATTCCCTCCGGGAAACGACAGGCCCTCGAAAGCGAGGGCACACGCAGTATAGCACAGAGGAGCACGAACGTCAAAAGGCGCGGCTGGTTGCTCGGGCCCCTTCGCTATGGTAGAATCGCTAGCACGGCGGGGGTGCGCCCCGGAGGGTGCACGATGCACCTTTTTCACGTGCAGTTGACGAACTTTCGCCTCTACCGCCACCTGGAGGTGGCGCTCGACATGGGAACTACCCTGCTCTGGGGCGCGAACGCCTCCGGGAAATCGTCCTTCCTGGAGGCGATCTTTATGCTGGCCACCACCCACTCGCCGCGTGCAGGAGCCGACCGCGAGGTCATCCATTGGGACGCGACCGAAACGTTCGGCATCCCGCCCTTTGCGCGGGTGGTCGGGCGGCTACAGCGCGCGGACGGACCGCTGACGCTGGAGATGGTCGTGCAGCGGCAGGCTGCGGGATCGGAGGAGCCGTCCGGCCGCTGTCAGAAACGTTTCCTGGTAAACCGGCAGCCGGTGCGGGCCCGGGATGCGGCCGGCCGGCTGCAGGTCGTGCTCTTCGAGCCGGAAGACCTGAACCTGGTTACCGGTTCCCCCGCCCGGCGCCGTCGTTATCTGGATGTCACCCTGATGCAGGCGGACGCGCGCTACTGGCAATCCCTGCAGCGCTACCACCAGGTGGTGCTGCAACGCAACCGGCTGCTGCGCCGCTGGCGCGAAGAAGGAGCCCCCCCGGGCTCACGCGAAGAGGTGGCCTTCTGGAACCGGGAGATGGTCGAGCACGGTTCCTACCTGATCGCTGCCCGTGCCCGCTTCATTGCCGCCCTCGGTCCGCTGGTGGAACGCCTCCACCGTCAGCTTTCCGGAACTGCTGAGCAGCTCACCGTAGCCTACCGTCCCCAGGTTCCCTGCCCGCCCGGGGCCGACGAGGCCGGAATCGCCTTCGCCTACCGCCAGGCGCTGGCCAGCACCTGGCCCCGGGAAGTGCAGTTGGGCCAGAGCCTGCTCGGCCCACACCGCGACGACCTTTCCTTCTCCCTCGATGGGGTCGATCTGGCGACCTACGGCAGCCGGGGGCAGCAGCGCACCAGCACGATCGCGCTCAAGCTGGCCCAGGTGGAGTGGCTGCGGCGGGAAAGCGGGGAAGCGCCCATCGTCCTCTTAGACGATGTCCTTTCGGAGCTCGATCCTGCGCGGCGCAGTTCCCTGCAGGGCTGGCTCCTGGAGGGAGGGTGCCAAGTCATCCTCACGGCCACAGACCTGGCTGCTTTCCTGCCGATCACGCTGGAGCAGTCCACGGTCTATCGGGTAGATGCCGGCCGCTGGACGCCCCTGGAGCGAAAGTCCAAGGCCGACGATTTGGGGAAACCGGGATAGCCCCGAGACCACCCGCCAGGGTCCCGGGCAGAGGCCGATTTCCCTCAAGGGAGAGTTCTCCTGGGAGGTGCCGATGCGGCGCCTGTTCGCCTGGGTCACCCTGGCCCTCGTCGCACTGCTCATGCTGGGTACGGGTGGCACCGTGGGGTGGCGGTGGTACCGAAAGGAACACGCCCGCCGTGAGGCGATCGCCGACTATATCCGGCGAACGGAGCGCTATTCTTCCCCGGAGATCCAGGCGATCCTTCCCTACGCGAACCCCCGGGCGATCACGCAGACCTATCACCTCCTGCTCGAGATCGCGCCGCCCCCAGAGATGCGCGAGGCCCACGACAACCTGCTGGAGGGGTACCGGTTTGTCTTTGCCGGGCAGAAGATGATCCTGCAGGCCGGCCGGGATGGGGTAGCCCTTGCGGAAGGGCAGTTCATGGTCGAATGGGGCCTCTCGCGTGTGGGAGAACACCGTCGCCTGCTGGAGGCCTACCGGCGCTAGGCGGGCGCAAAGGCTTACCAACCGAAGGAAAGCCGCTGGATCAGGTTCGCCGGAAGGCCGGCCTCCAGCATCCGGCGCTGTGTCGTCTCGACCGGATACGGGACGCGTCGCATCTCGGCCGCGAGCGTCTCCGTGTCCACAAGGAGGTAGGCCGCCCGAGGATCGCCGTCGCGGGGCTGTCCGATGCCCCCAGGGTTGAGGATCCAGCGGCCGGACTGCAAGGACAGCTCGTCCCCGTCCAGAAGCCAGCGTCGCCTGCAGGTCAGCGTTTCCCCGTCGGGTACGTGAAAGGCCAGGGGAACATGGGTATGGCCGACCAGACATAGGCGCGTCTGGAGGAAAGGCAGGTTCTCCAACACCGCCCCAGGGCTCGTCAGATACTCCCAGATGGGCTCGCGGGGGCTGCCGTGCACCAGGGTCCATTCGTCAAACACAAGCGAAAGGGGCAGCCCTTCCAGGAAGGCACGGCTCGCTTCGCTCAACTGTTCCGCCGTCCACCGGCAGGCTTCTCGGGCATCGAGGTTAAAGTCGGCGAGATCTAGCTTCCCCAGGCAGGCCCAGTCGTGGTTACCTGCAACGGACACGATCCCTCTCTCCTGGAGCCGGGCCACGCACTCGTTCGGGTCCGGTCCGTAACCAACGATATCCCCCAGGCACCAGATCGCCTCCGCCTGTTCCCCAATGTCCGCCAGGACCGCATCCAGCGCGGCCAGATTGGCGTGAATGTCCGAAATCACCGCACAGCGCATCGCTTTCCTCTCGAGCGGCAATCAGAACCTGGTCCATGCTCCTCCCCGGATGGGCCTGCGCATTGTACTACACGGCGCCTCCGCACGCAACCCGGCTTGCCACAACGAGGCAATTGAAGTAGAATAGCTTTCGATAAGCTGCTCCTGGAGGGATACCGTGAAGCTCTCCGAGGCAAAAGTCGATGCCTTGACGGCAGAGATCGTCCGGATGCTCCAGCAACGGGACGACCTGCAGATCCGCTTGCCTCCAACACGCCTGCGGGTGCTCGTCCGGCAGACGATGATCGACGAACTCACCGTCGAGGACCGCCTGGACGAGGAGATCCGTCGGATGCTCCTTCCCTACGAGCACGAGATGCGGCGCGGCGGGGTGAGCTATAACGCCATGTTCAACCGCATCAAAGCAAAACTGGTACGGGAACGCGGCCTCATCCTCTGAACGGAGCAACAAGCGATGCGCCTTTCTCCTGAGAAAATCGGCCGGATCGCGGAACGGATCGTCGATGCACTCCTGGAAAAGGAAGCCATCTCCCTGGCCCATCCGGGCCGCGCCGGCCGTGCAGCCCTCGTGGCCGCCATCCGGGACCTCATCATCGCCGACCTGCGCATCGAAGAAGAGATCGACGCCGAGGTCGAACGCATCCTTGCCTCCTATTCCCGCCCGATCGTGGGTACCGAGCGGGACGTCCTCTTCCGCAAAACCAAGGAAGAGATCGCCGCCCGCCGCGGCTACGTCCTTTAGCTTTCGCCCCCGTGACTGTCCGGTAGACGGTGGGAAGTAGTCGCCGATTGAAATCGTCCCTGGGGGGCCTCGGGCCGGGCGGCCGCCTGCGCGGCCGCTACTCCCGGAATCGGGTATAATCCTCTGTGGCCACTTCGG
>DAOTVY010000042.1:0-16279 GCA_034436115.1 Chloroflexia bacterium | reverse complement strand
TCCAGCAGCGCCCGGCCGGCCACGAGCTCCACCGCGCGGCGCATCTCCTCCAGCCGCATATTGTCGAGCAAGATCACCTCCGCCCCCGCTTCCAGCGCCGCCTTCACCCCTTCCAGGTCCGTTACCTCTACCTCTACCCGCAGGGTGTGTGGGGCGGCAGCTCGAGCGGTTCGTACCGCCGAGGCGATATCGTTTCCGGAAAGGGCCAGGTGGTTGTCCTTGATCAGGATGCCACTGCCCAGATCTGCCCGGTGGTTGTGGCCCCCGCCCGCCCGCACGGCCATCTTCTCCAGGTAGCGCCACCCTGGGGTCGTCTTGCGCGTGTCCACCAGCCGCGCAGCCGTCCCCCGGATTGCCGCTACATACCGCGAGGTCAGCGTGGCAATGCCAGAAAGCCGCTGGAGGAAGTTGAGCGCCGTGCGCTCGGCCGCCAGCAGCGCCCGGGCACGCCCACGCACCCGCGCGATCACCTGCCCGGGGTGTACCCCGGTACCGTCCTCCACGAGCGCTTCCCAGGACGTTTCGGGATCGACCGTCTGAAAGACGGCCGCAGCTACTTCCATCCCGGCGATCACTCCCTCCGCCTTCACGAGCAACTCGCCTTCGGCGCGCAAAGAAGCCGGGATGAGCGCTTCCGAGGTGAGATCGCCCCGTCCCAGGTCTTCCTCCAGGGCCAGGGCGATCAACCGATGAACGGCCGGTGGCAGGTACCCCATCTCACCGCCTCCTGGGGAATCAGCCCCGGTGTCCGATCCGGGTCCCTAGACCGCACCGACCGCAGGGTACCGTTTTGGGATCCGGGCGGCGATGCCAACAGGGCCCGCTACGAGCTTTGCGCAAGTCCGGGCACCCGGGCCTGCAATTCGGCCATGATGCGCTCCGCCACCGTTTCGTTGCCTTTGACCGGAAGTAGCTTTTGCAAGGTGATCTCCAGGCGCCTTCCGGAGTGGGTGCGGATCCACAGGCGGCGCTGTTTCATCAGCAGCCCGGCCAGGTACATGTCCAGGGGAAACAGACGTGGCTTCTTGATCTGGGCCTCAGCGATGTCTGCCAGGGGAATTTCCTCCAGCCCCTTGGATTCGTCGCGGAGGGTGCGCTCGTTCAGCAAGAGGCGCCGATCGCTCAGGCCGATGTAGCAGCTCTTCACCCCGATCGCGCCATACCCGCACACGAGCAGGGTTTCGCCTGGCTCCAGGTGCTGGGAAAGTTCGCGCTGGATCTTCTCCAAGCTCAGTTTCTCGCCCATGTCTGACCTCCTTGTGATGCGAAACGATGACCAGCACGCGAACCTTTCTGATGGGGCCTACGTTTGAATTCACCCCTGGTTTCTAGCCACACCTTCTGGCACCAGGCGCTACAGCTTCACTTGCGCGCTCCGTGGCTCTACGCGCCCAGGGCGTGGAGCGGCCAGGCGAGCTCGGACTATTCCTGGAGGAGGCTTTCTATGTATGCCCGGACCTCCGGAAGGCCCATCAACTTCTCGCGGAAGAAGCGGTTCACGAGCTCGATCACCCGGCCTCGGGACTCGGAGAGGACCTCTTCCCACTGCTCGCCCAGGCGCCGTCTTCCGGTCAGGTCGTCGCGCAGGCGCAGGAGCGCCATCACGAGCTCTGTCTCCTGAGGCCCCTCGGTGGTCTCCAGCACGTCCCGGATGAGGCCGTCGATCTGTTCCACCAATGCTTCGCGGTCCAACCCGGTCTCGCGGGCTTCTTCCATGGTTTCCAGGAGGGCATGCACCTGGTAGAGGCGCGCCGTGGGCTCGTCGAACAGCTCGCGGATCCAGCCCGCTTCCTGGTAGCGCCCGGTCAGGCGGAAGATGTTGTAGAGCCGTTTGGCGACTTTGCCAAAGTTCGGCGGCTCGTGGTGCGCATACTTGGCCACCTCACGCTCGAGTGCATGCACGTAATCGCCGACCACCTGGGGCGGCAGTCGGCCGGCCAGCTTGGCAAAGAGCGGGATCGAGGAAGCTTCCAGATAGACCTCCTGGAAATACGGGTCCAGGAAGCCGTCCAGGGGCACCAGATCGCCCTCGGGCGTCTGCCAGGTGACATCGAGCATGTTGCTGGCGTTCACGACGCGCCCTTCTTCGGGGATGGCGACCACCCAGTCCAGTTTGCACCAACCGGGTTCCTGGCAACCGTATTCCCACGGGATGGTCAGCGGCTCTCCGGTCGGCCGGAAGACTTCCATCCGGCCGGCTTCCACCTCTTGGGGCGTCCAGGAGATGAAGTGGCCGGCCGGGAGCACCTTTCCGCCCTTGACGACCTCGGTCTGCCAGGTACCGAACTTGACCTCGACCAGCTGGTACTCCGGGCTGTGCAACCGCTCCAGCGCCTTTTCGCGGATGATCTGGCCCAGGATGCGACAGGCCTCCTCGCGCGTTTCGGCGATGATGTTGATGCGCTCGAAAAAGTCATAGTCGGCGGGGTAGGGCTGGATGCGGCCCTGGGCAGCGCTGCCGGAGAGGGCGATTGCCGTTTCGACGTTCGGCCGATCGGGGAACTGCACGATGTCCGCGATCCGGCGGTAGCGCTCCAGGCTGGCGGGTTCAAAGTCGAGCAAGGTCAGGCGATGCCCAAAGACGCCGGTGCGCGCGTCGACCTGCCAGGCCTGTCCCGGGGCGCCTTGCGCGGCGACCGCGGTGAGCCACTGGGCGACGTCCGTCTCATCCACATCGACCCCGAGGAGCCGTGCGGCCTCGATGATCCGCTGCACCTGCTCCTCTGCCTGGGAAGGAGTACGCGACGATTCGGTTGAGGGCGGTTTCTGTTCCATGGCCTTGCCTCCTGCAGGTCCTCTCTCAGGGCCTGCGTTGGACGATGACCTTTTGCCAGGCAGGGTCGGTCTGGGGAAAATCGGTGCGAAAGTGTGCGCCCCGGCTCTCCTCGCGGATCAGCGCTGCCTGGGCCATCAGATGCGCTGTAAGGAGCATCAGCTCCAACTCGCACCCTTCGCGGGCATCGGCCTCCCTGGGGACTGCTTCCCTCCAGGAGGCAATCTGCCTGAGCGCGGCTTCGAGTCCTGCGCGGTCGCGCTCGATCCCCACCCGCTCCCACATGAGTTCCTGAAGCGCGGCCTTGTCTGGCCCCTGGGTGCCTTGTCGGATAGCGACCTCAGCCGGTGGCCCTTCGACGCGCAGTGCCGGGAAAGCGTCCTCGTTCTCCACAGGGGGAGGTGCCACGGCTGCCTGCACGAGCCGTTTGGCAAAGACGAGCACTTCCAGGAGCGAGTTGCTCGCCAGGCGGTTCGCGCCGTGTGCCCCGGTGCAGGCGACCTCGCCGCAGGCATAGAGCCCCGGCACGTTCGTGCGGCCCCACAGGTCGACCTTTACGCCGCCGATCAGGTAGTGGGCGGCTGGGGCGACGGGGATCCAGTCGCGGGTGATATCGATCCCCAGCTCTTTGCAGGTGCGGTAGATCGTGGGGAACCGGAGGCGGATGGTAGCCGAGGGAAGATGGGTCACATCCAGGTAGACGTGGGGCTGGCCGGTGCGGCGCATCTCCTGGAGGATCGCGCGGGCCACCACGTCGCGGGGCGCAAGCTCGGCCAGCGGATGCCGCTCGAGCATGAAGCGTTCCCCGGCGTGGTTGCGCAGGATGCCTCCTTCGCCCCGTACGGCCTCCGAGATCAGGAAAGGCGGAGCTGAGGGGGCGTAGAGCGCGGTCGGATGGAACTGGTAGAACTCCAGGCTTTCCACCTCGGCACCGGCGCGGTAGGCCAGGGCGACCCCATCGCCTGTAGCGACCGGGGGGTTGGTGGTATTGCGGAAAAGGCGGCCGGCCCCTCCGGTCGCGAGCACGATATGCCGGCCGCGCACCTCGTCGCGCCGGCCCTCCCGCAGATGGAGCAACTCGAGCCCCATGGCCTGGCCGTCCTCCACCAGGATACGGGTCGCCAGCCGGTCCTGCAGCAGGTCGATGCGGGAAAAGCGGGCCAGCCGCGCCAGGGTTAGCTCGATCTCCATCCCGGTGGCATCGCCCCGGGCGTGGAGGACCCGGGGGACGGAGTGGGCCCCTTCGCGCGTCAGCGCGACCTGGCCGTGCACGGTGTCAAAGTCCACTCCCAGGTCGATCAGCTCGGCGATGCGGGCCGGCCCCTCCTCGGTGAGTACCCGCACGGCACGCGGGTTACACAGCCCGGCCCCGGCGGCCAGGGTGTCCTGATAGTGCTGTTCCGGGGAATCGCTGGGATCGACCGCTGCCGCGATCCCTCCCTGGGCATAGCGGGTGTTGCATTCCTCCAGGCTCGCCTTGGTGACGACCAACACGTGGCCGTGCTCTTGGGCCAGAAGCGCGGTATAGAGCCCTGCGATCCCGCTCCCCACGATCACGAAATCGTAAAGAAAACCGGCCACGTTCCCCCGCTCCCGGAGGCTACACCATGAGCATCCGGTCCAGCGCTCGCTTGGCCCGGACGCGGATTTCCTCGGGTACCCGAACGACGTAACGCTGAAACTCCAGCGCCTCCAGCAGGTTCTCCAGGGTGATCTGCTTCATCGCCCGGCAAACCATATGTGGAGCCGCCAGGTAGAAGCGTTTGCCCGGGTTCTCCTTGCGCAGTGGATGGAGCAGCCCCTCCTCAGTGCCCACGATGAACTCGGTGGCCTCGCTCTGCTGGGCATAGCGCAGCATGCCGGAGGTGCTCAGCACCACATCCGCCTGCGCCACGACCTCGGGGCGGCACTCCGGGTGGACCATCAGCACCGCGTCCGGATGCTGTCGCCGGGCGGCTTGCACCTCTTCCACCGTGAGGCGCTCGTGGACGATGCAGTAACCGGGCCAGGGATGGATGGTTTTCTCCGTTTGGGTAGAGACGTAGTGTGCCAGGTTGCGGTCCGGGACGAAAAGGACCTCCTTTTGCTCCAGCGATTCCACCACGCGCACCGCGTTCGCCGAGGTGCAGCAGGTATCGCTTTCGGCTTTGACCTCGGCGGAGGTGTTCACGTAGGAACAGACCGCCACCCCGGGGAGCTCTCGACGTCTGGCGCGTACCTTTTCTGCTGTAGCCATGGCGGCCATCGGACAGCAGGCGTGGAGAGAGGGGATCAGCACGATCTTGTCCGGATTCAGGATGGCGGCGCTTTCGGCCATAAAGTCGACGCCGCAGAAGACGATCAGCGAGCGTTGCACCCGCGTAGCCGCGCGCGCCAGCTCCAGCGAATCGCCCGTGAAATCGGCCAGGTCCTGGATCGCCGGGATCTGATAGTTGTGGGCCAGGATCACCGCATCGCGCTCTTCTTTCAGGCGGCGGATGCGCGTGAGTGTCTCATCGATGTCCACAGTCTCCTCCTGCGGGAAACGGCGAAGGGCAACCGTATGGTACCACGGAGTGGGAGGGACGTCAAATTTCTTGACGGGCCTTTCGCGCGCTGCTATACTGAAACCAGCGCGCCGTTTGTGTCGCCAACCATGCCTTTTGGGCAGGAGGGACCAATGGCAATTGGGATGGCTTCGCCTCTTCGCGGCCGGCTGCTCGTGGGCCAGTCCGGCGGGCCGACCGTCGTCATCAACAGCAGCCTGGTGGGGATCATCCACGAGGCACTGGGTTATCCGGAGATCGAGGGCATTTACGGGATGCGCAACGGCATCCTGGGAGCCCTGCATGAGGATTTTCTGGATCTGGGCCGCGAGAGCCCGGCGGTGATCGAGGGGCTGCGCTACACCCCTTCGGCGGCCTTGGGCACGAGCCGTCACCGGCTCAAGCCGGAGGAATACGAGAGGGTGTTGCAGGTATTCCGGGCCCACAACATCCGTTTCTTCTGCTACATCGGTGGGAATGACTCCATGGACACGGCCCGCCGGCTGGAACAGCTCGCGAAGGAGGCCGGCTACGAATTGCGTGTCATGGGGGTTCCCAAGACGGTGGACAACGATCTCACGCACACGGACCACTGCCCCGGGTACGGCAGCGCCGCCCGCTTTGTGGCGTTGATGATGCGCGATACCGGGCTGGATACGATCGCCGGAGCCTTTTCCACCCCGGTCAAGATCGTAGAGATCATGGGGCGGCACGCCGGATGGCTCACCGCGGCAGCGGCACTGGCCAAAGAGGGGGACGAGGAAGCGCCGCCAGACCTGATCTATGTCCCCGAGCGCCCCTTTTCCATCGCCCGTTTTCTGGAGGATGTCCGGGAGGTCTGCAAGGAGCGTGGGCGCTGCGTGGTGGCGCTCAGCGAAGGGGTACGCGATGAGCAGGGGAACTTCGTCGCCGCCCTTTCTACGGCTACGGACGCGTTCGGACATCGCCAGCTGGGGGGAGCGAGCGTCTACCTGAGCCAGCTCGTGAACGACGAACTGGGGCTGAAGAGCCGCTTCGAGAAGCCGGATACGATCCAGCGTTCGATGATGATCTGTGCTTCCCCGGTGGACCTGAACGAGGCCTATATGGTCGGGCGGATGGCGGTGCACCACATGATGCGCGGGGTCAGCGGCAAGATGGTGACGCTGGAACGGGCCCCCGGGCCGGCCTACTATTGCACGACCGGGCTGGTGGAGCTGGAAGCGGTTGCCGAGGCGGAGCGGTTGCTCCCGCCGGAGTACCTGGACGAGCGGGGCCACCCGACGAAGGCGTTTCTGGACTATGCGCTTCCGCTCATCGGGGGGCACCTGCCGCCCTATACCCACCTGAAGGGATACCCGGTGCCCCGCCTGTTGGGAGGCTGAGGCATGGTCGAAACGCCGCGCCTCCTGATCGCCTGCCAGCGGGACGACTGGGAGGATCTCCCTGCCCTGGTCCGCCTTTTTCCGCTCGGTGTAGAGGTGGGCGACTTTGCCGATCCGGACGTGTTGGAGGGCGATTGGCAGAGACGGCTGGAGGAACTGCGCCCACGCCTGGAAGCCCTTCCCGGGCCGCGGGCGCTGCACGGGCCCCGCTCGGACCTGAACCCGGGCCTTCGCGACCGGGGGCTGGTGGCCTTTTGCCGCGAGCGCTACCGGCGTGCCCTGGAAGTTGCTGCAGCCTTGGGGGCCAGCGTGGCCGTGTTCCACACCGGCTTTAACCCGCTTATCCGCGCCCCGGGGTTCGAGCGGCGCTGGCTGCAGCGGAGCGCCGACTTCTGGCGAGGGTTGGGGGAAGAAGCCAGCCCTTTCGGGATCACGGTGCTGTTGGAAAACGTGTGGGAGCCCCAGCCGCAGATCCTGCGCGACCTGGTGGATGCGGTCGATCTCCCCACGGTGCGCGCCTGTCTGGACATCGGGCACGCGAACATCTACTCGCGCCAACCGGCGGGGGAGTGGCTGTCGGCGCTGGGCGACCGCGTGGTCTATGTGCACCTGCACAACAACGACGGTCGGATGGACACCCACGCTTCCCTGGAGCGGGGAACGGTGGATTATGCGCGCATCCTGCCCCTCCTGCTACTGTCGCCGCAGCCGCCGGCCCTGGTGCTCGAGGTCTCTGGCGGAAGGCAGGAGCGGCAGGAGAGCCTCCTTTACCTGCGGCGCCTCCTGGGGTTCGGATCGGAAGGCGCGAAATGGTCCGTGACACGCCCCGGATCGTGATCGTCGGCGTTTGCGGCTCCGGAAAGAGCGTGCTCACTAGAGCGCTCCGGGAGCGCGGGTACAACGCGCGCAGCGTCGCCCAGGAACATTCGCTGATCGCGGGGATGTGGCGGGCCCACGGCCAGCCGAATATCCTGATCTGTCTGGATGCGGAGCCGCAAACGATCAATGCCCGGTTGGGCCGAAACGATTGGACGTCGGAAATGGTGGCCGAGCAGCGTCGCCGCCTGGCGGACGCGCGTAAGTATTGCGACCTTTACCTGCCTACGGATACGCTGACCGAACGCCAGGTGTTGGAGCGAGTACTTGCGTTCCTGCGCGAGGGCTGGCCCGACGCCCCATGAGGCGCTGACGACCGGGTGCGCAAAGGGGAAAAAAGTGGCCCGATCGCTGAGCGAACCGGTAGAACTGGAATGCCCACGCTGTGGGAAGGGCTTTGTCGCCGTGGTATGGCGCATCGTCGATGCCTCCGAGCGCCCGGATCTGCGGTTGCTCATCCTCCTGGGACGCCTGAACCGGGTGCGATGCCCCTTCTGCACGGCGGAGGGGAGCTTCCCGGGGCCTTTTCTCTACCACGATGCGGCCCATCAGGCAGTCCTCCTGGCACTTCCCGCCGGTAGCCTGGCGGAAGCCCAGGTACGGGAGATGGCCGACCCGCTCGTGGAAGCTCTCCACCAGGCCATCCCTCCGGAGGAGCGCCATCCGTACCTCTGGAACGTGCAGCTGGCGGGCAGTATGGCGGGGTTGGCCGCGGAAATCCGTTCCTGGGGCGAAGGAGGACTCGCCCTGCCAGGCGGCGCCAGGTAGCCCGGGAGCCGGTACGCCCTTTTTCCCCATCTGGATTGCAAAAGCGCGAAAATGTGGTAGAGTAGCCGCCGGAGGACGACGCTGCTGCCCGGCGACGAGTGCTCTCGCGGGAGAACCGGTCGCGGGGCTTCCGGGGGCGAGCAACCCCCAGCAGAAGCAGTGGAGGAAACATGGACGAACCTATCCGTCTGCACCCAGAGGTCGCGGCGGCCCTGGAGGCTGGCCAACCCGTGGTAGCGCTGGAGTCGAGCCTCATTGCGCATGGCCTTCCCTACCCGCGCAACCTGGAGGTTGCGCGGCGGGTGGAGGAGGCCGTGCGCCAGCACGGAGCCGTCCCGGCCACGATCGCCATCCTGGCGGGCGAGATCCGCGTCGGGCTGACGCCGGAAGAGCTCGAACAGGCAGCGGCGCCTGGCCGGCTGAGCAAGACCAGCCTGCGGGATATCCCGCTCGTGATCGCCCAGGGCGGCTACGGGGGCACCACGGTGGCCGCGAGCATTTGGGTCGCGGAAAAGGTCGGCATCGCCGTCTTTGCCACCGGCGGCATCGGGGGTGTCCACCGCGGCGCCGCAACCAGTTTCGACATCTCGGCGGACCTGCCGGCACTGGCGCAGGTCCGCGCGATCGTCGTCTGTGCCGGGGCGAAATCGGTGCTCGACATCGGCCTCACGCTGGAAAAGCTCGAGACACTGGGGGTCCCGGTGCTCGGCTACGGAACCGCCGAGTTTCCGGCGTTCTTCTCGCGTCGGAGCGGTTTCCCGGTGGACCAGCGGGTGGAAACCCCAGAGGAAGTGGCCGCGATCGCGCGTGCCAAGTGGTCGCTCGGGATGCCCGGGGCAATCGTAGTCGGCGTGCCGATCCCGCCCGAGGCCGACCTGGATTACCGGGAGATGGAGCGGGTCATCGAGCGGGCGGTACGCGAGGCGCGCAAGGCCGGCATCCACGGACGGGCCCTGACGCCGTACCTGCTCGCCGCGGTCGAACGGGCCACGGGCGGGCGCAGCGTGGCGGCCAACGAGGCGCTGCTGTGCAACAACGCCCGGGTGGCCGCCGAGATCGCGTGCGCCTGGAGCTCCGCCGGACCAGCTGCGTGATTGCCAAGGAGGGGAACGTGAATCCTTCCGTTGAGGATCGTCCAGGGCGACGCAACATCGTCGCCCTTGGAGTCGTGAGCTTTCTCACCGACATCTCGAGCGAGATGACCCTGACCCTGCTTCCCCTTTTCCTGGCGGACACCCTGGGGACGAAGGTGGCGATCATCGGCCTGATCGAGGGGATCGCCGAGAGCACGGCCACGTTGCTCAAGCTGGTGTCGGGCTGGGTGTCGGACCGGCTGCGCCGGCGCAAGGCGCTGGCCGTGCTGGGATACGGCCTGTCGGCGTTCTCCAAGCCGTTCCTCTACCTGGCGAACGCCTGGGGTCCGGTACTCGGGATCCGTTTCGCGGACCGCGTGGGCAAAGGGCTTCGGACGGCGCCCCGGGACGCGCTGGTGGCCGATTCGGCGGGCGAAAACGGACAGGGGCGCGCGTTCGGCCTGCACCGGGCGCTCGACACGGCCGGTGCTGTCTGGGGCACCGGGATCGCGGCGATCGTCATCTTCCTGAGCCAGCAGGGGGCGGAGATCCTCAACCGCGCCACCTACCAGCGCCTGGTGCTGGTCGGGATCGTTCCGGGGCTGCTGGCTGTGCTGGTGTTGCTGCTGCTCGTGCGTGAGGCGCGCCCGCGCGCCTCAACGGCATCCCTGCCTCGTCTTTCCCTGCGCGGCTACGACCGGCGCTTCTACATCTTTCTGGCCGCGGTGGTCCTCTTCACCCTGGGGAACTCCAGCGATGCCTTCCTGCTGCTCCGTGCGCGGAACCTGGGGTTGAGCGCGGTGCAAGTGGCGCTGATGGTGTTTGCCTTCAACGGGCTCTACAGCCTCCTTTCCATGCCGCTGGGGGCGCTGTCGGACCGCGTGGGCCGACGCCGCGTGATCCTCCTGGGCTGGGGCATCTACGGACTGATCTACCTGGGGTTTGCCCTGGCGCGGGTCGGCTGGCAGGTCGCGTTGCTCTACATCCTCTACGGCCTCTACTATGCCGCCTTCGAGGGGACGAGCCGCGCGCTGGTGGCAGATACCGTTCCTGACTCTGCCCGGCGCGGCACGGCCTACGGCCTCTATCACTTTGCCGTGGGGGTGACCGCCTTCCCCGCCAGCCTGCTGGCCGGCCTGCTGTGGCAGACGATTGCTCCTGCGGCTCCTTTCTACTTCGGCGCCTTCCTGGTGCTGCTTGCGGCGCTGCTCTTTGCCTTCGGCGTACGGCCCGTCCGGCAGGAGTAGACCGATGGAGGGACTGGTGATCCGTCAAGGCCGCCCGGACGACCTGCAGGAGGTGCTCCGCCTGTGGGTGCAGATGGTCGATGCGCACGCCGCTCTGGACGCGCGCCTGCGCATGCGCACGGATGCCGAGGGGCAGGAGGGGATGCGCACCTACTTGCAGGGCTGTCTGGAGGGAGGCGACAGCCGCCTCTTCGTGGCTGAGGTCGTGGGGCATCCAGGGCTTGCCGGGTATCTCCTGGGGTATATCCGTCCGATCTCGCCCCTCGTGGTTCCGCCTACCTGCGGCTACATCACCGACCTGTGTGTGGACGAACCGCTGCGCCGGCAAGGGATCGGCCGGGAGCTCTTTCGGGCGGCACAGGAGTGGTTCCTGGAGCGCGGGCAGACGCAAGTCCGCCTGAGCGTGGCCGCCGCGAACGCGGTTGGCCAGGCCTTCTGGCGGGCGATGGGCTTCCAGGAGCTCATGCTCCAGATGGCGATGGAGCTTCCGTAGGAAGGCCTTGCGCCTTTTCCAGGTAGGCCCGCACGGCGCGGTGCAACGCCTCCGGAGCAACGATCGAGTCGACCTTGTGCTCCGGGACCCCTCCCAGCGCCTCGATGACCCGCTCGCGCGTGATCTCCAGCGCTTCCGCAAGTGTCTTGCCCTGGGCGAGGACGCAGGTCATGCTGCTGCTGGCGATGGCGACCGGGCAGCCCATCGTCTTGTGGTAGATCTCGGCGATCCGGCCGTCCCGGACGCGGATCCAGACGGTGGCCATATCCTCCGGGCAGAGCGGTCCCCCTCCTCCCTGGCCGCTGGCATCTGCTTCCTCGGGCATCCCCACGTGGCGAGGTTGGGTGAAGTGATCGATCAGGGTGGGCGTGTAGCGCGAGCTCATGGCAACCTCCGGCGCACGATCTCCTCGAGCACGGCGAGGAACTGGTCGATCTCCTCCGGGGTGTTGTACAGGTACGGGCTCACGCGGACGGTTCCCGGGATCCCGAGCCGCCGTGCCAGCGGATGCGCGCAGTGTCCCCCGGCGCGCACCGCGATCCCCTCGTCGTCCAGGAGTTGGGCGACGAGGTATGGGTTTGCCCCTTCTACATGGAACGACACCACCGCTCCACGCCGCTCGATCTCCTCCGGGCCGTAGATATGCAGCCGTGGCATCCCTTTGAGCCCCTCCAACAGCCGCTCCAGGAGCGCCTGTTCATGCGCGCGCACCTCCTCCATACCCAGGGCTTCCAGGTAGTCGATGGCCCCAAGGAGCCGGCGGCCGCTGCGAAAGTCTTCCGCGCCGCCCAGGGCGATCCCGGCGGCGACATCGGCCGTGCCGGCCTCGAACTTCCAGGGCAATTCGTTCCAGGTCGCGCCTTCGAGCGTCACATCGGCGATCATATCGCCGCCATAAAGGAAGGGGGACATCTGCTCCAATAGCTCGCGCCGGCCGTAGAGGACGCCGATCCCCATGGGGGCAAGCATCTTGTGGCCGGAGAACGCCAGAAAGTCGCAGCCGATCTCGCGCACCGAGACCGGCATATGGGGGACCGACTGGGCGCCATCCACGAAAAAGAGGGCCCCCACGCGGTGGGCCATACGGCCGATTTCGGCTACCGGGTTGATCGTCCCCAGGACGTTCGAGACGTGAGTGCAGGCGACCAGGCGGGTGCGCGGGCCCAGGAGGGCGGCGAACTGCTCCAGGTCGAGCGTCCCGTCCTCGCGCAGGTCGGCTACCCGAAGCGTGAGGCCGGCCTGCCGGCAGAGGGCCTGCCAGGGTACCAGGTTGGAATGGTGCTCCATGACGGTGATAACCACCTCGTCGCCAGGACGCAGCTGGAGTGGGCCGCTCTCTGGACGGAGCAGCGAAACCCCAACCAGATTCACGGCCTCGGTGGTATTGCGCAGAAAGACGATCTCCCGTTCGTCCTCGGCCCCGATGAAGCGGGCCACGTTGGCGTGCGCCTGCTCGTACAGCTCGGTGGCTTCCTGGCCCAGCAGGTGGGGGGAGCGGTGGATGTTGGCGTTGTAGGTCGTGTAAAAGGTCTGGAGCGTCTCCAGCACCGACCGTGGGCGTTGGGTGGTGGCCGCGTTGTCCAGATAGATGAGCGGCTTTCCGCGGATCGTGCGCTGAAGGATCGGGAAATCGGCACGAATTGCCGTAAGATCGAGCACGACGCCCTCCTTCTCGTGCACCCGGTGTCTACGGGAGCATTCTAGCATGCCGCCAGGGGTGGGTCAAACGGACGCACCCGGTGTCAAATACGCATCGCTCCTGGAGCCCTCGACGCCCCGACCTCACCGGAGGGATCGGTTGGGGCACGGATCTTCGCCTGACCAGCGTGTCCCCGCTCCCTCCGGAGCCTCGAGGGAACCAAGGCGCACACGGCTTGGGGGATCTTGCCTGGCGCCTATCCGGGGGCAGGTCGCGAGAGATCCTGCCGGAACCTGATGGGCGGTGGCGCTTTTCCGGGCGGCCTATGCGGGAGTTTCCGGGGAAGGGGTAGGCTCCAGGGTGCCCAGGGCGCGCTCTGCCGTTCCCGCCAGCAGGCCGGCCGCCCAGCGGACCTCCTCTTCGTCCTCCCCTTCGACCATCACCCGGAGGAGGGGCTGGGTTCCCGAGTAGCGCAAGAGCACACGGCCTCGCCCAGCCATCCGCTCTTTCACAAGCGCCTCGGCCTGGGCGATCTCTGGAACCGAGGAGAGCGGTGGGCGTCGCAAGATTGGAACGTTCACCACGACCTGGGGGAAAGGCCGAAAGCCCGAGGCCACCACCGAGAGGGGCTGCTTCTGCCGTGCGGCGATGGTGAGCACCTTGAGGGCGGTGTAGAGCCCGTCCCCGGTGGTGCCCCCTTCGCCGAACAGGACGATATGCCCGGAAGGTTCCCCGCCCAACACCAGATCGCGCTCCAGCATCCGCTGCGCGACGTAGCGGTCGCCCACCGGTGCGCGCTCCAGCCGGACGCCCATGCCCTCGAGCGCCTTTTCCAGGCCCAGGTTCGACATCACCGTGCCCACGACCGCGTTGCCCCGCAGCTGGCCGGCCGCCTGCAGATCCCGGGCCAGGATGAAGAGGAGCCGATCGCCGTCCAGCAGGTTCCCTTGCTCATCGACCAGGAGTGCGCGGTCGCCGTCGCCGTCCAGGGCGATGCCCGCCTGGGCGCCCTCCCGCCGTACGGCTTCCTGGAGTGCCTCGGGATGTTCGGAGCCACAGCCCCGGTTGATGTTCTCGCCATCCGGCTCGACGTGTAGCGCGGTGACGTGCGCCCCGAGGCGGCGGAACAGTTCCGGAGCGACCCGGTAGGCTGCCCCGTAGGCGCAATCGACCACCAGGTGCCACCCCTGAAGGGGAGAAGGGCTGCCGGCGCGGGAAAGGAGCGCGTTCAGGTAGGCCTCTTCCGGCGGCTCCGGGGCTGGAACCACCCGGCCCACCTGATGCCAGCCTTCGGCAAGTGGCGGAACTTCCTGGACCAGCCGCTCGATCTCCTGTTCCTGTTCGTCCGCGATCTTGAACCCGGTCGCCGCGAGGAGCTTGATGCCGTTGTCGGGATATGGGTTGTGGGAGGCGGAGATGACGACCCCCAGCCCGGCGCCGAAGTGGCGGGTCAGCCAGGCGACCCCCGGGGTTGGCAGGATCCCGAGCGGCAACACGTCCATCCCGCGCTCGAGCAGGCCGGCGGTAAGCGCCGCCTCGAGCATCGGCCCCGAACGGCGCGTGTCGCGTCCGATCGCGACCAGAGGCAAGATCCCGGCCTTCCGCGCTACCTCTGCGATGGCCTGCCCCAGCTGGACCAAAAATACCGCCGAAAGCGGCCCGTGCGGGACGCGGCCACGGATGCCGTCCGTGCCGAAGAGGGGGAAGCGTTCACCCATTTCCCTTCTCCGGGGGTCGTGGGGGTACACTCAGGCCTGCCATCTCCTGTCCCACGTCCAGGAGCTGCTGGACCCGCTCTGGGGAGCTTGCCTCGGCATACAGGCGCACGAGCGGCTCGGTTCCCGAAGCGCGGATCAAGAGCCAGCTTCCATCGGCCAGAAGGTACTTGTAGCCCCGTTCGTCCAGAGACGCGGTGACCTTCTGGCCGAGCAGGGCCGTGGGCACCCTCTCCCGGAGCCGAGCCATGACTTCTGCCGGGCACGGGTCGACGCAGGGGATATCGACCCGGGCGTAGTGGTGTTCCCCCACCTGTTCGAAGAGATAGGCGACCAGTTCCGAAGGGGTGCGCTCGAGGCGGATCATGAGGTCGAGCAGGAAAAGGGCGGAAAGGATGCCGTCGCGCTCCGGGATGTGCCCCCGGAAGCCAAAGCCGGCGCTTTCCTCGCCCCCGATGATCGCATCCACTTCCACCATCTTGGGCCCGATGTACTTGAAGCCCACAGGGGTTTCGAAGACGGGGACGCGGTAGCGGGCGGCCAGTTTCTCCACCATAGAGGTCGTGGAGATCGATTTGACGATCGGCCCGCGCCAGCCGCGTACCTCTAGCAGGTACAGCGTGAGCAGGGCAAAGACCCGTAGCGGGTCGACGAAGCGGCCCCGCTCGTCCACCAACCCGATACGATCCGCGTCCCCGTCCAGCGCCAGGCCCACATCGGAGCCGCTATCCGGGACGACGGTGCAGAGCTTGGTCAGGTTGTGCGCCAGCGGCTCGGGGTTGCGCATTCCCGGGAAAACCGGGTTCCGTTCGCCGTGGATCTCGATCACCCGGGTGGGGCCGCCGCTCAGGAGGGCTGGGAGGTAGCCGATCCCGGCGCCGAACATCGGATCGGCGATCACCGTCAGGCCGGCCTGACGGATGCGGTCCAAGTTCACCAGCGCGGCGAGATGCTGCTGGTAGGCCGGGAAGGGGTCAACAAGGGCGACCTTGCCCTCCCATCGGGCCTCCTCGAATGGCTGCCGGCGCACGGGCGAACGGTCGATCAGTGCTTCGATCTCGGACACCATGTCCGGCGGTGCGGAGGCGGCGTAGGCGTTTTTCACCTTGATGCCGTTGTAGCGGGGAGGATTGTGGCTGGCGGTGATCACCACGCCGGCTGCTGCCGAACGGGAGAGAATGGCATAGGCGGCAGTGGGGGAGGGGCAGGCCTGCTGACAGAAAAAGACCGGGATGCCGTTCCCGGCCATCACCTCGGCCACCGCGCGGGCAAAATCTTCGGAGGCGAAGCGTTGGTCGTAGCCGATCACCAGGCCACGCCCGCCCAGGCCCCGGGCGGCCAAGTAATCCGCGAGCGCCTGGGCCACACGACGCACGTTCGGAAAGGTGAAGTCCTCGGCGATGATGCCCCGCCAACCGTCGGTGCCGAAGCGAATGGGCTCAGGCATAGGGAACCCCTGGGAGCTCAGCGAGGGGAGATCTTTTCCGGGACACCGAAAGCAGGCGCATCGCGGACCCGCTCCATGCCCTTTCGATGGATCATCGGTTCCAGGATTTTCCCGGACCTCCAAGGAGGCGCGGCGCTAGGAAGCGGCCACGGCACTCTCTGCGGGCTGTACCATCTGGGCCGCCCGATTGAGCAGTTCCCGGAGTTCGTCGCCTTCCAAGGTCTCGACCTCCTGCAGCCGCTGAGCGATCAGGTCCAGGCCGGCCCGGTGCTGCTCCAGGAGGCTGCGGGCGCGCTGGTAGGCTCCTTCGACGATCCGGCGCACCTCCAGGTCGATCAGCCGGGCGGTGTCGTCGCTAT
>DAOTVY010000041.1:0-95333 GCA_034436115.1 Chloroflexia bacterium | reverse complement strand
GCCCTTCCAGCGCGCGCGCCAGGAACAGACGCAGGCCGGCCTCGGTATACGGAGGGTCGGTCTCCACTGCCTCGAAACGGCTGCGGAGCGCCTCCGGGAGCGGCTGGCGCAGGTCGTGGGCCAACGTCTCCACGGAAAAGGAGAACTCCCGGGCGGCATCGCCGATGTGGGCCAGAAAGCGCTCATCGATGTCCACCACCACAAGCCCGCGGTACACTTGCCCCTGGGGCGAAAGCTCCTTCGACAGGAGGCCGATGGCCACCGAAACCAGGTCGTCATCCCCCAGCAGGAGTACCTCCTTCCCTTCCAGCGCCCCCTCGCGGTACATCGCCAGTGCCCGGCGCAGGGCCGTCTCCGGCATGCCATGGGACTGGTCGAGCGCGCGGTCCACCGCAGGGTTCCGGCGGTGGATCTCCTCCAGGCGCGAAAGCAGTCCTTCCCAGCGAGAATCCACCACGATGCGCCGACCCCCGCAAAGCGGACACAGGGGATCCTCGCGCGTCCGCAGGCCGAGCGTTTCCTCGACCCAGGATCGGGCTCCCGGAGCCAGGGCACTCCCGCCCGGGCGCCGCTCAAGGAGGCCCGCGCGCTCCAGCTCTCCCCGTACCGCCGCGGTGACCGGGATCGGCCAGCCGAGCGCTCGGGCGAGTTCCGCCGTGCGTAGCGGGGAACGGCGATAGAGCAGCCGCAGGAAGGCCGCAACTCCCGCCCCTCCCTCCCGCAGGCGGGCGCGCTCGGCCACCTCTTCTAAGAGTCGGGTGCCCGCCTCCATCGCTCCTCCGGCCGTCGGGTACGGCGCACAAAAAGCTCCACTTGTACAAGCATTATAGGAGACCGCGACGCGCATTGTCAACCGCGGTTTGCGTATCCAGGGTCGTTGTAGTAGAATGGCCCCAGCCTGGGCCGAAGCCTGCCAGAGCCCGGGCTGCTGTGCGTATCCGGCGCGAGCAGAGGACGTGGGCAAATCCCGCGCCGCGGGCACATCCCCCCGGCCGGGCAGCGCGGGTTACCATCCCACTTTACCCGGCGTAGCACGCTGAGCTTGGACACGCTGGCAGGATGCATCCGCGGTCCAGCGCCCGCAGGTCTGGACTCGCGTGCGCGGGAACGGATGCGGGATTTCGAGAGGAGGAGCGATGAGGACGCTGGCCGAGCGCGCGCTTTGGACGGCCCAGGTGCGTGGGGCCAGTTATGCGGATGTGCGCATCGTCCGCCGGGAGGAAGAGCGGATCACGGTGAAGAACGGGGCCGTGGTCGCGGCCTCCCACGAGGTCAGCCTGGGCTTCGGGGTGCGGGTGATCGCCGATGGGGCGTGGGGGTTTGCGGCCAGTTCCACGCTGACGGCGGAGGAGGCCGACCGGGTGGCAGCGCTGGCGGTGCAGATCGCGAAGGCCTCGGCCATGGTTCCCAGCCGCGACCCGGTGCGCCTGGCCCCCTGCGTTCCAGCCACCGCGCGCTATGTGAGCCCTTATCGGAAAGATCCGTTCGCGGTTCCCCTCGAGGAAAAGGTCGATCTCCTGATGCGCGCCGATGCCGAGATGCGCCGTGTCAAGGGGATCGCCGTGGCGGAGGGCAACCTGGTAGCCTTTCGCGAGGAGAAAACGTTCGCCTCGAGCGAGGGCTCCTACATCGAGCAGGTGCTCACCGAAACCGGGGCCGGGATCCAGGCCACGGCGGTGAAGGAAGGCGAGGTGCAGAACCGCAGCTTCCCTACCTCCTTCGGCCGGCAGCAATTGCAGAAGGGCTACGAACTGGTCGAAGAACTGGATCTGGTGGCCCACGCGGGCCCAACGGCGGAAGAGGCCGTCGCCCTCCTTTCGGCGCCGCAGTGTCCGGCCATGGTGACTACGGTCATCCTGGAGGGATCCCAACTGGCGCTGCAGATCCACGAGTCGTGCGGCCACCCCACAGAGCTGGATCGCGTCCTGGGAACCGAGGCGTCCTATGCAGGAACGAGCTTTCTGACCCTGGACAAGATGGGGTCCTTCCGCTACGGTTCTCCGCTGGTGAACATCGTGGCCGACGCCACGGTTCCGGAGGGGCTAGGAAGCTTTGCCTACGACGACGAGGGGGTACCGGGGCAGCGGGTCTACCTGGTGAAGGAAGGGCGCTTTGTGGGCTACCAGAGTTCGCGGGAGACGGCGGCCGTACTGGGACAGTCCAGCAGCGGCGGCATGCGTGCCGACGGTTGGGCGAACCTGCCGATCATCCGCATGACGAACATCAACCTGGAGCCGGGGGAATGGGAATTGGACGACCTGATCGCCGACACCGATGAAGGGCTGTACCTGGCCACGAACCGCAGTTGGAGCATCGACGACCGCCGCCTGAACTTCCAGTTCGGTACGGAGATCGCCTACGAGATCCGGCACGGGAAACTGGGCCGGCTGTATAAGAACGCCACGTACACCGGGATCACACCCGAATTCTGGGGTCGCTGCGATGCCATCTGCAACGCGCGACATTTCCAAATGTGGGGCACGCCGAATTGCGGCAAGGGCGAGCCGCCGCAGACGGCCCACGTGGGGCACGGGTGCGCACCCGCACGCTTTCGGCAGGTGCAGGTCGGCGTGATGCGAGAATGACCGGTGTGTTAGGAGGAAGTGCGGTGACGGACGAGACCATAGGGTGGGAAAACCTTTCGCCCCAGGAGATGACTGCCCGGCTGCAGGCGCTGGCCGGAAAGGGCGAGCCCGACCTGGCCCCGTTTCGTGCGGCGTTGCAAGTGCCCGGGGTCGCCGAGGTTGCGGTGAGGTTATTGGGCGAGTTCTCGATCCAGGAAGCCTGGGACCTCCTGGAGGAGATTGCCGAGGCGAACAAGGTGCTCCGCAAGGAGGCACGTCGTGCCCAGCACCGCATGCGCACCCGTGGTTTTCGGCCCACGGGCGAAACAAGGCCTGCTCCTTCACGCCGGGTGATCCGGGCCCTCGCGACGGGATTCAACTCAGAGGGGCAGCAGTTGCTTCGCGTGCTGCAAGAGGCCCCGCTCGGGATGCTCCGCTCCATCCGCTTCGTGGTGACTTCGGACGGGATCGAGGACATCGCGATCACCGTCGGGAACCGGAGGGACATGGAAAGGGCGTTGGCCGAGCTGGAAGCCGGACTGAGCGCCCTGCGGGGCTTTCTAGTGCATGTTCCGCTGGCTTATGTGGCCCGCCGTGTGCGCCAGGCGAGCGAGAAGATGGGTGCCGCGGGCCGGCCGCTTCCCCTGAGGTACAACGAAGCCCTGGAAGTCCTTGCGGGGGTGCCCGATGACCCCTGGCCGGCCGAGTTGGACGAACCAGTGCCCCGTCCCACCCCAGCGGAAGTGGAGCGCCTGCTGAGGGAGGACATCTTTGCCAGCTGGTACCTGGAGCCGGACTCGCTGAACCGGTTTGCTCAGGAGTGGATACGGATTACCAGCGCCATCCCGCCTGAAACCGAGGAAGGTGTGCCGAACCTGTCCCTTATCCAGGCGAGGGGGCGGATGACCGCGCGCATCATCGAGGAGCTGTGCGATGCGGCAACCTGTCGGCGCTACCAGGAGCAGCTGCAGGAACAGGCGCGCCTGTTCCTCTTTCTTGGGGAAGGCGATCTGGCCCGCCTGGCGGCGCGCTGTGCGCGCGAGTTCGACCAGGTACCCCCCGAAGAGAACCTCTTCCTGCGCGGGCTGGTGGAAAAAAGCATGGACCAAACGCTCCTGTGGCTCCGGGAGCGGCAAAGGCGGGAAGAGGAGGAACGTGAGCCCTGGGAATTGCGGGAGGACGCCTCGGGTCGCCTGTGGGTGCCTCGTAAACCCTCTCCCAAGGAGGGCGAGACAGATTCCACAACCGAACTGTGGTTGCCCGGACAAGACCGGTGAGCGTCCGGGGAGCGTTGCCGGAGGCGAAGCTGCTCCGGGGAGGCTCTGGGGTGGATACAGCGGATGGGGCCTATCGTGCGGCGCTGGATTTCCTGAATCGCTTCGTCGACTATGAAAAGGGGATGCCGCACGCGTATTCGCCGGTCATCTTCAACCTGGCGCGGACCGCGCGCCTGCTCGACGGTCTGGGCCGGCCGGAGGAGGCCTATCCCTGCCTGCTGATCGCCGGAACAAAGGGGAAAGGCTCCACAGCGGCCTTCCTGGAGAGCATGCTCCGGGCCTCTGGGTTGCGCACCGGTCTCTACACCTCCCCGCACCTCCACACTTGGCGGGAACGCATCCAGATCGATCGAAAGCCCATTCCCAAAGAGGAAGTTGCCTCCTGGATCGAACGGCTCAAGCCGCTCGTAGAGGAAATGTCCCTTTCGGGGGATCACGGGCCGCCGACCTATTACGAGATCTCTACCGCGCTCGCCCTGGGGTACTTTGCTGCGCAGGGCGTGGACGTGGCCGTGCTCGAGGTGGGCCTTGGGGGACGGCTGGATGCGACGAACGTTGTCCGGCCCCGTGTCTCCGTGCTGACGACCATCGGCTACGATCATATGGCGATTCTCGGATCCACGCTGGACCGGATCGCCGGGGAAAAGGCCGGCATCATCAAACCGGGCGGCTGGGCGGTCAGCGCTCCCCAGCATCCGGAAGCCATGGCCGTTTTCGAGAGCGTCTGTCGGCAGCAACGGGCGAGCCTGTGGGTCGCAGAAGGAGAGCAGGTGCGACGGGCGATCCCGGCCGGCCCGTCATTGTCTTACCCGTTCGCCGTGGAAACGGTGCCGCTCGGCCTGCGCGGCGGGTTCCAGCGGACGAATGCCCGTGTTTCCGTGGCGGTCCTGCTGGCGCTGCAGGAGCAGGGATGGGCATTCGCCGAAGGGGCACTGCGGCACGGGCTGGAGACAGCGCGCTGGCCGGGGCGGCTCGAGGTCGTGGAGGAGCGCCCCTGGCTCATCCTGGACGGGGCGCACAATATCGATTCCGCGCGCGCCTTGCGCGCCGCCCTGGAGGATTTCCCCTGCCGGGCGCGGCTGCTCGTGGTCGGGTTCTCGCGGGGGCACGACGTTCCCGCGTTCCTGGGAGAACTGGCTCCTTCCAGCAGCCACCTGATCGCCTGCGCTTCGCGACATCCCCGCGCCCTCGCAGCTGAGGACGTCGCGGGAATCGCCGCACAGGCAACTCGCATTCCGGTGGAAGTTGCGCCAAGCGTGGCTGCGGCGCTGGAGCGTGCCCGGGCGCTTGCCAGCCCCGATGACCTGATCTGTGTGACGGGTTCGCTTTTTGTGGTTGCCGAAGCCCGTGAGGCGTGCGGGCTGGCGGAGGAGACCGATTAGGCGGAGGCCGCACGATGTACCTCCTGGTCACCAACGACGACGGTGTCCAGAGCGCTGGCCTGCTGGAGTTGAAGCGCGCGCTAGAACAGGTCGCCGAGGTAGCGGTGGTTGCCCCAGACCGCAACTGGAGCGCGGCCGGCCATAGCCGCATCCTGTTCGAGCCGCTCACCGTGCGGCGCTTGATCCTTTCCGACGGGAGCGTCGTCTACGTGTGCGACGGCACACCCTCCGACTGTGTGGCGCTGGCGTTGATGGGCGTATTGCCGCGCCGGCCGGACCTGGTGGTCTCCGGGATCAACCGTGGGCCCAATGTGGGCTCGGACGTCACCTATTCCGGTACGGTGGCCGCTGCTATGGAGGCGGTGCTGTTCGGAGTACCGGCGATCGCCCTCTCGCTGGACGGCTACGCGGGTTGGGACTTTGGCTGGGCTGCGGCCTTTGCGCAGCGGTTCGTCCTCGAGGTAGCGCGACGGGGGCTTCCGGAGGGAGTGCTGCTGAATGTAAACATCCCCAGTCGGCCCGCGGCCGAAATCCAGGGGATCACGATCACGCGGCTGGGCCGGCGCATCTACCGCGACGAACTGGAGCTCCTGGAGGAGCGAGAGGAACTGCGCCGCTACCGGTTGGGTGGCCCCCCTCCTACAGGGGAGCTTTTGCCCGGGACGGACCTGGCCGCGCTCGCGGCTGGATACGTCTCGGTGACCCCCCTACACCTGGACCTGACCGAACATCGTGCCCTGGAAGCTCTACGGGATTGGGATTTGAGGGGTTGCCTGCCCTAGGGTTCGCGGACGCAGCGGTATCCGCGACTGCCCAGGCCCGAGTGCTTCTCGGCTGCATAGACGCCGCCGCTGTAGGTCACGTAAAAGGCAGAGGATGCGTCTGCCTCCGTGGCCGTCCAGTAGTAGACGACGGGCGCCGTAGGGTCCCACAGCGGCGTTTCTTTATCCGGCCGAACACGGCAGGAGGCGCGGCCGGCCCGTCCCGCCCAGGTGCAACCGGCGTGCGCGCCGTGGCGTACCAGGGAACGCACGGCTTCCTCAGCCGTGGGAAGACGCCAGATGGCAAGGGGATGCTCGGAGAGCGCCCTGCCCTCGGCGTCCAGATGCTCGCAGGCAAATCGTGCTTCGAACCACGTCGGGCCCCGGGTGGTGGTCTCCCAGCCCGGCCCTTGCGCGGCCCAGAGGAGGAGGACGCCGTTGCCCGAGATGAGGCGCATCCCCCGGTCGCCATCGTCCACCCGTCCGGCGATGCGGACAAGCGGCTCCACGGCAAGCGCCATCCCCAGGAGGAGGGGCACCCCGACGGCCAGGGCGAAGGCAGGTCGCCCTGCCCGCATTTTCCGCTGCGGCTGGCCTTTTGCGTGGAGCAAGAGGAGCACCCCGACGGGGATCCCGATCCCGGAAACCGGAAAGGTGGCCAAGGCCCCGATAGCCGTCCACCGTCCCCGGGCGAGGGATAAAAGATTCCACGCCAGGGCACTTGCTACCCCGATGGCGACGAGCATCCATCCACCTGTCCGTGGCCAGGCGAGGCCCAGGCAGCTCCAGGCGATCCAAAGGGCCGCTGGCAAGAGGTAGAGAAGGCGGGGCACCCAAGGGCCGTACCACCCTTCGTGGAACAGTTCGCTCACCCCCCACAGGGTCCAGGCGCAGGTGACACCGAGGGAAAGCACCAGCGCGGCAGCGCCATACCCGGTTCTGCGGCATGGCCCGCCCTTCCCCCGAGGGTACAGAGCCATATTCCCCTCCACTGGGTCGGCCTTTTTTCCAGGCCAGGGCCGCGTTTCCCGGCCTTCAGGTCCGCTGGCCCAAACGCCGCTCGGTCCGCGCCCGTAGGCGGGCGATGTTGTCCCGATGTTGGAACACGATCAACGCTGCCACTGCGACACCGTACCAGACCACCGGCCAGGCAAGTGCGCCGTACACTGCCTGCAAGGCCAGGCCGATGGGTAGCGCGCACGTCCCGATGATCGAGCCGAGGGAAACATACCGGGAGAGGGCGATGACCCCGATGCCCACCACAGCGGCGCCGATGGCCGGATAGGGGGCCAACGGCAGGAAACTCCCGAGCGCGGTTGCTACACCACGCCCGCCACGGAAGCGCACGTAAATGGGCCAGTTGTGGCCGCACAAGGCTGTCAGGCCGGCCCCAATGGCGAGCCAGGTCGCGCGGGAGGGGCCATCGAGCAGTGGCCAGGCGAAGGAGCCTTGGCTCCAGAGTGCCTCAAGACGTGGGGACAGCGCCAGCCATCGCGCGAGCCATACCGCGCCGGCACCCTTCAACACGTCCAGTATGAAGACTGTCGCAGCGGCCAGCGCGCCCGCGGCGCGCAGTACGTTGGTGGTCCCGCTGCGGCGGCTACCTACCTGGCGCACGTCGATCCCGCGTGCCAGCCGCACCACCACCACTCCGCTGGGAAAGGAACCGATCAGGTAAGCCAGGAGCCAACCGACCAGGCAGAGCATGCTTCGTCCTCGACTAGCGCTGCAGCGCCGCCTCGAGCGCCTCCGAAAGCGAGCGCACCCCGATCAGTTCAAACCCCTCGGGCACCTGTGGCCGGCGCGAGGTGCGCGGATAGAGGGAACGCTTGAAGCCCAGTTTGGCTGCTTCGGCCAGCCGGCGTTCCAGCTGCCCGACGCTGCGCAGCTCTCCCGAAAGGCCGATCTCGCCCACGAGCACCATGTCGGGGTCGATCGGAGCGTTGCGGTACACGGACGCAATCGCCGTCGCCACGGCCAGATCCGCGGCGGGCTCATGGATCCGCATGCCACCCACCACGTTGACATAAATATCCTGGTTGCTCAAGTTCAACCCGACGCGCTTGGAAAGCACGGCGGTGAGCATGAGCAACCGCCCCATTTCGATGCCGTTGGCGGTACGGCGGGGCAAGGCAAGGGAGGTGGTCGCTGTGAGAGCTTGAACCTCGACCAGGATGGGGCGAGTGCCTTCCATGGTCACCACCACGGTTGACCCGGGTGTGGAAGCCGAGCGCTCCGCCAGGAAGGCCAGCGAGGGGTTCTCCACCTCCTGCATGCCGGCAGCGCCCATCTCAAAGACCCCGACCTCGAAGGTCGAGCCGAAGCGGTTCTTGACGCTGCGGAGCAGGCGGTACTGGTGGAAACGGTCCCCCTCCAGGTAGAGCACCGTGTCCACGATATGTTCGAGTACGCGCGGCCCGGCGATCGCCCCTGCCTTGGTCACATGGCCGACCAGGAAGATCGGGATGTGCCGTTCCTTGGCCAGGCGGGTCAGCACAGCCGCGCCTTCGCGCACCTGGCTCACGCTCCCCGCGGCCGAAGCCAGGGCCTCCAGGTAGACGGACTGGATCGAGTCCACTACCACCAACGCCGGGCTCAGGCGCTCGATGTGCTGCAGGATGCGGTCCAGGTTGGTCTCGGAAAGCACGTAGAGGGTTGCGGGCATCGGGCCCAACCGGCGCGCGCGCAGTTTGACCTGCTGGGCCGATTCCTCCGCCGAAACGTAGAGCACGAGTTCCCCGCGCTGTGCCACCAGGGCACTCACTTGCAGGAGCAGGGTGGACTTACCGATGCCCGGGTCCCCCCCAATCAGCACCACCGACCCAGGGACGATCCCTCCGCCGAGCACACGGCTGAACTCGCCAAGAGGCACCTCGATCCGCTCGTAGCCATCGGTGGAGATCTCGGTGATCGGCTGCGGTTGAGCGGCACCGACGAGCGAGACCTCCGTGGTCCCGCGGCGCTCCTCTTCGCCGATGACCGTCTCGACCAGGGAGTCCCAGCTGTCACATTCGGGGCAACGCCCCATCCAGCGCGGGGACTGGTAGCCACACTGCTGGCAGACAAAGACCGTACGTGCCCTCGGCATGCGCCACCTCGCTTTCCGGTCTCATCATACCTCTGAAGGAGGCCGCGAGCAAACGGTGGAAGATGGGGTCTCGCTCTGGCCGCCTGCGATGGTGGGAGAGCCGCCATAGACCTGCTGTGGTCCCAGGTATTCGGGGAAACGCTCCCGCAGCATCTCTCGCGCGCGGTAGCAGAGGTGGCATTCCTCCACGTATCCCTGCGCGTGGGGGAGATCGTAGCGACGGACGAGTGCTGCCGGTCCGCCCTCCAGCAGCGGTCCCACGATCGGATGGGCTTCGGGGCGGTAGGTCTCGACCAGCGTGTCGAATGGCTGTTCGCGGACGTTACCGAGCAAGAGGCCCTGGCAGAGGTGGACATGCCCGAAGGCATCCACGTGCACACGCTCTGGCTCGGCCAGCTGTTCGTGCGGGCAAGTGCTCAGCTCTTCCCAGGGAACCAGAGGCAGGCCGGCCACCAGGCGCTCGGCCGCCCGGCCCCGCAAACGCAGGTTTCCCTCACACACGGGTGCTCGGGGCGGCGCAAGCGAGATCGTATCTGCCGGGATGCCCAGCCACGATGCCGCCTCGCGAATGCGCTGCCATTCGGGCGACTCGTCTTCTTCCCCGTGGAATCGGTCCGTGCTCACGCTCAGATCGACCAGGCCCAAGTCGATCAGCGGCCGGAGGGCGGCGATCGCTTCTTCCACACCGACAGCCCAGTAGCCGTTCGTCACGATGCCGCACTCGAACCCTTCTGCGTACGCCAGGCGCATCCCGGCCAGGAGGAGGGGATAATAGAGGAAAGGTTCGCCTCCTTCAAAATAGATGCGTTGTACGGTTCCCAGGCGGCGGGCATCGGCGAGCAACCTGCGGATGAACTCCACTGTCATTGTGCCCTGAGCCGAGGGACCGCCCCAGACGAAGCAGTGGTCGCATTCCCGGTCACAGCGGTACGTGAGCAGCAGATGGACTCCCTGCAAGGCCATGCTGTCCCTCTCCTCCGCCCATTGCACCAGCGCCATCACGCGGGGAAATGCGTCGGGCTGGGGGTCGCCTCGAGGGGCTGAAGCGCCCCTTCAAAGATCCACAACGTTTCCTC
The DNA here is from genome assembly GCA_034436115.1 of Chloroflexia bacterium. Classification (GTDB taxonomy): domain Bacteria; phylum Chloroflexota; class Chloroflexia; order DTKN01; family DTKN01; genus DAOTVY01. Next base: position 85,185 of record DAOTVY010000041.1, on the reverse strand, counting down.
CCACCACCCCGGGCCGTAGCCCGCTTCCTGGAGCAGGCGTTCCCAGCTTGGTTCCTCCGGGGCAAAGAGGCCAACGCGCGGCGGGGTAACGTCTGAGGCCAGGGAGCGCAACGCCCGCAAGAGGGAAGGAAGGGCGGTCGGCGTCCCATCCCAGTAACCCACCAGGATCCCGGTTTCCGGCTCCTGAACCCGCTTCAGAATGGCCATTCCCACGGAGGGACCCTTTTTCCAGGACCAGACTTCGCCTTGCTCCACGTGGCCCAGGAAGCGTTCACGGGTCAGCCGTTGCCAGGCCCAATCCCAGTGGTACAGCCCCTGGCTCTTTCTGAGGCCTTGCCACCGTTGCACCCTTTGCCATAGGCCGCCGGCTTCAGCACCAGACACAACGCTGGGCTTGTCACCGCTCGCGGCGTCGGCCTGGTAAAAGCGTTGCCGGAGCACCAGGCGGAACGACGCAGCGCTCGCCATCCGGTGCACCGCCAGGTTCTCCGAGGAGGTGGCCAGTCGCGCGATCCGCGCGCCCCGCGCTGCCGCCCACTGAAGGGAGTATCGAAAGAGCGCGGTAGCGATTCCCGCTCTGCGGTAGTCCGGGTGCACGCGCATCCCCTCCAGCCAGACCTCGGAGGGGGATGTCCAGGTGACCTTCTCTAAGGCAACGACGCGGTCGTCCAGGACGCCGACAAAGAGCGGACCCGCTTCGTCGGCCAGCCATTGCTCCCAGACGAGCGGAATGTAATCGCCGTTTTCCCAGGTGTGAGCGCAGATCTCCAAAACAGCCGGCTGATCCTCTGGTCTGGCGCGACGAACATGCAGTGTCACGCTGGTCCTCCGCACGTTTTGCGAAAAGCGCGACCGCGGATCTGTGGCTCAATCCCGTCCCCATTGTAACGCAGCCGCAGGAGCCGCGCAAATCCGGGGTAAAGGCAGTGGGCGCGCTATCCCGGTGGGGATTGGGTAGCCGACGGGCTCTGGCCCTTGAGGAGGCAAGCCCGTTTTGGTCCTGGGGCATTCCCCCGTGGCTCCGTCCGGACGGCTACTTATCAGAAACACGAACCGCTGTTGGCGGGGCACCTGCCCCTAGAGGCGGCAAATGTACAGGTAGGTACAGAAGGGCCTTCCCCTGTGGTCCGGCATCCAATCGACGGTGAAGCCCAGGTGTTCCAGAAAAGCGATCAGTTCCTGCGGGCGCCGATAGGCGATGCGGTCGCGCGGGTAAAGGAGGCGGTCGGCCAGACAGCTCATCAGGTGCTTCCAGCGAGGGAGATCGCCAACTTCCCGGATCGCCATCACGCCCCCCGGTTGCAGGCAGGCTCGGACCTCAGCGAGGAAGCGGTCCTGATCTGGGCGCGGGAGGTGATGGAGAAAATCGGTCAGGACGATGCCGTCCCAGGCGCAGAACGGGATCGACAGCGCGTCGGCTACCAGGAAAGCGATGTTCGGCCGGCCACCGATCGTGCGGTGTGCCACCGCGATCCGCTCCTGGTCGCGGTCGATGCCCACCACGAGGCGCTCTTTGCTGCTCAGCGCCAGCAGGTTCGTCAGAACGCCGTAGCCACATCCTATGTCCAGGATCAGTCCCTGTCTTGGGAGCCTCTGGTCTATTGTTGCGAGCGGAAGGATCCAGGGGCGCAAGCGGACGTAAGCGCGCACACCGGGCCGCGCCGCTGCGTAAAGGGTTGCGAGATGCTCTTCTGCCTGCAAGGGCTCCACGGCTTGCCCCTTACCCGCCTGGGTCGAAGGCGCGGATGGCTTCGACCACCTCGGCCAGTTCTTCGTCCGTAAGGTCGTTGTAGAACGGCAACCGGAGCAGCCGGTCGCTCACGTCCTCCGTGACGGGACAATCTCCTGGCTTACCCCCGAAGCGTTGACCCATAGGGGACAGGTGTAGGGGTAGGTAATGAAAGACGGCCAGGATGCCGCGCGCCTTCAGGTGGGCGATCAGGCGCGTGCGCGCCTCCAGGCTCGGCAAAAGCAGGTAGAAGAGGTGGTAAGGCTGCTCGCAATGGGGCGGCACGACGGGCAGCCGGACGCCGTGGTCCTCTGCCCAATCCCGTAGTTCCCGGGCGTAGAATTCCCAGATGTGCCGGCGCCGGGCCTGGATCCGCTCGCGCTCCTCCAGTTGGGCGTAGAGGAAGGCCGCGAGGATGTCGGAAGGCAAATAGCTCGAACCGATGTCCACCCAAGTATACTTGTCTACCTGTCCCCGGAAGAACCGGCTGCGGTTGGTGCCCTTTTCGCGCACGATCTCCGCGCGATCGATGTATTGGGGATCGTTGATCAGCAATGCCCCACCTTCACCGCAGGTCAGGTTTTTTGTCTCGTGAAACGACTGCGTCGCCAGGCAGCCGAACGTCCCCAGATAGCGGCCCCGGTATCGTCCAAAAAGGCCGTGGGCGTTGTCTTCCACGACCGCCACGCGGTACCGGTTGGCGATCTCCAGGATCGTGTCCATCTCACAGCCCACGCCCGCGTAGTGCACCACCGCGATCGCACGCGTGCGCGGCGTGATGAGCGCTTCCAGCCGGCTTTCGTCCAGGTTCAGCGTATCCGGCCGGATGTCCGCAAACACCGGCCGGGCCCCGCGGAGGACGAAGGCGTTCACGGTCGACACGAAGGTGAAGGAGGGGACGATCACCTCGTCCCCGGGGCCGATTTCCAGGAGCAGGGCGGCCATGTCGAGCGCATGGGTGCAAGAGGTGGTGAGGAGGACCTTGGGTACGCCGAGGAGCTGCTCGAGCAACGCGTGGCACTTTTTCGTGTACGGGCCATCCCCGGACGCGTGGCCGGAACGGACGGCATCCGCCATATACGCTAGCTCGCGTCCAGCGAGGCAGGGGCGATTGAAGGGAATGCGATAGGAAGTTGCCACACCATCCTCCCTGGGCCGCGCCGTTACTCGAGCGTCTGGCTCAGGCTATGCAGCACCTCGGCTGCACACACTGGCGGCATGCCCTCGGGCTGTACCTCCGTGAGCAGGAGTGCCCCGTCGCCGGTGAGTACGACCACTCCTTCCCCCGGGCGCACCTCGACCACGCGCCCCGGGACTCGGCCCACGTAGCGGGGGGCGTCCGGGAGCCGCCGAGCCGCCCAAACGATGAGTTTCCTCCCGTCCAAGAAGGTGTAGGCGCCCGGATAGGGAGCGCTCACCGCGCGGATCAGGTTGTAGACAGCAGCCGTGGGTGCTTTCCAGTCGATCCGGTTGTCCTGGGGGAGGCGCTTGCAGGTATAGGTCGCCCGGGAAGGATCCTGGGGACGACGGGGAGCGGTCCCCGCAAGGAGCGCCTCCAGGTTGCGCTCGAGCAACGTCAGGTAGGCCTCGGTCACCCGTTCCATCACCACCCGGATGGGGTCATCTGGCCCGATGGGCACGCGCTCCTGATCGACGATGTCCCCGCTGTCCACTTCCTCAGCCATTTCGAAGAGGGTCACCCCTGTATGGTCCTCGCCGTTCAGGATGGCCCAGACGGTCGGGGAAAAGCCCCGGTAGGCGGGCAGGAGCGAATCGTGCCAGACGAACGTTCCCTGCCGCGGCCGGCGGAACACTTCCGGGGGGATGAGATATCGCCAGCTCACCACGAGCATGAGGTCGAGCGGCGTCGTCTCCCAAAAGGAGCGCCAGCGTGGGCTGCCGACGTTTCGCGCGGTGAAAAAGCGGTGCCCGTGGGACTCGGCAAGCGTGCGGATATCGTCCACGAACGGGGGTTCCCAGGGCTCCTCGCGGAAGCTGAAGACAAAGAGCTCGGCATCCGGTACCAGCGCAAGCAGTTTCTGCAGGAACCGGTATCCGCGATGCGTCGCGCACAGGAGCGCGATCCGCCAGGCCTCACCCCTGATCCCGTGTCGCATGGCTCTCCCCGGTTCTACGGGCGATCACATAGGTCGGCTGGCCCATGAGCCGGAAGTGCATCCGCGCCAGGTATTCGCCCATGATCCCCAGCGAAAGGAGCTGTGCCCCGGAAAAGATGGCGATGATGGAGGCCAGGAACGGGAAACCAGGCACGGTGTGGCCGTAGAGGAAGAAGCGCGCGAGGACGTAGAGCAGGATGAGCACGCCGAACCCCGCCAGGGCAAACCCCATGAGGCTGGCCAGCTGCAGGGGAACCACGCTAAAACCGGTCATCAGGTTCAGGGCGTGGCGCACGAGCCGACGGAAGGAGTAGTTGGACCGCCCGACCTGTCGGGGATCGTGGCGCACGGGCACCGCGGCAAAGCGCGTGGCGCCCCACGTCAGCAGCACGTCGATGGCGGCAAACGGCCCGCGATACTCCCTGAAGGCTTCCCGAACGGATGTGCGGAAGGCGCGAAAGGGGGAGACGTTACGGGCATTTTCCGCTCCCATGGCGCTTTGCAGGGCAATCTTGGTCGCCTGGGAGGCAAGGTTCCGCCAAAAACCGTGTTGCGGGTGCTCCGGGCGGCCGTAGACCACGTCATATCCTTGGGCGAGCGTGTCGAGCAGACGGGGAATCTCCTCGGGAGGGTGCTGGAGGTCGTCGTCCAGGGTGACGATCACGGGGGCGCGAGCCTCACGGATCCCACAGAGAAGCGCGTTGTGCTGACCGAAGTTGCGCATCAGGTCGATCCCGCGTACCCAGGGGTAACGCTTTGCCAGTTCCTCGATCATCGCCCAGCTGCCATCCCGGCTTCCGTCGTTCACCAGGATTGCCTCGAACGGCTCTCCGCGTCCCTCAAGCACCGCCTGAAGACGTTCCACGAGCGGGCGTAGCGTCTGCTCCCCGTTGTAGACCGGGATCACGACAGAGATCGCCGGGATCGCAAGCCGGTAGGCAGCGCTGTTCGACGGACGCTCCACGCTCACAGGCTTACCTCTTCTTGCGTTTGCGTCGGCGGTGTCCGCCGGTGGAGCCCGTTGCCGGGGCGCCTACAGCTGCGGGAGCGGGCTGTGTCGGCCCGGCTGCGGGTTGCGGTCGTTGCGGCTTGCCGCGCGCCGCCTTCCTGTCCTCTTTCTTGGGGCCCCTCGCCGGGTGGGCCTCTCGAGAGGGCGCAACCGGACGGCGGAGAAGCGGCGCTTCGCTTGCCCGAAAGATATAGAACAGCGCCTGAGCACGCACCCGCGCCAGCAACCGCTGGAAGAGGTGGTACGACTCGCGCCGGTACTCCACCAGGGGATCCTGCTGGCCGTATGCCCGCAGCCCGATCCCCTGCCGCAGGTCCTCCATGGCGGTGAGGTAGTCGACCCACTCCCGGTCAATCGCACGCAGTAAGTATGCGCGCTCGATCTCGCGCAAGAGTTCGGGGCCCAGTCGCCGCTCACGGTCCTCCAGGTAGGCCAGGCCCAGACGATAAAGCTCCTCGACGATTTCCTCCTGAGAAAGGCCCTCCAGCCGCTGGGCGGCTGGCCGCGCCGGCAGGCGGAGGCTACGATCGAGCTCGGTCAGGTAATCCGTGACCGTCCACCAGGCGCCCTGGCCGGCTTTCCAGCTCTGGATCACCCGGGGGATGTGCTCCTGCAGCCGGGGCCGCAGGCGCCGCACTTCGCCCTCCGCCTCGCGCCGAACGACCGCGAGGACTTCTTCCTCAACCGCCTGGGGTTCCATGCGCGCCCAGCGAGCAGCGGTGGTCGTGGCCGGCAATGGGATGCGCAGGTCCTTGGTCAGCGTGCGATACAGTCGGGTCAGGTGAAGGTCGTCTTCGTCCTGCTCTTCCTCATACAGCGCGCGGGCCAGGACGCGCGCTACCCGCTCCTCCGACCGCGCGCGATACTGTTCGAGCATCTGCTCGTGTAGCACGGCTAGCTCTGCCGCCAGGGCTTCTTCTCGCTGTTCCTCAGGCATGCGTTCGATCGTTTCCCGCACCCGTTCTACCAGGGCCTGGCTAATGGCGGGAAAGAGCGGCATCCGGTGCTCCCCGCGGCCCGCGCGTCCGCCTTGTAGCCCCTCCAGCAGGTCCTCGAGCACCTCGAGCAAGGCCTCGGAATCCCTTTCGTACTCTTTGCGCTGGTCCAGTTCGGCAAAAGCTTCCTGGGTGCGGGCCTCGATCTCTTCGCGCAAGCGGGCTAGCACAACCGGGTGCACGTCGCGCGTGCTCAAGATCCGCCGGCGTTCGGCGTAGATGACTTCGCGCTGGCGGTTCAGGACGTCATCGAATTCCACCAGGTGCTTGCGGATGTCGAAATGGTACCCTTCTACGCGCACCTGGGCCTGTTCGATCATGCGGCTGATGACCCGGGCTTCGAGCGGTTCGTTATCGTCCGGGTTGAACCGTTCCAGCACCGCGCGCACGCGGTCGGCGCCGGGCCCGAAACGGCGCATCAGCTCGTCCTCTGTGGAGAGGTAGAAGCGACTCGAGCCGGGGTCTCCCTGTCGGCCGGAACGTCCGCGCAGCTGGTTATCGATGCGGCGGGCTTCGTGGCGCTCGGTGCCGATGATATGCAGCCCGCAAGGGACGTCCTCCTCACAGGCCGAGAGCCTTTCGGGCTTGAAACAAAGGCGGCAATCATCCGTGCAGCCGATGCAGCACTTGCTCAAACCCGATTCCGGGTCCAGGCACTCTTCGCGTACCACGCCGGGACCCAGGACGATGTCGGTACCCCGGCCGGCCATGTTCGTCGCGATGGTTACCGCCCCCTTCTGCCCGGCACGAGCGACGATCAGGGCCTCCCGTTCGTGGTGCTTGGCGTTAAGCACCTCGTGGGGGATGCCCTCGCGTTGCAACAGCCGGCTCAGGTACTCGGAGCGCTCGACCGAGGTCGTTCCTACGAGCACTGGTTGGCCACGGCGGTGTTTTTCCACGATCTCCCGTACAACCGCCCGAAACTTGCCTTCCTCCCGGGCATAGATGCGATCCGGGTAATCGACCCGGATCATCGGCCGGTGCGTCGGGATGACCACGACGTCCAGACCGTAGATCTTGAAGAACTCCTCGCGCTCGGTCGCCGCAGTGCCGGTCATCCCCGCCAGTTTCTGGTACAGCCGGAAGTAGTTCTGGAAGGTGATCGTGGCGAAGGTCTTGCTCTCCCGCTGCACCTCCACCCGCTCGCCGTAGATCACGCGCTCTTTGGCCTCGATGGACTCGTGGATCCCGTCGCTCCAGCGCCGGCCCGGCATCAGCCGGCCGGTGAATTCGTCAACGATCACGACCTGGCCATCTTTGATGACATAATCCTTGTCCTTCTCGTAGAGGAGCCGGGCTTTCAGCGCTGCGTCCAGGAAGAAGGTGAGCTCGGCATGGTTCTCGTCGTAGAGGCTTTCGCCCAGGTCGCGGCGGATGCCCAACGCCCGTTCCACCCGGTCAACTCCCTGCTCGGTGAGCGTGACGACCTGGTCCTTCTCGTCCACCTCATAGTCGCCCGGGCCGAGGGAGTGGGCGATCCGGGCAAAGCGCAGGTATTGCTGGTAGGTCTCGACATCGGGAGCGGAGATGATCAGCGGGGTGCGGGCTTCGTCAATCAGGATGTTGTCCACCTCGTCCACGATGGCAAAGTACAGCTCGCGCTGGACGATCTCGTCCAGGCTGTAGGCCATGTTGTCCCGGAGGTAATCGAAGCCGAACTCGTTGTTCGTCCCGTAGGTAATGTCGGCCCGATACGCCTCCTGCCTCGGGACGGGCCTCAGGTGCATGAGCCGTTCGTCATGCCCAAGGACCTTCTCGTCCGTGTAGGAAGGGTCGTACAGCCCGGAGAAATCGGGGATGATCACTCCCGTGGAAAGCCCCAGGTAGTAGAAGATCTGGCCCATCCAGCCGCAGTCGCGCCGCGCCAGGTAGTCGTTCACCGTCACCAGGTGCACCCCGCGGCCCACCAGCGCGTTCAGGTACAGGGGCAGGGTAGCAGTCAGTGTCTTGCCCTCGCCGGTCTTCATCTCGGCGATCTTGCCCTGATGGAGCACGATCCCTCCCATAAGCTGCTCATCGAAATGGCGCTGGCCGATGGTGCGCACCGCTGCCTCTCGTACCAGAGCAAAAGCCTCGGGAAGGATCTTGTCGAGGATGGCCTGTTCTTCCTGGAACAGCCGCGCTCGCAGTCGTTTCCACTCGTCCCGTAGCGCAATGCGGCGCTCGGGATCCGTCTCGGCGTCCAGCTCCGCCTGCTTGGCCTCGAGCGCTTCGCGCATCGCCGCGGTACGCGAGGCGATCTCGCGGCGGAACGCCTCGGTCCGCCGGCGCATTTCCTCTTGGGTGAGCTGCCGGATTTCTGGCTCCAGGGCGTTGATCTGGGCTACAAGAGGGGTCAGGGCAGCCAGCACGCGCGCGTTGCTGTCACCCGTGAGTCGTTTCAGCCATCCGAGCATCGCAGACAACACCTCCGGGGAGGGGGTTCCTCCCTTGCTTCCGGCATTATATCCCATCAGACCTGCGGGCGCAAGGCGAACGGTCACTCGAGCGCGGCCACGTGGACGGGAAGCTGCGGGATCAGCTCCATCTGTCCCCGGTACTGGTCGATGACTCCGCTTACCCGGATCCGCGCACCAGCCTGCAGGAGCCTCGAGGCTTCCGCGATCCGCTCCAGAACGCTGTTCCAGAGCAACACTGGGATCTGTCCGGTTGGGTCTTGCAGCAGGAGGCGTTGGCCAGCTGAGAACGGCTCCACGCGGACGACGAGGCCTAGCACCGTTGCCCGGGTGGCGCGGTCCGCCGGGCTGATGGAACCGATGGCTCTTTCAGGCGGCAGCGCACCGGCCGCGAGGATCTCGACTTCGCGGCAGGAAGTGGGCTCGATCTGCCACTCGTCCCGGTAGCGGGCAACGGTGCCGTGGATGCGGAGGTGCGCGCCCTCCATGAGAGCCTCCTGATCCGGACAGCCGTCGTACGTGTTCCCCCACAGCAGCAGTGTGGCCCGTCCGGTCCCGTCCTCCAGCAGGAAGCGGAACCCTTTGGCAAAGCTCGAGACCCAGAGGACCGTTCCCTCCACAATCACCGTTTGGCCCGAGTAGCTCTGGAGGTCACCGAGGGGGATGACGGCGATTGTGGGCGCGGGCGTCGGCGTGGGCGGAGGCGTGGGCCTCGGAGTGGGGGTCTGAGTCGGCGGCGGGGTCGCTGTCGGGGGCACTGTGGGGAGCACCGTGGGCGTGGAACGCTGGGTGGCTGTCGGGGGAGGTGTGGGGGAGGACGAGGGTGTTGCCGAGGGGGTGTAGGCCGAATCGGACAGGGGACTTGCGGGGGATGCCGGTGTGGGGGAAGCCACACAGCCGGCCGTCCACGCGAGGTACCCGAGCAGCAGCATTGCAACCCGTAAGCGTACGTGTAGGGAATGCGCCACCATATCTTTTCTCCCTTCGTACCGTTCATCGTCGCCTGTCTTTCCAAAGGGGCAAAAGGCGTCGCAGGTCGCTTTCGCGTCTCGGGAGGATCTCCAGACGGTCCCGATACCGGGCGATCCAGCCACACACCCGTGCGGCGCCCCCGGTGAGCAGGCTCAGCGGCACCTCCCGGGCAATCGCCGACGGGACCCACACCGGAAGCGAAGCGGTCCCCCCGTCGAGCTGCAACAGCATCCCCGTTGGGTAGGTGTCCTTGCGCACGAGTTGTCCCTCGGTGCAGACGGGCCGGCCCAGCCACCCTGGACCTACCTCTTCGAGGCGAACGAGCGGCGTGTCAGGTGCTCCGATCAGCAGCACGAGATCCGAAACCTCCTCCGGCACGAGCTCCCAGGCGCCGTCGGTCGACCGCAGCCAGCCTTGCGCCCGGATCTGGGCCCCCACATCGAGCGTCGCAGAGTGCGGAAGACGTTTCCACAATCCCTCGCGCAAGAAGAGCGTCAGCGTCGCGGGGGTCCCTTCCTCGCCCAGGATGAACCGGTAGCCACGGGATGCAGGGAAGACGTGGAGGACAGAACCTTGCACCAGCAGCCACCGGCCGACGTCTTCCGGCGTAACCGAGCTCGGGCCGGCCGGGGGCAGGCGCTCCGGGGAAAGGCTTACGTCTGCCCCCGAAGCCGGGACGACCTGTGGTTGCCCGTGGTAAAGGGAGACCGTTCCCGTGACCCGTACGGCATCGCCCGGGGAGAGCGGGGGGAGGGCCTGCGTCAGCGAGAGGAGCGAGCGGCTGACCGCGATGGGAATCCCGGCTTCCTGGTCGTGCAGGTCGATCAGCGTGATCTCCCGGTGCGGGCGGCGCACATCGCGCACCCATCCCTCTACAACGACGCGTCGGCCGGCCATCTCGGGGACAATCTCCCCCGCGGACAGCGGGGCTGGATCTTCCCGATGGATCTCCACAGCGGAAGGATCCCGCAGATACAACATCGAGCTGCCGGACCGCGGACGCAGGACGCCGGTGACGGTCACCCAATCGCCTACCGTGGGGAAACGCTGGTCCGCGACCAACGCCTGGGCCACGTGGCCGGTGGCGGCAACACGCAGTTCTGTACCGGCGTCCGCGAGCGTGAAATACAGGGCCGGCCCAGCCGGGAAATAGTCCGGCCCACGGACCACACTGCCGCCCGTGCGGATATGAGCCAGGTTGAGTTCGGGCCCTAGCTCCCCGAGTGGGATCAGCGGCGGCGTAAAGAAGCGGGCGGTCAGGAGGCAGGCCGCCGTGCCCAGCCCGGCCAGGAGGAGCACCCAGAGGCGCAGCGCGCGTATGGAGAGGTGCCGTGATGTGGGAATGGTCTGCCCATCATCGGCAAACGTCGAGATACAATCTTCTCCCATCCCATGCTCCTTCAAAATCTTCCCTTGAGTTGATTCTACCATGGTTCGCCCAATTTGTCCAGTCTCTTGCCCCCAGGGGTCTTCCGGGCAGCGCACGCCCGCCGTTCCTAGGGGCCACACGCCCTTGCGCCGAGACTGGATGTGTTTGCCAACGGGGGGAGCGTGGAGTATAATGACGGCGCACTATCCGGGGTGCGGTCTCAAGGCGGTCGCTTGGTTTCCGCAGGAGCACTGGGATGGAACGGAAGATCCGGGTATTGGTGGCCAAGCCAGGGCTGGACGGTCACGATCGCGGAGCCAAAGTGGTGGCGCGCGCGCTTCGGGATGCCGGCATGGAGGTCATCTACACCGGTCTCCAGCAGACGCCGGAGATGATCGTCGAGGCCGCTTTGCAGGAGGATGTGGACGTCGTCGGGCTGTCGATCCTTTCCGGGGCTCATATGACGCTCCTCCCGCGCGTGACCGAGCTGTTGCGCCAGCGTGGAGCGGATGACATCTTGGTCATCGCGGGCGGGATTATCCCCGATGAGGATATCGAGCCACTCCGACAGGCGGGCATTGCGGCCATCTACGGCCCGGGTACTTCGACCCGCGAGATCATCGAGTTTATCCGTGCCCACGTTCGGGCCCGCTAGCCGGCCGCGGAGTGCTGGCGGGAAAGAGCGTCTCTTCGCAAAGAGGAGCGGCAGCAGCGTCGATGGACTGGGTCGGGCGGATCCTGGAAGGCGACCGACGGGCACTGGCCCGCGCGATGACCCTGGTGGAACGGGGCGACCCGACGAGCCGGGTCATCCTTCGCCAGGTTTACCCCCATACCGGCCGTGCGCACATCGTGGGGATCACCGGGTCTCCAGGGACGGGGAAAAGCACGCTGGTGAATGCCCTGACGCGCTGCTTTCGCGAGCGTGGGCGGACCGTCGGCATCATCGCCGTCGATCCCTCTTCCCCTTTTAGCGGTGGAGCGCTCCTGGGAGACCGTATCCGGATGCAGGAACTTGCAGGCGACCCCGGGGTGTTCATCCGCAGCATGGCTTCGCGCGGGCACTTGGGAGGCCTTGCGCTCGCGACAGGCGATCTCGTCAAACTGCTGGACGCGGCAGGGTTTTCGCCTGTCCTCGTGGAAACGGTGGGGGCAGGTCAGGCGGAAGTTGAGGTGGCGCACACGGCACACACGGTGGTCGTAGTGGAGGCGCCCGGCCTGGGGGACGACATCCAGGCGATCAAGGCCGGTATCCTGGAAATCGCCCACATCCTGGTGGTGAACAAAGCCGATCTTCCGGGCGCGGATCGGCGCGTTGCCCAGCTCGAGGCCATGCTCAGCATGGGGAACGCGGATGCGCCCTGGACGCCGCCTGTCCTGCGTACCGTCGCCTATCGCGGGGATGGAGTGGAGGAACTCGCCGAGGCGATCGAGCGCCACTGGGCGTTCCTTTCGTCTGCGGGAGGGCTGGAAGCGTTCCGACGGCGTCAGGCCGAGCAGGAGTTTGAGGAAGCGCTGCGGTTCGAAGCCATGCGGATGCTTCGAGAGCGGGTTCTCGATCCCGAGCGGCATCGTGAGCTCGTGGAACGGATCTGCCAGCGAGAACTCGATCCCTACAGCGCCGCAAGCAAAGTGCTGGCGGCCATCCGGAGCTAGAAGGAGGTGATGGGGTCGCGGGGCGTTTCCGATTGTCGCAAGGTGGTGGATGAGCAGAGATCGATCGCTGGAGGAGAACCATGTCACGGTGGACCAGAGTGGTGGTGATCGTGTTGCTGGTGGCGGCGTTGCTCCCGGTGCTTGCTGCTTGTGGGAAGCCGGCGCTCGGGACGGCAGAAAATCCTATCGTCATGTCGTTTGTCCCGTCCGGCGACACCCAGGAGATCATCAAGGGGGGCGAGCAGATCGCCCAGATGCTTTCTAATAAGACGGGGCTGGTCATCAAGGCGAACGTCGGCACGAACTTTGCCGCCGTGCGCGAGGCGATGGGTGCTGGGCAAGCGCACATCGGGTGGCTGAACACCTTCAACTATGTGCTCGCCCACGAGAAGTACGGCGTGCAGGTGGCACTGGTCACGGTACGCTTTGATCGGACGACCTACCGGGGCCAGATTGTCGTCCGCGCCGACAGCGGGATCACCAAGCTCGAGGACCTCAAGGGCAAGACGATGTGCTGGGTGGACACAAACTCGACCTCGGGCTATATCATCCCGCGCATCACCTTGAAGGCTAACGGGATCGATCCGGACAAAGATTTTGCCAAGACGGTCGAGGCGGGGTCCCACAACAACGTCATTATGGCGGTCTATAACGGCGACTGCGACGCAGGGGCCACCTACGACGACGCCCGCAACTCGGTCGAGAAGGATGTCCCTGATGTGAAGCAGAAGGTTGTTGTCCTGACCTACACCTCCGATATCCCCAACGACACCGTCTCCTTCATCAAGGACTTTCCGGCCGACCTGCGGGACAAGATCGTGAACGCGCTGCTGGAGATCGCCCAGACTGAAGAAGGAAAGGCCGCTCTGAAGACCGTCTACAGCATCGCCGGTCTGCAGAAGGTCGACGATTCCTTCTACGATACCTTCCGTGCCGACCTGAGCAAGGCCGGGATCAATATCGAGGAGCTGGCGAAGTAGCCGCAGCGCGTACCGGGGCGGGGAGCGCGATCTCCCCGCCCCGGTACGGCATCCGCGCCGTTCACTAGCCGCAGGAGGCTCGGTGTGCTGCAGGTGGAGCACCTGACCAAAGTCTTCCCTGGGGGCGTGGTGGCCCTGCACGACGTCAGCTTCACAGTGGAGGAGGGCGAGTTCCTGGCGGTGATCGGCCTGTCGGGCTCGGGCAAGTCCACCCTCCTTCGCTGTATCAACCGCCTGATCGAGCCCACCGCGGGGCGCATTGTTTGGAACGGGGTCGACATCACGGCAGCACGAGGCGAGGAGCTGCGGCGGATCCGCCGACAGATCGGCATGGTGTTTCAGCAGTTCAACCTGGTGAAGCGCTCCTCGGTGATGACGAACGTCCTGTCCGGCCGCCTGGGGTACGCGCATCCCGTGCTCAGTCTGCTGCACATCTTTTCCCCGGAGGATCACGCGCGGGCGATGGCCGCGCTGGAACGCGTGGGGATTCCGGACAAGGCGCACGTCCGCGCCGATCAGCTGTCCGGCGGGCAGCAGCAGCGGGTCGGGATCGCCCGCGCGCTCATGCAGGAACCGAAGCTGATCCTGGCGGACGAGCCAGTGGCGAGCCTGGACCCGGTGCTCGCCCATTCGATCCTGCAGTACTTGGAGACGCTGAACCGTGTGGATCGGATCACCGTGATCTGCAGCCTTCACTTCCTCGATCTCGTGCATCGATACGCGACGCGCGTGATCGGCCTCAAGGACGGGCGACTGGTATTCGAAGGGCACCCGAAGGAGCTCACCCGAGAGCGTTTCAAGGAAGTCTACGGCGAGGAAGCGGAGATGGTCACCGTAGGCGGGCAGACGCTCGACTGAGGGGATGGAGATGGGGACAACGCCTCGCCGTCTCGTCCTTCCTCCTTGGCTGGCCGGTCTCCTTTCGCTGTTGGTTCCAGGCGCGGGCCAGATCCTGCAGGGCGCTGCCGGCCGTGGGGTGGGGCTTTTCCTGACGCTTGCGGGATTGGCCGGCCTGGTCTTCTGGCAGCGGGTGCCGCTGTTGCTCGTTCCTGTCGGGGCGGTTTGGTTGTGGGGGGCCTGGGATGCCTACCGGCAGGGGAAAGGCCGTGCCGCCAGCACGGTGGTGCCGTTCCTGTTGGGGGCGCTGGTTGTCTATACGCTGGGCGCCCGGGCGACCGAGCTGCGTCCGCAGCGCCTGATCACGAATTGGCCGGCCGTGCGCCCGATCGTGCGGGCACTCCTGCGCCCCGAGCTCCTGGCTTACCCCACGGAAGACCGCATCGGCGGCGTGCCGTTCCAGGTGCCCTGTGTGGAACCGCTGCCGGAACCGGAGGGCCGGCCGACGATCACACCCACCCTTCGCACCAACGTCCGTTGCGCAGCGATGGGAGAGACCATCACCGTGGAGGGGGAGGGTTTCTTCCCCGATTTCGAGGTGGAGATCTGGTGGCAGAACCCGATCGGGGATTACCAACGGATCCTTCGGGAGGGAAAGCCCCTGGTCGTGCGCTCGGACGTCCGGGGCCACTTCCAGGTGGCCATCGAGGTGCCGACGACCGCAGTCCCCCTGGACCGCCTTCCTGCACCCGGCCAGACGCAGACACATCGGGTAGAGGCCCGTCAGCATCGGCCCTACGGGACCCTTCAGCCGACCGAAACGCTGCGTCTGGTGGTGGCCAAGATTGGCGAAACGATCGCGCTTGCCTTTCTGGCGACGGTGTTGGCGGTGCTCTTTGCCCTGCCGGTCAGCCTGCTGGCGGCTCGAAACCTGATGGGGGGGCACTGGAGCACAAGGGCGATGTACTACCTGGTGCGCACCTGGTTGAACGTCGTGCGCTCGGTCGAGACGCTGATCTGGGCGATTATTTTCGCCGTCTGGGTGGGGCTGGGTCCCTTTGCAGGAACCCTGGCGCTGTTGCTTCATTCGATCGCTGCTCTCGGCAAACTCTACTCCGAGGCCGTCGAGGCGATCGACCCGGGGCCGATCGAGGCAGTGCGGGCCACGGGCGCAAGCTGGGCGCAGGTGGTCGTCTACGCCGTCTGGCCACAGTTTGCGCCCTCGTTTCTGGCGTTCACCCTTTACCGTTGGGACATCAACGTCCGCATGTCCACCGTGATCGGCCTGGTTTCCAATGCCGGGTTAGGCTTCCTGATCGTGCAATGGATTCGGCTCAGCCGCTACAACGCGATGGCCACCTCGATCATCGCCATCGTGCTCGTGGTGGCGGCGCTGGATTATGCCAGCGCGCTCTTTCGCCGCCGAATTATCGAAGGGGTCCCCGTGCCGGCGGAAGAAACGATCCCGGTTGCGGAGCTGCCCCCGGTGTGGCGGCGCATCTGGCAAGGCGTTCCCATCCTCCTGCTGGCGGCCCTGCTGACGGGCGTTCCAGCCGCCCTGGTGCTGGGCCGCCTGGGGCCGATGCCGCGGACGGCCGTGGCCCTACTGCTGGTGGCGGTGGTGATAGCTGGATGGCTGCGCCTGGTGCGGCGTCCGGTTCCCCGGGCACTGGCGGGGGGGCTGGTGGCCCTTCCGCCCGTTGTGGCCTGGCTGGCGTTACAAGTCACCTCGGGATCTCCCGCAGTGCAGGCCACTGCGGTGCTGGCCTCAACGATCGCCGGGCTGGCAGTGGTCGCCCTGGTTCCCGTGAAGGCGCTGCGCCGTTACTGGCTCCCGGGAGTCGCCACGCTTGGCTTTCTGGTGCTGTTCCTGTGGTCCTGGAGAGTGGCGGAGGTCGATCTGGCGAAGCTGGTCGCGAAGGCGCCCCAGGGAGTGCGGACGGCGCGTGCTTTCCTGACGCCGGAGCTCGTAGTTCGGCCGACCGAGGCCGTGACGGTGAGCGCGGTACTACCCGTGCCGTGCGGAGTCGGCGAGCCGGCCACGGTTTCCTCATCGGGGCCGCAAATCGTCCTTTCAGCGACCTGCGGCAATCCGGGCGATCCGCTGGTCATTCGTGGCCTAGGATTGCCCCCGCGGACCGACGTTTCCGTACGCTGGGTGCGGGCCGACGGCGCTTTCCTGCGCGTGAAGGAGAACTGCTGCCGCACGGATGAACGAGGGAATCTCGAGGTCGAAACCCGGATCCATCCGCTGCTAGAGATCCATCCAGAACTTGGGCAGACGGTGCCTGGGCGGGTGGAAATCGCCTGGAAGCAGGCAGTGGGTGGCCTTCGGGCTGCCCCTGCGGTGCGCGTCGTCTTCGATCTCTCTTTGGTGACGCTGTTAATGGCCCTTCTGGCCACCACGCTTGGCTCGGTGGTCGCGATTCCGGTGAGCTTCCTGGCCGCCCGCAACGTGATGGGGCGGACCGTGCTTGGGCGCGCGACCTATCAGGTCACACGCACCGCCCTGAACCTCTGGCGGTCCGTGGAGCCGCTCATTCAGGCGCTCATCTTCGCGTCCTGGGTTGGCTTCGGCCCGTTTGCCGGGGTCCTCGGGCTGGGAATGTGGAACATCCCGAACCTGGCAAAGCTCTTCTCGGAGGCGATCGAGGAGATCGATACCGGGCCTGTCGAAGCAGTCACAGCGACCGGGGCGACGCGGCTGCAAACGCTGGTGTACGCGATCGTCCCCCAACTGATTCCCGGCTTTCTGGCCTTTATCCTCTACCAGTGGGATATCAGCATCCGCATGTCGACCGTGATCGGATTCGTGGGAGGCGGAGGGCTAGGGCAACAGTTTCTGGCCTGGGTGGGGCTGGACGAGTACGGGAAAGCGGCCACCGCGCTGTGGGCCATCGTGGCGATGGTGTGGGGCATGGACTATGTGAGCGCCCGGGTGCGCGAACGGGTCATCGCTGGCGCGCGCTAACGTTTTTGCCTTACGTAGAAGCGCTCCGTTGGACATTGGCACGACCGACGGTGATCCCGCGGCTCACGGGGGTTCCGCCTGTGGGCTGCACGTTATTGTTCTTCCGCCAGCCGTGCAAGCTCCTCTAGATCTGCCTGGAGCTGCTCCATTTCCCTGCCGTAGCAAGACCAGTCCCCGCTACGTAGGCACTCCTGTGCCGCGCGGTAGTGTTCCGCCGCGGAACGCGCGAGATCTTCCCACCCTCGCTGCGGGGGAGGGACGCTGCCCGTCAGTACCTGCCGCAACGCGTTCCCGAGCGTTTCCGCCATGACAATCTGGTTGCCGTAGGCCACGATGACGCGCCGGAGTTCTGGGATCTGCCCCGTCTCGGACTGCAGGTAGAGCGGCCGCACATAAAGAAGGCTGTGCTCGACCGGCACGACCAGCAGGTTGCCCAGGATCACTTGGGAGCCATGTTGGTTCCAAAGGGTCAGTTGCTGGGAGATGTAGGGGTGTTGGTTCGTGCGGGCCTCGATTTGGAAGGGGCCGTACACGAGGCTCTGCTTGGGGAATTTGAACACCCCCAAGCGGCCGTAGTTTTCTCCGTCGCACTGCGCGTGCATCCAGGCGATCAGGTTGTCGCGATTCACCGGGGTGAAGGGCACCATCAGCAGGAATTCCTCCCGTTCCCAGCCCGGAAGGCGCATGATGACATAGTAGCTGTCGATGTCATGCAGCTCGCCCAGGTAGGTCTCTTTGGCGAACTGCCAGGCATCCTCCTTGTTGTAGAAGACCTTCGGGTCGCGCATATGATAGGTGGCATACACATAGCTCTGGATGCGAAAGATGTCCTCGGGATAACGCCAGTGCGCACGGAGCCCGGCCAGCATCTCGGAAACGGGCCGAAAGAGGCTGGGGAAGATTGCCTGGTAGGTGCGCACGATGGGGTCGTTCGGGTCCACCACGTAGAACGTCGTTGTACCCTCGTAGGGATCGATCACCACCTTGACCGAGTTCCGGATGTAGTTCAGACTGCCGTACGGCTCCGAATACGGGTACATATTGCTGAGCGTGAAGGCATCCTGCAGCCAGTAAAGTTTCCCGTCCAGGATGACCGGGTACGGGTCATAGCCATAGGCCAGGAACGGCGCCAGGGTCTCCACCCGATCCTGGACGGTGCGGTGGAACAGGATCCGGCTGTCCGGGGAAAGGTAGTTGCTGAAGAGGATTGGGAGATCCCCAAAGCGCAGCGCGAATGCGAGCCTCCGTAAGATTCCTCCCAACGGGACACCATCCTTTCCCTCATAGCGCGTGTAGACGTTCTCGTCCCCTTTCGGATAGTCGAACTCGTCCGCGCCCGTGTGGACGATCACATAGTCCGTGGTCTCCTCGCCGATGTAGATCTCCGGCCGCGCCAACCGCAGCTCTTCATAGGTCGTGCGCGGTGGGATATCACGGATGAAGAAACAGGGTTGTCCCTCCTCGCAGACCTCGTTGACCGGGCTCATGACGACCCCGTAGCCGTGGGTATATACCAGGTGGCGGTTCTGCCATGTCTGAGCTGCCTCAGGCAACTCCTCGACGGAAAGCTCGCGTACGGCCAGCTCGACCTCGCGGTACTTGCCACTGATGTAGTACCGCTCGACATCGATGTCGTGAAAATTGTAGTAGAGGCGGATTTCCTGAAGCTGGCTATAGGTGTCATAGAGGGGACGATGGTCCCAGAGGCGGATGCTTTCCAGAGTCGCGTGGTTGCGGTTGACTGCGTCCAGGGTCAATGTGCCCGTGACCGGGTACTCGACCTCTTGCACGTCTTCTAGCGCGTAGGCGGCGAGCGTGTATCGGATCGTATTCTCGATATAGGGGCTTTCCAGCGCGAGCTCGCTCGGGCGCACCCGGAAGGTCTGGACGAGCGCCGGGTAGATCGTGCCAAGCACTACCAGGCAGAGCAACCAGATCGCCACGCCCGCAACCAGGAATCCCGAACGCCTCAATCGAACGTTCACAGCCAGCAGCAGGGCGCACCCGAGTACCACCCAGACCAGGATGGCGTAGGCGGGCCAACGCGCGTGCACATCGGTATAGCTGGCGCCGAAGGCGGCCCCGTGGCGGGAATAGAGCAGCAAGTAGATCTTGAGCCGGTAGTCCCAGGCCTTGACCAGCAGGAAAAGGGCACCCAACAAGGAGAGATAACCGACTGCGCGCCGCTCCCACCTCTTACGGCGGAAGCCCAGAAGATAGATCAAAACTGTCCCCACTAGAGCCGCCCCGGTCAGCCACAGGAGAAACGTCCTGACATCCAGCAGGAGGCGAAGCCGGAAGAGGTAAAAGCCCAGGTCCCGACCGAACAGGGGATCCGTTGTTCCCACCGTCGTCCCGTACAGGAAGCGCAGCACGCGCATCCATTTGCTTTGGGCGATACTGCCAAGGACAACGCCCCCTGCGCTCGCGAGCGTCCACAGGATGGCCTGGACTGCCGGACTCCAGCCCTTGGATGTTCCCGTGTCCACTGCGACATCCCGTTGGGACCGGCGAGGAAATGCGCGCAACGCGAGGTTCCAGGAGAGGCCCAAGAAAAGGGCGCCGACTAGACCTGCGCCGAAAAAGAGGAGCACACGGGTGACCACCTGGGTGCGGAACACCTGGCCATAGCCCAGATACTCAAACCACAGGGCATCCGTGTAAAGCCGCACGCCCAGTGTCATCGCCAGGATCAGCAGGACGAGCAACACCACAAGCGCTAGCCATCGGACTGTGCCCACGCGCCTCTCCGGCCCACCCCACACTCCCCGGTGCCGCAGATACACGGCCAGCACGCTCAAGCCGGCCAGCACGATGAGCCCAATGAGCACTGCCCAGGCACCGGACGCGATCAGGGTCACGAGCACCAGAGCGGCAATCGAGCTGAGGGCGATCATCCAGCCTTTGCCCTTCGAAGTCATCGCTATCTCCTCCGCAAGCGGCTCGGGTCCACTATGACCGAGGCTCGGCCTCCAATGCATCCAGCTGCCGAGCGATCCCCACCGCCAACCGCACGGCCCGTTCCATTGTCTCGGCGTTCAGCTGCGCCAGTGTGTCCCCTGCCTCAAGTCCAGGAGGGGCCAGGGTGTCCTCTCCGAATGCCATCAGGCTCATGGCCCGGTAGCCCCGAACCTGGGCAGCCTGAGCATCCGTACGCATCGCCCGAAAAGGCCGCGCCCGAACATCCGGGTCGGCACGGCGCGCCAACTCGATGAGCACGGGGTCCGCGCGATGCGGCCACAGCACCCCTTCGGCGGAAACGACAGCGAGCTCCCCGCAGCCGATGCTGTCCAGGTTCAAGAAGAACGCCGCGTCCTTCGGGAAAGGGTAGTGGCGGAGGAAGTGGCGCATCCCGTGGAGGCCGGACTCTTTGCTCCCGGTGGCGACGAACCAGAGCGCGGTATGCTGCGGATCGTTGAGCTCTTGGGCAAGCCGCAGGAGCACAGCAATGCCCGAGGCGTTGTCGTTTGCGCCCGCAACGTAGGGCATCCTCGTTTCCCGATAAGCGATGGCCAGGGCCGAGAGTGCCAGAGTCACGGCCGGGACCACTTGCAGGGACATCGACCAGGTACCGCCCAGCGCCCACCGCAGCGCGGTAAACGGGGGAAGGGATGTCAGCGCTGCCGCCACAATGAGGAACGACCATCGGCGGCCGGTCATCCCCCACCGGTGGAACGGGAAGGCAACCCGAGCGCTATCGAGGTGGGCAACGAACACCAGGTGCCTTCGCTGTTCCTGACTGGACGGCCGTGTCCCGATCACGTTCTGGCTCTTGCCCGATGGCAGCCAGAAGGAGACCACCGGGAACGACAGTGTTTCGAGCACGAACCCGACCAGGAGCAGCACGCTCAAGGCCAGCGCGGCAGCAGGACAGACACGGTGCAGCAAGGGCGTGAGCGCACCCATCAGGTAGAGCAATCCATAGGGCCAACCGGATGTGGCGACCGCGCGGAAGGGTTGGAGTTCCACCGCAAGCCCAATTTCTCGCATCCTCGCGTTCACGGTTGCCGCGGCACGGGCCTCGGCCGGAGAAGTGGACGGACGTGGGCCGACCTCCTCTGCCAGGGAACGCACGATCCCTATCACGTCCTGCATCACTATTTCGCCTCCTTACCTTCCCCTACGGCCCACGCAGGACAGAAGTTGCGCTCGACAGCCACCCTACAACTGCGGGTGCCGTTCGATACGTACAAGCCGAACGCATCGGCCGTCTGGCCATATCGCAGAGGGGCTGCCCACGGTGGGACGCTACGGCGCCTCAGCCAATGCCCGCTTGAGCACCTGGATCGCGGGGATCGAGGTGGGATCGGCGCGATACAACATGGCCAGGTAGTAGCTCGTGGCATCCCCCAGAAGGACGGCCGTCAAGATCTGCGCCAGTGGTCCGCAACCGCGCCCCGACACCGTTCGACAGGGGGTCCCGCTTTCCTCGAGGATCTGACGCGTGATGCTCAGGCGCAGGCGGTTCCGCGGATGGTCGGCCTCCGAGGCCAAGAAGATCGCCCGGACGTTGGAGGCCAGGCGTTGAGGGTGGGCCGTGCCAGCAACGACGTTGTGGTCCATCTCCGGGAGCTCTTCGTAGATGGCCCAGGACTTGCTGTTCTCGTTGAACTGGCCTTTCCACCGGCGGGCGACCGGGGCCAGCAACCCAGCCCCGCAGATGAAGGGAAGATGGCCGTGCAGCCAGCGTGCGAGCTCCTTGGCCGGGTTGCGTTCCTCGGGCGTCTCGGGGCGCACCTCGCGTGCGAGTTCCTCCAACACCAAGATCGCCTCCTCGACCTGCGGTGTGGGATCGGGGAGCAAGCCCAGGCGTACAAGCACTCCCAGTAGAAGCACGAAGCTATATCCCAGCGCTTCGCGCGGCTGGGCAGGGTAGTCGAATCGGAGCACCGAGGATCCCCACTCCTCTGCTCGTTGTGCTAGCTCCCCTCCCGTGGTCACTGCCACCACCACAGCCCCGCGCCGCCGCGCCTCTCCAGCCGCAGAAAGCGTCTCCTCCGTATTGCCCGAGTAGCTTGAAGCGATGACCAGCGTGTGTCCCCCCACAAAGGCAGGCAAACCGTAGTCACGATGGATCACCACCGGTATAGCAGCCCAGCGCTCGGCGAGCGACTTCAACAGGTCACCGCCGATGGCAGAGCCTCCCATACCGGCGATTACGATCGCCCGGGGGGGTGCCGGCAGCAGGGGAGGAGACCATTTCGCCGCGATCTCCCAGGCCTGACGGCACTGGCCCGGCAGATCGAAAAGGCGTTCCCTGGCGCGCGAACGGTCGATCTCCAGGTAAGTGTTCGGGTCGTCTAGATCGGGAAGGGGTAGAATCGTGGCCACACTGTCCTCCTTCGATTGGGCAGTTTCCCCGCCCGCCGGTGAGTATAGCATAGGGGCGGGGGATCGGTCAAGGGTTTGCGCCTCGTTCCCAAACCTGATAGAATAGGCCTGTCGGACAGATTCCGGGGGTTGTCGTTCGATGGGGTACACCTTTACCGTGGCCAATCAAAAGGGCGGTGTAGGCAAGACCACGACCGCGGTTCACCTCAGCGCCTTCCTGGCAAAGCGTGGGTATCGGGTGCTCCTGGTGGACGGCGACCCCCAGGGGAACGCGACCACCAGCCTGGGGATCTCCAAGAGCGCGCTCCAGGCCACGCTGTACGAAGCCCTTTTGGACCATCTTCCCCTGGACCGGGTGATCCTCCCCACAGGCAGAGCGGGACTGGATCTGGTGCCGTCGACCATACAGCTGGCGGGAGCAACGGTCGAGTTGCTAGGCCAAGAAGGTCGAGAGCAGCGACTGGAGCAGGTCCTTCGCCCTTGCCGGGAGATCTACGATTTCATTTGCATCGATGCCCCGCCATCGCTGGGGTTACTGACGGTGAACGCGCTGGTTGCCTCCCAAGGCGTCCTGATCCCGCTCCAGTGTGAGTACCTGGCGATGGAGGGGCTGTCCCAGCTTCTGGGCACTGTGCGGCGCATCCAGGAGCGGCTGAACCCACGCCTGCACCTGATTGGCATCGTGATGACGATGTACGATGGACGCACGCGCCTCTCGCTGGAGGTCGTGCAGGAGATGCAGCGCCATCTTCCGGGGCGCGTCTTCCATACGCTGATTCCACGCACTGTTCGGCTCGGCGAGGCCCCGAGCCACGGTCGGACGATTTGGGAGTACGATGCCCACAGTTCCGGGGCGCTGGCCTACGAGCAGTTTGGGTTAGAGTTCCTGGCGCGCCTGGGGTTGGTGCGCGGTTCACATGCGGGGGAGGCAGGGCATGTCGGAGCGTAGACGGCTCGGACGGGGACTCGACGCTCTCATCCCCACGACGGGAGAAGGGGAAGGGATCCGACAGATCCCGCTAGAGCAGATCGTGCCCAACCCGCATCAGCCCCGCCAGCGGGAAGACCCCGAAGCGCTGCGGGATCTGGCGGCCTCCATCGCCGCCCACGGGGTCCTGCAGCCGGTCATCGTGACCGAGGTGCTCGGTTCGCTTCCGCCGACCTATCAGCTGGTCGCTGGGGAACGGCGATGGCGTGCGGCGCGGCAGGCCGGCCTGACATCCATTCCTGCGATCGTCAAGGAGGTCTCCCCAAGGCAAATGGTCGAGCTGGCGCTGGTGGAGAACCTGCAGCGGGAGGACCTGAACCCGCTTGAGGAGGCCGAAGCCTACCGGGTGCTGGTCGAGGAGTTTGGTCTGAGCCACGACGATGTGGCCCGCCAGGTCGGGCGCAGCCGGCCGGCGGTGAGCAATACCCTGCGCCTCTTGCAGCTCCCGGACGCGGTACGGCAGCGCCTCGCCTCGGGCGAGCTTTCGGCCGGCCACGCGCGGGCGCTGCTGGCGCTCCCATCGGCGGAAGCCCAGGTGGCGGCCATGCAGCTCGTGTTGCGCCGCGGGTTGAGCGTGCGCCAGACCGAGCGGCTGGTGCGCAGCCTGCTGCGCCGAGCGGCGAAGCCGCAGGAAGTGCCGGGCAAAGACCCGGAAACGGCCGCTCTGGAGGCCCGCCTGCAAGAGTGCCTTGGCACCCGGGTTTCCATCCACCGGGGACGCAAAGGAGGCCGACTGGTCATCTATTTCTACTCGGATGAGGAACTGGAGGCGTTGCTACGACGGTTGGAGTAGCCCGCCGCGTGCGGGCACCCATAAGGAGGTTGCTATGCCGCTGGTCAATTCCCGTGCGCTGTTCGAACGCGCGTCCCGCGAGGGCTATGCCATCGGCGGGTTCAACGTGAACAACATGGAGATCCTCCAGGGAATCGTGGACGCTGCCGAGGAAAAGCGCGCTCCGTTGATCCTGCAGGTCTCGGCCGGGGCACGCCGGTATGCCCGGCATGAATACCTGACCAAGCTGGTGGAGGCGGCCGTGCTCACGAGCACGGTTCCCATCGTGCTGCACCTCGACCACGGGGAGGACTTTGCCATCTGCAAGGCGTGCATCGACGGAGGGTTTACCTCGGTGATGATCGACGGCTCCCGCTTGCCGTTCGAGGAGAACGTTGCCCTGACACGCCAGGTCGTGGAATACGCCCATCCGCGCGGGGTCACGGTCGAGGCAGAGCTCGGGCGACTTGCCGGCATCGAGGACGATGTGTCGGTATCTGCCCAGGAGGCGCGCTTTACCGATCCGGACCAGGCGGCCGAGTTCGTGGCACGGACTGGCTGCGACTCCCTGGCGATCGCGATTGGCACGAGCCACGGGGCCTACAAGTTCAAGGGCGAGCCCCGCCTTGCCTTCGACCGCCTTCGGGCCATCGTGGCCGAGCTGCCCCCGGGGTATCCCCTTGTGCTCCATGGCGCGTCGAGTGTCCTGCCGGAACTGGTGCAGCTCTGTAACGCCTACGGCGGCAACATCCCGGGTGCGCAGGGCGTCCCAGAGGAAATGATCATCGAGGCGCGCAAGATCGGCATCCGCAAGGTCAACATCGACACCGACCTTCGCTTGGCGTTCACGGGGGCGGTGCGCAAATACTTGTTCGAACATCCGGAAGAGTTCGACCCGCGCAAGTACCTGGCACCTGCCCGCGAGGCCATCCGGCAGGTCGTGCTGCACAAGCTCGAGGTATTGGGATGTGTGGGAAAGGCGGACTGAAGGGAGCCGCTGGACCGCCGTTCGAAGGAGGGAACGATGCCCAAAGGGTACCTGACCTTTGTGCTCCACTCGCACATGCCTTATGTTCGCCAGGCCGGCCGGTGGCCCTTCGGAGAGGAGATGCTCCACGAGGCGATGGCGGAGACTTACCTACCGCTGCTAAACGCACTGTACGACTTGCGCGCCGAGGGCATCCCTTATCGCCTGACCGTGGGAATCACCCCCATCCTTGCCGAACAGCTGGCCGACCCTGAGGTGCTCGATCACTTCGAGACCTTCCTGCTGGAAGAGGTGGAGCGGGCACACGAGGATGTGGAGCGCTTCCAAAGGGAGGAAGCGACGGCGCCCAACGGTGCGCACTTGTTCTACCTGGCGCGTTTTTACGAGGAGTGGTACCGGAATCTCCTGGGCGCGTTCCGTGAGCGCTTCCGGCGCGATCTGGTCGGGGCGTTTCACCTGCTTCAGGACGAGGGGTACATCGAGATTCTCACCAGCGCGGCAACCCATGCCTACCTGCCTTTGATGGAACGCGATTCGACCATCTACGGGCAGTTGCGTACGGGTGTGACGAGTTACTTGCGCCATTTTGGCCGCCTGCCGCGTGGCATCTGGCTTCCGGAGTGCGGGTATCGGCCAGCGTTCTACAAGGTCGAAGAGGGGCGCGAGATCCTCAAGCCGGGCCTGGAAGAGTTCCTGGCAGAGCTGAACCTGCGCTATACCTTTGCCGAGACCCACGCGATCGAGCGTGGGCGCCTGAGCGGAAAGGCGGCCGGTGACGTGATCGGACCCTATGGCGGGCCGCCGAAGCGAAAGCTCGTAGTGCCCCTAGAAGAAGGGCAGAAAGCAGAGCGCACGACCTTTCGGCCCTATTACATCCAGACCTCCACCGTGGCCGTGTTCGGACGAGATGCCCGCACGGGAAAGCAGGTGTGGTCGGCCTCGGAAGGGTATCCGGGGGACTTTGTCTACCGCGAGTTCCACCGCAAGGACGACCTTTCCGGGATGCAGTACTGGCGCGTCACCGGGGACCGCGTGGGCCTGGGGGAAAAGGAGCTTTACGATCCCTATCACGCCTTTCACCGCGCACAGGAGCATGCGGCCCACTTTGTGGAGGTCGTGCGGGAGCACCTGCTGGGATACTGGACGCGGAGCGGCCGGCCCGGGATTGTCGTCGCCGCCTATGATACGGAACTGTTCGGACATTGGTGGTTCGAGGGCATCAGCTGGCTGAAGGAGGTCCTGCTGCGCATTTCCCGGGACCCTGATTTGGCCGTGATCACCGCAGGGGAATACCTCGAGCAGTATCCGCCCGAAGAGGCGATCGTCCTTCCGGAGGGGTCCTGGGGAAAGGGGGGTGACCACTCCACCTGGATGAACCCAGAGACGGAGTGGATGTGGCCCCTGATCCACGAGGCGGAGCGGCGGATGGAGCGGCTGGTTGCGCGCTTCCCGGACGCCGATGGCGAGCGACTCGAGGTGCTTAAGCAGGCCGCGCGCGAACTCCTGCTCTTGGAGAGCAGCGACTGGCCGTTCCTGATCGATACCGGACAGGCGGTGGCGTACGCGACCGATCGTTTCCAGGGGCATCTGGCACGATTCAACCGACTGTGTCTCCTGGCGGAAAGACCTTCCCTCGATGGGGCAGATCGCGATTACCTGCAGGAGTGCCAGCGCCTGGACAATCCCTTTATGAACCTGGATTATCGCGTGTTCGCCGCGCGCGAAGGGGTGGCCGGATAACCGATGGCTCAACCTACGGACAACCGCAGAGGATTTCCCGAAGGAGTGGCGGGGATCCCTGCGATACGCTTACGTGTTGCCCTCTCCCACTGGGCCATGCCGGTCCTTCTGGTGCTCACCCTCCTCGGGGTAGGGCTCGCCTACCAGGTCGATACCATCTACCGGATCGATGCCGGCAACTACTTCGATCGGCCATTCCTTCGGGGCTTCCACGACCGGGAAGATATCGGTGGCACGGAGCCGTTCCGCTGGACCGGGGCACGCGCGGAAGTGCGCTTTCCCGGCGTGGGGGCCCGGGACCGCTGGCTCCTGGTGCGGCTGGGAGGACACGAGTATCCGGGCTTGGCCGACCGCGTGGTCACGGTTGAGGCAAACGGGCGGGAGATTGGAAGGATCGTCGTCCGGAAGGGCTGGCAGGAGTACCGGTTTTGGATCCCCGCCGCTCTCCAACAACGTGGATCCTTGCGCGTCGTGTTGGAGACAGAGCCGTTCGTCCCTGCCTCTGTCGTCGGAGGAGAGGACGACCGCCTTGTAGGGGTAAAGGCTAGCCGGGTCGAACTGGTGCCGATGCGCAGCGGACTTGCCCTGGGGTGGCCCGCGTCGGTGCCTTTGCTGGCGAGCGTGGTTGTGGCCACCGGGGTATACCTGGGCCTGGCGATGTGGGTGCTGCGGCCCGTGTGGGCCGCGGCGTTTGGTCTGCTCATATCCGCTGCCCTTTCGTGGGCCCTTGCCGCGCACAGGCTTCAGGCAGCGGCCTACCTCCCGCGGCTCGCGGGAGGGACGCTGCTGGGCCTGCTGCTGGTTCCCCTGCTCGGAGTCCTCGCGCGGCAAATGTACCGTTGGAGCGGTGTGGCTGCGGCACCGTGGGCATTGCGTACGTTGCAGGGGATGTTCCTCATAGGCTTCTGGCTGAAAGCCTGGGGGCTTCTCTACCCGACCAGTGTGGCGATCGACTTGAAGTGGCACCTGTTCCAAGCCCAGCGCATTGTGGACGGCGAGCTGGCAGCGCTTTATCGCCCTGGGGCGCTCGCTTTTTGGATCACGCCGGAGCAGTGGAGCGGCGGCGCGGAGGCCGCAGTCCCATACACTCCTTTCTACCACCTCACCGCAGCGGCCTTCTTTTTCTTGCCCTGGCCGCCGTATGTCACGGCGAACCTACTGAGCGTGTTCCTGGATACAAGCCGGGGGTTCCTTATTTTTGGACTGGCGCGCAAGCTGGGCATGAGCGAACGTGCCGGGGTTTTCGGCGCGCTGCTCTACAGCCTCTTGCCGGTGACCTTCCTCCTTCACTCTTGGGGGAACGTCCCAACGACCACAGGGCTGTGGTGGGCCCTTGCGGCGACCTGGTACCTGGTGGGAGGCTGGGAGAAGCTCGCGAGGTGGCAGGTGGGAATCGGCTTGACGCTTCTGCTCCTGGGAACGATGCTCTACTATAGCGTCACTGCGGCGTTCATCGTTGTCTTCCTGGTGATCCTGCTTCTTGGGCTGATGCCGAGCTCGGGCTCGCGGACACGTTCCCTGGGGGCGATTGCTCTGGCCCTTGCAGCGGCGTTCGCCTTGGCGATAGCAATCTATTACTGGCAGTACATTCCCGCCTTTCTGCTGCTTGTGCGTACGGGGAAGTTGGCCGCCGGATTGGCGGAAACCCGGCAGCGCGTTCCTGTGCCCCTCTTCCTGTGGCAGACGCTAAGGCGCCTGGCTTCCGTGCGCTACGGCCTCCTATGGCCGGCGTTGTTGGCGGTGGCAGGGGCATGGCTGGGCCGGGCGCGCCTGCGGGATCCGCTGGTGCGCTGGCTGACGCTCTCCTGGCTGTTGACCGGTTTGCTTTTTTTTGCGGTGGACTATTGGGTTCAACTCGTTGATAAGCACATCTTCTTCCTGGCGCCGCTCTGGGCGCTCTGGGGCGGCGTCGCGCTGGACTGGCTGGCAGGGCGGCGCCTTCCCGGCAAAGCGGCTCTCTGGGCGACCTATCTGACCTTGGCCGGATCTGCCCTTTACACGTGGGTCTACCGGCTCTCCTACGTCCGGCAGGAATGGAGCGAGATCGATGTCCGAATCGTGGGGGAACGCCTGGCGCCTTTTCTGGCGCAGGGCGTCGCCCGGCTCTTCGGGCTGTGAGGTGTAACCGTGAGCGTGTCTGGCACGGATCAGCGAGGGCGAGCGAGGCACTCCCTAGGCACACTTGTCCGCTTCTGGAACCTCATCGAGCGGCGGGCCGGATGGCTTCTCGCCTTGATGCTGCTCGGCTACGGTCTCCTGTTCAGTGCCGCCTCGATTTACAAGCTATATACCCTGCGGCAGGGCTTCGACCTGGCCGGAAACGAGCAGACGATCTGGAATACCATGCATGGTCGGTTCTTCCGTACTTCGATCTTTGCGATGATGGACTATGACTTTGACGATGGGCCGGTGCTGCTGGAGATCCCGCTGGCAGCTCTCTATGCCCTTTACCCTTCCACGTCGACTCTACTCGTCCTGCAGACGTTGGCGATCACGCTGGGAGCGTGGCCCCTGTATGCGCTGGTGCGCGACCTGTGGGGCCGGTCTTCCGCTGGCCTGGTGGCCGCTGCGCTGTACCTTCTTCACCCCACGGTGCAGCACATGAACCTCTACGAGTTCCAGTATCGCTCCTTCTGCATGGCCTTTGCGCTGGCGGCCTTTTACTTCTTCGAGCGACGGCGTTGGGGATGGTGGGCGCTTTTTCTTTTTCTTGCGATGGCAACCAAGACGGAATCGGCTCTCTTTGCAGCTGCCTTCGGCCTATATGCACTCCTTCGCAGGCGTCCCTGGTACACCGTTGTGCCGCCCATTGTTGTCGGCTTGGCCTGGTTCTACATCGCGCTCTTTGTGGTCGTCCCGCGCTTTACCCACGGCGAGGGGAGCTTCGTGGGCGGGATCTACAGCTATGGCTACCTGGGAGAGACCTTTCCTGAGGTGCTGCGAACCCTCCTGACAAGGCCGCTCTTTGTGTTTTCGGTGCTCTTTCAACCGGCCAAGCTGCGTTTCCTCGTGAGCCTCTTTTTCCTCTCCGCGTTCCTGCCGCTCCTGGCTCCGGGGCCGCTCCTGACCGCGCTACCCATCTTTCTGCTCAACTTGCTTTCGCCTAACCCGGTGCAGTTCAGCCTCTACTACCAATACCAGGGGCTGACGCTTCCAGCGCTGGTCGTTTCGTCGTGGTATGGCCTCGAGCAGCTCCTTCGCTTCGGTCGACAGCGTCTGGGGTGGGACGGGGAGCGGGCGTTTGCGCTTGCGCTTTTGCTCTTGCTCGCGTTCGGCCTCCTGAACTGTGCGCTGTGGAAGAACGCCCTGTGGAGCGTGGTCCGGAACCGGGACACCCCCCAGCGCATCGTGGATGCGCGAGCGGTGCTGGCTCAGGTACCAGCCGATGCGCCGGTCGCCGCGAGCAGCTTCCTCGCCCCCTTCTTAGCCCAACGGGAACAACTCTATTTCTTTCCCGGAAACCGTTCGTACCCGGAGGCATACATCGCCCGCGCGGCTTACATCGTGACCGATACCTCGTCCTTGTTACCACCGCGGGGGCACGAACTCTTGGCCATCTATCGCCAGAGCGGCGAATGGGAGGTGGTCGTGCAGCAGGGTGACTTTATCCTGCTGCGGCGAGTCGGCTTTTCTCCTGGCCCCTGATAGGCGCGCTCGTCGTGGGATGGGGCCGGATTCGAGAACGAGGTTGACGGTGGACGAGGTCGAAGGCGCCCCGCTTTCCCGCCAGGTTGCGGGAGCCATGTTCTGGAACGTAGCGCTCTTCCCGCTCAAGTTCGCGGTGGGTGTGGCGGTAGGGATCGTGGTGCCGAACCTGCTGGGGCTCGAGCGCTACGGCCTCTACGTCCTCCTTGTTTCGCTGGCCAGCACTCTGGGGAGCTACGCCGACCTGGGGATGGAACGAGCGTTGCCCCGCTACATCCCGGAGATCGCGCACCGCTTCGGACGCGCAGGCCTGTGGCGCTTCCTGCGAGAGGTGATCGCGGTCAAGCTCGCGTTGTTGGTGCTTCTCCTGGTCGGGCTGCAGCTCTTCTCAGCACCGCTGCTGGAGTACGTGCGTGCCAACGAACTGCGCAAGATCGCCTCCATCGATACCCGGCTTCAACAGGAAACGGACTTGGCTCGCCGAGAGCGCTTGCTCGCCGAGCGCGCCGCACACGAACGCCTCATCGCGCGTCTGGAGAGCGAGGGCCGGCTCTATGCGTGGACTATCGGGGCAATGCTTCTCCTGGGTGCGGTGTTCGACGTGTTGACCCGCCTCCTCATTGCTTACTTCCGCCAGCGTGCGACAAACGCGATCGACGTCGGCCTGGCTGTGCTCCAGCCTGTGCTGATCATTGTGCTGGTGGCTGTGGGCTGGGACACGAAGGGGATCCTGGTCGCGCTGGTATTGACCCCCGTGGTCGGGGTAGCCCTGGCAACCTGGCGCGCCCAGCGAGCGCTTGCGGCGCTCCCCGAGGGCACGGACAACACGGAGCGCTGGTGGTCTCGGGTCTGGAAACGCTTCCTGGCTTTCTCGGGGATTTCGTACCTGATTAACCTGAGCACCTGGCTTTACGATCTGGCTTTCTTGAGCCTGCTGACGGCCGCGTACCTGGGGACAGCGGAAGTCGCTGCCCTGGGTGTCGCAACCAAGTTCGTCGGGCTGTTTCTGACATACCTGATGGTGCCTCTGAGCGGTATCCAGGTGCCCCTCTTCGCCCACCTATACGCCCGCAAAGGGCTGAGCGAGGTTCAGCAGGCGTTCGATGTGTTGAGCCAGTTCCTGGTGCTGCTCCTGGTGCCAACAGGGGTTGGCCTTGCGCTGCTGTCGCCTTCTCTGATCCCACTACTGTACCCGGGCTTTCCTGAAGTCACGAGCGTACTGGTGCTGATCTTGATCGCGGCGATGTTCCTGGAGGCCATGATCGGGACCCCCCAGAACATCCTTCAGGTCTATGAGCGGTACGGAGTGGTGATCGTGGGACGGCTGGCGGCGTTGGTGGTCATTCCCTTGCTCTACCTCTGGGTTCCGCGTTACGGCCTGGTCGGGGCGGTGGGGGCGGCCAGTGTAGCGCGTGTCGGATCCCGGGCGGTGACTTTCGTTTACAGCCTGTGGGCCTTCCCGCTGCGCTTTCCTTGGCGCTTCGCGGGGCGCGTCGTGGGCGCGGCCCTGGCCATGGTCTTGGTCATCTATCCCTTGGCCGTCTGGCTTTGTCCGGCGCGCACGGTGGCCGGCTGGGGAGAGCGTTTCGAGGTACTGGGAATCGATCTGGGGATGGCTGCCCTGGGGGCGGTGATCTTTTTCCTGGTGCTCCGCCTGCTCGGAGGCCTGGATCCGGCGCTACGTGGACGCCTGGAAGGGCTGCGGTTCCCGCTCAAGAAGTGGCTCCTCCGGGTCCTTTGAGCGCGTGGGAAAGGCGCCGGGTTTTTCGCACTTGTCCTAAACTCTCCAGGGTGGTATAATCCCGCCGAAAGGCCTCCGGGCAGGAAAGGCCAAACCATGCGTATAGCGCTTGCGGCGGCGATCGCCCGTTGGTGCAAACGAATCCGTCCTGCGTGGCCGGCCGTGGTTCTCCTCCTGTGCGGTGCGCTGGCCCTTGGGGTTGCCTTTCAGCTGCGCCCTCCGCTTGTGGTGCTAGCGGACGACCCCGGATGTGTGTCCCTGTTGGATGGCTTTCACGACGTGGAGACCAGCGCTGGGCGCAGCTACCGCTGGACGCGTGCCCAGGCCACTGTGCGCTTGCCCGAGGTGGGCCTTCCTTCCCCCTGGGAGCTCATCCTCGATCTATCCGGACGTCCCGATAGCCAGAGTCCATTCTCCCTGCTGGTGGACGGCCAGAAGGTCGCAGAGTGGGATGTAGCTCCCGGAGTGGGCACCTACTCGATTGTGCTTCCGGGTGGTTCGCTTGCAGTGGCCCGTACCGTGCGGCTAGAATTCCGCACGGTTGCCTTTGCCTCCGCGAAGGATCCGCGCGAGCTCGGCGTAGCGGTGGAGCGGATCGAGCTGCGTCCCCTGGGTCGAGGGTTCCGGGGGATTCCGGCGGTGCCGTTCCTTCTTTTCCTTGCCCTATCGCTCTTGACGTACGCAGGATGGTGGCGATGGACAGGGCATCGTGCGGTGGCGTTCGCGGGTGGGGCGGTTGTGCTGGGCCTGGCTGCGGCGGGCATCCATTCTTACTGGCCCATGCAGCGCTTTCGCCCGATGGAGTGGGCGGTGGTCGTTGGAGCAGTGGCCCTGCTGGGCTTGGTGTATGGCCCCGAGGTTCGCCGGGATGGGTCCAGGCTACTGGTGGCGATGCGGACTGGCCGCGTTCGGGCACGGCCGGCCGCTTCGCTGCCCGTTTCCTCGGGCTGGGCTTGGGGAATACGTGTCGTTGCCTTGCTGGTGTTGGTGCTCCATCTCGTGGCTCCCTGGCTGCCTCTCGAACGGGGGCCGTACGAGAACCTCTGGTGGGGAGTGCGCTTCTTCGCCCGAGCCCCTGCGGTCGGGCGCTGGGCGGGGGTGTTGCTGGCAGTGGCAGTGTGCCTGGGGGCGGACCGGTTGGCCGGCGCTGCGCTGGTGCTCTCCTGCCGATGGCGGCGTGTTTGCCGGCTCAACCCCTTTGTCGGGATCGGCCTCCTGGCGTTGGTCGCGGTGGTTTTCTTCTGGCTCCTGCGTACCCGCTGTTACTATGGCGACTGGGAAGAGATTGTGGAGGATATCTCCCTGGGGGCACTCTGGCGGGAGCGAAGTCCTCTGGACTTTTGGCTTCGGGCATGGCTCGGCCGGGCGTTGGCCGCCCGCTGGCCCGCGTGGCTGAGCGTGGGTCCGCCGTTATCCCGCTGCCTGGTGCAGCCGGTACCGGTGACCGACTCCTTTGGGCCCTTGCGGCCCACGCTTGCCGCACTGAGCTGTGTTGCAGGAGGCTTCTTCCTTGCCGGGCTGGGCGCGCTAGCCTTGGCGCTCTTTCGGGTCCGGTTGGAGCGCTGGATCTTCGTCCTCCTGGTCGCCGGCCAGGGAACCGCGTTGCTCTTTGCCGGGTACATCGAGATGTACACGCTGGTCACGGCGGCGATGGTATGGTACCTACTGGCAGGCGCGCTGGCGCTGCAGCGCCGTGCAGGCGTCTTCTGGACGGTGTTGCTGTTTGGGCTGGCCGTCGCGACTCACCTGCAGGCGCTGTATCTCGCGCCCTCGCTCGTTTGGGTCGTGCTGGCCGCCGGGCACCAAGGAGCCGGAGGGCGGATGCGTTCCCTGCTGCGGGCGCTGCTGGCTGGCCTGCTGGTGGTGGCGGTGCTAGGGGCGGGGTTTCTGCTGCTTGGCTACGACCCGGGAAGGTTGCGCTGGGCTTCGCGTGGGCTAGGGGGCGTGGATGGCGTCTTTTTCAAGCACCTGTGGCGGGCTGCGCCCGAAGCCCACGAGCCCTATCCGATCCTCTCCTGGGAACACCTGCGTGCGGTCGTGAACCAGCAACTGCTGGTCGCTCCCCTGTCCTTGTGGGTGCTCGTTTGCGGCCTGGCTGCGCTGGGCTGCCGGGGGTGGCGCAAGGGAGGCGATCCCGTCCTTTGCTTCCTCTTGCTGGTTTCGTTACCCGCTTTACTCTTTACCTGGGTCTACAACCCGGACCTGGGAGCACGACAGGACTGGGACCTGTTGGCGCCCCCGGCTGTACTCTTGACGGTGGCTGCGGCGTACCTGCTGCTGGCGCGTTTGCGGCCGGCCAGGGTGCGCCTCAGTAGCGCATTGGCCTGGATTGCCGTCTCGGTGCTCCATTCCGGCGCCTGGATGTGGCTCAATCGGCTGGGACTTTGACTCCCCTCGCCCCTGCTGTCAGCGTAGCGGATAGCGCCGCACAGGGATATCGGCAACCAACCGATCCTGGCGATCGCTGCGTGTGATTTTCACATCCATGTGTTCCGCGTCGATCTCCACGTATTTGGAGATGACCGCAATGATCTCGCTCTTCAGGGTTTCCAAGAGCTGCGGGGAAAAACCTCGGTCGTGCACGAGCACCAGCTGCAGACGTTCCTTGGCAATGGCGGAACTCTTCGGGCGTCGCTGGAGCAGACTGCGTACCAGATCCACGGCTCGACCTCCCTGTTTGCTACTCCCGGGCACCGTCGCCGCGCCGGCCGACCCAGCTCGCGATCCGTTCCCAAAGCGAGGGTTCCTCGGGAACCACAAGCGGCACTTCTTCGCCCAGCAGCCTTCGCGCGATCTGGAGGAACGCCTGCCCGGCCGGTGAGCGGTTTTCCAGCACGGCCGGAACGCCTCGGTTGGTGGACGTCAGGATGTGCACGTCCTCGGGGACGATTCCGATGATGGGAATCGCGAGGATTTCTCGCACATCGTCGACGCTCAGCATCTCTCCTTTGCGCACCAGCGAAGCATTCAGGCGGTTGAGGATCAGCCGGGGCTCGCCCTTCTCCTCTGCCTCGACCAGCCCGATGATGCGGTCGGCATCTCGCACTGCGGCGACCTCCGGCGTGGTCACAATGAGCACGGCATCGGCTCCCGCGACAGCGTTCTTGAACCCTTGCTCGATCCCCGCGGGGCTATCGATCAGGACAAAGTCGAACTCGGTACGAAGCTGCCGGCACACCTCGATCATGTCGGCCGGGCTTACGGCCGTCTTGTCGCGTGTCTGGGCGGCTGGGATGAGGTAGAGGTCCGGCAGCCGCTTATCCTTGATCATGGCCTGGCGCAACCGGCAGCGTCCCTCCACGACATCGACCAGGTCGTACACGATACGGTTCTCCAGCCCCATCACGATGTCCAGGTTGCGCAGCCCGATGTCCACGTCGATCGCAACCACGCGTTGTCCGAGCATGGCGAGGGCCGTGCTCAAGTTGGCCGTGGTGGTGGTCTTTCCGACACCCCCTTTGCCGGAAGTGATGGTGATCACTTGAGCCATGCATGCCTCCTTCCAACGTTATCCTATGGCCGAGCTAGGCCCGGCGAAACACATCCCATGGCTCCACGATGATACGTCCTCCCTGGATATAGGCCACCTCAGGGCCTGTGGCGGCCCCGCCTTCCTCCGGGGAGCGCGCTGCCAGGTTGGCAATGCGCAGCTGCGTGGGGGACAAGTCGAGGGCGCAGACGACTGCTCGCTCGTCTCCGATAGCGCCCTCGTGCACGACCCCGCGCAGCCTTCCCCACACCACGACGTCCCCACCGGCCAGCACTTCGGCTCCCGGGTTGACATCGCCGAGGATCGTGACCGGCCCGTGGTGACGCACGGCCTGTCCGGATCGTACAGTGCGGGCGATAAAGAGGGCATCCGGAATCACCTGGAGACGTGCGCCCGAATCGGGGCGCGCAGGCAACGGGGCGGTCGTCGAAGGGACTGCGCGCAGGCCGGCATCGCGGAGGGCACCGCGTGTCTGTCGGGAGACCGTACCTACCGCGCGCAATTCGACGCCCCACCGTTCGAGAATTGCCGCCAGCCTTTGGAGCTCTTCTGCGCTCAGGGGTCGGTTCCCCACATCCACCATCAGTTCGGCGCCCCGGAAGAAGCCCTCCCCACGGCGCAACTGCTCCTGCAGGGCTTCGAGCAACGTGTCCAGGGGAGCGTCTTCCGCCAGGAACAGGCGCAGCCCCGTGCGATCACCTTTCAGCCGAACCAGTCCCTCCATGGCTCTCCTCGCTTGCCGGCCCTCTCTCCCGTGTGAAGTAGTACTCGATGATGTCCGTCACCGCAGGGAGCGCGATGCGGCTCCCTTGGCCTCCGCCTTCGACGACGACCGCGACCGCGATTTCCGGCTTCTCGAAGGGCGCAAAGCCGACAAACCAGGCGTGGGCCTGTCGAACGCCCGGTTTGATGAAGGGGCCGAACTCCGCCGAACCGGTCTTTCCCGCGATGGCTACGCTGGCGTGGGTGCGGGCGTAATCGGTGGCCGATTCGGTCACCACACGGCGCATCCCCTGCCGAACCACAGCCAGATAATCGGGATCCACCGGGAGCTGTCGAATCGCCTGCGGCTGAAAATCACGGACGACCGCTCCCTGGCGGTCCAGAACGCGTAGGAGCAACTGCGGGCGGTAGAGGGTTCCTCCATTGGCAATGGCCGCCACGGCGTTGACCAGCTGGAGTGGCGTGACCAGGATGTTCCCCTGGCCGATCGCCATGTTGTACAGATCCCCTTGCACCCAGGGTTCCCCAAGGGTTCTCTCTTTCCATTCCGGTGTCGGGATCAGCCCGGATGCTTCTCCAGGAAAGCCGAGCCCTGTGGGCTCGGCGAACCCGAAAGCGTGCGCGTAACGGACGAAGCGTTCGACCCCCAGGCCGTCCTCGTATCCCTTTTCTGGAGTCCCGCCGGCTACCGTGAAGAAAAAGACGTTACAGGAATTCCGAATCGCCACGTCCACTGTCTGCCAGCCGTGCCCGCTCCGCAGCCAGCAGGGGAACACCTGAGGCGGTAGGTTCGGGTCGTAGCGGTTCGGCACGAGGAGGGCCCCGCCATCGAAGATGCGGGTCTTGGGCGTAATGACCTTCTCCTGGAGGGCGGCCGATGCGACGACCACTTTGAAGGTCGATCCGGGCGGGTAGCTTCCGGCGATCGCGCGGTTCAGCAGAGGGTTACGTGGATCCTCGAGGAGGGAACGGAACTCTTCAGCAGTGATCCCGCGCGCGAAAAGGTTGTTGTCATAACTGGGCAGGCTAACCATCGCCAGCACCTGACCATTGCGTACATCCAGGACGATGGCTACGCCGCTGGTCACCGCCCGGTATTCGCGCGGACGCTCACGCTCCGCCTGGCGGATGTATTGTTCCAGGATGGCAGTGGCCCTTTCCTGCAGGTCGGTATCCAGGGTGAGCACCACGTCGTAGCCAGGATGGGGTTCCTTGGTCCAGAACGGGGCGCCCACCGGCCGGCCACTCGCGTCCACCTGAATCTCCTGCAATCCCAGTTCTCCGCGCAGGAGCGACTCGAAGGCACGTTCGGCACCGAGCTTGCCGATGCGGTCGTTCTCGAGGTACCGGAGCGATTGGCCGCTCTTTGGGTCTGGGTTCATCTCCGCCAGCTCTTCGGCGGTGATCCGCCCCACATATCCCACCACGTGGGCTGTCAGGGCGCCCGTCGGGTAACGCCGCACCGGTTCAGGCTGTACGTAGACCCCTGGGAAATCGAGGCGGTGTTCCTCCAGGACCAATGCCACCTCGCGGGGAACGTTCTCGACCAGCGGCACCGGCAAGTAAAGGGGAACGGCGGACTGGCGGAGTTTTTGTTCCAGGGAAGTCGTGTACGTCATCCCGGAGGTGGCTGCAGCGCGTGCCCGTAGCCAGCTCGCATCTGGCACATCGAGGTG
Source organism: Chloroflexia bacterium (assembly GCA_034436115.1). GTDB lineage: Bacteria > Chloroflexota > Chloroflexia > DTKN01 > DTKN01 > DAOTVY01. The sequence continues at coordinate 47,060 of DAOTVY010000041.1, read as the reverse complement.
CAATGTTACGCTAAAGGGCGATTCCCGAGCCCACAGCGCTTCCACGAACTCCCCCCGGCCGGGCTCCAGCCGGCTCCCCAACCAGGGGTAAAGAGCCTCCTTCATCCCCAGGGCCACACGACCGGGGTCTACCTCCAGCGTGGCCGCACAACGGAGCAGGGCGCACAAACGGTCGAACAGGCGTGCTCGTTCGTTCGGCTCTTCGGGCAACCGATCGGCGGTCACCATCACCGTAAAGCTAGGCACGTTTTCCGCCAACAGCCGTCCTGTCCGATCGAGAATCCGGCCGCGGATGGGCACGATCGGCACCGTGCGCCTGCGGTTTCCCTCGGCCACCTCCCGGTAGCGCGCGCCTTCGACAATCTGTAGGTACCACAGGCGGGTGCCCAGCAGACCGAAGGCGGCGACTAACGCCATCCGCAACAAGAGGAATCGCCAAGATGGTTTACGCTTTCGGGATTCGGTCACGTTGGCCTTTCCTCGGCGCGTCCTATCCGAACCGCATGCGGGGCCGGATCCTGCGGTCCAGCCCCTCGCTTGCGGCATACGCCAGCGGCATCAGGGCCCCGTGGACGAGGGCGAGCGGCAAGACGACCCGGAGTGCCAAAAGGCCGCCCGAACGACCCAGGAGACCGGTCAGTGCCATCAGGAGCAGATGGTAGCCGATCGTGCCCAGAAGCGCCGTGAGCACCGGGAAGAGCAGGTTTCCCCGGTGCAGCGGCGCAGTGACGACGGCAACGAGAGCTGCGACCAGGAGCAGGGCCAAGGCATGGCTACCCAGCCAACCGGGTGACAACAGGTCCAGTGTCAGGCCCCCGGTGAATGCCGCGATCGCTCCCTCCCGCAGGCCGCGCACGATGGTCCAAGCCACAACGCCCAGGAACACGAGATCGGGCGTCACCCCTAGCAAGGGTATACGGAGCAGTGTGCTGGATTGCAGGAAAGCTAGCAGCACCAGGGAGCACAGCGCCGCAGTACGCACGGTGTTACCTCGTTCCCAGCACGATCATCACCCGCTCCAGGTGGTCCAGGTCCGCCGCCGGGACAAGCTCTAGCTCCTGGTGGAGGTCCGCCGTTTTGCTCACCCGCAGTACCTGCCCGATCGGTAGCCCGGCTGGGACTGCCTCCTCTTGGAAGGGCGGCAGCTGCAGGCCGGACGTGAGCACCCAATCTCCTTCGCTGACATGTGCTTCCGGTGGGACAAAGCGCATTCGCAGGCGGCTTCCGGCCTGCCAGCGCCCCTCGACCAGCCCTGTGGGCCGGTCCGGATTCTGAACGACGGCGCTCACCGCGCTGGTGACGTCCGTGATGAGCAGGACGTCCGCAGCATTGCCATAGACGCGCACGACGCGTCCCACCAGTCCAGCCGGAGCCATCACGGCCATTCCCTTTCGGACAACGACCGTCTTTCCGGCGGGGGCGGACCAGGCCACGCGGATCACCTGTTGCAGCCCGCTCGGATCGCGCCCAACGACTTCCGCGTAAAGGAGCACCAGGTCGGGGTACCGTTCCTGCAGGCCGAGCAGCCGGCGCAGCTGCTCGTTTTCCCGCTGGATCTCTTGGTAGCGCCGGTTCTCGAGCGTCAGGTAGGCGATCGTTTCCTTGAGCTGCTCGTTTTCAGCCTGCAACTGCGCCGCCTTCTGCCAACGCTCCCACAGCCGGCCGAGCTCGGTGGAACTTCCGGATAGGCCGCGTTGCAGCGGCACGGTAGCCCAGTTCCAGGCCGCACGGGCCCAACCCAACCCGGCCACGTGGTCGGCGATCAGGAGAGCAACCGAGACCAAAACCAGGGTCAGGAAAGTGAGGCCTGTCCTACGCACGCTATCCCTTGTGATCCCTCTGCCTTCGCCATCTTGGGAAAACCAGCAAACGTCCCGTTTTCCTCACCGGCCCTAGGCGGCAGCCGGGATTGGCCTGAGCCGCTGGCTCGCCAGGATGATCTTCCGGTACCGTTCAAAGTCCTCCACGATGGCGCCACAGCCGCGCGCGACGCAGGTCATCGGATCGTCCGCGATCCGCACGGGCATCTTGGTTTCGTGGGCGATGCGACGATCCAGGCCGAGCAGCAACGCACCCCCGCCGGCCAACACGATCCCGTGCTCCATCACGTCGGCCAGTAGCTCCGGGGGCGTTTCCTCCACAGCCGCCCGGATCTCTTCCACGATGCGGTTTACCGGGCCGGCAATCCCCTCGCGCAGTTCCACGCTGCTGACTTCGACTTCTTTCGGAAGGCCCGTGAGCAGGTCGCGGCCGCGCAAGGAGACCCGGCGTTCTTCGGCCAGGGGAAAGGCGCTTCCCGCGAGGATCTTGGCGCGCTCCGCCATTCGCTCCCCGATGAGCAGGTTAAAGGCCGAGCGGGCAAAGGCGATGATGGCCTCGTCGATCTCGTCGCCGGCGGTACGGATGGAGCGGGAGACCACCACTCCGCCGAGGGAGATTACCGCGACCTCAGTCGTTCCGCCTCCGATATCCACGATCATGCTGCCGGTCGGCTCCGTGATGGGCAGGCCGGCTCCAATCGCGGCGGCCAGCGGTTCCTCGATGGTGTAGGCCTCCCGGGCCCCGGCATGGATGGCAGCATCCTTGGCGGCCCGCTTTTCCACCTCGGTCACCCCGCTGGGCACCCCGATGACCACCCGCGGGCTGGGCCGCGGCCAGCTACGGGCCCGCTGATGGGCCCGGTCGATGAAATAGCGCAACATATGCTCCACGACATCGAAATCCGCGATGACGCCGTCCTTGAGCGGACGGATGGCAATGATGTTCGCAGGCGTCTTGCCCACCATGGCTTTGGCTTCCTCGCCGACCGCGAGCACGGCTTTGCTCTTGCGCTCGATCGCCACGACCGAGGGTTCGCCAACCACAATGCCCTTCCCCCGGACGTAAACGAGGGTCGTCGCGGTGCCCAGGTCAATTCCCAAATCGCGGCTAAAGATCCCCGCGATCGCCGAGAGCGGGTTCAGCATCTTCTTGCTCCTTATCCCTGGACTCGTATCACGCGCATTATAGCACAGGTAGCCCAAGTGCGCTTGTCAAAAGCCCCTGTTCCGGCTATAATGGCTTTGAATAAGGTCACCACCGAGCCTGTGCGCGGGAGGACCGCAGGAGGATAGAGCGATGTCGGGGCATTCCAAGTGGGCGCAGATCAAGCGGAAGAAGGGCGTGGCGGATATCCGTCGGGGGCAGCTCTTCACCAAGTTGGGCCGAGAGATCATGGTGGCGGTACGGGAAGGGGGCCCGGACCCCGAGGCGAACTTTCGTCTACGGATGGCCATCGAGCGCGCGCGCCGCGAGAACATGCCGATGGAGAACATCCAGCGGGCGATCGATCGCGCAGCCGGGCGCACGGGTGAGGCAACCATCGAGGAAGTGATCTACGAGGGATACGCGCCCCACGGGGTTGCGCTGATCGTCAACGCAGCGACCGACAACCGAAACCGTACCGTGGCTGAAGTGCGCAACATTCTCACGCGGGGCGGGGGCAGCTTGGGAGAGACGGGGTGCGTTTCCTGGCTGTTCGACGTCAAAGCGTACCTAGCGATCGAGGTGTCCGGGGACGAGCCAGAGGAGGTGCAGGAGGCTGCGGAGACGATCGCCTTGGAGGTTATGGACGTGGATGGGGTGGAAGACGTACGGGTGGAAGGGAACCTGGTGGAGGTCTATGCGGAACTCTCCGACCTGAAGCGCGTCCGCGACGCGTTGATCGAGCGGGGGTACAATGTCACCACCGCGGAAAAGACCTACGTTCCCAAGAGCACGGTTTCCCTGAGCGAGAAGGACACCATCCAGGTACTCAAGCTCCTGGAACGCATCGAAGAGTTGGACGACGTCCAGAAGACCTATTCCAACCTGGAGATCCCCGATTCGGTGCTGGCCGCGCTGGAGCAGGAGTAACGAATCGCTGGCCGGGTGTGATGAAGGTTGCCCCGGATGCGCGTCCTTGGTCTGGACCCTGGGACTGCCCGTATGGGCTGGGGCGTGATCGAAGGGGAAGAGGAGCCCCGGCTGGTCGATTGTGGCACGCTTACCACGCCGGCCGGCCGCCCCCTGGCAAGCCGCCTGGGCGATCTCTTCGTGGAACTGCAACGGATCCTCGCGCGTTTCCGCCCGGAAGCCGCAGCGCTGGAGGAGATCTTTTTTGCCCGGAACGTGCGTACCGCTTTTTCCGTAGGCCAGGCAAGAGGGGCAGCGCTCGCTGCGCTTGCCACCGCAGGGATACCGGTCTACGAATACACGCCCTTGGAGGTCAAGCAGGCGGTCACCGGCTACGGCCGTGCGGAGAAACGGCAGGTGCAAGAAATGGTGCGTGCCCTGCTGCACTTGGCGGAGGTTCCCCGTCCGGACGATACCGCGGATGCGCTGGCGGTAGCCATTTGCCACTTCCACACTGCCCGGATGAAACGCCTGTTGGACGAACGTGCGTGCACTGCGCCGGAGTAGGCCCTTTGACCACCGTGCTGAGATCGCAGCGCTGCCTAGATCTCTTGGTTTCCATCGCTGGAGGTAGGCCGAGGGCTGGGTCGCGAAGATGTCTGGCGATCCCTCGGACCACCAGCGCGGCCGCTTGATCCCGTTCTGAAGGCAATCTTTGCCTGTACCCGGGGGACGGTCCTGGATTCGTCTCAGTCCGAACACGGAGGTCACCCGTGAAGCCATTGAGCATCCTGAACGATGTGCTGGGGCCGGTCATGCGCGGGCCTTCCTCCTCGCACACCGCGGGATCGTTCCACATCGGGCGGCTGGCACGGCACCTCTTCGGCAGGCAGCCGGAGCACGTGCTTGTCCGCTTCGATCCCGGAGGATCGTATGCGCGCGTCTACCGCGACCAGGGGAGCGACCTGGGCTTTGTGGCAGGCCTCCTGGGCTGGGAGATGACCGACGAACGCTTTCCCCAGGCGCTTCAGGCGGCGAAGGGGCACGGGGTCGCGGTAGAGTTTGTCGTGGAGCCGGTGCCGGAAGCAGACCACCCAAACAGCGTAGAGCTGGAACTACGCGCGCCTGGGCAGGATGCGCTGCGACTGCGCGCGCGTTCCATCGGCGGCGGCGCCGTCGAAATCGTCCGGTTGCAGGATTGGCCGCTCGCCGTGAGAGGAGATGCCTTCGAGCAGATCGTGGAAGCGGAATCGTGGGCGGGCGCGGAAGTCGCGTACCGGCTGAAGCAGGAGCCGGCTTTGGGAGCACTGGAGGTTCAAGAAAAGGGGGAGCGCGTCTTGTTCCGTCTGCGGAGGCCCGAGCCGCTTTCGGAAGTGCGCTGTGCTGCGTGGCGTGCTCTCCCCGGGGTACGTGCCTTGTGGACGGCGCCCCCGCTCGGTTGGGTCGTGCGGGGCCGGCCGATCTTTGGAGACGCGCACGGGATGCTCGCGTATGCTCGCGAGCACGGGGCGTCTCTGGGCGAAGCCGCCGCAGCCTATGAGGCGGCGCTCCTTGGCGTTTCCGAAAGCGAAGTGACGGCCGAGATCCTCCGGCGGCTGGGCATCATGCGGGCCGCGGTGGAAAAAGGCCTGCAGGATGGCCTGACGCTACAGCTGCTGTCGCCGACCGCCGGCAAGATCCTGCGCGCCGAGCGATCAGGCCAGCTGGCAATCGGTGGACTCCATGCCCGGGCAGCCGCACGCGCCATGGCGGTGATGCACGTCAGCAGTGCCATGGGAGTGATCTGCGCGGCGCCCACGGCCGGTTCCGCGGGCGTGATTCCAGGGGTTTTGGTCACCATGATCGAGGAACGGGGATTGGCTCTGGAGCGGGCTGCCCGCGCGTTGCTAGCCGCCGGCGCTGTGGGGTGGGTCGTGGGCACGCGAGCCACTTTTGCTGCGGAGGAGGCCGGCTGTCAGGTGGAGATCGGCGCCTCCGGTGCGATGGCTGCTGCCGCCGTGGTGGACGCCGCGGGCGGCACTGCCGCCCAGGCGCTCGACGCGGCCGCGATCTCCCTCCAGAACACGATGGGCTCGGTCTGCGACCCCGTACAGGGCGTGGTGGAGATCCCCTGCCACACGCGGAATGCTGTCGCGGCGGCCGCGGCCCTGATCTGCGCTGATCTGGTTCTAGGAGGCTACGAGAACCCGGTGCCGCTCGATGAAACGGTGGATGCTGTCGATGCAGTCGGACGGATGCTCCCTTCCGAGTTGCGTTGCACCGCGCTGGGCGGCCTGGCGCTGGCCCCCTCAGCGCTGCGCCTGCCCCGCCGTCGCCTGGGCTATGGCGAGGCGTAGAGATCGAGGATGTCCCTCAACACGGCCGCGGCCGTCGGCATAGGGGTGGCCTCGACAATGCTCGCGGCCACTACACCACCGATGTCCGTGTAGTAGACGATTCCCATCTGCTCGGGGCCCAGCCGGGCCAGCGGGTGGTCTTGGGACAACAGGGTCGGTCCGACCGCCAGGCGGTATCCCATCGGGGTTCGTTCCGCAAGGGCTAAAGGCCGGATGACGCAGCCCGTTGCTCTCGCTTCGCTCAAGCGTTCCGGCCCGATGTCGGCGATCCCGCGAACGGAGACGTCGGCCAGGGTTGCCGGATAGCGAAGCACGCTCCAGGCCAGGATCACCAGTTTCTCGGCAGCGTCCCACCCATCGACATCCAGGCGGGGATCGGCTTCCGCGTGGCCGGCGGCCTGCATCTGCGCTAGGGCCTGCTCGAAAGGAAGGCCCTCCTCCATCCAGCAGAGAATCGCGTGGGAGGTCAGGTTCAGGATGGCTTCCAGGCGAACGATCTCCGTCCCCGCAAGATCGCGCTGCCCCAGGTTGACCGCCGGAAGTCCCCCCCCGACGGTGGCGCTGAAACGGATCCGCCCGCCGAAACGTGAAGACAGCTCTTGCAGCCGAGGGAAGGCGAGCGCGAGCGGCGACTTGTTCGCGGTGACTACGTCCATCCCCCGGGAGAGGGCGGTCTCGATACAGCCGAGCCCGGGCTCGCCCGTCTCCAGGTTGGCCGGGGAGGCCTCCACGAGGACGTCCGCCTGGGCGGCTGCGACCATCTCGCGGGCGGGCACCTGGGGCCTTCCGACACTGGGAAGCCGGGCGACGCTTTCCCCGGCGCGTTTCAGGTTCAGCACCCTTTCCACCGGAAGGCCGGTGGGGTCCCAGGCGGCCCCGCCCCGGTCCGCACAACCGACGAGAAGGAGCTCCACGTGGTACCGTTCTCGGAGGAGGTTCTGCTTTTGGATCAGGATCTGCAGAAGGCGTGTCCCCACCTGGCCGACGCCGTTCAGGAGAAACCGAATCACCCGCATCTTTCTCACACCTCTTCTCATACCTGCTTCGCGGGCCTTGCTCCGGGAGGCCGTGTGAAAGCCAGCCCTAAGGAGGTTGCCCATGGCCCAGACCGTGGTGGTGGAAGTTGTCCAGGTAGAAGGTTCGTGCCCCGTCTACAGTGGCAACGAGCGTTTTCGCATCGAACAAGGGTATCGCCTGATCGCGGGATTTCCCCTCTGCTTACACGCACTGGCCAGCGTCCTCCCCTATGCTCCTGCGCTGTCCCGCGGCATTTCCCCCGAGGAGCTCGGGCTCGCGGGGCCGGACGGCGCGGCCTACGTGCAATGTCTGGATCCCCGCGCGTTCACCGGAGGGGGCACGGTCACCTTCCGGCTAACGATCGAAGCCACAACATAGCAGAAAGCGCCCACGCCCAGCACTGCGCGGTATCCGAAGGTGAGCGCCAGCCACTGGGCCCCGATGGCGCCCACGACCGAGGCGCACCCGTTGACCGCCCACGCCCACGGGATGAGCACATGGCGGGAGGTTCCCAGGGCTCGGACAGCCATGGGCAGCGGCATCCCCATCAGGAACCCCAAGGGAAGCAGCAAAAGGCTCCCCAGGATCAGCCGTCCGAGGAAGGGAAGGTGCAAGGTGGCCTCGAGGAGCGCTGGCAATGCCAGCGTGGCAAGCGCCGCGATGCCGGCAAGAAGGGCAAGCGTTCGGGTCAACCCCAGCGCCCACCAGCCGCTCCCAAGGCTTCCTAACCCGGAACTCACCAGGAGGGCAAAAAGCACCGCGGCCGTGGCGTAGATGGGCCGGTCCAAATAGAGCGCGAACCGACCCAAGAGGGGAATCTCGATGGCCATGAAACCCAGCCCGAGCGCGGCAAAGTAGACCAGCACGGCGCCGCGACCCGTCGGCCTTTCCCGGCGGCGGGGAGTGCAGGCCACGGGGAGCACAATCAGGAGCCCCGAGGCGATCAGGGCCAGGAGCATCAGGATGGGGAAGATCAGGAATCCGGCGCCTCCGTAAGGCTGTACCGTCTGGCCGTATTGTCGCAGCGTCTGGGGCAACTGGCGCCAGGTGAAGAAATGGTAGAAGAACGGCCGGTCATCCGTGGCGGGCCGTACGTCGGCCGGCCAGCTGCGCAAGAAGGTGCCACGGTCTTTTGAGAACAGGTAGCCCCGGACGGCGTCGTGGTAGATCGGTCCCTCCAGGATGCGGTTGTAGCGGTTGGCCTCGTCGCGGCGCATACCGGGGAGCCACACGAGGTCAAAGCGACGTTCGTTGCAGAATTCCCGGATAGCGCCAAGTTCCTCCGTGGACCACGGCTCGCGGCGCACCAGCAGGAGCAATGTCGACCAGCTGCGCACGGCGACGATCCGTTCCTCTGGGGCCGTGATCCCTTCGGCCTCTAGCGCTGCCACTGCCGTGGTAATGGCCCGAAGCTCCTCAGAAGGAGGCTGCTGCAACCAGCGTGGGACCACGAGCATACCGCCCGGGGCTAGCCGTGCCAGGGCCGCGCGAAACGATTCCACCGTGAATCGGCCCTCCTCCACGAGGCTATAGGCGCCGGCGGTCACCACCGCCCGTTCCCCCGTGAGGCAATAAACGATCAAGTCAAAGGCAGGCCCCCGCGTGGCCAGATAGGATCGGGGGCCCCGATGGAGCACCTCGACCCTGGGCGAACGAAAGATGCCCCCGATCTCCGTGGCCAAGCGCTCCTCGACCACCTCGGCTACCAGCGGATCTTCTTGAAGCACGAGGATCTCGCCCGCTCCCTGCCGAAGCGCCTGAAGAAGATCCAGTCCCCCCATCGGTTCGATGAGCAGGGCACGCGCGCCAGGGCGCAGGCGGTACGGGAGTGCCGTGAGCATCGTATCCAAGAAGTCGAGCTGCGCGCTGCCCGAGGAGAGGACGGTCAGTGGCGACGGCTGATCGCCGTCCAGGGTCAGTGCCATCTGCTCGGGGAGAGGGCCGGTGGGAACCAAGGGAAGGCCGGGGAACGAATGGTAAGGCCCCCCAGCGACGACATCGACCCGTGCTGCCGCATGTTCGGCAGAGAAGACGAGCCGCGCTCCTGGGAAAAGCAACTGCTGTACCAGGCTCTTGTGGGGGTCCATCCGGGGTGCAAGGCTGGAAGGTGGCTGCGCGATCAGAGCCGTGAAGCAACCGATCGCGGCGATCGAAAGGGCCGCACTCCAGCGAGGCCCTCGAAGCGCGAACAGTACCCCGGCAGTCGCGCCAATCCACGCTGCTACCAGCGGCAATCGGTTGCTGCCCAGCAGGGCGATCATGCCCGGTGCTAGCACCGTTCCCAGGGCAGAGCCTACCAGGTTGGCGGCGTACAGCCTGCCCGCCTGCTCCGGCAGAGACTCCAGGATCAGGCTGACGGCAAGGCCGCTACTGAGGAACGGTACGCCGAGCACCAGGTACTGGAGCGCCAAGTACAGGAACTGGCTCCGATCCCATGCCAGGGCGTACAGGTCCAGCGGCAGGAGGTGGTGTACCCACAGCAGCAGCACACAGAAAGCCGAGAACCCCAGGCTCAGGCCGACCAGGATCGACCTGCGTAGCGGCCGGCCCAGCGCCGGGAACGCGGCGCAGAGCGAGCCCCCCGCGCCACTGCCGAGCAGTGCCAGGCTGACCACCAGGAAGGCGAAATGGTACCATTGGTGGATCGCCAGAAGGCGTGTTAGCCCCACTTCCAGAAGCAGTACGGACGCTGAGAGTGCTGCGAGTCCCAGGTAGAGGGAACCCATTCGTTGCCTCCGACGTCCCTGTGCTCGCCGTGCCGGGGCGGAAAAGACATCTACGTTGGACGGCCTACGAGGGATTCGAGACTTCCTCTTCCTGGTACCATCGGAAGAAGCGCTCCATTCCCTCCTCTAGGCATGTCCTGGGCTCGAAACCGAGCAACCGGCGCGCCTTTGAAATGTCGGCGTGGGTGAGCGGAACATCTCCCGAGGCAGGGGGCTGCTGCACGATCTGCGCCTTTCGCCCCACGATTCCCTCAATCAGCCGGATCAAGTCCCGCACGGCCACCGTATGAGAGTTCCCCAGATTGATGATCTCCCAGGACAACTCGGCATCCAGCGCTGCCAGCACTCCGGCCACGATATCGTCGATGTAGGTGAAATCGCGCCGTGCACTGCCGTCGCCGTAGAGGTACAGTGGCTCTCCGCGAAAGATCGCCTGGGTGAAGCGATAGGGGGCCATGTCGGGCCGGCCACGCGGCCCGTACACGGTGAAGAATCGCAGCACGGTGCAAGGGAGCCCATACAGATGGTGGTAGGTGTAAGTCAGGAGCTCTGCAGCGCGCTTGGTCGCAGCATAGGGGGAAATCGGCCGAAGGCAGGGATCCTCCTCGCGGAACGGGGGTTGGCTGTCCGCTCCGTAAACGGATGAGCTGGAGGCCAGCAGGAAGCACCGCACGCGGAAATGTCGTGCTTCTTCCAGGAGAACCAGGGTCCCGCCGACGTTCACTTCTTGAAACAGCAAGGGGTGAGCGAGCGAGTAGCGTACGCCGGCCATGGCAGCGATATGGACGACCTTCTCCGGACGCTCCTGCAAGAACAGCGCCCGTACGGTCTTGGCGTCCCGGATGTCCCCTTCCCACAAACGAAACGCGGCGTTCCCCAGCAGGGGCGCGATGTTTCGGCGCTTGCGGGCAGGGTTGTAGTAGTCGTTAAAGTTGTCCAGGCAGACGACCGAGTCCCCCCGTGCCAGCAACGCCTCGCAGACGTGCGAGCCGATGAACCCTGCGCCCCCGGTGACCAGTACCTTCACAGCCGTCCCTCCTGCTGCAAGCGGGCGCGGAACCAGGCAATTGTCTGGCGCAGCCCCTCCTCTAGTGGCACGACCGGCTCCCAACCCAGGATGTGGCGAGCCAGGGTAATGTCCGGCTGGCGCACGTGGGGGTCATCGCGCGTACGCTCATCGGTGGGGACAACGAACTCGATGCGCGACCGGCTTCCGCTGAGTTCGAGGATGAGCCGCGCGAATTGCAGGATGGTCATCTCCTGGGGATTGCCCAGGTTCACCGGGCCGGTGTAATCGCTGAACAGGAGCCGTGTCAAGCCTTCCACCATGTCGGAAATGTAGCAGAAGGATCGGGTGCGCTGGCCGTCGTCGTACACCGTGAGCGGCTCCCCCAGGAGTGCCTGCCGGATAAAGTTCGGCACGACCCGCCCGTCGTTCAGGCGCATCCGCGGTCCATAGGTGTTAAAGATGCGCGCGATCCGCGTAGAAATCCCGTGCGCACGGTGGTAAGCGATCGTCAGTGCCTCCGCGAACCGCTTCGATTCATCGTACACGCCCCGCGGCCCGACGGGGTTCACGTTGCCCCAATATGTCTCGGGTTGGGGGTGCACCTGGGGATCGCCGTACACCTCCGAGGTAGAGGCCAGGAGGAACACGGCGCGTTTGGCCAAGGCCAGGCCCAACGCATTATGTGTCCCCAGCGCGCCCACCTTGAGCGTCTGGATCGGCTTCTCCAGGTAGTCCACCGGGCTGGGGAGCGAGGCCAGGTGAAGGATGGCATCCAGGGGCCCGTCCACATGGATGTACCGCGTGACATCGTGGAGAACGAACCGGAAGCGCTCATGCGACATCAGGTGAGCGATGTTTTCCAGGCTCCCTGTGACCAGGTTGTCCATCGCGATCACTTCGTGCCCTGCCGCAAGGAACCGTTCGCAAAGGTGTGAACCGATAAAGCCGGCTCCTCCCGTGATCAGGATCCGCATGCAGACCTCCAGATCCGGGTCGTCACGTCCCACGGCGTGATCCGCTTTTGCCGTGCCCGGTCTAATAGGCTCCCCGGCCGGTGATGACCGCCGGAATGGTTCGCAACAGGATCACCACGTCGAGCCAAAGGTTCCAGTTCTCGATGTAGTACAGGTCCAGCCGCACCATCTCGTCGAATGTTAGGTCGCTCCGGCCGGAGACCTGCCAGATGCCGGTGAGGCCCGGGAGCACTTCCAGGCGTTTCCGGTGCCAGGGCTCGTACTGGGCGACCTCGCCTGGTGTACCTGGCCGGGGACCAACCCAGCTCATCTCGCCCATCAGGATGTTGAACACCTGGGGCAGCTCATCCAGGCTCGTGCGTCGTAGGACCCGCCCGACCCGCGTGATCCGTGGATCGTCGCGGATCTTGAAGAGGGGCCCGGTCGCTTCGTTGAGCGGGGCCAGGCGCTCCTGCTCGGCTTCGGCATTGGCGTGCATGGTCCGGAACTTGAGCAGCGTAAAGGGCCTGCCACGCCTCCCGATCCGCTTTTGTCGAAAGAGGACCGGCCCCGGAGAGTCCAGCCTGATGGCGATCGCGATGATCAGAAAGAGAGGCCATCCAACGGCGAGGACGAAGAGACTGAGCGCGATATCCAGCGCGCGTTTCAGCACCAGGTTCCAGCCGCGGATGGCCACCTCTTTCAGGCCGATGAGCGGAATACCGGCCAGCTCGGCGATATCCACCCGGTCGAAACTCATTTCGAAAAGATCGGGGGCGATGCGAAAGTCGATCCCCTGCTGCTGGCACCAGTTGGCCACGTCGAGCGCCAGCCGGTGGTCGCCTGGTGGCAGGGCGATGATCACCTCGTCGATGCGGCACGGTTCCAGCACCAGTGGGAGGTCCTCGGGGCGGCCCAGGTAACGAAAGGGCTCCTCGTCGTCGTTCGGATGATCGGCTGGCTCAGGTTCTTGGCCGAGATAGCCCACGAGGAAATAGCCCAGATCGGGCCGATCCCGGATGCTTTGCATCACGCGGAGACCCGCCGGCCCGTTTCCCACAACCAGCAAGCGCTCCACGCCGACCCCGTTACGCCACAGCCAGCGCTGCACGCGCGCTACAGCCGCGCGGCCGGCCGCAACGGCCACCGTGATCGTGAACCAGGCGTAGACATAGAGCAGGCGCGTGTAGTACGTGCGCGTCGCGTACAGCAGAACGACCAAGATGGCGACCGCCAGGGTGCTCCCCTCGGCGATACGGGAGAGCGACTCCAGCCAACTGGCCCCGCGCGGCAGCCGATAGAGTCCGCGTCCCTCGAGCAGGATAAGCAGGATGGCTACGAGCGTCAGGCCGATCCAGGAGAAGTTGCGGAAGGGCAGGTAGTGGATTTCCAGGACCGCCCGGCCTAGCTGGAGGTCATAGCGCAGCCAGTATGCCAGGGCGAACCCCGCAAAGGCCGTGGCGGCATCCAGACAGAGCAGTCCGATATGCTGAACGATGCGTCGTACGCGGCGACTCAGCAAGCCACACCTCGAAGGCGATCCAGTCCCATTATACCACAGACGCTTGGCCACAGCGGCACCGGAGAATTGCTCGGGCCAGAGGCTTTCTCAGGTATATGCAACCGGAGCCTCTGCGCCGTCCACCGGCTTGACCTGGCCTTCTGCGAGCTTGACGACGGTGGAGTCGGCGACTATCATAGGTTCGTCGGTTCTCCAGCCCACGATACGGAGAGAGGAGGTCCCGTGTACGGACGGCGTGTTTCCTTTCGGCCGGGACGGGAGGTGCTTTGGACCGGAGCTCTCTTCGCGCTCTTTCTTTTCGCCCTGCTTCTCCAGCCAATTCGCTCCGCAGACTTCTGGTGGCATCTCAAGGTAGGGGAGATCGTCCTCGAGGAACGCACGGTGCCGCGAGTGGATCGCTTCTCCAGTATTATGGCAGGCCAGCCGTACATCTATCAGAGCTGGCTCGCTGGAGTCTGCTTCGCGCTGCTGTTCCGGTGGGGTGGGGCTGGAGCCGTGGTGGTTGCCCACGCCGGCCTGCTGGTTGCTGCTTACGCGTTGCTCTGGGCGAGTTGCCGGAAAGGTAGTGGCCACCCTCTCGTTGCCACGGCCTGCACTTTCGTGGCCATGGTGGTCTGTGGGGGGAACTGGGGAATTCGGCCGCAGAGTTTTTCCACGTTCTTCTTCGCGCTCTTTTTCTGGCTCCTCGTACGGCACGGGGTTGGGGAACGAGTGCCGTTCTGGGCTTTTCCCCTGGGTATGCTGTTTTGGGCAAACCTGCACGGAGCATTCGTACTGGGACTCGGGCTTCTTGGCGCAGCTCTGGTGGGGGAGATCGTAGCCGGTTTCTGGCCTGGGCGGCCTTTCGCCGTGGTTCCGGTTCGGCGCCTGGCCGGGCTGGCGGTCGCGTTTGCGGCATCGGTGGCGGCGACCCTGGTCAACCCTGTTGGGCCTCGGATCTACGCTTACCTGGGCACAATCCAGCGCAACCCGGTGATCCACCGGGCAATTGCCGAGTGGCAACCTCCGCGCGTGGACAGCCCAGTGGGCGGGGCGTTTTATGCCTCGCTTTTCGGACTCTTTTTCTCGCTCCTTTACTTTGGCCATCGGCCACACCCGCGTGCTGCGCTGTGGCTGCTCGGGACCGGGTGCCTGGCCCTGGGCGGTGTCCGGAGCATCCTTTGGTATACCTTCCCGATGGCACTGCTGGGCGCGGAGGCGACCAGAGGTCTCCGGCTGAGGCCGCCTGCGCCACCCACGAAGATACAGGCCCTGGCCAACAGCCTATTCCTCGCCCTGTGTGTGGGGCTGGTGCTCCTGGCTTTGCCCCCGCTGAAGGCGCATCTGCCCCTTCCTCCGGACCTCCGTTACGTGGTTGCGCCGGATACGCCGGTTCGAGCAGCGGATTACATCCAGCGCCACGCGCTGAGCGGACCAATCTTCCACCGCATGGAATACGGGGACTATTTGCTGTGGCGGTTCTATCCACAGCGCCGGGTCTTTGTCGATCCCCGGATCGAGTTGTACTCGCCCGAGTTGTGGGAGGGTTACCAGCGCATTTCCCAGGGTGGTACGGAAGCAGGCGCGCTGCTCGAGCGATACGGCATTCAGGTGCTCCTGCTGGATGTCGAGCGCCAGGCAGGTCTCCTCGCGTGGGCCCGCGCCTCCGGCGTGTGGCAGCTGTGCTACTGGGATGAGAACGAAGGGACCGCTGTGCTGGCACGGGTCTGTCCGGCGGGGGAAACTCAATGAAGCCATCCCCCGATCGCCATGCCGCTCAGGAGCAGGCCAATTGCGGCCCACGGGGAAAGGGGTCGGTCCATCCGCGGCAGGGACCCGCCCAGGGGCAAGTAGACGACCCGCAGCCACTGGCCGAAAACCAGGAAGGCGAGAAGGGTTCCGGCGATCGGCCCGAAGGGGGCAAGGAGGACGGCGAGGCAGGCCTGTGGGATGAGGAACCTGGCGGCTGCCTGGGGCAGCGTTTCGCTCCCTTGGAGTCCCATCGCACCGCTCGCGGCCAGGCCCCAAAGGAGGCTGCTCAGGAGCGAGAGCGGGTCGAGTGGGGCATAAGAGGTGTGTCCCAGCCACCAAGGCCAGGACAGCAGGCAGAGTCCCTGGACGACCGCGCGGAGCCCGGTGTGGTGTGGAGCGAGCCTGAGCAGTCCGAGCAACGCCAGCCCGGCCGCGAGGGCGACCACGGGGAGGTGTCCGAGGAGGGCGCAGGCTGCAAGGAGGGTCAGGACGAGCCACGCGGCCTCGGGGGTACGGCTATCCGGGTGGGAAAAAGCGATGCGGACGCGCTGGAATATAGTCCGCAGGGTGCGACTGCACGCGGCGCTGAGGGATCCGGGTTGGGTATAGGGGAGTTGCCACAGGCGGTTCGAAGGGGAGGTGCCCCGGGGGTACCTTTTGGGGTTTTTTGGCGGAGCGGTGGGGGAGCGAGCGCACTCCAGGAGGCGGCTCCAGATGGTACTTATGAGCAAGATTCCCAACAAAAGACGGCCCAGGTCTGCCCAGCCGGGTGCGATTCCGGAGGCTGCTACACCAGCGAGCCACGCCACTAAGGTTCCCGCAGTTTCTCCCGTCAAGGGGAGATGGATTTCCCTGCGCTGCTTCGCCGGCACGCGTAGCGCGGTTCGTTTTTCCCCACGCTGGATGCTCATCGCTTCAGCCAGGCCGTGCGGATCGACGCCAGCCGGAAGCACAGCCATCCGATGCCCAGTCCCCAACCCACGATCACCGCCAATCCCAGCACCTGAGCGGCGAGCTGACCGAAATCGGGGCTCATACCAGGCGCCAGGAAAAGGATCCCGGTGACGCCTTGGCCGGGTACACCCAGGTAACGCGTCGCCCCAATCCCGTTCAGCCCGACGCCCCAGCGCCCGTCGGCAAAAAGGCCCACCGCTAAGGTACCCCAGAGCCCCCCCAGTCCAAATGCCGGCACGAGGCCTGCGCTGTCCTCCAGCTTCCACACCCGCTCGATGAGGTAGCTACCCAGGCAAGCCAGGCAGCCCGCTACAGCGCCGGCCAAGACGTTCGTCAACGTGGAGGCCAGCGGTGCCAAACCAGCCGCACAGGCGGTCCCGGCTAGGAGACCGCGGCCGAGCATGTCGCTGCGCAGTCGGGTCGTGGTAAAAGCCATGTACAGGGCTGCAGCGAGCCCGCCCGCGGTCGCTGAGGCCAGCGTGTTCAGCGCCATCGTCCCAAGTTCCGGGGATAGGGTGTGCGTGCTGCCCAGTTGCAACCAGACCATGCCGCTGAAGGTGAGGAGCATTGCGGGCGGCGTTGGGTTTCCCCCGCGGGCCGGGCCTCGGTGTCTCGAGCCCGTGGCGACCAGCCCGGCCAGGGCGAGCAAACCGCCCAGCGCATAGTGCAGCCCTGCTCCCCCCGGGTCAACGAACCCGTGCCCCAAGTAGCCGGTGCGCCCAGTGGCAGCCAGCCAACCGCCGCCCCACGCCCAGTGCCCCAGAACGGGGTAAATCAACCCGGCAATAGCCACCGCGGCAGCCACCCAGCCCGGTGCGTTGAGCTTGCCAAGCACTGGTGCCAATGCGATCGCTACCACGCTCAGGGTACCGGCCGCCTCCAGGAGAAAGAGCGCCGCCCGGGCAGGGGTATCCAGGGCCTGTGTGCCTATACCACCCCAGGCGACAAGGCCAGAACCTTCCCCGAACGGTTCCCATTGCCACGAGGGGCGCGGTTCTTCGCCCAGGCTGCTGAAGTGTACCGCTCCGTAGAGCAAAGAGAAGCCGGCGGTCCCCGCGACGAACAAGGCCAGGAGGGCCACCGCCAGGAGTTGCCCCCCTTGGCCGTCCGATGGGGCCTTGCCCCGGGTCGTCATCCAGCCCACGCCCACCGGAAAGGCCAGAGCCAATAGCCCGCTACACGCCAGCCACACGATCCGTCCATCGGCGGACAATGCGCCCTCCTTTCCGCCCTTGCTGCGCGCGGCCATTCTAGCATGGGGCCCCATGGGCTGTCAATCGCCCGACATCGTTGACACGCTCTACCATCCGTGGTATCCTGACAGCGCTCTTGGAATGCGGTGGGCGCAGTTGAAGGAGTCTGCTATGGCCACGCGGGTGTTGCGTTTTCCGGAAGGCTTCCTGTGGGGAGCTGCCACTTCGGCCTACCAGATCGAGGGCGCCTGGAACGAGGACGGCCGCGGCCTATCGATTTGGGATACCTTCAGCCATCTTCCGGGGAAGACCTACCACGGCCATACCGGAGACGTGGCCAGCGATCACTACCACCGGTGGGCGGAAGACGTGGCCCTCATGGCTGCGTTGGGACTCAAAGCCTACCGCTTCTCCGTTGCCTGGCCGCGCATCTTGCCCGAAGGGGTGGGGCGTATCAACCCTGCCGGCCTTGGCTTCTACGATCGGCTCGTGGATGCCTTGATCGAGCGGGGGATCGAACCGGTGGTCACCCTGTACCACTGGGATCTCCCTCAGGCGCTTCAGGATCGCGGGGGGTGGCCTGCGCGCGATACCGCCTATCACTTTGCTGAGTACGCCCGGGTAGTGGCCGACCGCCTGGGGGACCGGGTCACCTTCTGGATCACCCACAATGAACCCTTTGTCACCGCGGTGGCCGGCTACCTTCGGGGGGAGCATGCCCCTGGCATTCAGGATCCGCTGGCCGCATTTCGTGCCGGCCATCATCTCCTCCTTTCCCACGGACTGGCTGCACAGGCCATTCGGGCAAGCGTCCATAGGCCGCCGTCCGTGGGTATCGCCTTGAACCTGAGCCCGGTTCATCCTGCATCCGAAGCGGCGCTGGACCACGCGGCTGCCCGGCGGATGGATGGCTTCCTCAACCGGCTCTTCCTGGATCCCCTCTTCCTGGGGCGATATCCCGATGACCTGCGGCGCCTTGCCGGGCCACTCTTTCCGCACCTGGAACCCGACGATCTATCTACCATTGCCCAGCCCCTGGATTTCCTGGGCGTCAATTACTACACTCGGTTGGTGGTGCGTCACGATCCTGCGGTCCCACCGCTCCAGGCATCGCAGGTGCAGCCTGAGGGTAGCGAATACTCCCAGATGTGGGAGATCTACCCGCGGGGAATCTACGAGCTCCTGGTGCGACTCTGGACCGACTATCGGCCGGCCGCACTCTGGGTCACTGAGAACGGCGTCTGTGTGCCGGACGGAGTGGATGCCGATGGCCGCGTTCGGGACGCCCGTCGAATCGCCTTCCTCCGGGATCACATTGCGCAGGTACACCACGCGATCCAGGAGGGGGTGCCGGTGCGCGGGTACTTCGTCTGGTCGCTTCTGGACAACTTTGAATGGGCCTATGGATATCGGATGCGTTTTGGATTGATCTACGTGGACTATGACACCCAGGCCCGGACCGTGAAGGATAGCGGTTGGTGGTACGCCCGCGTCGTTCGAGAGAACGGTCTCACCCTGGACTCGGAAGGAGCTACCGAGCCAGCGAAACCCTAGCAGGTCTGGTGCGGGGATGAATCGCCAGGAAGACACGCCCTTCGGGCACTTGACGCTCCTGGAGAACCTGTTTCTGAACAGCTACTGGGCGGGCCTGTCCTTCATGTGGACCGGCCTTCACGTGATCATCCTCCCTGCCGTGTTGCTCCACTTTGTACCCGACCAACGCAAGAACACCTACCTGGGCCTGTTGACCTTCGTCGGGCTCCTGTTGGCAGATGTGGTCCAACCCCTCGCCGGTGCCCTGAGCGACCGCTGGTCCTCCCGCTGGGGTCGGCGCCGGCCGCTCATCTTGTTGGGGACGCTCCTGGACCTGGGGTTTCTCGGGCTTATCGGCTGGGCAGGCGGGTTGTGGGCCCTCGCCCTTGGGTACATCGGACTTCAAGTGACCTCGAACCTGGCACACGGAGCCCTCCAGGGGCTCATGCCCGATCGGGTGCCGCCGCAGCAGCTGGGGCGGGCGAGCGGTGTCAAGACGATGATGGATATGGCCGGGACGGTCCTAGCCTCGCTCGTTTTGGGCCGGATCGTGACTCCGGCCACTCGACAGCCAGCGCTGGCCATCGCTGCAGTGGCTGGCATGCTAGCCTTGGGGGCAACGGCCACTCTCACCGGGACCCGTGAGGTTCCCCGGATCAGAGAGTCCTGCGTTTTGAGGTGGCGCACATTCTGGGCGGATTTCACGCGGGTGGATCTCCGGCGCCATGCGGCTTACGCCTGGCTGATTGCATCGCGTTTCGTTTTTCTCCTCGGGATGTATGGCGTTCAGGCTTTTGCCCAATACTACCTTCGTGACCGCCTTCGGCTCCCCAACCCACCCAAGGCGGCGGGGGATCTGATGGCGGTGCTGGTCGGAACCCTGGTGTTGTCCGCCCTGGGATCCGGGTGGCTTTCCGACCGTTGGGGGCGAAAGCGGGTGCTCGCGCTTGCGAGCGGCGTGACCTCGGCTGGTTCCTTGCTCTTGCTTGCCGGGCGAACGCTGCACGAACTGATGGTTTTCGGAAGCGTGTTCGGTGTCGGTCTGGGGATGTTCCTCAGCGCCAACTGGGCGCTGGCCAACGACCTGGCTCCGCAGGAAGACGCTGGCAAGTTCCTGGGGCTCACCAACCTGGCCACCGCTGGTGCTGCCGCGCTTGGACGCCTGGAAGGCCCATTGATCGACCTTCTGAACAATGCCCGCCCAGGGCAATGGTGGGGATACAGCGCCCTGTTCCTCTTCGGGGCGCTTTGCGCGCTCTTGAGTGCGCTGGTGTTGCTGAAAGTAGGTTCTGGTGTGGCCGTGCCTGGTGTACCGGAACGGCCGGTTGGTTGAGGCCCTCGATGCTCGTGGGGGGACATGATGGATGCCTATCGGGTTGCGCTGGCCCAGCTGAATCCTACGGTGGGCGACCTGGAAGGGAACGCGGACAAGGTGCTCTCCGCGATTTCCGAGGCCCGCGCGGTGGGAGCGGACCTGGTTGTCTTTCCGGAACTGGTGATCACCGGATATCCCCCCGAGGACCTTCTCCTGATGCCGTCCTTCGTACGTGCCAACCTTCACTGCCTCCAGCGCGTCGCCGCGGCGACGTCAGGGATCACGGCGCTGGTCGGCTTTGTCGATTGTCGCAACGACGAGATCTATAACGCCGCGGCCTTGATCCACGACGGCCGGGTGGTCGCCGTATACCACAAGGCTTTCCTGCCGAATTACGGGGTCTTTGACGAGTACCGCTACTTCCATCCGGGGCGTCGGCCCCTGGTTTTCCGCCAGGATGGGGCCACGGTGGGAGTGAGCATTTGCGAGGACATTTGGTATCCGGTGGGTCCGGTAGAAACTGAGGCACTGGCCGGGGCACGGCTGGTGGTGAACATCGCCGCTTCACCGTACCATATGGGCAATGGTAGAGCGCGCGAGCGCATGCTGGCCACCCGGGCCGCGGACAACGTGGTCTATGTGGCCTTCTGCAACCTGGTGGGGGGGCAAGACGAGCTGGTTTTTGACGGAGGAAGCGTGGTCTTCGATCCCCGCGGCGAGATGGTGGCCCGGGCCCGCTGTTTCGAAGAGGACCTGCTGGTGGTGGACCTCGACCTGGGGGCGGTGCTGCGATGGCGGTTGCTCGATGCCCGGCGGAGGCAACTGGCGGCTGCCACAACCAACGGCATCGAGGAGGTGTCCCTGGACGCCGGAGCTAAGGAGCCGCGAGCACCGGTGTCAGCACGCATCGAACCGGCTCCCGAGGCAGAGGCGGAGGTATACCGTGCCCTGGTATTGGGCACGTGCGACTATGTACGAAAGAACGGCTTTCGCGAGGTCGTGGTGGGGCTTTCGGGAGGGGTGGATTCTTCCCTCGTTGCCGCTGTGGCGGCCGATGCGCTGGGCGCTGGGAACGTCATCGGGGTGTATATGCCCAGCCGATACTCCTCTCTGGAGAGCCGTGAGGATGCCTGTACGGTGGCGCGCCTTTTGGGGATTCGTTTCCTCGAAATTCCCATCGACGGGATCTTCCAGGCCTACCTGGATGGGTTGGCCGGGCTGTTTGCGGGCCTTGCGCCGGACGTGACTGAGGAGAACATCCAGGCGCGCATCCGCGGCAACCTGTTGATGGCGCTTTCGAACAAGTTTGGCTGGCTTGTGTTGACGACCGGCAACAAGAGCGAACTGGCAACTGGGTACTGCACCCTCTACGGGGACATGGCCGGCGGCTTTGCCGTACTGAAGGATGTACCGAAGACCCTCGTGTACCGTCTGGCGCGTTACCGCAATTCCCGTTCCGTGGCGATCCCTGAGCGCGTCCTGACCAAGCCGCCTTCGGCAGAACTTCGGCCCGAGCAGCGGGATGAAGATACCCTGGGTCCCTATGCACTGCTGGACCCGATCCTACAGGCGTACGTCGAGGAGGACCGCGGGTGGGAAGAGATCGTGGCGCTCGGCTACGAAGAGGCGGCGGTGCGCCGGATCATCCGTATGGTAGATCGATCCGAATACAAGCGCCGCCAAGCGCCTCCGGGCATCAAAATCACACCGCGCGCATTCGGCCGGGATCGTCGCCTCCCGATCACGCAGCGCTACAGCCCCTGAGGAGGAAAGGAGCCGGGACGGGCTCTGGGGCATCCAGGCCGCGCCCTGGCTCCTAGATCACGCCCTGCTCCCGCAGCCGATCGATTTCGTCGCCTGTATACCCCAGGAATGTCCGGAGGATCTCCTCGGTATGCTGGCCCAGCAGAGGTGGCGGCTCCTCCAGCCGCACCGGCGTGCGGGACAACTTGAGGGGAGAACCGGCCACCCGGATCCGGCCCGCCGTCGGGTGCGGTAGCTCCACCACCATGCCTCGCTCCAGTACCTGGGGATCGGAGAACACTTCGTCGATGTACTGGATCGGCGCGCACGGGATGTTCGCGGCCAGGAGGAATTCCTCCCACTCACGTGCACAACGCGCGCGAAACCGCTCCTGAAGGATCGGGATGAGGATGTCCCGGTTCTGGACGCGCAAGGGGTTGGTAGCGAAACGGGGGTCCTGTGCCAGGTCGTCCCAGCCGGCAACGGCGCAGAGGTCACGCCACTGACGGTCGTTTCCAACTCCTACCGCGATCCATCCATCGGAGGTAGGGAACGGCTCATAGGGGACGATGTTCGGATGAGCGTTGCCGTACCGTTTCGGCCGTTCGCCGGAAACCAGGTAGTTGCTCCCCACGTTGATTAACCAGGCCACATGGGAATCGAGAAGCGCGATATCGATATACTGGCCCTCGCCGCTTCGTTCGCGCTCCCATAGGGCAGCGAGGATCGCGATCGTCGCATACATTCCGGCGGTCACGTCTACGATCGCCAATCCCACCTTCATAGGCGGGCCCTCTACTGGGCCAGTGATGCTCATGATGCCGCCTTGCGCTTGGATGATAAAGTCATAGCCGGGCCGATCGCGATAGGGGCCAGTTTGCCCATACCCGGTGATGGCACAGTAGATGAGGCGTGGATTCCGGGCTCGGAGCGCTTCGTAACCAATTCCCCATTCGTCCATCGTCCCCGGATAAAAGTTCTCCACCAATACATCCGCCCGCTCCGCAAGCCGCCGCACGATTTCTCGGCCTTCCTCGCTCTTCAAATTCAGGGTGATGCTCTTCTTCCCGCGGTTCACGCACAGGTAATAGGCGGCCTCTCCTCCGGCAAAGGGCGGTCCCCACTGACGCGTGTCGTCCCCACGGCCGGGGATTTCGACCTTGAGCACCTGCGCTCCCAGGTCCGCGAGCATCATGGTGCAATAAGGGCCCGCCAGCACCCGGGAGAGGTCGAGCACCAGCAGACCCTCGAGGGGAGTGGGTGTTCGCTCGGGCATCCATTGCCTCCTTTTCAGCTGCTGATCACGCCGGCGAGGCTGTGTTCGAAAATGGCCAGCGCTTCCTCGAGTTCAGTCCGGCCGATCACCAAGGGTGGAGCCCACCGGAGGACG
Organism: Chloroflexia bacterium; assembly: GCA_034436115.1. GTDB lineage: Bacteria > Chloroflexota > Chloroflexia > DTKN01 > DTKN01 > DAOTVY01. The sequence goes on along the minus strand of DAOTVY010000041.1, from coordinate 23,765 downwards.
TTTCCGTCGACGCCGCAACGGCTCAGCAACAGCCCCGCCTCTAGGCATGCCCGTTGCACGTCGCGGGTACGATCCTTGTCCGGCGTCCGACCGCCCGGAACGACGAACTCCACGCCGACCATGAGCCCCTGGCCGCGCACCTCGCCGAGCGCCGGATATCGCGCTTGCAGGCTCTTCAGCCGTTCCAGGAGTTCGCGCCCTATTATAGCAGCGTTTTGCAAAAGGCGCTCCTCTTCCAGGACTTGGATCGTTGCTTCCGCGGCGGCCCAGGCGAGGGGATCCCCAACCCCTTCGTAAGGAGGCAACCATTCCCTGAGCGCAGGGGACACCGCAATACCGGCCAGCGACAGGCCGCTGGCCAGACCGTGGCCCATCACCAGAATGTCTGGCACCACGCCCGTGTGCTCCAGGGCAAAGAAACGTCCCGAGCGGCCAAAGCCGCTATGGACTTCGTCGAACACGAGCAAGATCCCGTGCTCGCGGCAGATTTCCTTGAGCCCGCTCAAGAAGCTGGCCGGCGGCACAACATACCCCGCCTGCGCCAGCACTGGCTCTACCAGGATGGCGGCCGTTTCTTCGGGCGGGCTTTCGCTCTTGAGCAGGAAGCGCACCTCTTCCAAGGGCCATCCACAGCAATGCGCATAGCCGTAGCGTTCCGGCGCTGCCTCGGCCTTCGGGCACCGGTAACAGTAGGCGTACGGCGCGACATACAGCCCGAGCACGGGTGGCTGGCCTGGCCTCCGAAGCGTCGGTCCCTGGACGGCGACCCGTGCCGCGCTGCTGGCTTCTCCGCGCACGGCGCGCTGCAAGACGATGACGTTGTACCTGCCCGTTGCCCAACGCGCCAGTTGCAACGCATCTGCTACTGCATCGGCGCCGCTTCCGGCAAAGACCAAGTGCTGCAGGCTGTCCGGCAGGCGCTCCCCCAGGCCGGCCTCCAGGCGCTCCAGAACCGGGTGCGCGGCAAGCACCGGCGGTCTGTGGAGCAGCCGGCCAGCCTGTTCCCGGATCGCGCTGACGACCCGGGGATGGGAATGCCCGGTGATCGCCCCGTCGTGGCCGCTGATAAAGTCCAGGTAGCGCTTCCCTCGATCGTCCCAAAGGAACGCCCCCTCGCCGCGCACGATCGGACGCTCCAGCAAGCGCGGTGTACTTGCTACCCGCTGCCCCAAAACATCCCTCCTGTTGGCAAAGGCATCCTGCGGCATCAGGCCACGCAGCCGCCGCGGGCTACTCTGCCGACTCAGGGAGGCGCAGAGGCCCCAGTGACCGGAATCCCGGTCCCTTGTCCATCCCTTCGGCGTAGGGCGGAAACTGTCCGCGAAAGTCGCGCAGCTGCTTCAGGTGTTGGTTCAACCCGAGTGTGCCCAGCTCCCGCACCCGCTGCACCAGTTCCAAGTCCAGCATCTCCACGAGGAGTTCCTCTTGGCCATCGGCTTTGTGGAGGACTCGACCGTGAGGGTCCACGATGAGCGACTGGCCGCAGGCGGTGGGAGCAGCAGCGTTCACGCTGATCACGTAGCACTGGTTGAACAGCGCGTGGGCCTGTTCCAGGACGAGTTCGGCGCGCCGGTCCTGGGTATAGGAGAGCGTGGGGTGTAGGATCACCTCGGCCCCGAGCCACACGAGGGTTCGTACCAGTTCCGGGAACCAGGTGTCGTAGCAAATGCACAGTCCAAAACGGCCGATGCCCGGGATGTCGAAAGTGCAGAATTCGCGGCCGGCAGCCACACTTTCCCAGGGGCGCCAGGGGAACATCTTGCGGTAGCGTGCTACCAGCGTGCCGTCCGGAGAAAAGACGAGGGCGGTGTTGAACGTCTGCCCGTCCTCCCGTTCGTAGAGCGAGCCGGGCTGTAGCCACACCCGGTGCTTCCGGGCCATCGCGGAAAGACGCTCCGTCAAGGGTCCTGGAACAGCCTCTGCGCTCCGATCCCAAGATTGACCCTCGGGTGGAGCCACGCGCGGAGCGGTCCCTGTAGGGAACAGTTCTGGAAAACAGACCAGCTGTACCCAAGGATAGGAACGCCGGATCCGCGCGAGCTCCCGGTCCATGCGCTCCAGAGTGCGTTCGGTGTCCCAGTCGACCACCGGTATCTGCACCGCTGCCACCCCAAAGGACCTTCCCATCGTGTACCTCCTGACCTTGTCACCTCAAGCGCAACCGTAGAAACCGGAGAGGAAGGAACGGTGCTCGATCCGATGGCACGCCGCCCGGTGGCCTGCTCCCACTTCTTGCCAGGGGGGTGGTGCCTCGCGGCAGATGGGTAGGGCCTCGGGACATCGCGTATGGAACGAGCAGCCCGGCGGGGGGTTCGCGGGGCTGGGCACGCCCCCGGGAAGGACAATCCGCTCCCGGCGGCCGCCAGGCCTGGGCAGGGGGATGGAGCCCAGGAGCGCGCGCGTATACGGGTGCGCCGGGCTGTCGAACACCCGATCCACAGGCCCGAGTTCTACTACCCGGCCCAGGTACATGACGGCGATGCGGTCGCTCACGTGATGGACGACCCTCAGATCGTGCGAGATGAACAGGTAGGTCAACCCGCGCAGCTCCTTCAGTTCCATGAGCAGGTTGAGGATCTGTGCCTGCACGGACACGTCGAGGGCGCTCGTGGGTTCGTCGAGCACCAGGAAGCGGGGCTCGAGGGTAAGCGCGCGGGCGATCGCGACCCGCTGGCACTGGCCGCCGCTGAGCTCGTGCGGATAACGCGTCAGGTGCTGCTGGCCCAGGCCGACCATTTCCAGGAGGGCCAGCACTCGTTCTCGTTCTTCCGCACGCGAGAGCCTCAAGTGGGTACGGAACGGTTCTGCCACGATATCCAGGATCCGCAGCCTGGGGCTCAGGGAGGAAAGGGGGTTCTGGAAAACGATCTGCATGCGACCGCGCAGGCGACGGAGTGCCTGGCCGCGGAGCCGGAGGACGTCCTGCCCTTCGAAGAACACCTGGCCGGCCGTCGGTTCGATCAGCCGCAGGATGCATCGGCCGAGGGTCGTTTTGCCACAGCCCGATTCGCCGACCAGTCCCAATACTTCCCCTTGAGCCACCTGCAAATCCACGTGGTCCACCGCGCGCACCAGACGCGGGCGGCTGAAAGGCCAATCCCCGCGGCTCCGGTAGTATTTGACCAAGGAGCGTACCTCGACGATGGGCTGGGCTTCTATGGGTACCCCGGCAAGAGCGCTCATGGCCGGCCTTCCTCTGCTTGAGCCAGGAAACATGCGACTCGGTGCCCGGGAGCAACCTCGATCAGGGCTGGTCGCTCGCCCCGGCAGCGCTCCTGGGCCATGCCGCATCGCGAGGCAAATCCGCAGCCTGGGATCGTTCCCGGGTTAGCGGGCACCGTGCCGGGAATGGCGCTCAGCTTTCGCCCGCGGGTAGCCGGTTGCGGGATCGCCGCCATGAGCCCCTGGGTGTACGGATGGTGTGGCGCGAGAAACAGCGCATCCGTAGGCCCGGTCTCCACCACGCGGCCGGCGTAGAGCACCGCAACCCGGGAGCAGGTTTCTGCAATGATTCCCAGGTCATGGGTGATCAGGAGCATCGCGATCCCGTAGCGTTGCTGGAGATCGCGCAACAGGGCCAGGATCTGGGCTTCGATCGTGACATCCAGAGCCGTGGTCGGCTCGTCCGCGATGAGCAGCGCCGGGCGGCAGGAGAGGGCCATCGCGATCATCACGCGTTGCTGCATCCCCCCCGAGAGCTCGTGCGGGTAACAGCTCAGGAGGTGCCGGGCGTCTGGGAGCCCCACCGCCTCGAGCACTTCGAGCGCCCGTGCCTCTGCCTCCCGTCGGGTGACCGGCTGATGGCGCTGGATCACACGGACGATCTGGGAGCCGATCGTGAATACCGGGTTGAGAGAACAGGTCGGGTCCTGGAAGATCATAGCGATCCGCCCACCACGGATCTGCTGCATCTCCGCTTCCGATAGAGTAGTGAGCTCTTTGCCCTCCAGCCAGATGGAACCAGAAGTGATCCGTCCCGGCCGGGAGATGAGGCGCAGGATCGACAGGCCGGTCACTGTCTTTCCGCAACCGGTCTCGCCGACCAAACCGAACGACTCCTGCGGGTAAATCTCGAACTGGACCCCGTCCACGGCTCTCAGGACGCCCCGTCGGGTATGGAACTCGACACACAGGTTTTCCACGCGCAGCAACGGCTCGGCCACCGATTTCCCCCATCAGCGGTATTGGCGCGGATCGAAGATATCCCGTAGCGTGTCCCCCAGAAGGTTAAAGGCCAATACGGTGATAAAGATCGCCAGTCCTGGGAAGGTGGAGTACCACCATTGGGTTAGAAGAAATGCGCGCCCTTCGCTGACCATCAGCCCCCAGTCCGGAGTGGGCGGCTGCGCACCCAGCCCGATGAAAGCAAGCCCGCCCGCGGCCAGGATCACGGTGCCGATGTCGATGGTGGCCTGGACCAGGATGGGGGAGATGCAGTTGGGCAGGATGTGGCGGAAGATGATCCCAAAGCTGGAAACGCCGATCGACCGCGCGGCTTCGACGAAGTACCGCTCGCGGAGCGAGAGGGCAACCCCCCGCACCAGGCGGGTATACCAGGGCCACCAGGAGATGGCGATGGCCAGCATCGCGTGAGTCAGGCCTGGACCGATGGCGGCCACGATCGCCATGGCGAGCAGCAGTGACGGAAAAGCCAGGAATAGGTCGGTGATCCGCATGATCAGTTCATCCAACCATCCCCCGATGTAACCTGCAACCGCTCCCAGGAGGCACCCGATGGCAACCGCCAGTCCCACGACGATGAGCGACGTTGTCAGCGCGGGCCGGGCGCCGATGATGATGCGGCTCAACATGTCGCGGCCCAACCGGTCGGTTCCCAGCGGGTGCTCGCGCGACGGAGGAAGCATCCGTGTGGCTACGTTCGTCTTCCCGAACCCCTGCTCTGGGTACGGAGCGATCCATGGCCCGGCGATCGCGGTAACGACAAAGAGCGCGATGACGACCACACTGAACAGCGCCAGCGGATCACGCCGGATCACATAGAGCGCGTGGGCCCACTGTCGAAAGGGCTCCAACTCGCCAGACCGAGGGTTCAATTGTCCCTTCATCGTTCCTCTCTTCGAACAGGGCTATTGCAGGCTGATGCGCGGGTCGACCCACGCCTGCAGCAGATCCACGATCAGGTTGATCCCCACATAGCCCGCTGCGGCGAAGAGCGTGATGCCCATGATGGCGGGATAATCCACGCTTAGCAGCGAGTGCACCGTGAAGAGACCCAGACCCGGCCAGTTGAAGACGATCTCGATGAAAAAGGTGCCGGTGAGCGCATAGGCAAGCGTCAGCCCGATCACCGTCAGAGTCGGGCCGATGGCGTTCTTGAGCGCGTACCCGTACACGACAAATCGCTCCGAGATGCCATAAGCCCGGGCGGTACGGATGTAGTCCTGGGCGAGCACCTCCAACATCGTCCCTCGGGTCATCCGTGCGATCAGGCCGATGGGGTACGCGGCGAGTGTGACCGCTGGCAGCACGATGTGCCAGGCGACATCCTTAAAGGCGACCCAGTTGCCCGTCAGCGCTGTGTCGATCAGAAAGAAACCGGTTCGCACGTCGATCGGGTGGGTGAAACGCAGCTCGGTGGAGAATCGGCCTGTCAGCGGGAAGAGCCGTAGCACGCGAAAGAACAGCAGTTGCAGGATTAGCCCGAGCCAAAAGGCGGGCATGGATACCCCTGCGATGGAAGCCGTGCGTACGAGCAGGTCGAAGGGGCTACCCTGGAAGCGCGCCGAAAGCACGCCAAGCGGGACGCCGATCAGGACGGCGAGGGCCATCCCACAGACCAGTAGCTCCAAAGATGCTGCGATGCGGTCGCCGATCTCACGCAACACCGGGCGTTTGGTGGAAATCGAGTTTCCCCAATCGCCACGGAGCAGGTCCCGGACGTAGAACAGGTACTGTACTGGGAGGGGGCGGTTCAGACCCAGGCGGGCACGGACGATCTCCACCTGCTCCGGGCGGGGGTGAGGGCCGATGTAGGCGGCCGCCGGATCGGAGGGGATGACGCGCGCCAGAGTGAAGGTGATGATCGAAAGCCCCAGGAGCACGAGCACCGACATGCCAAGACGCCGAAGCACATACGCGAGTTTCCGCACCGTACCGACCCCCCTATCGGCTCCGGACAAGTGTTGGGTGCCCGGTGAGCGGGGTGGGCGACCCACCCACGCTCACCGGATTCCCGTTTGATCCCCGTGCAGGCGCGGCAAGGCTACTCCGCGTACATTGGGTAGAAAAAGAGCGTGAACGGATAGTTCATATTATACGAAAAGCCCTTCAGCCACTTCGGTACGACCAGTGGCGTCTGTACGTCGTAGAGGAATACTGCCGGCGCGTCCTCGACCAGGAGGTTCTGAGCCTGCTCGTAGAGCTGGGCCGAACGGGCGGGATCGGTGACCACGAGCGTGGCTGCCTCGTCGATCAGCCGGTCGTACTCGGGGTTGGAATAGTAGCTCAGGTTGAAGAAAGGCTTCTCTTCGCTGTGGAAAAGGGAATAGAGGTTGTCCGTGCCGGCATCGGCGTACGTAGGCCAGTAGAGGAGCAAGAGGATGTCCTGGGCCTGGGTGGGGTCTCCTTTGGCCAGTTCCCATTGCTGTTTCCAGAGCATGGGGCGGATCTCGACCTCGATGCCGATCTCGGCCAGGGCATCTTTGATGATCGGGGCGAACCGTTCCTCGCTCTGGTTCTCGGCGGCATAGGTTAGCACCGCCTTTAGCCCTCCTTGCTCGAAACCAGCCTGCTTCATCAGTTCTTTCGCCTTGGCCGGGTCATAGGTGTACTGTTTCACGTTCGGGCTGTATGGCCACACCCCCTCGGGTACCGGGCCGCGCGATTGCTTTCCGAAGCCTTGGGCACCGACGGCAATGATATCCTCATACGGAATGGCGTAGGAGACCGCCTGGCGCACGAGCTTGTTGTCGAAGGGCGGCTTGCGGGTGTTCAGGTAGGCCGCATAGTTGTACATGCTGGGCTCAACGCGAAAGTCGTAGTTCGGGTTGTTCTCGTAAAGGCGGATGTTCTCCAGCGGGATCGAGAGCGCCAGGTCGACTTCGCCGCCGTCGAGCATCTGCTGCTGGGTCACGGCTTCAGGGACGATGCTCACCACGATCTTGTCAAAGTGCGGTACGTCGCCCCAGCCGCCCCAGTAATCCGGAAAGGCGGACAGTACGACCTCCTTGTCCGGCGTGTAGGACTCTAGAAAGTAGGGACCCGTGCCGGCAGAGATCCCTTTCTCGAAATACTGGGGATCGCTTTGGGCCGCTTCGATGGCCTTGGGGCTCATGATCCAGGCCCCGTTGGAACTGGCGGCGATCAGGTCGAGCGCTGCGGCGTATTTCAGCTGGAATCGCACCGTATAGTCGTCGACAACCTCGATCGACTTCACGGGATACCAGATGAAAGCTGCCCCGAGGCCCAGATCGATCGTCCGCTGGATGGACTGCTGGACCGCCCTTGCCGTAAGCGGCTCACCATCGTGGAACTTGACGCTCTTGCGCAGGTGAAATGTCCATTGCAGCCCATCTGCGGATACTTCCCAGCTTTCGGCCAGAGCCGGCCGGAACCGCTCCGAGGATCCGGGAGGATTTACGTAGAGCAGGGGCTCGTACATGTTGACCATGTAGAGCACCTCGGTCGAGAACGAGGCGCTCGGGTCCCATGTCGTAACGTTGGCAGTTGCCGCGACCCGAAGGACGCGCGGACCGGGCACTGCCGTGGGCACAGACGTGGGGGATACAGGGGTCGCGCCTGCCGGCTGGGTGGGAGGAACGGTCGTGGCAGGGGGTCCACATTGCACCAGTGCCAGACACACGGCCACCACGAGCAGAAGCAGCGGTATGCGCTTCATGGCATCTCCTCCTGACAGGCTCAGCTTCCCGCGCCCTCGCGACGGGCACTTCTCAGTATAGCGCGTGCCTCTCACAGTGCTCTGACAACGTTTCTGACACAGGGTTGCCGGAGCGTCTATGCCGGGGTATAATGGTGGAGGAAAGGCGGTGCACGGATGGCGCTTTCCGAGGACTCGCGGTGGGCGGTCCGCTTCTTCTGGGCACCAAGTTCCTGATCCCGCGCTTACAGCCGCAGCACCTGCTCCGTGAGCGGCTCTTGGCTCGCCTCTTGGACGGGCAGGGAAAACGCCTCATCCTGCTTTCGGCACCCCCGGGATACGGCAAGACTACGCTGCTGGCCCACTTGGCTCGCCAGACCGTCCATCCGACGATCTGGTATCAACTGGATGCCTCGGACAACGATCCGGTGCAGTTTGTGCACTCGTTCATCGCGGCCTTCCGAACCCGGTTCCCGGGATTGGGACGGGCCACGCTCTCGTTGCTCGAGGAACCGAGCCAACCGCCGGATCGCCTTCTGGCCGTGCTGCTCAATGAGGTGGTCGGGCTAGAGCAAGATCTCCTTCTGGTGCTGGAGGATTATCACGCGATCCACCACCCGGAGCTCCACCATCTGGTAGCGTTCCTGCTGGACCATCAGCCTCCGCAGCTCCATCTGGTGCTCTCCACGAGGGAAGAGCCGCCGCTTGCGCTGGCCGGGTTGCGGGCGGCAGGAGAATTGTTGGAGCTCCGCGCTGCGGACCTGCGCTTCACGAAGGAAGAGGTCGCGCAGCTGGTCTCGTCGCGAGCGCTCAGCGAGACGCTCGTGGAGCTGCTCGAAGAGCGCACCGAAGGCTGGCCGGCCGGCCTTCAACTGGCTCTGGCCGCGCTTGCCCAGAGGCCCGATATCCCTCCACACGAGGTGCTCCGTCACTTCCACGGGAGCCATCGCTTCGTCTTCGACTATCTGGCAGAGGAGGTCTTCGAGCGCCAGCCGCGGCCGGTACAGGACTTTTTACTGCGTTCCGCGATTCTGGATCAGATGAACGTCGCGAGCTGCAACCACATCCTCGAGATCGACGATGCCGAATCGCTACTCGACTTGGTGGAGCGCCGCAACCTGTTCCTGGTGCGCCTGGACGAGGAGCGCCAGTGGTACCGATACCATCAGCTCTTCCGGGACTTTTTGCTGGATCGCCTCTATCGGGAGGCAGAAGAAGAGGCGCGCAGACTTCACCTGCGGGCTGCTGACTACTATGCCGAACAGGGGCTGTGGGATACCGCCGCCGAGCACTACATGGCCGGGCGCAGCGTCGCTGGCCTTGTGCGCGCCGTCCGTGCGCTTGCCCCGTATCATCTGCAAAGCGGCCGGCTGGAGACCCTCTACCGGTATTTGCTCGCGTTACCCACTGCTGTCATCGAGAGGGAGCCGGACTTGGGCTTGTACCAGGGCCAAGTCTTTCGCCAGTGGGGGCGAATCGAGGAAGCGATCGGCTGCTTCGACCGTGCCCGCGCCTTGTATGAGGCGGCGGGTGAGCGTGGGGGGCTCTCTCGTGTGCTGACAGAGCTCGCCCACGTCCTGCTCTCGCGCGGCGAGTACCTTGAGGCACAGCGCACGGCGGAAAGGGCACTCGCTGCGGCCTGTGAGGACGACCACGTGGCACGCGGGGCGGCCCTGATGGCGTTGGCACGAAGCACTGGCTTCCTCGAAGGGATGGAGCGGGGGTACGAGCTTGGGGAGCAGGCGCTGCGCGAGGTACGGTCTGCCCAGCCAGCCCCACCTCGTTCCCTTTGGGCACGTCTTCTTCTGTCGCAGGCACAGCTTTGCTGGTGGTATGGCGATCCCTTCGCTACGGTGGCCCATTGCCAGGCGGCGCTGGAGGCCGAAGGGGAACAGGTCACGCCCATCGCCTGTCGAGCGAATGTGATCATGGTCAGCCCGCACCTGTACTGGGGCAACCTGGCGACAGCGCGCGAACTGGCCGAGCGGGGACTGGCGTTGTGTGAACAGATCCAGTACACGGAGTGGCGCCCCATGGCGCATGCGGCATTGGGGACTGTTCTCTCTCGACAGGCGGAACTTGCGTTGGGCGAGAAGCACTTGCGTGAGGCGATCTCTCTGGCGCGGCGCTTGGGTGCCGAAACCTATGCGGAGCTGATGGCGGCCGGATACCTGGCCGCCAACCTGAGCGCGCAGGGCCGGCTCGCCGAAGCGCGCCAGTGCTGCGAGCAAGTGCTCCAGAAGTTCGATCGCAACCGGGAAACGTACGAGTACTGTGTCTGTCGGAGCGTCCTGGGCGATGTCCTGATGGACATGGGCGACCTGGATACGGCGTGGGACTACTTCTTGAGCCTGCGGCAGATCGACGAAGCGCGCCAGTTCCGTCTACCGCTTGCGATGGTGTACTTTGCTCTGGGGTACCTGCATCTCCTGGCCGGCCGCCGCGAGGCTGCGCTCGACGTGATTCGCCGCTCCATGGAGATCATCCACCACACCCGGGCCGTGGTGCTCTATCTCGACCAGGGGCAGCGCGCGGTCACGGTTTGCCGGGCGGCCCTGGAGGCCGGCCTGTACCCGGAGCTGGCGCAACGTGTGCTCGCGTTGCTGGGCGCCGCCGATCGCCCGTCCGTAGAACGCCGGTTCCCAAGCCCCCAGGGCCTGCGTTCTTCCGCAGGGCGCGTTCCTTTCCAGGTGGTGACACTGGGGAGCTTCCGGGTCTTCTGCGACGGGCAAGAGGTGGGGAAAGAAGCGGGGTTGGTGGGCCGGCCGAGGGAGATGCTGGCCTACTTTGTGACTCATCGTCGTGAACGGCTCGCCTGGGAGCGGATCGTGGAGGATCTGTGGCCGGGCAGCGCGCCGGGCCAGGGACAGGCGGTGTTTCACACCACGCTCCACCGCTTGCGGCGCGCGTTGAGTCGGGTTGCGGGGCCTGGCAGCTACGTGCGCCAAGAGTCCGGCGAATACTGGCTCGAGGCGGAACGGTTCCAGATCGACGTGGACGAATTCGACCTCTGCCTGACAGAGGCGCGCGCCAGTGCGGCGCGGGTCGCGTTGCGGGCTGGCGAAAGGGCGGCGGAGCTTTATGGAGGTCCCTACCTGGCCAACTTCTATGGGGATTGGTGCGAATCGGAGCGACAGCGGCTGACTTTGGCTTATCTCGAAGTCTTGCATATCCTTTCGGAACGCTACGCGGCCTTGGGGAACTATCAGCGGGCCATCTGGGCCTGTGAGCGAATGCTGGCCGTGGACCCGCTTCAGGAGCCCGTGTACCGCGACCTGATGCGGTTTTGGCACCGTTTGGGGAACCGCGCAGCCGTGGTCCAACAATACGAAAGCCTGAGGAGAATCCTGCAAGAAGAACTCCAGTTGGAGCCGTTGCCGGAAACCGAGCGCCTGTACCGCGAGTTGGCGCAGTCGCTGGCTGGACCCGGCGGCTGAAACCACCTCTAGCGCGATAAAGGTGGGCGTTTTGCTCTGGAGCACTAGTGCGGATAACATCCAGAACGGGTCTCCCGTTTTGGGCAACCGGGCAGGCCTGCTTGACAAGCGTTGGGCTTTCTGATACTATTTTTAACGTTGTTGGGCTCCCCGTCCACATCCCGGCATCGTGAGCCACAAACCGCACCAGGAATCCCTGTCCACTGCAGGCGGGCCTTGGATATGGGGCCTGCACCGAGAAAGGAGGTGAGAGCACGACGGCCTTCTCTCTGGTTCCGGGCGGCACGCTGAACGCAAGGAGGTTGCGATGAACTGGAGCCGAACGTTCCGATGGATCGGAGTACTGATCTTCCTCGTGATTGCCCTCGCCGCACTGCCTTCGGTCGCCACCCCTAGCGATAAGATCGAACCTGCGCTATTGGAAAAGCTGGCCGCCGAGCAAAGGGCCGACTTCATCGTACGGTTCGCGGAGCAGGCCGACCTCACGCCTGCCTATTCCATGGGCTGGAGGGAGCGAGGCGAGTTTGTTGTGCGGGCGCTCACCAAGGTGGCCGAGCGCAGTCAGGCTGCGGCAAAGGCCTACCTGGACGGCCGCGGGATCGCGTACCGGACCTTTATCGCAGGGAACGAACTCTACGTCTGGTCTGGGGATCTCACGGCGGCCAATCGCCTAGCTGCGCTTCCCGAAGTAGCCTTCATCCGGGCCACCCGCACCTATTACGTGGATCCGATCATCTCCGAAGAAGTGAGCGCTACGCCGCACGCTTTGGACTGGGGCATCGTGGACACCGGCGCGGACGACTTCTGGGCTACTTTTGGGGTCCAGGGAGATGGCATCGTCGTGGCGAACATCGATACCGGCGTGCAGTGGAACCACCCCGCCCTGGACCAGGCCTACAGGTGCCCCTCGAACCCGACCGATCCCGCCTGTTGGTACGACCCGTCCAACGTCTGCGGGGGCACGGTGTGCGACAACAACGGGCACGGGACGCACACCATGGGCACCATGGTGGGCGACGACGATCCTTCCCTCACCTACCAAGTTGGTATGGCCCCGAATGCTCTCTGGATCGCCTGCAAGGGGTGCGAAACCAACTCCTGCTCCGACTTTGCCCTGAACGCGTGCGCGGATTGGCTCCTCCAGCCCGGGGGCAGCCCGGACAACCGACCTCACGTGGTGAACAACTCCTGGGGTGGCACGGGGTGCGATACCTGGTACCAGGCCAAGGTCCAGGCCTGGCGTGCGGCGGGGATCTTCCCTGCTTTCTCGGCGGGCAACTCCGGTTCCGGGTGTAACACCCTGGGTTCGCCGGGGGATTACCAAGAATCGTTCGGCAGCGCCGCGCACGACTCTTCGCGGACGATCGCTGCCTTCTCCAGCCGCGGGCCTTCCTGCTTCGGGCATGACCCGTACACCAAGCCGAACATTTCCGCACCGGGAGTGAGCATCTGCTCCTCGGTGCCGACGAACTCCTGGAACTGCGGCTACAGTGGCACCTCGATGGCTTCACCCCACTCGGCTGGCGCGGTAGCCCTCCTTTGGTCGTGCAACCCGGGCCTCGTCGGGCAAATCGATGCCACCTTCGAAGCGCTGCAGAGCACGGCCGATACCCCGCCTGGGGGCAACTGTGGCGCTCCTCCGGACGGCGAAGGGAACTATACCTACGGCTACGGATACCTGAACGTTTATCAGGCCGGCCTGCAGTACTGCGGGGGGGTGGAGTTCGGTTATCTGCACGGCCACGTTTACGATGCCGACACGGGGGACCCGATCGCGGGCGCGAACGTGATCGCTGTACCGGGTGGGCAGATCCTGGCGGTGACCGACCCGACCGGCTACTACACGATGTCCCTGATCCCGGGCGTCTACGATGTCACGGCGTCCAAGAACGGCTACGAATCGCAGACGGTTCAGGACATCCCGATCATCACCGGCACGGTGACCACCCAGGACTTTCACCTGCACTTCCTCGGCCAGTGGACGCTGTTGCCCGATAACCCGTTCGAGTACACCCGCTTCGACTGCGTCTGGTTCGACGACGGAACGGGTCCCTCGACCTACAACCAGAAGGTCTACTGCCTGGGCGGGCGCACCGGTTCTACAACCGAAGATCCCTCCATCTGGCGCTTTGACCCCGTCACCCAGAGCTGGACGGACACCGGCCACGACGTGTACGAGGACGTCTCCAACTACACGGCCAACCTCTTGCGGGACGAGAACTATGCGACCCAGGGCCTGGCCATCTACATCGTTGGAGGGTACGACGCCGAGACCGGTACGTACACGACCGTGGTCCAGCGCTACTACCCCAAGACTGGCGTGGTGCAGAACCTCGTTGATGACCCCTGGCCGGTGACGATCGGCGGCTACGGGACGATCCCAGGCGCCTGCGTGAACACCGCGGACCAGACCAAGATCTACTGCTTCGGCGCCTGGGAGAGCAACGCTGCACCCTACTTCTCCGCCCAGACGTGGGAATACGACCCCGCGCGCCCCAGCACCCAGCGCTGGCAGCAGATCACTTCGGCCAACCTGAGCATCCCGCGCGGCTACATCATGGCGGCGGTGCAGGGCACCAAGATCTACGCGATGGGCGGTGATTATCAATATACCGGAGCCGACCTGGTGCCCACGAACGTCGTCGAGGTGCTCGACGTGACGAACCTGGCCGCCGGCTGGACGACGGTTGCGCCGCTTCCGGTGGCGCTCTCTCAGGGACGCGGGTTTGGCCTCGACGTGGACACGCTGGGCGTGCAGCAGCCGGTGGGCAAGATCTACACTGCCGGTGGAGGTGACTGGCCAAGCGAAACCACCGAAGCGATGGAATACGATGTCGCTTCGGACACCTGGAACCAGGCCTTCCCGGACCTGAACATCGCCCGCCGCAACCACGCCGGGGTCTACATCCCGCTGTGCACGCCGGACGATCCGACCGACCTGATGCCTTCCCTGCTGGTCATCGGCGGGCGCAGCGGATCGGACGTGCCGCCCTACCCACAGCCCGAATACTTCCCGTTCGCCTGTACGATCTGTGAGCCGGTGGAGATCCTCTCGGTCGTGACCACGACCGAAGGGTGTGTCGTCTCCTTCAGCGCGGAGGTGACCGGGACGGAGCCGATCGAGTTCCAGTGGGACTTTGGGCCGTTCGGTGCGACCACCGAAACGAACCCGATCGTCGACTTCCAGGCGAGCGGCACTTACGCCTACACGCTCACGGTCTCCAACTGTGGCGGCACCGATACCTGGGAGGGAACGGTTACGGTGGAGTGCGCGCCGCCAAAGATGTACATCTACCTGCCCGTCGTCTTCAAGGGATATCAACCCTAAGGCGCGCCAAGAATCCGCGGGGCCCGGGCAACTGCCCGGGCCCCGTTGTCTTTTATTCCGGGACTGCGTCCAAGAGAAGCGCCAGCGCCTCGGTGACGTCGCGGTGGGTGTCCCCGGTGCATTGGGCTGCCAGCGTATCGGCCAGCGTATGAAGCCGAGCGGCGGTCTCGGGCGGTAGGTGGGCCAGCATCGCGCGGGCGCTCTCCGAGAGTCCGGGCACGTGCGGGAAAAGGGGGCGTGCGTAGAGGAGCGGGCGCAACTGCGCGGCAAGGTAGAGCAGGCGGGCCCGGGGTTCCCAGCGGGCCATCTTCCAGACCGTCAGGTCGTCCTCTTCTTTCTCCATCTGGTAGAGCGCGAGAGCTGCCTGGTCGTCGATGAAACCGTGGCGGACGAGCAGTGTCGCGGCTTCCAGCCCTTTGATGGCGATCGCGACGAAATAGAGCACCTGCTGGAGCACCTCCATCTCCACCCCTCGCGAGCGGCTGAGGAGGATCAGGCGCCGGGGGATGGCGAAACGGTAATAGTCCGGCCGGCCATGCAGCACACTGTGCGCCACCACCTGGTGGAGGGCTCCCTGCTGGAGGAGCGGGGGCTGGGCAAGCAGTCGCTCCAGGCAGACGTTCAGCCGCGGGAAGCCTTCCCACGCGTCGTGGGTGGCCAGGAATCCCTCCTCGCCCGCAGTAACTACGCCGACCTCCATGCGCTTTCGGGTACTGTAGGCCTGCCAATCGCGGAGCGTTTCGAAGAGTGCCAGCACTACCGCCTCGGGGAGGGGGACGGTGAGCGCCCGGTAGCAGGACTCGATTTCCTCCAGGATCGCACGGACCCGTGCGTCTTCGACTTGCCCATACGTTTCTACGGTGATGGCCGGTACATCCCTTACACCACGGTCCATCGGCTCCCCTCCGCCGTCCGTTCGATCTCGATCCGCACCGGGAACTGTTCTTTCAGTTCCTGGAGGTGGGTGATGACCAGGATCTTTTCAAATTCGTGCTGGACCGAACGGATCGCTTCCACGAGCTTTTCTCGGCCTTGGGTGTCCTGACTGCCGAAGCCTTCGTCGATGACCAACGTCTGCAGTCGCGCACCTGCTCGGCGAGTAAGCAGCCGGCTCAGCGCGATCCGCAGCGCAAAGTCGATGCGGAGCCTCTCCCCGCCCGAGAACAGTTCGTAGGGCCGTGTCCCTCGCAAGTCGGAGACACGGATCTCCAGCGTTTCCTGCAGTGTTCCTTTCTGGGTTGCCCTCTGCATGGCTACCTGGACGGACATCTCCCCGTCGGTCATCTGACGGAGCAAGAGGTTCGCTTCCCGCTCGATTTCCGGAACGGCCCGTTCAATCAACATCGCCTGTACGCCTCGCTTGCCCAGCGCCTCGGCCAGCTCCTGGTAGATGGCGTGCTGCTCCTGGGCCTCCTGCAGAGCCTTCCTTTTCCCCTGGAGTTCCCTTTCCACCGCCCGCAGCCGTTCCAGTTCTCCCTCAGCCGCGCCCAGCACCTGTCCGGCCTGCTGAAGCGCTTCCTGTGCCGCTTTCCATTCTTGCTCGGCGTGCTCTCGCCGGGATTCGAGCTGTGGCCATTCCGACAGCCGCTCCTGGAGCTCCTCGAGTTCGGTGTTCAGCCGCCGGATCTCGTTTTCGTGTTCCTGGAGCAAAACCCGAAGGTCCGTGAGGCGCTGCTCATCTGCCTCCAGTTGGGATTGGACCGCGATCAACCGCCGATAGTCGTCTTCAGCGCTTCGGAGCCACTGGAGTTCCGTTTGCACCTGCTGGTGTTCCGAGTGATCGTACGGCAGCGCCTCCAGTTGCGCTCGAACGGCCGCAAGGGCCTCCCGGGCCTGAAGCGCGAAATGGCCGCGCTCCAGGATGCCCTCCACCTGTGCCAGGCTGGACTCCGCGCGCGCTTTTTCTTCCTCGACCTGTGCCAATTCTGCGAGCAGCTGTTCCAAGACCGCCCGCTCCTGCTGCAACCGGTGCGCGTCCCGGAGTTTCCCATCCACCTGTTGGATCTGGCCCCTTAATTCGGCAAGCTCGCGTTCCTGCTGGCGCAGCTCCGATTCCCTTGCCCGGTAGAGGTCCTTTTTCTCCTTCCCTTCCATCTCGTAGGTCAGGCGTACACGCTGCAGCCCTTCCGGTCCCAGCGGGCTCTGGCAAAGGGGGCAGTTCGAAGCCCCCTCGCTGAGAAGGCTGATCTTCTCCTGCAGCAGGGCCATTTCTTCCCTGAGCCGGTGGCATTCGGCCCGCAGGGCGTGGATGGATTCCAAGCGCGCCTGTTCCTGCCCTTGAAGGACAGCCCGTTGCTCTTCGAGGCCTTGGGCGGCTTCGAGTTCCCCGGTGAGCGCCGCCAGACGCGCCGCCACCTGAGGGCGCTCCCGCAGGCGGTGGGCCCTTTCCGCAATCTGACGACGGAGGACTTCGCGTTCGGTGAGGTAGCGGTTTCTCTCTTGTTCGATTTCCTGCTCCAGCTCTTTGGCCTGTTCTGCAAGGGCCAGACGCTGGCTGGCTACTTGCGATAGCGCCTCATGCCGCCGTCGCGTTTCCTGGAGGCGAGTGTATGCGGCCTCGATCTCCGGCGCCCGGGCAAGGAGCTGGCGTGCGGCGAGCACCCGCTCCTCTTGTTGGGCACATCGAAGGCGGATCTGCTCCATTTCGCCGCTCAGCCGTGTTCGCCGTTCCCGGAGCTCGCCCGCCTGCCGCCTCCAGCTATCCAATTCGGCAAGGCGTCTTCGCAGCTCCTCGAGCGCGTGCCAGCGGCGCTCGCTTTCCTCTTGCCAGCGGGCCACCTCTTGGGCCGCCTGCTCCCTGGCTCGCTCCTGTTCCTCCCGACGTGCCAGCTGGCGCTCCAGCGTCTCTACGACCACGGCCAGCGCCTGCTTCTGTTGCTCGGCAGCCCGCAGCCGCTCCCGGGCTCGCTGTTCCAGCCAGTCGTAGTACCCAAGGCCAAGGATATCGCCTAATACCTGCTTTCGTTCCGCGGGCTGCTTGATCGTGAAGGCATCCGCCTTTCCCTGAAGGAGAAAGGACGAGTTGACAAAGGTCTCGTAATCCATGCGCAGCAGGTTGATGATCTGTCTCTCGGTCTTGAGAATGCTCTCGGCCCCGATGGAACGCCAGCCGAGCGGCCCCAAGGTCTCCAGTTCCAGCCGGGTCCGTCCCGCTTTTTTCGGGCCACTGCGCTCACGGCGCCTCCGGACACGGTAGGGGGAGCCTTCGAGGAGGAACTCGAACTCGACTTCCATCTCCGCGGCGCCCGTGGAAATCAAGTCGTCGTCCGTGCGAGCGCGCGCACGCCCCCACAGGGCCCAGGTGATGGCGTCGAGGAGGGCCGACTTGCCGGCCCCGTTGGGCCCGGATAGGCAGGCGAGGCGGATGCCGCCCAGTTCCAACGGGGGCAGGCCTTCTCGGTAGCACATGAAATTGCGAAGACGCAACGCGACCGGGATCATCGAATACCTCCCGAATCTAGTCTAGCACAAGCACCTGGCAGGTGCAAATGGGTGTAACCGCTGAGCTTGTCGTCGCCCGGTGGCTGTGCTATAATGCACAGGCAAAGAGCGGCTTAGGAGAGGGCATGGAAGCCTGGCAGCCCGAGGTTGTGGTGATCGGTGCAGCGTGCCTGGACATCAAGGGACACGTCCCTGGGCCGGTGCACCCGGGAACCTCGAACTCCGGGCGCGTGCGGATCAGCGTTGGCGGAGTCGCTCGCAACATCGCCGAGAACCTGGCGCGGTTGGGAGCGCGGACGACCCTTCTGGCCGTCGTTGCCCGCGACCCCTTCGGACATCAGATCGTGAAGCATACCGGTGCTGCCGGTGTAGACGTTAGCCAGGTATTGTTCAGTCGGGGAGAGCGGACGAGTGCCTATCTGGCGATCCTCGACGGAGAAGGGAATCTGACCGCAGCGGTGGACGACACCGAGAACACGGCCGAGCTGACCCCGCGCTACGTTTACCAGCGTCGACGCCTGTTCCGTGGGGCGCGCATGGCTGTGGTCGATGCGAACACTCCGGTTGCCACGGCAGAGACTGTGCTGCGGATTGCGCGACACTATGGGGTCCCGGTGTGCCTCGACCCTGTTTCCTATGAGCTAGCACGTCGATACCGCGACCTCGTGGGACAGTTCTACCTACTGACCTGTGGACGGGCGGAAGCGGAAGCACTGGTGGACCGGCCCGTGTCCTCGCGGCGCGAGGCGGCGACGGCAGCGCGCGAACTGGTAGGCGCTGGCACCAGCGTGGTGCTCATCAGCATGGGGATCCTTGGCGTGGTGTATGCGACCACGGAGAACAGCGGATATGTGCCCGCGCTCCGGTGTCCGATTGTCGATCCTACCGGAGCTGCGGATGCGCTGACCGCCACGGTCATCTACGGCCTGGTGAACGGCTTTCCGTTGGACGAAGCGGTCTGGCTGGGGGTATCCGCAGCTACGGCCACGCTGCAATCCGTCGAGACGGTGCGCTCGGATCTCAGCTTGGACCTGCTCTATCAGCAGCTGGTGAGCTGAAAGATGGCAGAGAGGCCAGCGACTATCCTGGTGGCAGACGACGATCCGCGAATCCTGCAGTTGCTGCGTGCCTTTCTGGAAAGCCTGGGGTATCGGGCCCTGTTGAGCCAGACAGGAAACGACGCTGTCCAGCTGGCCCAGGAAAACGTTCCTGACCTGGTCATCTTGGACGTTATGATGCCCCAAATGGACGGATTCGAGGTGTGCCGCCAGTTGCGGAACGACACACGTACCAGCCATGTGCCGATCCTCATGCTAACCTCCCGCGTTGCCCTGGAAGCCAAGTTGGCCGGCTTCGAATCGGGCGCCGACGACTATGTGACCAAACCTTTCGAACTGGCGGAATTGCGGGCACGGATCCGGGCCCTGCTGCGGCGTTCGCGGGAGTTGCAGGTGCGCAGCCCGCTGACCGGCTTGCCCGGGAACCGCCTCCTCCTGGAAGAGCTGCGCCACCGCATTCAGCGCGGCCAGCCCTTTGCCTTTCTTTACCTGGATATCGACTATTTCAAGGCATTCAACGATGCCTACGGTTTTCTGCGGGGCGACGAGGCGATCCGCTTGCTGGGACAGCTGATCCGGGAGACCGTAGAGGAGCTTGGCTCGCCGGACGATTTTGTCGGTCACATCGGCGGGGATGATTTCGGGGTGGTAACCCTGCCCGAGCACGCCGAGGCCATCTGTCGACGCGTGATCGAGCGCTTTGATGCCAGTATTGGGAGTCTCTACGATCCTGCCGACCTCGAGCGCGGTTATCTTCGGGGCTACGACCGGCACGGCGTGCCGCATCGTTTTCCGTTGATGACCATTTCGATCGGGGTCGTCGCCAGCGTGGAGCGAGCCTTCGCAGACCCGGAGGAGGTGAGCCGCACGGCGACCGAGATGAAGCAGTATGCAAAGCGGTTCCCCGGGAGCAACTACGCGGTGGACCAGCGCGGCCGCAAGCCTCCGCGTGTGGTGACACCCGAGCGCCGGGGACGTCGGCCCTCCGCGACGATCGCGGTGTGCGGCGGGGAGAGGGACCTTCTGGGGTTGATCCAAATCGAGATGGAAAAGAGCGGGCATCAAGTGAGCCTGTTTGCACGCGGCGAAGAGCTGCTGGAGGCCTGCCGCACTGCGCCGCCTAGCCTGGTCGTTCTGGATGCATCGCAACAGGGGACGTCCGTCTGGGTACTCTGTCGGGAGCTACGGGCCCTGGAAGGGCTGAAGTACCGCCCCATTCTGCTCCTGTCCACAGACCCAGAGGACGAAGAGCGCGCCTTTCACGCGGAGGCGGATGCCTTTCTCCTCAAGCCATTTTCTTTGAAACGCTTGGTTGCGTGCATCGACGACCTGCTGGCACGTGCACCGAACCATACCCCTCAAAGTGGAGAGCGAGATGGGAACTGTTCTGGTGGTTGACGATGAACGGGCGATCCTGAAATTGATCGAGGCCAACCTACGGCTTGAAAACTTTCAGGTGATCACCGCGATGGACGGCCTGCAGGCCCTGGAACAGGTGCGGGAGAAGCGGCCCGATCTGATCATCCTGGACATCATGATGCCCCATATGGACGGCTGGCAGGTGCTCCAGCAGTTGCGGCAGGACGAGGAATTGCGCGATATCCCGGTGGTCGTGCTGACCGCCCGTACGGGGGACGCGGACATCATCCGCGGTTGGGAGCTGGGAGCGGACGATTATATCACCAAGCCCTTCAGCCCGCTCGCACTCGTGAAAACCGTGCAAATGGTGCTCAAACAGTCGCCGGAGGAACGCCGTGCGCGGCGCGAGCGGGAAATTGTACGTGCCCAGCTTCTCCACCGCCTGCATACGCCCACGGAAAGGGGTTCCGGGCCATCCCTCTGAAACGGGGTGTTCAGGGGCGCCCCGAAAGGGTGGGGCGCCCCGGTCTTTTCGGCGGTGGGACTTACTCCTGGGTCACCTTCTGGACAACGGGCACCGTTTCTGCTGCGGGGCAAGGTCCCTGGCAGCGGAAGACGATCTGCCCTTCCTGGGCGTCCACGACGATCGTGTCGCCTGGGCGGAACTCTCCCTTGAGCAGGCTCCGGGAAAGGGGCGTCTCGACCAGACGCTGGATAGTGCGGCGGAGCGGGCGAGCGCCGTAGATGGGGTTGTACCCCTCGCGGACGAGCAGCTCTTTGGCGGCCTGGGTCAGCTCGACGTGGACCCCTTGTTCCGCCAACCGATTCCCCACGTCGCGCATCTGGAGGTCGACGATCTGCAACAGTTCCTCGAGGCTGAGCGAATGGAAGATGATGACCTCGTCGATCCGGTTCAGGAACTCGGGTCGGAAGGTAGCCTTGAGTGCTTCCTCCACGCGGCGGCGCATTTCTGCCTCGTCCAACCCGTTTTCCGCTCGGCGGGAAGCCGAGAAACCGATCCCCGAGGAGGCGCGGATGTGCTCGGTGCCCACGTTGGAGGTCATGATGATCACGGTATTGCGAAAGTCCACCGTATGCCCCTGGCCGTCCGTCAGGCGCCCGTCGTCGAGCACCTGGAGCAGGGTGTTAAAGACCTCGGGGTGGGCTTTCTCCACCTCGTCGAACAGGATCACCTGGTATGGCCGGCGCCGCACCGCTTCCGTCAGCTGTCCCCCTTCTTCGTAGCCGACATAGCCCGGAGGTGCGCCGATCATACGCGAGACCGTGTGCTTTTCCTGGTACTCGCTCATGTCGATGCGCGTCATCGCGTTCTCGTCATCGAAGAGGAACTCCGCCAGAGCTTTCGCGAGCTCCGTCTTTCCCACGCCGGTAGGACCCAGGAAGATAAACGACCCGATCGGCCGGCGTGGATCTTTCAGGCCGGCGCGCGCCCGACGGATCGCGTCGGAAATCGCCGCAACCGCCTCCTCCTGACCCACCACGCGCTGATGCAGGCGCGCCTCCATATCGAGGAGTTTTTCCTTCTCCCCCTCCAGCATGCGGCTCACCGGGATCCCCGTCCAGGAGGCCACGACCTCGGCGATGTCTTCCGCATCCACCACCTCATCCAGCCCCGCCTCCTGGAGCCAGCGCTCGCGCTTCTCGCGCAGCTCTTGCTCCAGCGCGATGTGGCGCGAACGCGCATAAGCTGCGGCTTCGTAGTCCTGCCGAAGCGCTGCCTCTTCCTCCTCTTGCCTCAGCTGCCGGATCTCATCCTCGAGCGCCTTCAGCTCGGGTGGCATACTGTAGATGTCGATCCGAAGTTTCGCCGCGGCCTCGTCCACCAGGTCGATCGCTTTGTCGGGCAGATGTCGTTCGCTGATATAGCGCGCGGCCAGACTGGCCGCCGCCTCGAGCGCGGCGTCGGAAATCCGCAGGCCGTGGTGCTCCTCATAGCGGCTACGCAACCCGCGCAGCATCTCCACCGTTAGCTCGACCGAGGGTTCCTCGATGTAAACGGGCGAGAAGCGACGTTCTAGGGCCGAATCCTTCTCGATATAGCGCCGGTAGTCGTCCACGGTGGTGGCCCCGATGCACTGAAGCTCTCCCCTCGACAGGGCCGGCTTGAGCATGTTGGAGGCGTCGATCGCCCCAGAGGCTGCCCCCGCCCCAACGACCGTGTGCAACTCGTCGATGAAGAGGATGATCTCTCCCTGTGCGTGGCGCACCTCGTCCAACACGGCCTTCAGGCGTTCCTCAAACTCGCCGCGAAACTTGGACCCCGCCACCAGCGCGGCCAGATCCAGAGCCAGGACGCGCTTGTTGCGCAGCGGCTCCGGTACGTCTCCGGAAGCGATCTTCTGCGCCAGCCCTTCAGCGATGGCGGTCTTTCCAACGCCGGTCTCGCCGATGATCACCGGGTTGTTCTTGGTGCGGCGTGCCAGGATCTGGATCACTCGCCGGATCTCGGCATCGCGGCCGATCACCGGGTCCAACCGCCCCTCGCGCGCCATCTCAGTGAGGTCGTGGCTGTAGCGCTCCAAAATGCGATATTTGCTCTCGGCCCGGGGATCGGTAATCCGCTGGCCCTTCCGGAGGTCTATGATCGTCTGGTAGACGAGGTCGCGGGTCACCCCGTGTTCCCGCAGCATCCGTCCCGAGGGGGAATCCCGCTCGGAAGCGATTGCCAGGATCAGGTGTTCTGTTCCCACGAACTCGTCTTTCAGCAGCTGTGCCTCTCGCTGAGCCTGATCAAAGACCCACTTGGCCCGTGGGGTCAGGTAAACCTGTCCCGCTGTCCCGTAGAGCATAGGGCGGAAGCTCCGTGGCAGGCCAGCGAGCTCCATTTCCAGTCGGTCGTCCAGTTCCGCGATCGGCACCCCCAGCTTCCCCAACACCGTACGGGGTACGCCTTCCTCCTGACGGAGCAAAGCCAGAAACAGGTGCTCGACATCCAGCTGGCTGTGCTGGAACTGTTGCATCAGCTCCTGGGCCAATTGTAGGGCTTCCTGCGCCTGTTCAGTCAAACGGTCAAAACGCAACATCGTTGTTCATCTCCCGCAGCAGGGCAAATCTTCTGCTGCGTCCCGCACTGTAAAACAGCGAATCGCGGGGCGCGGTAAGCTGCAGCACCATTATAGAAGCCGGCTGGCCACCCGTCAAGATGGGCGGCGCTCCAGATAGGGCAACCGCAAACTCGGTTTTGAGGTAAAATGGGTTATCTAGCCAAGCACGAAAGGAGGATGGCCCATGGCGGATTGCCTCGCTGCTCCGTTGATCGAGCACTTTGCCCAAGTTGAGGACCC
>DAOTVY010000040.1:0-115732 GCA_034436115.1 Chloroflexia bacterium | reverse complement strand
ATGCCCACCGTCAACAGCCCACACAGCACCGGGAACAGGCGCGCATAGACGACGCTCCATCCCGGGAGGATCCAGGCCTTAAGCAGCAGGTAGAAAAGCGGCGGGTGTAGGTCGTTGGCGGTGCCGCTGAACAGCTCCGGAAGAGGCAGCCGGGCCAAAAAGAGGGCGAACCCCTCGTCGCTCCAGAAGCCCGGCCAATGCAGCCGGTACAGGCGCACGCCCAGCGCCAGGGCGGCGACCGCCGCCGGGGTCAACCAGGGAGGAAGCTGCCTTCGAACAACGTGGATACCCATCGGGATTCTACCTGGCGCTCATCCGCTCTGTCCAAGCGGGTGCGCCCATTATACCACAGGCCCGGGGATCACCCGAAAGTGGTATGCCCGGATGACCCTGATACCCCGAAGAGGTAATTGACGCACCTGGCTCTGAAGGGTATCTTATAACCAAAAGCAAGTCTAGCGCAGGACAAGGAGGTGCAGAGGGTTCCTATCGGGTGGCGGATGTTGAGCCAGGCTTTCTTGAGGAGGCAATCGATGAAAGGAATCAAGGCACTGGTTCTCGCGTTGCTCGTGGCCCTGGTGGCCGTTCCGCTGGTCGCGGCCCAGGGCGGCGGGGTATGGGACTCGTCCTTCACCGTGATCAACCTTGGGGACACGACGGCCACGGTCGAGGTCACCTTCTACGATGAGGATGGGAACGCTTACACGCCCAGCGACCTGGGCCTCGGTACGCCGAACCCCTTCCCGCTGCCTACCGGCGAATCCAAGGAGATCCTGGTCTTCCTGATCCCGGAGGCACAGCTTCCGTCGGGACATGCCTACTCCGTGGTGATCTCCGCGGACCAGCCAGTCGCGGCCATTGCCAACCTGACGAACACCGTCTACTCGCCGCCGCAGTCCCCCTCCTACAGCGGCTCCTACAGCGGCTTTGAGGACGTCGGGCAGACGGCCGTCTTCATGCCGGCGATCGTCCAGAACTACTACGGCTGGAACAGCCACGTCTCGATGCAGAACCTCACGGGTGGCGATCTCGACATCACCATCGAGTTCTTCACCGAGGGCACGAACACCGTCTGCCATACCGAGGGCCCGACCACCGTTCCGGCCTACTCCTCCTGGCACCTGGACGTCTCCGGGCTGGATCTAGGGGGCTGCGATACCAACTTGGACGGCTACAACGGTTCGGCCAAGGTCTCCGCGGCTGGCCCGGTCGCCGCAGTGGACAACCAGACTGCCGATGCCTACGGGATGACCGCCACCTATCGCGGCTTCACCCCGGACCAGGCGACGAACAAGTATTTTGTGCCCGCCCTATACTACCTCTATTATAACTGGTTCAGCAGCATCAACATCCAGAACGTGGGCACGGTGGCAACTGAGGTCACCGTGGACTACTCCGACTCCGCAGCCGACGGGACCTGCGACCTGGATCCGGGCGAGAGCTGCCTCTTGATCCAGCTGCTGGAGCCTGGGCATGACCCCAAGTTCTCCGCGGTGATCGAGGCGGCCAACCCGGCAGCCCAGCTGGTCGTTGTGGCCCAGGCCGGCACCACAGTCGAGTCGAATCTGAAGCAGGCCTTCGCCTATGAGGGCTTCCCGGTTGGCGGCACGACCTTCGGCCTGCCCCTGACGATGGATATGTACTACGGTTGGTTCACCTCCTTCACCGTACAAAACGTGGGCGACGCGGACGTACATATCGACTACATCTATGCGCCGGATCCATCCGTGGGCTTCCCGGGTGCGAGCTGCTCGGCTGGCCCCATTGCCCCCGGTGCGAACCTGGAGATCGTCCAGATCGCCGATCCGTGCGTCGATCTGCCGGCCGGCTACCACGGTGGCGTGACGGTCAGCGTGGTGGAGCCTGAAGGTGAGATCATCGTCATCGTCAGCCAGAACAACGTCGAACAGATGACCGCCCGGCCGGGCGACTGGTCGATGTCCTACGACGGCATTGCCCAGTAATTCAAGCCCGCTTTTCCCTGGGCAGGGGTGCCGGATCTCTCGGCATCCCTGCCCGCTTTACCTTTGAGGGTGATATGGTCGCCTCCTCTGCCGGGCGGTGCCGTACGGTGCTCGCCCTGCTTGCGCTCTTGGCTTTGGGCGACGTGCGCCCCCTCGAGCTCCAGGCCTTCTGGCCTCCCCCGCAGAACCTCTCGGTGACGCCCGGGAGGTCGACCTTTCCCTTGATCGTTTCCGCATCCGCAGGCGGCGATCTCTGGGTGGTTTGGACAGAGTACACCGACGACCCCAGGGGCGAAGTGTGGGGCCGCCGGAGAATCGGGGCGTGCCACCAGTGGGAAGAGGCGCAAAACCTTTCCGCGTCGGCGCAGCGGGACGAAGGCCCGGCACTTCTGGCGGATCGCGCCGGTTCAGTGCACCTGGCCTGGACGCGGCGTTCCCCAAACCAGGGGAGCGACATCCTCTACCGGCGCTGGGACGGCGCTAACTGGTCGGCGGAAGAGCGACTCAACCACACGGACGTCTACCATCCGGCGCCATACGGCCTGCAGTTTCTGTACGACGTGAGTGGCCGCCTCTGCCTGTATGCCAGCCAGGGCTCGGGAACCTCCCATGCCTGCCAGGAAAACGGGGCGTGGGGGACATGGACGCCCTGGATCTACCTGCCCGGGGTGCGGCGCATCGGCGGGCTGCTCCTGGGGCCGGACGGTCTGTTCCACGGGGCTGTTTTTGGGCCGAACGCTGGTGGCTACTTCGGCTGCGATCCCTGGCTGGACGACGCCTATTACATCACCACGGACGGCCAGAGCTGGAGCACTCCGGTGAACCTCTCGGGCGTGGGGAGCATCGCCTATGACGCCATGCTCGCTTTCGATGCGCAGGGCGGGCTCCACTTCCTGTGGAGCGACCTCTCGCCCCTTTGCTCCTACGACTCAGAACGCTCCGCCGTCTACGAGCGGGTGCTTAACGGCGGGGTATGGGGTCCCCGGGAAGAGGTCAGCGTTCCGAACGAGGGCCAGGCGGTAGAGGACCTGGCGCTCGTGGCCGATCCCTCGGGCCGGCTGCATCTGGCCTGGAGCGAGGGGGTATTCACGCCGGGCGGGGCGGCTGTGGATCTGGGCATCCGCTACCGCCGCTGGCAGGGAGGGAGATGGCTTCCTGAAGAGGTGGTGTACGGTTCCGCAGAGGACAGCCTGAACGTGGAGATGGATGTAGGCCCTCGGGGGGAGCCCGTGCTGGTCTGGGAGGAAGGGCCGGCCACCGCGGAAGAGGTCTTGTTCAGCGAGCGCGTGGCCAGGCTCGTATTCCTCCCCCTGGTGCGACGTTAGGAGGGTCTGTGCGCGTCCTGGTCAAAGAATTCGTGCGGCTGGTTGCCGAAACCCTTCCCGTTCCGGAACCGATCTACGAGTTTGGCGCCCTGCAGGTCCCCGGGCAGGAAGGATTTGCCGACCTGCGCCCGCTTTTTCCTGGGCGACCGTACGTCGGATGCGACCTCCGCCCTGGCCCGGGGGTCGACCGGGTGCTGGATCTGCACCGCATTGATCTTCCGGATGGAGCCGCGGGCACGGTGCTCCTCCTGGATACCCTGGAGCATGTCGAGCGCTTCTGGGTCGCCCTGGACGAGGTGCGGCGCATCCTCCGGCCCGGGGGCCTCCTGTTGCTCTCCTCGGTGATGGATTTTCCCATCCACGACCATCCTGCGGATTACTGGCGCTTTACCCCGGAAGGGTTCCGGGCACTGCTCCGCCCGTTCGACCCCTCCTTCGTCGGGTATGCCGGGGAAGCGGACGCCCCGCATACCGTCGTGGGCCTGGGCTACCGGGGAGGAGAGGTCTCCTGGGAGGCCTTTCTGCCGCGCTATCGCCAATGGCAAAAGCGCTGGCGTTTCCCCTGGGGCTGGCGGAGTTGGATCGCGCTCTTCTTGCCAGCGGGCTTTTCGCTGCTCCGGCGTCGCCTGCGGAGGACGGCGCGATGAGCAGGCAAGGGGAACGGGTTCCGACTGCAGAATCGCTGCAGGCGTGCGACCGCCCGCGCACTTGGAGGCTGAGGGTCGCTCTCCAGCGCCTGAGCGGAACACGCTTCTGGCGTCCCCTGTTGACCGGACTGCTCCTCGCGCCCGCGCTAGGCTGGATCGCGTGGAACGCCTATCGGAACTGGGGGACGCTTTCCGGTTCCTCCTGGACTCCCCGGCCGGTTCTGCTTGCCGCATCGCTGGCCGTATTCTCGGCCGCCTTCTTTGCCGTGCTATGGGGTTGGGGGCGCATCGTGGGCCACGTGGCCGGCTTCGGGCGCTTTTTCCCCAACGCGCGCGTCTATGCCCTCTCCAACCTTCCCCGGCGTATCCCGGGCCCGTTCTGGTACATGCTGGGGCGTGTTCACCTCTACCGTGCCGAAGGCGTGGCCCCCACGGAGACGTTGGTTGCGACGGTGTTGGAGATCCTGCTCTTGATTACGACGGGCGCGGTCACCGCGCTCCTCGCCCAGCCCTTCTCCCAGACGCACCATCCGGTGCAAGTGGGGCTGACGGCCAGCCTATTTTTGGTCGCCCTGTTGCTCCTGCAGCCGGCCGTGTTCAACCACATCGCGCATTCCCTCCTGAAGCGAATGGGGGGTAACGGGCCGGTGGCCGTCACCTACCGTGGCCTGGGGCTGCCCGCCCTGGCCTACTTCCTGGGGTGGGTGCTCACGGGCACCAGCCTCTTCCTGGCGGCGCGTGCCGTGGTGTCCCTCCCTTGGGCGCGCCTGCCGGAGACGATTGGCCTCTGGGCGATCTCGGGGACGATCGGCCTGCTCACCTCGCTCTTCCTCTTCGGGCTCGCCGTGCGCGAAGTCGCGCTCAGCCTCCTCCTGGCTGCCTACATCCCCCAACCGCTGGCCGTCGCGGTAGCGGTGCTCTTCTGGTTCCTCCTTACGGCCGGGGAACTGTTCTGGGCGGGCGTCTTTGCCTTCCTGGCGCGGCTTCGACAGTAGGCCCCCCCGCCTTTTGACAGCCACGGGTCCGTCGTGTAAGATGGCATGGTTCGGGATGCTCAGTAATCCTCGTCGGGAGGAAAGTCGATTGCGCATCTGCGTCGTTGGACCGACGTTCCCCTACCGGGGTGGCGTGGCGCACTACACCACGCTGCTGGTCCACCACCTGCGGGAGCGCCACCAGGTCGCCCTCTTTTCCTACCGAAGGCAGTATCCACGGTTGCTTTTCCCGGGCAACACCGCGCCGGACCCGAGTCAGGCGGCGTTGCAGGTGGATTGCGAGTACACGCTCGACCCGTTGCAGCCTTGGAGCTGGTGGCGCACCTTCCGGCGTATCCGGCGAGTCCAGCCCGATTTGCTCATCCTGCAGTGGTGGACGCCCTTCTGGACCCCGATGCTGGTCGCGCTGAGTGGCTGGGTCCGACGTCGGACGCAGATCCCGATCCTCTTCCTTTGCCACCACATCATCCCACCGGATGGGGGGCCTTTAGACTGGACGTTGGCGCGCTTTGCCTTGCGGCGTGGGCACGGCTTTGTCGTGATGTCGGAGGAGGATTATGCCCTGCTGCGCCGCGCGCTGCCGGAAGCGTTCATCCGTGGGGCGGCGCTTCCGATCTACGATATGTTCAGCGTCTGCCCGACGCCGAAAGAAGAAGCGCGGGCCCATCTGGGGATCGCGCCGGAGGAGCGGGTGTTGCTCTTCTTCGGCTTTGTGCGGCGCTACAAGGGGTTGCGCTACCTGCTACAGGCCCTTCCGGAAGTGCTGCGGGAGTTCCCGGTGCGCCTTCTTGTGGTAGGAGAGTTCTGGGAGGACGAGCAGAATTACCAGGAGCTGGTGGCCGCACTCGGCCTACAGGACCGGGTGACGCTCCTGAACCGGTACGTGCCCAACGAGGAGGTGGGGCTGTATTTTTCCGCGGCCGATGTGCTCGTGTTGCCGTATCTGGAGGCGACGCAGAGCGGGGTGGTGCAGACCGCCTACGGCTTCGAGCTGCCGGTGATCGCCACCCAGGTCGGCGGGCTAGGGGAGACGGTAGAGCACAACTGCACCGGCCTGATCGTTCCGCCGGGGGATGTGCAAGCCCTGGCCGAAGCGATCGTGCGTTACTTCCGGGAAGGGCTTCAGGAACGGTTCACCGAAGCGATCCGTCAGGTGAAAGGACGCTTTGCCTGGGAACACCTGGTGAACCTGATCGAGGAGATGCACGCCGAGATCTTGCGGCGGCGCACGGCCCCATGAGAGTCGCGTTCGTTTCTACCTCCAGTCCCGTGTACCCCTCCGCCCTTGGGCGCTGGCTTCCGCTGGCGCGCGAGCTGGCGCGGCGAGGCCACGAGGTCCACTTCGTCACCCTGCACCACGACTTTCGCCCGGGCCAGGAAAAGCCGCGCCCGGAGGAAGGGGTGTGGCTGCACACGGTGGCCCAGATGCACGTGCGGGGGTGGGGCGACGAACGCCGGCCGCTTTCCGGTTTGGCCCTGCTGCGTACCGCCCTTGCGGGAACGGTGGCCCTGTGGCGGCGGGCGCGGGAGGTTCGTGCCGACGTCTACCACATCTGCAAGCCGCAGCCGATGAACGGGCTGGCGGGGTATCTCGTAGCCCAGGAACGGCGTTGTCCCTGGTATCTAGACTGCGACGACTACGAGGCCCAGGCCAACCGTTTCACCGGGAGGTGGCAACGTGCGGTGGTTCGCCTGTTTGAGGATGCCCTGCCGCGCCAGGCGGACGCAGTGACGGTCAACACCCGTTTCCTGGCCGCACGGGTGCAGCGCTTTGGGGTGGCGCCCGAGCGAGTGGTGTACGTTCCCAATGGGGTGGAGCGTTCCCGCTTTGCTGGTCTCGACCCCGGGGTTGGTTCCCGCCTGCGCGCCCGCCTGGGCCTCGAAGGTAAGCCGACGGTGCTCTATCTGGGGACCCTCAGCCTGGCCAGCCACCCGCTTTTCCTTCTCCTCGAAGCGTTCGCCTTGCTCGTGCGGCACATGCCTGAGGCCCGGCTGGTGTGGCTGGGCGGGGGAGAGGGTCGCTCCCGGATCGAGCGACGGGTGGCGGAAATGGGCCTGGGAGAACGGGTGCTTTTCCTGGGGGCGGTTCCCCCGGATCAGGTGCCCCATCATCTCCTTCTGGCCGATGTGACTGTGGACCCGGTGTACGATGACGACATCGCGCGCGCCCGCTCTCCGCTCAAGCTGTTCGAGAGCATGGCCTGTGGCATCCCGGTCGTCACTGGGGATGTGGGCGATCGGCGGGAGATCCTGGCAGATGGCGCCGCCGGCCTTCTGGTGCGTCCCGCCGATGCCGGAGCCCTGGCCGAGGGAATGGCCCTCCTTCTTCAGGACCCGGTTTGCCGCCGCCAGATGGCTGACGCGGCTCGGGAGCGGGTCCAGGCTTACATGTGGGACCGGTTGGCGGAAGATTTCCTGCGCGTTTATCAGCTACCGACGCGCCCTTTCAGGGGGTTGGGGCGGGGATGACGATCGTAAAGAGCGCCTGGTACTCCTGGGTCAGGGCGAGGGGGCGCCCGTCCGTCTGTCCGCCGAGGATGTAGATCTGGGTCCCGTAGCCCGCGATCGCGGCCCCGCGGGGCAGGCCGTTGGGAACGGGTTGCGAGATCCTTTGCCAGGTACCCGTGCGGTGGCGGTATTGCCATAAAGAGGGGGGGATGTCCCCTTCTCCCTCGGCCAAAAGGTAGATCAGGTCGCTTGTGAGCGCCACCGCGCGAAAGCGATTGCCGACCACTTCCGGGGGAAGCGGGTGCTCCTTGGGAGAGGCCAGGTCTGCACCGAACTCGATCAGCGCGGGGCCCCGGGTGCCATCCTTCGGCCCGCCCAGGAGCAGGATGTGGTCGTCGGTTACGACCGCACTTCCCTCACCCCAGGGAAAAGGAAGGCGGGCCACCTCGTCCCAGCGGTCGTCCTCTGGGGTATACCGCAGGATCTCGTCACGGTAGCGGGTTCCGTCCCAGCCGCCGAAGAGGAGGAGCCGGCCTTCGAACGCGACCAGGGCGTAGGCCGCAAGCGGGCGTGGAAGCGAGGCGGCCGGCCGCCATCGCCCCAGGCCGACGTCGTACACCTCGGTAAGCGCAACGGGGTTCCCCCCAGCATCTTTTCCCCCGGGAACATAGATCCGCTCGCTGAGCACCGCCGCCTGGGCATCGACCACACCTGTGGGTTTGGGCGGGAGGACCTCCCAGCGGTTGTTGATCGGGTCAAAGCGCTCGAGCGCTGTGCTGACCCCCTTGCTGTCGATGCCCCCCAGGGCATAGAGCATCCCGCCGACAGGGACGACGATCGCTTCCCGCCGTGGGGTCGGCATGGCGCTTCGGATGGCCCACCGTTGGGCGCTCAGCAGGCCGACCGGGGAGGGGGATGGTTTGCCCCAAGCGCTCCAGCGCCCTGGGAAACGGCTGAGGGCCAAGAACGCCAGGCCGACCCCGAGCAGGGCAACGATGGCTACTGCGGCCCACCGGGGCCAGGCAAGGCGAAAAGGTCGGGGAACCGCGGGTGCCGATGTAGGGTTTTCCGGCGGAGGAGGGGAAACCGGCTCCAGCACCACCCATCCCTCGCGGATCGCCAGGAGCGATGCTTCGGTGCGAGACGCCACGCCCAACTTGGCAAAGATGTTGCGCAGGTGCACCTTGACGGTGTTGACGCTGATCGATAGCTGGCGGGCGATCTGCTCGTTGGTGGCCCCGGTGGCCACCAGCCGAAGTACCTCCCGCTCGCGCTCGCTCAGGGTTTCCGGTGCCGGCATCGACTCCTCCGGAGGATCACAACGGCTCCCGCCAGATGCGCGCGCCGACCGCCTGGAGCCGCTCCTCCAGCCGCTCATACCCGCGATCGATCTGCCGGATGTTGCGGATGATGCTTGTCCCATCGGCGCAGAGCGCAGCGATCACGAGCGCCATGCCGGCGCGGATATCCGGGCTCTCCATTTCTTCGCCGTGTAGACGGGCGGGCCCGTTGACGACCACGCGATGGGGATCGCAGGCGATGATGCGCGCGCCCATGGCGATCAGCTTGTCCACGAAATAGAGCCGGCTCTCGTACATCTTCTCGTGGATCAGGATCGTCCCACGGGCCTGGGTGGCCAGCACGACGGCGATGCTCACCAGGTCCGCGGGGAAGGCCGGCCAGGGACCGTCATCGATCTTGGGAATGCTGCCGTCGGCCTCGTTGCACACCTCGAGCTGCTGCTGTCCGGGGACCCAGATGTCTTCCCCACGCACATCCCAGGAGACTCCCAGACGCCCGAATGCCAGGCGAGTCATGCGATGCTGCTCCGGGGCTGCCCCGCGGATCAGCAGTTCGCTCCCGGTCGCCGCGGCCAGGCCGATGAAGCTGCCGACCTCGATGTTATCCGGCCCGATGGTGTATTCTCCCCCGTGAAGCCGTTCCACCCCCTCGATGACCAGCCGGTTGCTGCCGATCCCTTCGATCCGTGCGCCAAGGGCGTTGAGCAGATGACAGAGATCTTGGACGTGCGGTTCGGAGGCGGCGTTGTTCAGCACCGTACGCCCCCGCGCGGTGACCGCAGCCATGATGGCATTCTCGGTAGCGGTCACGCTTGCTTCGTCTTGGAAGATGTCGCTGCCCCAGAGCCCCTTGGGGGCCTTCAGGATGTAGCGAAGGTGATTGGCCTCGACAGAGGCGCCCAGGGCGTGCAGGGAAAGGAAATGGGTGTCAACGCGTCGCCGGCCGATCACGTCGCCCCCCGGCGGTGGCAGCTCCACCTCCCCGCAGCGGGCCAGCAAGGGACCGGCCAGTAGGATCGAGGCACGGATCTCGCGTCCCAGCGTTGGATCCAGCGCGCACTTGCGCACACTACGCGCGGTCAGCGCCAGGTCGTGCTCGCCGAGCCATTCGATCTCTACCCCGAGGTCGTCCAGGAGGGCGAGCATGGTCTCCACATCGCGGATGCGCGGGACATTGTGGAGCACCACCCGTTCGTCGGTGAGCAGGGTCGCGGCCAGGGCTGGCAGGGCCGCGTTCTTGTTTCCGGCCGGCCGGATCTCTCCCGACAGGGATACGCCGCCTTCGATGACAAACCGTTCCGGTCGTTGTGTGCGCATACTTTCGACCTCCTGAGAGTTCTGGTGCCATCCCCAACATCATGCCACAGGGATCGCACCCCCGGCCGCCGCATCGGGGACGCCTGGCCCACGTCCCCCCGACGTCCGGTTCGTGCGGAGGTCGCCATTCACGAACGGGATGCTTTCCGCCGCAAGCCAGCCAGATCCAGCAGCTGGATCCGTCCCCGCTCCACCTGGATCAACCCCTCCTGGCGGAACTCGTTCAGGATCTTGGTCACCGTCTCGCGGTAGGAGCCAACCATTTCCGCGAGTTGTTGGTGCGTGTAACGGGCACGAAGGGTCACCGGGCCATCTTGCTGCTCAGCAGTGACCCGGCCCAATTCCAAAAGCAGGGTAGCCAGGCGCGCGGGCACACGTTTGAAGGCGAAATCCTCCAGCTTGCGTTCCGTGATCGTCAACCTTTCGCCGATCAGCCCCAGGAGGCGACGGGCGATCTGCGGATTCGCAAGCAGCACATCCTGGACGTCCCGAGCGCTGAGGCTCCAGATCGTGCAATCCTCCAGCGCTTCGGCAAACGAATCGTGGATCCCCTGGCTCAGGAGCGCCATCTCGCCGAATACCCCGCCGGGTTCGACGATGCCTAGGGTCAGCGACTTTCCCTCGGGCGAGATCCGGTAGAGGCGGACACGGCCGGCCTTCAGGATGAACAGCGCTGCGCCGGGTTCCTCCGGCGAGTAGATCAGCCGCCCTGCCGGTACGTTGATCGTCGGGATCCGATGCTCCAGCACGGCCACCTCGTCGTCGCGCAGATCCTGAAAGAGGGCGGTCGCCTTGAGGTCATCTGCCTTTTCGGGATCCATCACGTTCTTCTCTCCTGACCGGGGAAACGGCTGACTATGCCATTATAGCCCCAACCAGGGCATTCCGCAAATGGCCGCGGCACCTGGCTTGCGGTGGGCGCAGGAAATGGCCTTTACCTTTTGCGCAGCAGGTAGGTGCATACCGGTCCACGGTCGCATCGTTCCGCCAGGCGGAAGTAGGGCCAGAGGAGGTATCGCCAGAGCCGCAGCTGAGCAAGACGGCGCGCCTTGTCCAGGTTCCTGGCTTGCAGGACGGTCTCCAGGCTGAGAAGAAAGGCACCATAGTCGCCGTAGACACAGCCGTGCGCAATCACTTCCAGGCCAGCTCGGGCCGCCATCTGCCGGAGCGTTGACCGAGGAAACAAGAAGAGGTGTCGTGGGGCGTCCCAGCCGATCCAGTGACGCCCGAAGAGCCGTGCATCCACGCTTTCCAGGTGAGGGACGCCGAGGGCCAAAAGCCCTTCTCGGCGGAGCCAGCGGGCCAGTTTCTCCAACGTAGTGAGGGGATCCGGCAGGTGCTCCAGGACATCCCAGAGGGTGATGAGGTCGAAAGAACTATCGGGGAACTCGGCCTCTTCTATTGGCGCGGACAGGATGGGGCTCCCGGGGAGTTTTTGCCGTGCCCGATCTGCGGCCTGCGCGTGGGGCTCGAGGCCCCAAGGTTCCCAGCCGAGCTTGCGCACCTCGACGAGGAACTCGCCGGTCGCGCATCCCACGTCGAGCACTTTTCCCACTGGGGATGGGAGATATCGCTTCAGGAAGCGGATGCGCCGCACCCATCCCCGCCTCCGGCCCCAACGCTGCCACCAGGTTTCGCTTTCTTCTCGGTAGGCTTCATAGTCCGGAGGGTAATAGCGGCTCAGCTGGCCGGGGGCCGGGCAGGGATGCAACCGGATCAAGCCGCAGCCCTGGCAACGGAGGTAGGTGAAGGCTTCTCTGCCCAATCGGTCCCGCCGTTCGAGAAGCGGCGTGGCGCGGGACTCGCCGCACAAAGGACAGACGGACCCCGTTTCCTCTGGGTCACCCATGGCCTTCCTCTTGCGGGGTCACCCCTCTGCGGAGGGGTCGTCGGCGGCGAGCTCGTCCGTCTGGACCGCCGCGGGCGTTTCCGAGGCCCAGGGATACGGCAGGGGGTAGCCTTTTGCCCAGGCGAAGCGACGTCGAAGCGTTGCCGGGTAGTAGTTTTCGAGCACGTCGTAGCCGACCTGCTCTCCCCAATGGGTGTAGACACGCGGGTCGATGTACGACTTCAGGCTGGTCGTCAGGTTCCAGGTGCGCTTCTTGGCGGCGATCTCGGCCTGCACGCGGATCCGGCTGAGCGCCAGGCGCGCCTTTTCCAGCTGTTCCCGGGCGCGGGCGAGCCTTCGGGTCGCCGTGAGCAGTCGTGCCTGGTAGCGCTCCCGGATGGCCGCGCGCCGCGTTTCCGGTGCCGAAGCAACCTTTTCCCGGGCCTCGCGACGGAGCGCGGCTAGGGCCTCCTCCGCGGCCCGGGCCGTTTCCTGGCAGCGCTTGAGGCGGGCCTGAGCGCGTTCCTGCTGTTCCTGCATCCGCTTTCGGCTCGCTTCCCAGTTCGCCGGGGCCTTTTTTGTGTGGTTGCATAGGATCGCAGCCTCGAGGTTGGCTATACTGGCCGCTTTCCACTTGATGTGTTCCGGATCCTCGGCCTGCACGCCGGAGGTGGCGAGGCTGCGGGCTACGGCCATGGTCGCGTGGTGGGTACGAAAGACCTTCGCCGTGAGTCCGGGCACGATGCTGGAGAGGTAAGCGTTCACGTCACGGCTGCTGATCGCCGGGAAGAGCTGCGGCCTGTCGCGCGTCGGATGGCGCTTCCCGGGATTCCGGAGGTTCGCGGGCGGCCGTGCCTCGGCGATCCGTTCGGCCAGGTTGCGCTGCACCGATCCCGGTAGGGCGATCTTCTTGTGCCAGAGCACCGAATCCTTGCCCAGGAAACGGAACTCGGCGGTGCCATCCGGGTGAAGCCGCACCTGCTCCGGACGCAAGGTGGTAGCCCCGACGGTGTCCGCCTCATCGGGGTCCTTCTCGTCGCCTACGCGCATGCACAGGGCGTCGATCAGGTAGCAGACGGTCGCCAGCATACGCCGCTTCGGGTCGGAGGATTCCAGGTCGCGGGCGATCTGGTCGCGGACGGCTTGCAGGTTCGCCTCCAGTTCGTGTGCCTGGTCGAATTTGAGCGCTTCCCGTGCCTGTTTGATCGGGGCGGTGTCTCCCAACCAGACGTACTTCATCTTCCCGGAGAGTTTGTCCTGCCAGCGTGCGACCCACAGCGCCTCCGGTTCCCAGACGATCGCGGCCCAATCCCCAGGGGGCCGAGGGGCATCCGGGCTGAGGTTGAGGGTGATGTCGCTCTGGCGCGGGCCCGGTTTCCAGCGGCCCCGCAGCGGGTGTTCGCCACGGCCCATGAAGATGCCGCTCGGTTCCACGATATAGTTCGCCAGTTCCACCCGTTCTCCGTTCACGATCACGTAGCCGAAGCGCTCGCGCAGCGCTTCGCGCTGGGCTTTCCGCCAAGCCGCTAGCTCCCGACGCTCCTCGCGGGTCATCCGGGCGCGCGCCTCCTTTTCCTCCTGGACGATGCGGATGGCCGGCCCGAAGTCGACCTCCTCCAGCGTCAGGGGAGGATCGTACCCGAGCTCCCGGCTAAAGTCGGAGAGAAAATTGCGCACGAAGATTCGATCTTCGACGTAAGGCGTACCCTGCTTTTTCGCCCAGGCCAACGCCATCTCCTCCTGGGTGGGGGTGAGGACGACCGGCCGGCCACGGATGGTCAGCACCAGCCCGCGGGGAGCGGGCGGTTCGGGCACAGCAACACCGTTATGGATGAGCTGGTACAACATCCACACGCTCCAAAGGCGTTCTCGAGGGCACAGCACAGGGGGCTTCCCCTCCGGCGGTGCCGCGCCATTATAACACATTTTCGAAGGAGATGGTGTATAATGGGGCCGCTGTCTGCGGCGGGCACGACAGCGAAGGAGAAACCCGATATGAAACCGCGTGACTACAGCCGACTTCTAGCGGAGCTTGCCGAAGCCTACACCCGGCATTCCCCCCGCTCCGCAGCGCTGCATCAAGAAGCACGACGGTGGATGGTCGACGGGGGCAGCCATACGCTACGGCTGGTGGAACCGTTTCCGCCCCGCATCGTTTCCGCCCGAGGTGCCTGGTTGCAGGACGAGGACGGCCACCGCATCCTCGATTTCTGGCAGGGGCACTTTGCCAACCTCCTGGGGCATAATCCGGAGGTGATCACCTCGACACTGGCTCGTGCCTTCGGAGAAGGCTTTGGCCTGCAAACGGGGATGGCCGATCGCCTTCAGGTGGAGACGGCTGAGATCCTGTGCCGGCAGACGGGTGCGGAGCGGGTCCGCTTTACCACCAGCGGCAGCCTGGCTACGATGTACGCGATCATGCTGGCGCGCGCCTTCACCGGCCGGGAACTAGTGCTCAAGGTAGGCGGAGGATGGCACGGGGCACAGCCCTGGGGATTGAAGGGGGTCCATTTCGGGCCACAGGGCTATCAGGGGGTCGAAGGCGAGGGATTTCCCGCATCGGTCACCGAGCAGGTGATCGTAACCGGCTTTAACGATCCGGACGCGCTGCAGGCGGCCTTTCGGACGTATGGGGATCGCCTGGCCTGCTTCATTGTGGAGCCGTTCATCGGCGCCGGAGGCTTTATCCCAGCAACCCCGGAGTACCTGCGGCTGGCGCGGGAACTGACGGAACAGTATGGGGCGCTGCTCATCTTTGACGAGATCATCTCCGGCTTTCGCTTTCGGGCGGGGGATGCGGGCGCGCTCTACGGAATTCGGCCGGACCTGGCCACCTTTGGCAAAGTGATGGGGGGCGGGATGCCTGTTGCGGCCGTGGCCGGCCGGGCCCAGGTGCTGGAGCTGGCCGGACGCTCCCAGGGGCAGCGGGTGCGCTTCTCCGGGGGGACGTACTCCGCACACCCGGCATCCTTGCTCGCCGCCAAGACGATGATGCTGTACCTGGTCGAGCACGAGGGGGAGATCTACCCGCGCCTGGCCGAACTAGGTGAACTCACCCGGCGCACGGCGGAGGAGGCCTTTGCCGAAGAGGGGATCCTGGCTCGCTGTACCGGGTACGGGAACGAGGCTTTGCCCGGGAGCTCGGTCGCGGCGATCCGGTTCCCATTCCGCGAGGATACCCCTCTGGACACCCCCGAAGCGTTGCACGACCCGGCGCTCTGCGACAACTACCTCAGTGAGGAGTTGCTGCGCCTGGCCTTCCTTGTGGAGGATGTGCACACCGTCCACGGCCTGGGGGCGGTCAGCACCGCCCACACGGAGGCCGATATCGCCTTCTTCGGCGAAGCCTGCCGGCGGGTGGCCCGCCGGATCCAGCCCTACCTGTGAGGCCGCTCCGGACCATCCGGGGCAGGAGGTTGCGGTGACAGAACGGAAGGTCGGTCGGCGTACCCGTTCCCTGTTGGGCCTCGGCGGTTATCTCCTGGGCGTAGATATTGGCGGTTACGGGCTACAGGTGGCGCTGGCCAGCACGACCGGAGAATTGCTGCGCACCGTCCAGCGGCCAATCGACGCCGGGATGCAGGCGCCTCAGATCGTGCTGGCGGCGCTGGAGATGGCCCGTGAGCTTCTGGAACAGGCGGGGGTCCGCCGGGAGCAGCTCGTGCGGGTCGGGATCGGCTTTGGGGGTCCGGTCGATGTGGAACGGGGCGTGACCATTGTCTCGCACCGCTTCCCGGGGTGGGAGCGCTACCCGCTGCGGCAGGTCTTTGAGGAAGCGTTCGACGTGACCACGCTGGTGGATAACGATGCCCGGGTGACGGCCCTGGGGGAGGCGCTGTATGGTGCCGGGCGCGGCATGGACGACCTGTTCTACATCCACCTCAGCAGCGGCGTTGGGGGCGGGATGGTGCTCGGCGGGCAGCTCTACCGTGGGGTGACGACGACCGCGGGAGAGATCGGGCATACGCTGGTAGTGGAGGGAGGACCGCCGTGCAGTTGTGGGCAGCGGGGGCATCTCGAGGCGCTGGTTTCCGCGCCAGCGTTGATCGCGCGTGCCCGCGAGCTTGCCGGAGAGACGTCCTTGCTGGCCGAACGGGGACGCGATGACCCGCAGGGCCTCCGCTTCCATCACGTGGTGGAGGCCGCGCAGGAGGGAGACCCGGCCTGCCGCCAGGTGTTGCGAGAGGCGGCCCACTACCTCGCGGTGGCCGTGGCCAACCTGACCAACCTCCTGAACCCGGAGATGGTCGTGCTAGGGGGGGTGGTTGCCCGGCTGGCTGGGGAAGCACTGTTGGCCCCGCTGCGCGAGGAGGTGCGCGCCCTTTCGATGCCGGTGCCGGGACAGGCCGTGCGCGTCGTATTGGGCGAGCTCGGGGAGACCTCAGTCGTGGTCGGGGCGGCGGCGCTGGCGCTTCGCAGCCTCGAAGGGTAACACAGGGGGAGGAATGGCGGCGGAGAAGCTCTGGCTGGTGCCCGTGGGCCGGGTAACCACGGAACTGCTGGCCTGGCTGGGAGAGCAGCTCCAGCATCGGTTCGGCCGGCCGTGGGCGATCGCACAGGCACAGGAATTGCTTCCCGAAGTCTATGACGTCGCCCGCCGCCAGTACTTGAGCGATCCCCTGCTGGCGCGGCTCCGCCTGATCCCCCTTGTGGATGCCTGGCGGGTGCTCGGAGTAGTGGAAGCGGACCTGTACACCCCGGGCTTGAGCTTTGTCTTCGGGCAGGCCTCTCTCGGAGGCCGGCACGCTCTGATCGCACTCGCGCGCCTGCACCCTTCCTACTACGGCCTTCCGGAAGACGAAGCCCTCTTCCGGGCTCGCGCCCTGAAGGAAGCCGTGCACGAGCTCGGACACACCCTGGGCCTGGGGCACTGCCGCGATGCGCGCTGCGTGATGCATTTCTCCAACACCCTGGGGGACACCGACCGCAAGGAGGCCTCGTTCTGCCGTCGGTGTGCCCAGGCGCTGGAGGAAGCGATGGGCGGGCCGGGCCATGGCGCCGCCTGAAGGAACGCCGATGGAGCGCAGCTTTCCCGTGCCCCAGGGGGCGTGCACGTGGTGTTCGGGGATTCGGCCGATTCCAAGAGCGTCGCTCCGCAGTGGGGGTGGAGGGCAAACGGCTGGCCCGTTCTGGGCGGGCGGAGGCCGTGCCCCGGTTGCGCGCTTGTGTGGCCTGTGGTAAACTACCGGGCGCCCTGCTCGAGGAGGAGCAGTGGCGCGTTCGATCCGGAGCGTGAAGGAGCGCTCGATGTTGGGAGCTGCGGCGTACCGCATCCTGGTGATCAACCCCGGGTCCACTTCCACCAAGGTCGCCCTCTTCGAGGATGACCGGCCCCTCCTGCAGGAGACCATCCGGCACGAGGCGACCGAGCTCGCGGCGTTTCCCCATATTTCCGACCAATACCCCTTCCGACGGGATTGCGTACTGCGCTGGCTGGAGGCACATGGCATTGCGCTCTCGAGCCTTCAAGCGGTTGTGGGGCGGGGTGGGCTTCTCGGCCCGTTGGAGAGCGGCACGTACCGCGTCAACGCAGCGATGCTCGAAGAGATGGCTACGCCAGGACCGCGCGAACACGCCTCCAACCTCGGGGTGCTGATCGCGCACGAGATCGCCTGTCGGGCAGGGGTGCCTGCCTTTACCGTGGACCCGCCGGCGGTGGATGAGATGGACGAGATCGCGCGGCTGACCGGGCTTGCGGAGATCGAGTGGCCCAGCCTTTCCCACGCCCTGAACACGAAAGCGGTCGCCCGACGCGCTTCCCGGGACCTGGGCCGGCCTTACGAAGCGCTGAGGCTGGTGATCGCTCACCTCGGCGGGGGTATTTCGATCACCGCTCACCGCGACGGTCGTATGGTCGATGTCCGCGGAGGCATCGACAGCGGGCCCTTTACCCCCGAGCGCTGCGGCGCCTTGCCGTTGACCGAGTTGATCGAACTGTGTTATTCG
The DNA here is from genome assembly GCA_034436115.1 of Chloroflexia bacterium. Taxonomy (GTDB): domain Bacteria; phylum Chloroflexota; class Chloroflexia; order DTKN01; family DTKN01; genus DAOTVY01. The sequence goes on along the minus strand of DAOTVY010000040.1, from coordinate 97,961 downwards.
GGCCGATTCCGCAAGGAGGAGTTGAAGCGCTATCTGATCGGCCGAGGAGGGTTTGTATCCCACCTCGGGACGAATTCGGCGGTCGAGGTGGAACAGCGCATCGCCGAAGGGGATGCGCGCGCTCGCCTGGTGGCCGAGGCCATGGCCTACCAGATCGCACGCGAGATCGCCGCCATGGGGGCAGTGCTCTACGGCCGGGTGGACGCAGTGATCCTCACCGGGGGGCTGGCGCACTGGAAGCAGCTTGTGGAGTGGATTCGGGAACGGGTCTCGTTCCTGGCGCCGGTACTGGTCTACCCGGGGGAAGGCGAGATGCAGGCGCTGGCCGAGGGGGCCCTTCGGGTGCTGCGGGGGGAAGAGGAAGCTCGGGAATATGTGCCCCGTTCTAGACGAAAAAGCGATTAGCCCAAACAGGAGGCAGGCATGGCGATACGGAACTTTGCCCAGTTGCGGGAAGAGGCCAGGAAAGTTGGCCCCAGGGTGGTGGCCATCGCCAACGCCCAAGACCATGAGGCGTTGCTCGCGGCTCGAGATGCCGAGGAGCAAGGGATCGCGCACTTTGTACTGATTGGCGACCGGGCGGCGATCGAGCAGGAGGCGGAAGCCCACCAGATCGATATCCGCAACATGCGCATCGTGGAAGAATCGGACCGGCGCGCCGCGGCCTACCGGGCGATGCAGATGTTAGCCCGTGGCGAGGTCCACTGCGCGATGAAGGGCAAGATCTTCACCGCCGATTTCCTCAAGGCGGCGTTGGACCCCGCGGTGGGGCTCAGAACGGGGAAGCTCCTGACTCATGTGGCCGTCTTTGACATCCCCGGTTTCGACCGGCTGATCCTCTTGAGCGATGCCGGGGTCGTTGTGGCGCCTACCCTGGAACAGAAGATGCACATCGTCCAAAACGCGGTCGATGTGGCGCACCGGCTGGGGATCGAGCTGCCCCGGGTAGCGGTGCTGGCAGCGGCGGAGATGGTCAACCCCAAGATACCCTCCACGATGGATGCCGCCAACCTTTCCAAGATGGCCGATCGGGGACAGATCTACGGCGCGATCGTGGACGGGCCGCTGGCGCTGGACAACGCGATCTCGCCGGAAGCTGCGCGCATCAAGGGCATCCGTGGAGAGGTAGCCGGTCGGGCAGACATCCTGATCGCGCCCGACCTGGAGGCCGGCAATGCCCTGGCGAAGGCGATCATCTACTTTGCCCATAGTGCCCTCGCCGGAGTCGTAGTCGGCGCCCGCATGCCGCTCATCCTTCCCTCGCGCGCAGACACCCACGAGGCGAAGATGATGTCCATCGTCCTGGGTGTCCTGATGTCCACCTGATCGCCAGGAGGTCAGCCGATGATCGAGGTTCGGTTCCACGGGCGCGGCGGCCAGGGAGTGGTCATCGCTTCCGAACTGCTCGCCGACGCCGCCTTCCGCGAGGGGAAGCGCGTACAGGCGTTCCCCTCCTTTGGGGTCGAACGGCGCGGGGCCCCGGTCCTGGCATTCACCCGCATCGACGACAAGCCCATCCGCATCCGTTGCCAGATCTACGAGCCGGACCATGTCGTGATCCTGGACCCTACGCTGTTGGAAGTCCAGGACGTCACGGCCGGCCTGAAACCCGGGGGATGGGTGCTTCTGAACAGCGCGGATCCCCCCGAGTCGTTCGGCCTTCACGACCGCTTTCGCGTGGCCACGGTGGACGCCAACCACATCGCGTTCCGTTACCATCTGGGCCCCCGCAATGCGCCGATCGTGAACACTTCCATCCTGGGCGCGTTCAGCCGGATCACCGGGATCGTGGGCCTGGAAGCGCTCTCTCAGGCGGTGCGCGAGGCGGTGCCAGTACGGCCTGAAGAGAACGTGGCAGCGGTGCGGGAGGCGTACGAATGGGTCGTTTTCACGGGAATGTAAGGGCGAACTCCCGGCGCGGATCGGGAGGAAAGCTCCAGCAGGAGGACCCGATGCCAGAACGGGAAGCCAGGGTCATCGTCTTTCGGTCGGTAGAAGAGATGCCGCCGATGCCCGTTTCCCTTGGGACTACCTTGTATAACAAGACCGGTTCCTGGCGTTACATCCGCCCCGTCTACCGGGAACGAACGCCCCCGTGTAGCCACGCCTGCCCGGCGGGCGAAGACATCGTGGCTTACCTGGGACTGGTCGCGGACGGCCGGTTCCGGGAAGCCTGGGAATGCCTGCGCCGGGAGAACCCCTTTCCGGGCGTGTGCGGGCGGGTCTGCCCGCACCCCTGCGAGGCAAACTGCAACCGGGAGCGGCTCGGAGGGGCGATCGCGATCCACGAGGTCGAGCGCTTCCTATCTGACTGGGCGGCCGAGCAGGGGATCGTGCCGGCGCCAGGCCAACCGACCCGCCCGGAGCGCGTCGCGGTGGTGGGTTCGGGTCCAGCCGGCCTCTCGTGTGCCTACCACCTGGCGCTTCAGGGGTATCCGGTCACGGTGTACGAGGCCGATGCCCTCCCGGGGGGGATGCTGCGCACGGGCATCCCCTCATACCGGTTGCCGCGGGAGGTTCTGAACCGCGAGATCGCTGCGATCGAAGCGCTCGGGGTCGAAATCCGCACGGGGATGCGGCTGGGTGGGAATCTCTCCTGGGATGAGCTGGCGACCTATCCGGCCGTGTTCCTGGCCCTCGGGCAACAGCGCAGCCGTGCGCTGGGGGTGCCTGGGGAAGAAGCCGAGGGCGTGCTGCATGGGCTGGACTTCCTGAAGCGGGTGAACCGGGGGGAAACGGTCCCGATCGGCCGGCGGGTGGTTGTGGTCGGAGGCGGCAATACGGCGATGGATGCGGCGCGCGTGGCTCGCAGGTTGGGTGCGGAGGTCACGGTCGTCTACCGGCGTTCACGGGCAGAGATGCCGGCCATCGCCGAAGAGGTCGAAGAAGCCGAGGAGGAGGGAGTAACTTTCCTGTTCCTGGCGGCGCCGCTCGAGGTGTTGGTAGAGCAAGGGCATGTTCGGGGCCTGCGCGCGACCCGAATGCGGTTGGGCGAGCCCGATGCCTCTGGCCGGCGCCGCCCCGAGCCGATCCCCGGCTCCGAGTTCATCCTGGAGGCAGATACGGTCCTCCCGGCCTTGGGGCAGGAAGCGGATCTTGAGGGGCTTCCGCCCGATGTGGGGGTCGAGGCGGGGCGGGTGCGGATCGAGCGCAGTGGCGAGACCACCCGTAGGGGTGTTTTTGCCGGCGGGGATGTGGCCACCGGCTTGGGTACGGTGACCGCGGCCATCGGCTCGGGAAAGCGGGCGGCGCTGGCGATCGGCCGCTTCTTGCGCGGCGAGCCCCAGCCGGAGTATCCGCCGCTTCCGGAGAACGTGCGGGCGTTTCCCAGGCCTGTGCTTCCGGAGGTGGTGACGTTCGAGGAGTTGAATACCGCCTACCTGCGGCGCGAGCCGCGCCCGGAGGCGCGCCTGCGGCCGGCCGGTGAGCGGCTGCACGACTGGGCCGAGGTCCGACAAGGCCTGGAGCTGGAGACCGCCGTGGCGGAAGGGCGACGGTGCTTCTCGTGCGGCACCTGCAACCGCTGTGACAACTGCCTCAACTTCTGCCCGGACATCAGCGTCCGGCGCCGTGGCGACTGGCATGCGGGCCATCCCACTTACCCCTACTACGAATTCGACTATGACTACTGCAAGGGGTGTGGCGTGTGTGCCAGCGAGTGCCCGCGCCACGCGATCACGATGGAGGAGGAACTGCTGTGGAGAAGGTGATTACCGGCAACTATGCCGTGTCCTATGGAGCGAAGCTGGCCCGGGCGCAGGTCATCGCCGCTTACCCGATCACCCCTCAGACCTCCATCATCGAGAAGCTGGCCGCCTTCTGTGCCGATGGCGAGCTGGACGCCGTCTTCATCAAGGTGGAGTCCGAACATTCAGCGATGGCTGCCTGCATCGGCGCCTCGGCCACCGGTGCCCGGGCCTTTACCGCGACCTCCGGCCAGGGTCTGCTGCTGATGCACGAGATGTTGCACTGGGCCGCGGGCGGCCGGCACCCGGTTGTGATGGGAGCCGTGAACCGCGGCATCGCCCCGGGCTGGTCGGTGTGGACCGAGCAGAGCGACACCCTGGCCCAGCGCGACACCGGCTGGATCCAGTATTATTGCGAAAGCAATCAGGAGGTGCTGGATACCGTGATCCAGGCGTTCAAGGTGGCCGAAACGGTGCTCTTGCCGGCGATGGTTGTCCTGGACGCCTTTGTCCTTTCCCATACGTCGGAAGTGGTAGACATCCCCGACCAGGCCGAGGTCGATGCTTATCTCCCTCCTTTCCGCCCGCGATGGAAGCTCGATGTAGACGACCCGCACGCCTTCGGGGCACTGGTCACGCCGAACGAGTGGTTCGAGCTGCGCTACAAGATCCAGCAGGCGATGCAAGAGGCCCTGGAAGTGGCCCGGCAGGCCGACGAGGAGTTCGGTCGGCGCTTCGGACGCCGCTGGGGGGTGGTGGAATCCTACCGTATGGAAGGAGCGGAAGTGGCGCTGGTGACCTCGAGCACCATCACCAGCACGGCCCGGGAGGTGGTCGACGCCATGCGGCAGGAAGGCATCCCGATCGGTCTGGTGAAGGTGCGACTGTTCCGTCCTTTCCCGGTCCCGGACATCATCGAGGCGCTGAGCGCGGTCGACAAGATCGCCGTGCTCGACCGCAATCTCACCTTCGGCCAGTGTGGTGTGTTCGGCGAGGAGATCAAGGCGGCGCTCTATGACAGCCCGCGGCGCCCTCCGGTGTTCGACTTTGTGCTGGGGCTGGGGGGCCGGGACGTGACCCCGGCGACCATCCGGCAGGTGGCCGAATACACGCTCCAACACGAAACGCCGGAGGAGCGCATCATCTGGGTGGGGGTGAAGCGATGAACGAAGAGCAGTTTCCTGGACACCGGCCGAACCTGGTCCTTCCCCCGGAAGAGTACCTGCTCCCCGGACACGTGGCCTGTCCCGGTTGCGGTGCCTCCCTGTCCATGCGCTATGCCCTGAAGGCGCTGGGGCGCAAGACGATCGTGATCATCCCTGCCTGCTGCTGGTCGATCATCGCCGGCCCCTTCCCCTACTCCTCGCTGGAGATGCCCATCTACCATACGGCGTTCGAGACCACGGGAGCGGTGGCCTCGGGAGTGCGGGCAGCGCTCAAAGTTCTGGGAAAGGAGGATATCACGGTAATGGGCTGGGCCGGCGACGGAGGCACCTTCGACATCGGCATCCAGGCGCTTTCGGGGGCGGTCGAGCGCAACGAGGATTTCATCTACGTCTGCTACGACAACGAGGCCTACATGAACACCGGCATCCAGCGCTCGTCGGCCACGCCCTGGCTGGCCTGGACCACGACGACCCCCACGGCGCACCCCAAGGACGAGCCGAAGAAGGACATCGTGGGGATCCTGGCGGCGCACCGGATCCCCTACGCGGCCACGGCGACCATCGGATACCCGGAGGACCTGATCCGGAAGTTCCGCAAGGCGCAGTCCATCCGCGGCGCCAAATTCATCCATCTCCTTTCTCCCTGTCCACCGGGCTGGCGTTCGGAAGCCTCGGATAGCATCCGGCTGACCCGGCTGGCGGTGCAGAGCAAGGTCTTCCCACTCTACGAGGTAGAGAACGGACGGAGCTATACGATCACCGTCTGGCCGGACCCCGAGGTGCCGGTTCGGGAGTACCTGCGGCTGCAAGGCCGCTTTCGCCATCTGACCGAGGAGCAGGTGGAGATGGTGCAGGCGGAAGTGGATGCGAACTGGAGGTTGCTCTTGCAGCGGGCCGGCCGGTGAAACCGCCGGGTGGGCCGCGCGTAGGGTATAGAGAAACGGGTTTCGGCCATTTCTGCGTCGCGGGGGGACACGATGGATTACGGACATGTCCTGGGGCGTGCCTGGCAAATCACCTGGCGCTGGAAGTTTCTCTGGGTTTTGGGGTTGCTGGCCGGGGGTTTCCAGTTTCGCGCAAACCTCGGCTACCAGATGCGCGGCGACGAGTTCCAGCGTGCCTTCGGACGGCTTCACCTGTCCCGGTGGCCCCTGCCACCCGGGACCTTGATCGCCCTGGCTGTTTTAGGTGTCCTGCTGGGTCTGGGGTTCTGGGCGCTCTCGTGCATCAGCCGGGGCGGGCTGATCGCCGGGGTGCGACAGATCGAGGAAGAAGGGGCTACCACGCTCGGACAGGCCTGGCGGGCCGGGCGCGCTCGCTTCTGGAGCATCGTCGGGATCGATCTATTGACCCTGCTGGTGTACCTTGTGCCGACGGCGGTGGCCTGTTTGTTCTTTTTTGTCCTTATGATGGTCAGCGCGTCTGCTGGAAGGCGGTTTGCCCGCCCGGAGCAGCTGCTCACCCTCTGGCCGGCGCTCCTGTGTGCGCTGCCAGTGTTTTGCCTGCTCATCGTAGCTGCGATCGCGCTCGGATTGATCCACACCTGGGCGCAGCAGGCGGTGGTCCAGGAGGGGATGGGAGCCGCACGCGCCTTCGGTCGGGGTTGGGAGCTCCTGCGTGAGAAACTGGGGTCCTCCCTGCTCCTGTGGCTCCTGCTCGCGCTGATCGGCGGGGTTGTCGGCCTGGCTACTGTGGTGGTGATCGGCCTGGTGCTTGCTCCAGGGCTGGTCCTCCTCTTTGCGCGGGGCGCAGCCCCGACGACGATCGTGCTCCTGATCCTGGGGGCGCTGGTGGCCATCCCCACGGGGCTATGGGTCGGGAGCGTGTTGAACACCTTTACGATGAGCTCCTGGACGCTGGCTTACCGTCACCTGGTGGGCCTGGAGAAAGGCGCCCCCGCTGCGCCTCCGGAGAGCCCGTCACCCGCCGTTATCTCCTGAAACGAGAGCGGGAACGCCCTACTCCGCCTGCGCAGCCAGCTCCTCCCACTCCTCATACAGGCAAGCGAGCCGCTTTCGTGTCTCCTCGTAGGTGCGCGACAGCTCCATGAGCCGGCCGACCTGGCGCTCCTCGCTTGCACGGGCCATGTCCGCCTCCAGCGACTTGGTTTGCTCCTCCAGTGCTTCGATCTCGGCCTCCAGGGCCTGCAGGCGTGCCGCCTGGGCGCGCTTTTGCCGGGCACGGAGATCTTCTGCGCCGCGCGCGCGCGGCGCAGGCCGTGCCTTGTGTGGAGCGACGGGCTTTTCCTCGGCCTGCCGCGCGGCCAGGTAGTCGCTGTAATTGCCCGGGTAAGGCGTGAGCTGGCCCTCAGCAATCACCCACACCTGGGTAGCCAAGGCATCGATCAGGGCGCGATCGTGGGAGACCAGCAGGATCGTTCCCGGATAGTCTCCGAGTACCCGTTCCAACGCTTCCCGTGCCGGGATGTCCAGGTGATTGGTGGGCTCGTCCAGGAGCAGGAGGTTTGCGGCCGTCAGGGTCAATCGCGCGAGGGCCACCCGGCTGCGTTCCCCGCCGCTCAGCTCTCCCAGGCGCTTGTACACCTCGTCGCCAGAGAAGAGGAGCCGCCCCAGGAGGTGACGCGCGCGCCCTTCCCCCATCGGGCAAACCTGTCGCACGGCCTCCAGGATGGTCTGCTCCGGGTCCATCCAAGTATGGGTTTGGGGCAGGTACCCCGGGATGACCCCTTGTCCCAGAACCACCCGGCCCGCGAAAGGCGGGATCTCGCCCAACAGCGTGCGCAGGAAGGTGGTCTTGCCGCAGCCGTTTGGACCCACGATCGCCACCCGTTCCTGCCGGCGCACCTCCAGCTCCGGGCAGGTGAAGAGCGGGCGGGGGTGGCCCGGCAGGCCGATGGCGAGCGGTTCCGTTGCGAGCACCCTTTCCCCACTTCGCGAGGTTACGGTGAGGGAAAGCTGCAGCCGGCGGTGTTCCTGGGGACGTTCCAGCCGCTCCAGGCGCGCGAGCTTCTTTTCCCGGCCACGTGCTTCCCGGGCGCGCTGGCCAGCGCCATAACGGCGGATGAAGGCTTGCTCATGGGCGATGAAGGCTTGCTGTGCCTCGTACTCGAGCCGGCGTCGTTCCAGTCGTTCGGCCTTCAGGCTCAGGAAACGGCTGTAGTTGCCGGGGTATTCCTCCAGAGCGCCAAAGTCCAGGTCCCAGGTGTGGGTCGCCATGCGATCGAGGAAACGCCGATCGTGCGAGATGGCGACCACTGCGCCGGGGAAGCGCTGCAGGTGGTCCTCGAGCCACTCGATGGCCTGGATGTCCAGGTGGTTCGTCGGCTCATCCAGCAGCAGAAGATCCGGTTGCTGAAGGAGGACGAGGGCTAACGCCATCCGGGTGCGTTCGCCGCCGCTCAGCGTCTCGGCGGGCCGTTCGAATTGATCGGGGGTGAAGCCCAGGCCTTGGAGCGTCTCGGCGATCATCCGTTCATAATCGTACCCGCCGGCGGCCTCGAAACGGGTCTGAAGGGCGGCGTAGCGTTCGGAGAGGACGGGCCATTCCTCAGCGCTGCACGAGGCCATCGCCGCCTCCAGGGCACGCAGCTGCGCTTCCAGGGTCTGCAGGTGGGGAAAAGCCCGACGCGCCTGTTCGAAGAGGGGACCCCGAAGCTGCAGGTCGAGCTCCTGGCTCAGGTAAGCGATCTGAAGGCCGCGGGCGCGGACGACTTCCCCCTCATCGGGTTCCTCGAGGCCGGCCAGGATGCGGAGCAGCGTGCTCTTTCCCGCACCGTTTACCCCCACCAAGGCGATCCGCTGCCCGGCGCGGATGTGCACCGTGAGGCCGTGGAAGATCTCCACGGCCCCATAGCGTTTGCTCAGGTTCCTGGCGCTGAGGATCGTACCCACGGCTTCTCGCGCTTATGGAAGGGTGATTACCGGCTGCGGGGGTTGCATCGGGGCGATTTGCCCCACTCGGGACACTTCGGTCTGGGATTCATACTCGAATTCCTTTTCGCCTTCCGTCCAGTTGACCTTGGCAACCCCCCGCACCAGCACGTCGTACTCGTCCGCGATCCAGAAATAGCCCTCGGCGGAGTATCGGACGCCCTGCTGGGCACCCAGGGCGACGACCCATGGGTCGAGCGTGGCCCGGTATTTCATTGCCGCCAGGCCGTTGACTGTCTCGTGGCCTACGGGCTCTAGCTGCCCTGAGCCGGCCAGAAGTCCCAGGAAGGGTAAAAAGTAGAACCCATAGAGATTTTCGGCCTCTTGCGGATCTTGTGCTCCGAGATCGATATAGGATCCCTCCTGCGCGACGTAGAGGTGCCCGTCCACATAATAGAGGTCGAGTTCCGGATCCCCCTGTTCCTGGTTGTAAACCAAAAGGTGAAGGTTCCGGGAGGTATCGACTTCTTCCACAATGCGCAGGAACTGCTCCGCCTCACCGGTAGTTCGGCTGCGGTAGAGCCCCTCGAACCGGTATCCAGGCAGGCGGCCAAGCGTGTCGAACGACAAGTTTACATCCGGCGTTTTCCCGAGGGTAGGCAGAGGGGCCAATGTCGGGGCAACGGTTGGGGCAGGGACGGTAGCTGTGGGTCGCGGAACTTCCGTTGCTGCTGCAGGCCGTGTCGCTTCCGGGGGACCGGCCTGTGGTTTCCCGCAGGCGGCGAGTGCGGCCACAAGGAGCAGCCCTACGAGGGTCTGACGGATCATACGCATTGAAACCTCCCGCGGGAAAGAGACATCGTGGCTCCGGTCCCGCATTTTTGAAATAATACCATGCAGATGCCCATTTGTCAAATCGCTCGGGACGGGCGGTGGCAATAAATTTTCCATTGGGTTGCGCTTTCCGTGCTTGACAACGTGCAACCTGTGTGATAGAATGGCTTCCGGGAGGGAGACTATGAAGGGAATCACGCACTTTGCCAGTGGCCTCGCTTTGGCCACGTCCTTTCGCCCCGTTGTGGAGGCGGCCGCTGCGGGAAGTTGCCTTCCCGTCCTGGGAGCCGTCGCCGCGCTTCTTCCGGACACGCTGGACTTTCGCTTCGCGCGCCTTCTCGAGCGTTGCGAAGACGAAGTGGCGCCCGATCCAACATCCCCGGACCCCGCAGACATCGCCGGCCATATCGTCGCCTCGATGTGCGCCGCTTATCACGGGGGCTGCTCCCGGAAGATCCTGCTCCATACCATCCCGCTGGGCGGCGATCGTTGGCAGAGCTACGTCGTTTCGCTCGCCGAGGAGGGGGAAGTGGCGGTCCGCTTGGGACCGGTGGTGGACTCCGGGCGGCAGCCGTGGCCGGGCGCATACCGCGAGGAACGGGAGGTACGGATTCGGCTTGCTTTCCCACTGCGTCTCACCTACGGGTCTGAAGTACGGGTGGAGGCCTTCCTCGGGCCTTCCCTGAGGTTCGACCGCCAGGAAGGGTGCCTCGAGGTGCACTTTCTCCCCTGGCACCGCCGATGGTCCCATTCGCTCCTGCTGGTCCTGCTGTTCGGCGCGGGGGTCGGGGCGCTTTGGGGGCGCTGGGCAGGTGTCGTTTTCGCCGGCGGCTACGCGGTACACATCCTCCAGGACCAGTTGGGCTACCTCGGCAGCAACCTGTTCTGGCCCCTGACGCGCCATCGTATCCCCGGACTGGGGCTGCTGCACTCGGCGGATCCGTTGCCGAACGCCCTGGTGGTCTGGACCTCGTTGGCGCTGGTGCTCCTGAACCTGAACCGCTTCTCGCCTGCCTCGGTGCTCCCTTCCGGGTTCCTGGCAGCCGCTTGGGCGGTGCCGTTCCTTCTCCTGGGATGGTGGGCGCTACGGCGTTGCTGCTTCCGAAAACGGCCGCAAAGGGGGCCGTAGCGCAGATCGCGGGTCGGAGGAGAAAGGAGGACGCAATGGCCATCCACGTGAACAGGAAGGGGCAGCGCTTGCCGCCACTTGCCCGACGCGTGGCCGCGCTAAGCCTTTTGGCCGGGATCCTCTTGTCCATAGCTCAGTCCCTCGTGGCCCATCCGAAGGAACCGGACGCGCAGCGAACTCCCCGGGTGGTCATCGGGGAAGTGGCCTGGATGGGGACACTTGCGGATGCTGCGGACGAATGGATCGAGCTCTACAACCCGACCGGCCAGCCGATCGACCTGACCGGCTGGTCCCTGGCGGCACTGGACGGGACGCCGAGCATCGTGCTCTTGGGGACGATCCCTGCTTACGGAAGCTTTCTTCTCGAGCGCTCGGACGACGGCACGATCGTGGACATCCCGGCGGACCAGATTTACACGGGGGCGCTGGGCAATGGGGGGGAAGTGCTGATCCTCCGGGACGCCTCCGGCGAGGTCGCGGATATGGCCAACGGCGATGGAGGCCCGTGGCCGGCGGGGAATGCCGCGGGGCGACGGTCGATGGAGCGGATCGATCCGCTGGCGCCGGACACGGACGGCAACTGGGCGACGAACGACGGAGCCATTCACAACGGGCACGATGCGGGGGGAAACCCTGTCTTGGGCACTCCCAAGCTCCGGAATTCCGCCTCCTCGCCGGCGGCCGATCTGGCCCTGGACGTGAGCGCCCCGGCTGAGGTCTTGGCGGGGGACGAGATCGCCTACCGGCTGCGGGTGGGAAACACCGGCAACCGCGAAGCGGTGCAGACGGTGCTGACCGCCACGCTGCCAGAAGCGGTCTCCTTCCTGGCGCAGGAGGGGCCTTTCGCGTTCCGTTTTCTTCCGCCCGGCACGCTCGTCTGGGAGGCGGGGAGCATGCCCGTTTCCCTGACGGCCTTTCCGATCACCGTGGCCGGCCGGGTCGCCGTGACCGCGAGCGGCCTGGTTCGCCTGGAGGTCGAAGCGCAGAGCGCTTCCCCCGAGGCTACCCCCGGAAACAACCGCGCCTACGCGGAGACATCCGTTCGGCCGGCCTATCCGGATCTCGTGGCAGAAAAGGCGGGGCCGACGGTGGCCTCGCCTGGGGAGACGATCTCCTATACCCTCACCGTGCGCAATCAAGGGCGAGCCCCTGCCCCGGACGTCCTTCTCACGGATACGCTGCCCCTCGACCTGGTCTTCCTGGAAGCGCGTAGCCCGTACAGCTGCACCGGGAACATGGAACGGCTCCGGTGCTCCTTGGGGTGGCTCGAAGCCGGGGTAGAGGGCCGGGCCATCCTGGTGGCCCGGGTATCCCCTACCGCTTCCGGGACGCTCGTAGACCGTCTGACCGTAGCCACTTCCTACACGGAAACCCTTTGGGCGAACAACTCGGCGACCTGGACGACCACAGTTGCCTTTCTTGGGGAACCCGGCCTCCTAGTGGATGCCGTGCTTTACGACGGCTATCAGCCGGGGGACCCCGACGAGGCGATCTGCCTGGTGAATGTGGGCCGTGCGCCGGTGGACCTTACGGGGTGGGAGCTATGCAAGTACGTCAATTCGCTCCCCCGATGCCGGGAGCTACCCCACTTGGTCCTGGAACCGGGAAAGCGCGCCTGGGTGGCGAGGGACACCGGCGCTTTTATCCTCAGCTTCGGGTTCCCGCCGGACCTGGTGCTGGCGACATGGCTCCCCTACGGGCTGAGCAACCAGGGGGACGAGGTCGTCCTGCGCGCACTGGACGGGGGAACGGTCGATGCACTTGTCTATGGGAACGAAGGCGACACCGGAATCCCGGGCTGGTCTGGGCCGCCCCTTCTGCCCTACCATGGTGCCGGATTGGGGCTGACGGGCCAGATCTTGCAGCGAATTCCAGAGGAGCAAAGTGGCCTACCGCTGATCGACACGGACAGGGCAAGCGACTGGATGCCGTATGCGGACGACCCTTTGCGCGGGCGGCGAGCGGTCTACCCAGGATGGGATTTCGAGCGTTTCTACTGGCCCCTTTCGGCAACGGAGCGCGCCTCGCTGACGGTCGCGATCGCCCCGGATCACGCGGGGGATCGGCTTTTGCGGATGCTGGAACAGGCACAGGAACGCATCGAGGGGGAGCTGTACGTACTGGAGAGCTATGACCTTGCGCAGATGCTTACTGCTCGGGCTCGGAGCGGGGTGCGGGTCACGCTGCTCCTGGAGGGCGAAGTTGCGGGCATGCCCCGGGGGATCAGCGACCAGGAGCGCTGGGCGTGCCGGGAGATCGAGGCCGCAGGTGGTGCCTGTTGGTTCCTGTTCAACGAGCCGGCTGAGCACGTCTACGACCGATACGCCGCTCTCCACAGCAAGATGCTCCTCATCGACCGGCGCTGGCTCGTTCTCTCCACCCAGAACCTGACGGCCGGGGGCCTGCCCACGGACGACAAGGCCGACGGCACTTGGGGATCGCGCGGGGTGCTGCTCTGGACGGATGCGCCGTCCGTGGTGGCCCGGGCAGCGGCGCTCTTCGAGGCCGATCTGGACCCACAACACCACCGCGACTTGAGCCGCTGGTCCCAGGACAACCCGTATGGGTACGGACCCCCGCCCGCTGGGTTCGTTCCGAGTACGACGAGCGGCGGAGTGACGTCCACCGTGCGCTTCCCCGAGCCGCTGGTGCTCTCAGGGACGTTCGGCTTCGAGTTCTTTAGCGCGCCCGAAGCGGCGCTGCGCCGTTCGGACGCGTTGCTCGGCCTGTTGGAGCGGGCGGGGCCTGGGGATACGGTGGAGGTGGAGCAGATGTACGAGCACCCTTCCTGGGGAAGTCTGCCGGACGGGCGGCCGGCCCCCAACCCGCGCCTGGAGGCCTATGTCGCGGCGGCGCGCCGTGGAGCCCGGGTGCGTGTGTTGCTGAACGGCGGCTCTTTCGGCCAGAGCGCCGTGGACCTGTCGCGCAACGTGGAGACGGTGGGTTATTTGAACGCCCTCGCCCGCCGCGAAGGGCTGGACCTACGCGCCCGCCTGGGGGATCCCACGTGCTACGGTATCCACAACAAGATGGTGCTGGTACGTCTGGGGAACGAGGGGTATGTGCACCTGGGCAGCCTGAACGGAAGCGAAGCCTCGAGCAAGGCGAACCGCGAGGTGGTGCTGCAGTTGCGCTCGGCGGTCGTTCACGCCTACTTGGCGCGCGTGTTCCAGGACGACTGGAACCGTTCCGGGCGCATCCTGCTTCCGGTCATCTACCGGGGCTACCGTACGCGGGCGGATCACGCGCTCATCAGCGAGGCACTCTATGACCCGAGCGGCCCAGAGCCCGGAGCTGAGTGGGTAGAGCTTTACAACCCCACGGCACAGCCAGTCGATCTATCCGGCTGGAGCCTGGGGGACGCGGCGGTCGATGGGGAGTACGGAAGCGGCCGTTACCTTTTCCCGCAGGGGACGTGGATCGCCGGGCGCGGTGTGCTCGTCGTTGCCGCACAGGCGGCGGACGTGGCCGGGTTCCTTCCGGACCTCGAGTTTTGCATCGATCCCAACCGGGACGATCCGCGCGTGCCGAACATGGTACCGGCCGGCGGGTGGACCGGATTCGGCTTTGCGCTGGGGAATGCCGGAGATGAGGTGATCCTGCGCGACGCCGTTGGGCGAACGGTGGACGCGCTTGTATACGGGGCCGGGTCCTATCCTGGCGTGATTGCCCACCCCGGCGGAGTGCCCCAAGGCCATTCCCTGGAGCGCCGGCCGGTGGATCGGGACAGCGATGACTGTTCCCGGGACTTCTGGGATCGCTATCCTCCCACGCCGGGCCATCTGCCCCCGGTCGGCTTTTGACCCCTTGCCCAAGGCGTGTTAGAATGGGCTACGCCGCCGGAAGAGGCCTGGGTTCGAGGCCCACTGAGAGTACGCCGTGATGCACAGGACGGTGGGAACATACTGGACAGGAGGTCACCATGCACAAGAAGACGGTGCGCGACGTCGATGTCCGGGGCAAGCGGGTGCTCGTACGCGTCGATTTCAACGTGCCCTTGAAGGAAGGCCGCGTAGGGGACGACACCCGGATTCGGGCGGCCCTCCCCACTATTCGGTACCTGCTCGAGCAGGGGGCTGCGGTGATCCTGATGTCCCATCTCGGCCGGCCGAAAGGGGTGGACGAAACGTTGCGCATGGCCCCGGTGGGTGCGTGCCTTTCGGAACTCCTGGGGCAACCGGTGCAGGTGCTTGCGGATTGCATCGGGCCTGAGGTCGAGGCCGCGGTGCAGGCGCTGGAACCGGGACAGCTGGTGCTCCTGGAGAACCTGCGTTTCCACCCCGAAGAGGAGAAGAACGACCCCGAGTTTGCCCGGCGGCTGGCTGCCCTGGGAGAGCTTTACGTGAACGATGCCTTCGGCACGGCACATCGGGCGCATGCCTCGACGGAAGGAGTGGCCCACTATCTTCCCGCGGTGGCCGGCTTCTTAATGGAGGAGGAGCTGACCGCTCTGGGCCGGGCACTGGAATCCCCCGAACACCCCTTTGTCGCCGTGCTGGGCGGAGCCAAGATCTCGGACAAGATCGGCGTGATCCAGAACCTGCTGGGCCGGGTGGATGCCCTCCTGATCGGGGGCGGGATGGCGAATACATTCCTCCAGGCGCAGGGATACGAGGTGGGGGATTCGCTCGTCGAAGCGGAGGCAGTGTCGACGGCGGAAAGATTGCTGGAGGAGGCGCGCCAGCGCGGGGTTCGGTTGCTCCTGCCGGTCGATGTCGTCGTGGCCGACGCCTTCGCTGCCGACGCGCGCCACAAGACGGTGCCGGTCGGGGAGGTCCCCGAGGGCTGGCGCATCCTGGATATCGGGCCCCGTACGGTGGAGGTTTTTCGCCAGGCGCTTCAGGGGGCCCGAACCGTGCTCTGGAACGGGCCGATGGGCGTTTTCGAGTTCCCGGCGTTCGCGGAAGGGACGCGCGCGATCGCGCAGGCGATCGTCGAAAGCGGCGCTTTTAGCATCGTGGGTGGTGGGGACTCGGTTGCGGCAGTGCAGGAAGCCGGGCTGACTGACCGCATCGGCCACATCTCCACCGGCGGCGGAGCCAGCCTGGAGTTTCTGGAAGGGCGGGCCCTTCCTGGCGTCCAGGCACTGCTCGACCGCTGACGGGGGGAGGGGCGGATGCGGATACCGCTGGTTGCCGGCAATTGGAAGTGTCACCGGACGATCGCGGAGGCGGTCGCCCTGGCCGAAGGGGTTGCCCGAGGCCTGGAAGGGTTATCCGGAGTGGAAGTGGCCGTCTGTCCACCGTTCGTCGCGCTGTCGGCAGTCGCCGATCGGCTGCGGGGAAGTGGATTGGCCGTAGGCGCCCAGAACGTGTATCCGGAAGAAGGCGCTTACACCGGGGAGGTCGCTCCCCGCATGTTGGCCGGCCTGTGCCGCTATGTGATCGTCGGGCATTCGGAGCGAAGGCGCCTCTTTGGGGAAGACGACCGGCTCATCCACGCCAAGCTGCTGGCGGTTCTTGGGCACGGCCTTGCTCCGATCCTCTGTGTGGGAGAAAGCCTGGAGGAAAACGAGCAGGGGCGGACGGAGGAAGTGGTGGCTGGCCAGGTGCGCGCGGCTCTCGAGGGCGTGGAAGGCCGACTCTGGCAGGAGCAAGGTGGGGTGGTCGCCTACGAGCCGGTGTGGGCCATCGGCACCGGCCGGCCATGTGACGGTGCCACGGCCAACCGGATCATCGGGATGATCCGCTCCCTCCTGGCCGGGCTTTACGACGCCGAGGTTGCCGGGAGGACACGGATCCTCTATGGAGGAAGCGTGAATGCGGCCAATATCGGCGAGTTTGCACAGCAGCCCGAGATCGATGGGGCGCTGGTCGGCGGGGCCAGTCTAAACGCAGAAGAGTTTGTGGCGATCGTACGACAGAGTGCCGCGTTGAATCCAAGAGCACGGAGATGATCGATAAGGACGAGATCGTCACGCGGTTGCGTCGGATCGAGGGGCAGGTGCGCGGCCTGGCACGAATGGTCGAGCAAGACCAGGGGTGCGAGCCGATCCTCACGCAGCTGCTTGCGGCGCGGGCGGCGCTGGACCGGGCGGCTGTACAGGTGCTGTCCTACTATATGGAACAGTGCCTGCCCGAGGATGCGACCCCCGAGCAGCTGCGCCAGGCCAGGGAGCACCTGAGGCGAGCCGTGGAACTGTTGCTCCGTATGGAGTAAGGGACCTTCCCGTCGGGCGAACGCCGTGGCGTTGCGCGACATTTCCGATGCAGACTTTCCACAAGAGGTGCTCCAAGCCCGAGAGCCGGTGCTCGTCGATTTCTGGGCGGAGTGGTGCGGGCCATGCCGGCGCATGGAAGCGGACCTTCAGGCGCTCGCCCAGGAGTGGTCCGGGCGGCTCCGCGTGGTACGCGTGAATGTGGGGGAGAATCCACACTGGGCAGCGCAGGAGGGGGTGCTCTCGCTGCCCACGTTGATCCTGTACGTGGGAGGGCAGCCGCGCGAGCGGTTTGGGTTTCTCCCTCGGGAGAAGCTGCGGCGACGCGTAGAGGCGGCCCTTTCCTCTTTACAGCCAAACCCGGACGGGGTATAATGGGGATGGTGCTTTGGGAAGGCTAGCGAGGCGCGCGGATGGAGCGGGATATTCAGCTTGTTTGCACCCCCAGCCGAAGCGAGTTGCCTGCCCTGGATGAGGCTCAACTGCTCTACCTGCTGGTGGAAATCCAGCCGGCCCCGGCTCGCGAAGGGGAAACACGGCTACCGCTCGATCTCTGCCTGCTGCTGGACTGCAGCAGCTCCATGCGGGGAGAGCGTCTTTTGCAGGCAAAAGAAGCGGCCCGATACCTTGTTGGGCAACTGACCCCGGCGGACTATTTTTGCCTGATCGCTTTCAACGATCGTGCGACGGTCGTCGTTCCCCGGCAGTTGGTGCAGGCCCCCGCAGCGATCCGAGAGCATATCGCGGAAGTCCAAGCCTCCGGTGGGACGGAAATGGCCCGGGGCCTGGAAATGGCATTGCAGCAGATGGAGCGCGCGGGCTCTTTCGCCGGCGTACGGCGGCTGGTCCTGCTGACGGACGGCCGGACTTATGGCGACGAGGATCGCTGCGTGGTTCTTGCCCGGCAGCTCCAGCAGCAGGGGGTTGGGATCACGGCTTTCGGCCTGGGGAGCGAGTGGAACGAGGACCTCCTGGCGACCATAGCTGCTTATGGGAACAGCCGGAGCGAGTACATCGTCGGTCCGGAAGCCATTGTCCCGCTCTTTCGGGAAGAGATGAGGTTGCTCCAGGGGATCGTGGCTCGGGAAATAGCCCTGGCCTTGCAGGCAGTTCCTGGGGTTTCGCTGCAGCGGTTTTACCGTGTGGTCCCCGAGATCCTTCCGGTTCCCCTGCAGGCAAGCTGGGAGAACGGGTGGGCCGCGTCGCTCGGGGAGTGGATGGGCACGGAACCGCAGGTTTTTCTGGCGGAGCTGGTCCTCCCGCCACTTTCCCCGGGAGAGCACCGCCTGTTGGAAATCGCGGTGACCTACCGTTTGCCACACGAGCTCATGCAGCGGGAGAAGCGCCAGGCGCTGGCATTCCCGTGCGGCGCCGTTCAGGGCAGCCAGATCCCGGAGCGGGTACAGCGAGCGTTGGAGCGGGTCATGGCCTTTCGCCTGCAGGAGTCCGCCTGGCAGGAGATGCGACGGGGGAATATCGAACAGGCGACCCGGCGGCTGAGGGCTGCGGCGACCCGTCTGGTGCAGCTTGGCGAAGCGGAACTGGCCCGACGCGTGGAAGAGGAAGCGCGCCAACTCCATACCACTGGCCTGCCTTCCGTCGCGGGCAAAAAGGCCATCCAGTATGGGACGAAGCGGTTGGGACGCCGCTGGTTCCGAGGGGGCGCGGAGGAGGAAGCAGGGGAATGATCATCTGCCCGTACTGTCAGAGCCACCTGCTGGAGGGCACCCTCTTTTGCCCGGAGTGCGGAGCGAACCTGTTCCATTCGGCAGAAGGCTCCGGGGCCTGTGCCCCGTTTCCGGAGGCAGCCTCCGAGGAGGCCGTGTCGGGACGGACGACGGCGCAGATCGCCCCAACGCAGCTGCGGCTGCTCGTGCTGAACAGCGGAAGGCTGATCCTCTGCCCGCTGGCCGAAGTGTTGCTGGTGGGAAGGAGCGATCCGGCAGGCGGGATCTTCCCGGAAGTCGATCTGACCCCGGACAACGCCTATATGGCCGGGGTTTCCCGGCGGCACGCCCGCATCATCCGGCGAGGGGATCGGTTCTTCCTGGAGGATCTGAACAGTGCGAACGGGACTTACCTCAACCGGGAACGGCTGCCGGCGCACACCCCGGTGCCGATCGACGATGGCAGCGAGATCCGGCTCGGGAACGTGGTCCTTCGCGCGATCATCGAAAGCCCGTCCTCGGCCCCGGGCGTCCCATGATGCCGCGCCAGCCGCGCTGTTCTTAAGGAGGGCACAGTGGCTTATACGCTCCTGATCCACGTGCTCGGCGAGGAACCCATCCTGGCGGACGCCGAGCGCCTTCCCGAACCCCAGGACAGTTTCGTCCGCTTTTCCAACCCGCGCAAGCGCGACGGCAAGCCGATCTCGTACATCGCGCGCGGCGCCACCGATTTCTTCCTCCCTTGGCATCGCATCAGCATCGTTGAGGTGTTGCGGGGCGAGGAGGAAGAAGCCGAGATCGTCGAGTTCTTCCGCGAATGAGCCGTAAGGAAACGGTTTCCCCGCAGGAGGCCGCGCATTCGGAAAGCGCGAGCGTGTGGGCGCGTCTGGAGCCGTTGCTGGAGGGGGTGACGCGGCCTGCCCGCTACACCGGTGGCGAATGGAACGCGCGCAATGTGCCGTGGGAACGCGCGCAGGTGCGCGTTGCCCTGGCCTATCCCGACCTCTACGAGCTTGGGATGGCCAACCTGGGGTTGATGATCCTCTACGATCGGCTGAACCGCGCTCCAGGTGTCCTCGCCGATCGGGTGTATGCCCCCTGGCCCGATATGGAGGCACTGCTGCGTCGCGAGGGGATCCCCCTCTACGGCCTGGAGAGTGGCCGGCCGCTTGCCCAGTTCGATCTCCTGGGCATCTCGCTGCCTTACGAACTGACTTATAGCAACGTCCTGACCCTCCTCGACCTGGCTGGGCTTCCCCTGCTTGCGGAGGAGCGCGGGCAAGACCATCCCCTCGTGGTCGGCGGCGGGAGCGGGGCCTACAACCCGGAGCCGATGGCGCCTTTTTTCGACCTTTTCGTGATCGGCGAAGGGGAAGAGGCGCTAGAGGAGCTGGTTGCCCTCTACCGGGAACGGAAGCAGGCGGGGGAAGGGAAGGACGCCTTCTTGCGGCGAGCGGTGAACCTTCCGGGCATCTACGTCCCTCGGTTCTACCGGGTCGACTACCACGAGGATGGCACCGTAGCCGCGATCGTGCCCCAAGAGGAGGACATCCCGAGGCGCATCGAGAAGCGGGTTGTGCTCGACCTTCGGGACTCGCCACCGGTCACCCGTCCGGTGGTCCCCTACCTGGCCTCGGTCCATGACCGGGCGGTGATCGAGATCCAGCGCGGGTGTGCGCGCGGGTGTCGCTTCTGCCAGGCCGGGATGATCTACCGTCCGGTGCGTGAACGGACACCGGACGAGGTGCTGGCGGCGGTGGACGAGTTGTTGGCCCGCACGGGGTATGAGGAGCTCTCCCTCCTTTCTTTCAGTTCCAGCGATTACCCGGCGATCGAAGGCTTGCTTTCCGCCCTGGCCGAGCGGTACGCGGACCGGGGGCTCTCCCTGTCCCTGCCCTCGTTACGGCTGGATGCTTTCTCCGTGCGGCTTGCGGAGATCATCTCCCGCCGGAGGCGTACGGGGCTTACGTTTGCCCCCGAGGCCGGCACCCAACGGCTGCGCGATGCAATCAACAAGGGGCTTACGGAGGACGACTTTCGTCGCACGCTCGAGGCCGCCTTCTCGCACGGGTGGCAGCGGGTGAAGCTGTATTTCATGGTGGGGCTTCCGGGAGAGACGGCCGAGGACCTCGCGGGCCTGGTGGCGATGGTGCGGGAGGCGCTCCGCATCGGGCGCAAGTACGCCGGCCGGCGCGCCACCGTTGCCGTGAGCGTCGCTCCTTTTGTCCCCAAGCCCCACACGCCGTTCCAGTGGGTCGGGCAGGAAGCGATCGACTTGCTCGAGGAGAAGATCCGTTACCTGCGACGGGAATTGCGTGACCGGGCGATCGAGCTTTCCTGGTCGGACCTCGAGGCCAGCCGCCTGGAGGCGGTGCTGGCCCGGGGCGACCGAAAGCTTGCGGAGGCGATCCTTTTGGCCTGGAAGGAGGGGGCTCGGTTCGACGCCTGGCAGGAGCAGTTCGACGCCGGGCGCTGGTGGCGGGCGCTTTCCGCCTGTGGGCTGAACCCCGTGTTCTATGCGAACCGCATGCGGCCTTTCGAGGAAACGATGCCGTGGGATCATATCTCCTGCGGCGTCAGCCGCCGGTTCCTGTGGGCAGAGTATCAGCGCGCATTGCGCCGGGAAACCACCCAGAACTGCCGAGAGGGGTGCGCGCATTGTGGCCTGGAAAGGCGAGGGCTGTGCCGAGGGACTGCGGGGTCCGAAAGCGTTAAGGAGCCTGGTCCTTTGCCCGATCGGGGCGCAGGAGCGCCATGAAGAGGTCCTCCATGCTGGGGGCAATCGGGCGCAGGCTCTGCACGCGCAGTCCGGCGTTTTCCAATATACGGCGGACCGGCTCTTGCGCCGCCCGGGCATCCTGGACGACCAGGTGGAGCGATTCCCCGAAGATCTGTGTGTCGATGGTCTGTGGAAGGCGGCGCAGAAGGGCGAGCGCCTCTCCCACCGGTGAGGCGCGGACCTCCAACACCTGGTGCGGATAGGCCGCTTTTAGTTCCTGAGGAGTGCCGGCGGTGAGCAGCCGTCCCAGCGAAAGGAGCCCGACCCGGCTACACCGTTCGGCTTCGTCCATGTAGGGAGTGCTCACCAGGATCGTGACCCCCTGGCCGAGCAGGCGATAGAGGATGCTCCAGAAGTCCCGGCGGGCTACGGGATCGACCCCGGTGGTGGGCTCGTCGAGCAACAGGAGTTGTGGCCGGTGGATGAGCGTGCAAGCGAGCGCAAGTTTCTGCTTCATTCCTCCGGATAGGTACTCGGCGCGCCGGTTCCGGAAAGGGCTCAGCGCAGCGAACTCGAGCAATTCGGCCATACGCGGCTCGCGCTCCCGTGCGGGAACCCGGAAGACTTCCGCAAAGAAGGCCAGGTTTTCTTGCACCGTCAGGTCGCCATACAGGCTGAAGCGCTGGGGCATGTAGCCGATACGCGCCTTGACCTCCTCCGCTTGCCGGACAACATCGAAGCCCAGGACGCGGGCGCGGCCGGAGCTCGGCGCCAGGATGCCGGCCAGCATGCGCAGGGTGGTCGTCTTCCCGGAACCGTCTGGGCCGACCAGGCCAAAGATCTCCGGCCGGCGGACCACCAGGGAAAGCCGGTCTACGGCGACCAGGCTGCCAAAGGTGCGCGTCAGTTCCTCGGTTTCGACCGCGTTTTCCATCGCTTTTTGAGGGCTGCTAGGACGCCTTGACCACGATGTCGCCGATCACATTGCGATCGCCCCCAAGAGCATGGCCAAGACCGTAGCTAGGGTGAGCGCTCCAGGAACCGGGGTGTCCCGGCCGCTGGTCGTTACCACGGCGGAGCCGAGGAGGAAGGGGCCGCTGAATTCTCCCAGGGCTACCAGCCACAGAGCGGGCCGCACATTCATTGCCCCAGAGACCACCATCGTGGAGAGGATGTTCCCGCCATCGTGCATGCCGTTGAGAAAGCCATCGCAGAGCGCAGCGGCGACGACGCAAACGAACGCCCATCCGGACATTTTCGCTTTGACCCAGCATCCGCGTCTCCGGGACGCGGTGGTGCGGGCAGTATAGCACAGCGCTCGGCGGGCGGCAAGCAGCGCGACCGCCCGGGAGAAGGAGCTCCTCGCCGTGTTTTGCCCACCCGCTTTGGCGGAGTGAAGGACCGGAGTTGCGGGCGGGTCCGCCCGACGCAAGGGGGGCGTTTTCCCTCTTCGTACCGTCGCCGCCTTTCCCCGTGGCCTGAAGGCGCGTTTGGCCTGTAGCGTCCTCCCGTGGCCGACGCAGGTTGGCCAGGGAAGCGGTGCGTCCCCGGGGACGCCTTTCCTTGCGTGAAGGGGTCACTTGCGCTAGAATGGCGCCTGGGCGAGATGGACATCCGAGGGTGCGCATGGGCGATGGTCGGTGCCGGCGGGCTCTGGGGAAGCAGGGCGAGGCGCTGGCAGAGGCAACGCTAGAGCAGAGGGGCTACCGGGTGATCGCGCGCAACTGGCGTTGCCGGGAGGGAGAACTGGACCTGGTCGCCCGGGATGGAGCGGATTGGGTCTTTGTCGAAGTGCGTACGCGGCAATATGGGGGAGGACCGGCCCCGGAGGAATCGCTCACGATGGTCAAACGACGGCGGCTGCTGCGGCTGGCCGAGGCGTTCCTGGGAGCGTACGGGTTGCAGGACGTTGCCTGGCGAGTGGACGTGGTTGCAGTGGAGCTGGATCGGAGCGGCCGGCCGCTCCGCCTGGAGATCCTTCCCGGGGCGATCACTGCCGAAGGGGTGGACGGTGGGTGAGCAGGGGACGCGATATCGTGCCGAGGACCTCCAGCGCCGTTTCGGCTATACCCTGGAACCGGGCGAGCAATGCCTGGGGGTATGGACCCGGCATTGGATCGTCCTGGTGCGCCGGGCCTGGTGGCTCCTGGTACTTCTGATGGCGATCGTGGGCGGAGGATGGCTCTGGATCCGCCGGGCTGAACCTGGTGAGCGGGCCATGCCCGAGACCTTGGTTGTTGGACTGGGCTTGCTGGTTAGTATCTACATCCTCTACGCCTACGTCGACTGGCGGAACGATGCCTTGATCATGACCGATCGGCGGCTGGTGCACCTGGAACGCACGATCCTGGTGTTCCGTTCTCAACGCGAGGCCGGGCTCGACCGGGTGCAGAACGTCCAGGTCACCGTTCCAAGCCTGCTCGGCACCTTGTTGCAATACGGGGAAGTGGCGGTCGAGACGGCTGCCCGAGGAAGCGACATCGTCTTCGGCCCGGTATCCCAGCCCCGGCAGATCCAGGAGACCATCCAGTCTCGGGTGCTCGAACTGCGGGCCGCCTTTTCCGAACAGCGGATGCGCGAGACCGTGCGGCGGGCGCGCGCACGGCGCCAGGGGAAACAGACCCAAGGCGGGGAAAGCCTACCCCAACGCACCCGCCCGCGCTTTCGCCTTCTCCCTCCCAATCCGAGCATCGAGGACGAGAGGATCGTCTGGCACAAGCACGCCATCTTCTTGTTCGTGCGCATCTTCATCCCCTTGGCCCTGCTCCTTGCCTTGATGGCCCTGGCGATCGCCGTGTTCATTCCCCGGAGGACACCTCCGCTCCTATGGGGCATGTGGGGACTTGGCGTTCTGGGGCTTGTCCTGATGGTGATCTGGCGCTATCAGGTCTGGCTGGGGGATGTCTACGAGCTCACAGCCGACCGGATCCACGACATCTATCGGAGTCCTTTCGGCCTCTTTGGGGAAACGCGCCGCAGCACCGACCTAGGGCGCATCCAGAACATCACCTACGAGCAACCCGGGCTGTTGGCGATGCTGTTCCACTATGGAAACGTGCGCATCCAGACGGCTGGGGCCGAGGATCTGACGTTCGACCGGGTGCCTAACCCGGCCGATGTCCAACGCGTGATCTACCAACAGCAAGAGAAATACCGCCTCCGCCAGCAGGAGCAGCAGTGGCAGGAGGTGCTGGAATTGCTGCGGATTTTCCGCGAGATGGAAGAGGAATCGACCGAAGGGTGAGGGAAAACCATTATCCACACCCTTTTCCACCCGGATTGCGCTTGCCTTACCCCTGCCCTGAGATGGTGAGCAGAAAAAAGCAAGGTTCGATGCGCCGGACTACCACGAGCAGGAGCTAGCCGTGACAGGGGATCGGACTTTGCACATTTCCGGGCCCTGGAAAGCGAACTTTTCCACAGCGACCCCCGTCTGCAAGGCAATTACTCAAAGATTTGTTTATGCTATTGTGCTTACTTCATCGATATCTCTTATGCAAACGGGATGACGGCGGCTTGCAAGCCCGAACAGGAGTTGATATGATGGGTGCGAACTGCGGCCATGAAGGCTGTTCCCCGGAGGGGATCCCCAGGGCATATTGGAGGAGGTTCGCTTGAACGCGCGGCAGGTCTGGCAAGCGGTATTGGGCGATCTGCAATTGCGCTTGCCGCGGTCCGATTACGAGACCTGGCTGCAGGGGACGTCGATCGTTGCCTTTGAGGACGGCCTGGTCGTTGTGGGCACGCCGAACTCGTACGCCAAGCAGTGGCTGGAGCGGCGTGCTGGGGAACTGATCCGGCGCACGCTTTCGAATGTGCTGGGTTACACGGTCCAGGTACGGGTGGTCGTCACGGGCAACGGTGGGGCCGTAGCCGGGAAAGCCGAGGCCGGCCGGCACAAGCGAGGGGTACCAGCGGCCCTCCCGGTGGAGGCCGAGGGTACGTCGTCCTCGCGGCAACTTCCTCTCTTTCCGGGGCTTTCCGTCGGCCTGAACCCACGCTACACGTTCAGCACTTTCGTGGTTGGCAGCAACAACCGCATGGCCCATGCAGCGGCGATGGCGGTGGCGGAGAACCCGGCACACGCCTACAACCCTCTCTTCATCTATGGGGGTGTCGGCCTGGGCAAGACGCATCTGTTGCACGCGGTTGGCCATTACGCGCTGCAGCGCAACGGCAACCTGCGGGTGCTGTATGTTTCCTCCGAGACCTTCACGAACGACCTGATCAACGCCATCCGCCGCCAGCAGACGGATGCATTTCGGCAGCGCTACCGGAGCAACGACATCCTGCTGATCGATGACATCCAGTTCATCGCGGGAAAAGAGAGCACCCAGGAAGAGTTCTTCCACACCTTCAACACCCTCCACGCTGCCTGCAAGCAGGTCGTGATCACCAGCGACCGACCGCCCAAGGCGATCCTTACCCTGGAGGAACGGCTGCGCTCCCGGTTCGAAGGGGGGTTGATCGTCGACATCCAGCCGCCCGACCTCGAAACGCGGGTGGCCATTCTCACCTCGAAGGCGGAGGAGCGGGATGTTCTCCTTCCCGAGGCGGTTGCTCAATTCCTGGCCCAACGGGTGCAGAGCAACATCCGGGAGCTGGAAGGGGCGCTGAACCGGGTCCTGGCCTTTGCAGAGCTGAATGGGGTGCCGTTGACGGTAGAACTGGCCCAGCGGGCGCTCGACGAAGTCTTTATCGAGAGCCGCCGTCACCCGGTGACACCGCAACAGGTGTTGCAAACCGTGGCCCGGCGCTTCGGCCTGAGCCCGGATGAACTGTGCAGCAAGAGCCGGAAGCAAGAAGTCGCCATGCCCCGGCAGATCGCCATGTATCTGATGCGGGAAGAGACGGGCGCATCGCTTGCCGAGATCGGCCAGCACCTCGGCGGCCGGGACCACACGACGGTGCTCTACGGGTGTGAGCGGATCGCCCAGGAGATCGAGGTGGACGCCTCGCTGCGGCGGGAAGTGCTCTCGTTGCGCGAAGCGCTCCACGGGAATACCTAGCCTCGGGGCTTTGGCGGGCCCGTTTCCTCACCGGTGAACCCCAGGAGCACAGCAAGGCGGTGCTCTGCCCCATCCGATGGCTTCCCAGGAACCGTTCTTGCCCAGTGGGCATTTCCGTTGCCCCGGGAAGCGCAGGCTAAGAGCCAGGGAGTTGTCGCTGCCTGCCCCCGGCCCCTCAGGAGTGTTTCCCAGAGGCCAATACCTCCAAGAGGCGATCGATTTCCTCGGGGATGTTGTAGAAGTGAGGGGAGATCCGCAGGTACCCTTCCCGCTGCGAAACCAGGATGTGCGCATCTTTCAACCGGGCCCAGTCGCCGGGGACATCCGGCGTACGGCAGGTGACGATCCCGGCGCGATGCTCGCGAGCGCGGGGCGTGAGGATCTCCAGTCCCAATGTCTCCAGCCCTGCGAGCAGACGATCGGTCAGATCGAGCAAGTGCGCATAGATCCGTTCGATCCCCACCTCCAGGAGCAGGGCTAGCGCGGCGCGCAGCCCATACAGGCCCACGACATTGAGGCTGGCCGGCTCGAAGCGCCGGGCATCCGTGCGTAACGTCCAATCGTAGGCCAGGTAGGGCTCGGGCCGGACGACCGCCCGGTAATAGCCATACGGGGGTTGCAACCGCTCAATCCATTCCCGACGGACATAGAGCACAGTCACTCCAATCGGCGCCATCAGCCATTTCGCGCCGTTGGCCGCCAGGATATCGACCCCGCTGGCGCGCACGTCCATCGGGACCGCGCCGAGCGACTGGATCGCATCAACCACCAACACCGCGCCCGCCTGATGGGCGAGTTGGGATAGAGCAGCGAGATCCGCCCGGAAACCGGAGAGGAACTGTACCGAGCTCACGGTGACCACCCGCGTGCGCCCATCCAGGTATTCCGCGAGGCGCGCGGGCGTCAGCCCACCGTTGTCGTGGGGAACGATGCGCACCTCGACCCCTTTGCGTCGCAGATTGAGCCAGGGGTAGACATTGGCGGGGAATTCCATATCGCAGAGGATCACGTTGTCCCCCGGTTGCAAGGGCAGGGCCTGGGCAGCCAGGTTCAGGCCGTCGCTCGTGGAGCCGACGAAGGCGATTTCGTCGGGCTCGGCGTGGAGCAGTCGCGCAGCGAGCGCGCGAGTCTCTTCGGTGGCTGGCTGTTCGTCCTGCAGGCCGAGTTCGCCCATGCGCCGTGCCTCGAGAAAGCGGGTCATCGCTTCCACTACCCGGTTGGGCAAAGGCGCGACCGCAGCGTGGTTCAGGTAGGCCCAGCTCTCCGTGATCGGGAATTCGGTTACACGGTATTCGAAAAGTTCCACAGAGGACTCCTTCCCGAACGCTCAGCGGCGCCGCAACGGATTTGGACCGAGGGCACGGACGCGTTCGGTCATCTCAGTCGCGATCTGAGCAAACCGGGTTCCCTCCGCGGATGAGAGGTTGTAAAACCCCAGCCGTTCCGGTTCCAGGCCTACGGCAGCCAGGATCTTATGGGCATAGCCGACCCGCTTTCGAGCACGCCGATTACCTTCCAGGTAATGACAGGTGCCCTCCAGTCAGCCAGCAACGAACACGCCGTCGGCACCCTGTTCGAAGGCATGGAGGATATGCAGCACATCGACCCGACCGGAGCAGGGTACCTCGATCACCTTGACGTTCGGTGGGTAGGAAAGCCGCAGGCTTCCCGCCATGTCCGCGGCAGCATAGGCGCAGTAATGGCAACAGAAAGCGACGATCTGCGGTTCGAAGGGTTCGTCCATCCGGTCCTCCAACAAGCCCACGGGCTCGCCGAGCCGCTCCGTCGCACCGGCTGAGGGATACTCTACTTTGCCGCCCATTCTACTATAGCGCGCGTCCCCGCGCAACCCGGTTGACGTGCGCCTTCTGCTCGTGCTATACTCCGATCGCACGATCGCACGATGGGCCATGGACCGAGCTGCGTGGCTGTAGCTGCTAAGGAGGCAAGCCCATGTCGGCCGTGGAGATCTACCCGGATATCTTCTGGGTGGGGGTGAATGACCGCACGACAGACCTCTTCGAGGGGTTATGGCCGATCACGCAGGAGGGGGTCTCTTACAACGCCTACCTGGTCCGCGATGAACGCTCGGCGATCATCGATCTGGTCAAGTCGTTCAAGGTGGACGAGTTCCTCGAGCAGGTGGCCGAGCTGATCGATCTGCGTTCCATCGACTGGATCGTCCTGAACCACCTGGAGCCGGATCACACCGGTATTCTGCGTACCCTGCTCCGGATTGCCCCGCAGGCGATCATCCTCACCACGGAAAAGGGCAAGGAGATGCTGGGGACGTTCTACGGCATCCGCGAGCAAGTGCGCGCGGTTGCCGACGGCGAGACGATCTCCCTGGGACGACACCGGCTGCAGTTCTTCCATACCCCGTTCGTCCACTGGCCAGAAACGATGATGACCTACGAGCCCGCGAACCGCATTCTCTTCTCCTGTGACGGCTTCGGGGGTTACGGGGCACTGCGCGGGGCACTGTTCGACGATCAATGCAGCGACCTGGCCTACTACGAGCGGGAAGCGTTGCGGTACTACGCGAACATCGTGGCTCGCTTCAGCCGCATGGTCCTGCGGGCGATCGAGAAGCTGAGCGATCTCCCCATCGCGGCGATCGCGCCCTCCCACGGGTTGATCTGGCGCAAGGACCCCGGCCGCATCATCGAACTTTACCGACGCTGGGCAGGGTACGCCACGGGTCCTGGCGAACCGGAGGTCACGCTGCTGTATGGCTCGATGTACGGCAATACGGAGAAGATGATGAATGCGGTGGCTCAGGGGATCTCCGGGCAAGGGGTGCCAGTGGAGATTTTCGACGTGACGCGCACCCACGTGAGTTACCTCTTGCCTTCCCTTTGGACGCGCGCCGGGGTAATGGTCGGTGCGCCGACGTACGAGGGGGCACTGTTTCCTCCGATGGCGCACGTCCTCGATGTGGCCCACCGCAAAGGGGTGCGCAACCGGCGTGTGGCCCGGTTTGGGAGCTACGGATGGAGCGGCGGCGCGCAGAAGGAATTCGAGCGGCTGGCAGCGGAACTCGGCTGGGAGGTCGTCGATTCGTTCGAATTCGTCGGAGCCCCCACGGAAGAAGAACTGCGCCGGGGGCAGGAATTCGGGGCTGCGTTCGCGCGGGCCGTGGCCGGCCCGAGCGCGCTTTGACGTTGCCAGTCCCTTATGCTATGATGGGCTAGGTGATTATGCTGGGAGTCGACCCCGATGGAGCCGCAGGAACAGCCCCTCGTGATCGTGCACGATAGGGTCAGCGGGCAACAGTGGGAATGCCCTTTGACCTCCGATTTTCTGCTCATCGGCCGCGAGGAGACTTGCGGCCTCGTTCTACCCGACCGCCAGGTCTCGCGCCACCACGCGATGATCTTCCGCGAAGGTGGGCGGTACTACCTGCGCGACGAGGGCAGCCGCAACGGTACCTTTCTCAACGGAAGCCTGGTAAGCGGTGTCCGCGCGCTCCAGGACGGGGACGAGATCGGTATCGCTTCCCGCTATCGGCTGCTCTTCATCGGGAGCGAGGCGACCGCCCCGCTCTACCGCCCCGGGCCCACCCGACGAGGCATCTACCTGGATCGCGCCAGCCACCGCGTCTGGGTCGACGGTGTCGAGGTTGTGCCTCCCCTGTCCGCTGCCCAATACCGGCTGCTCGAACTGCTCTGTGACCGTGGAGGCGCCATCTGTACGCGGGACGAGATCATCGCCGTCATCTGGCCGGAGGAGGCGAGCGAAGGGATCACCGATCAAGCGATCGACGCTGTCGTGCGACGGCTGCGGCAGCGCCTGGCGAGCACCGGTTGTTCGGAAAACTACATCGAGACTGTCCGTGGGCACGGGTTCCGCCTCAAGCAGGGTTAGGTCGATCCCATATGAGGTGCCTCAGGACCGGGCCATGGTTTCGTTATCCCATCCGGAGACGATCGTTATCCTGGACTACGGCTCGCAGTACAGCCTGCTGATCGCCCGTCGGGTGCGGGAAGCCCACGTCTACTGCGAGTTGTTTCCCTGGGATGCGCCGACAGAGCAAGTACTGGCCCTGAACCCGGCCGGCTTCATCCTCTCCGGTGGCCCGGCGAGCGTCTATGAGCCCGGAGCGCCCACGTTGCCGCCCTATCTTCTTTCTTCGGGCCGACCTGTGTTGGGGATCTGCTACGGGATGCAGCTCCTGGCCTACGCGCTCGGAGGGGAGGTTTCGCCGGCCGGCCGTCGCGAGTACGGTCCGGCCGAAGTGCGATGGACGATCCCGGATGACCCGCTTGTGGACGGCCTCCCTTCGCCTATGGCGGTGTGGATGAGCCACGGGGACCGGGTGACTGCGTTGCCGCCGGGCTTTCGATCTCTAGGGACCAGCCCCAATTCCCCCATCGCCGCTATGGTTTACCCTGAGCGTGCGCTGTACGGCATCCAATTTCATCCGGAGGTGGCCCACACCCCCCAGGGAAAGGATCTGCTGCGCCACTTCCTCTACCGCATCTGCGGCTGTGAGGGCCGCTGGACTCCCCAGGCCTTCATCCCGGAGACCATCGCGTCCCTGCGGGCACGCATCGGGAGCGACCGGGTCGTCTGTGGCCTGAGCGGAGGCGTCGATTCGGCGGTGACGGCTACCCTCCTGTGGCGCGCGGTAGGAGAGCAGCTCACGTGCATCTTTGTCGACACCGGCCTCCTGCGGCTCGGCGAACCGGAGCAGGTGCTTTCGCTCTTCCGAGGGGAGTTGGGGATCCCGGTGGTGGCCGTCGATGCCTCGGCACAGTTCTTCGCGGCTCTTGCCGGGGTGACCGATCCCGAGGAGAAGCGCCGGCGCATCGGAGAGCTCTTTATCCGGGTCTTTGAGCGGGAAGCCAGGCGGATCGAAGGGGTGCGTTTCCTGGCCCAGGGCACGCTGTACCCGGACGTCATCGAAAGCGCCGGACGGAGCCGGCCCGGATCCGGCCCTGCTGCCCGTATCAAGACACACCACAACGTTGGGGGCCTTCCCGCCGATATGGCGCTGGAGCTGATCGAGCCGCTGCGGAACCTGTTCAAGGACGAGGTGCGCGCGGTGGGCCTAGAACTGGGTCTCCCGGAGGAGGTGGTTTGGCGGCACCCCTTCCCTGGCCCGGGACTGGCCGTGCGCGTGCTGGGAGAGGTGACCCCGGAGCGGGTGGCCACGCTCCAGCGCGCGGACGCGATCGTGATCGAGGAATTGCGCCGTGCCGACTGGTACCGCAAGACCGCCCAGGCCTTTGCGGTGTTGCTGCCGGTGCGCAGCGTGGGCGTGATGGGGGATAGCCGCACCTATCAGCAGGCGATCGCGGTGCGGGTGGTGACGAGCGACGACTTTATGACCGCCGACTGGGCGCGCCTGCCCTACGAACTCTTGGCTGAGATCGGCCGGCGGATCGTCAACGAAGTGCCCGGGGTGAACCGCGTGGTCTATGACATCAGCAGCAAGCCGCCCGCCACCATCGAGTGGGAGTGAAAAGCCGGGCACTCACCCCTGAAGCGCGGCCCGTACATAGGCCAGGCGAATGGGCCGCAGGTCCAGCAAGCGGCACCACCGGGCAACGGCGCGGTTGAGCATTTCCACGCCTACCCTTTCCCGGCCGGCCTGGCGGGCCAGGAAAGAGGCATCACAGCGGCTCAGCAGGACGATCGCGGCCAGTGCCCGCAGACCCAGCCAGGCAGTGCGGTACAGGAGGTACTGTTTTCCTCCGAGAAAGTGATGGGCAAAGCGGACGAGGAAGCGGTCGGCCTCTGGGCCGTCTTCCCACGGAACGGGTTCCCATGCCCGAAGGGGCCTCTCTTTCAGTGCTTCGAGCACGATGCCCGCCTGGCGACTTCCCTCCGTGCCTTCCGGAGTTTCGCTCAGCAGAGGTTGCTCGGACAGCGCTGCTTCCCTCAGCGCCTGCGCCATATGCCCAAACGCCTCTGGCGTTGGGGAGGGGCTGACCTCGTGGGCATCCAGTTCCCCCCATGCGTGGGCCAGCGTTTCCAAAAAGGCCTCGGGGCGTGTGGCGGGAGCAACCAGGCGCCCACGCAGTTGTTCCTCCCACTGCAGGAAAGGCTCTCGGGCAAGCTTCTTTCCCTCGGATAGATCGATCTCCGAGGGCAGGATATAGATTTCCTCCATTTCCGCGGCCAGTGCCCGCAGGAGCTCCGGTCGGACAGCAAAGGGTTCCCCTGTGTCATAGGTCGCATAGATAAAGGGGCACTCGAAGGTGAGAGAAAAAAGGATCCCCTCCGGCACCAGGACCGGAAAGGCCAGCGGGAAGAGGCGACAGACGAACGGCTTAGCCGTCTCCCCCAGCCGCTGATGCACCTGGCAGAGGTTGTTTTCATCCAGGAAGACGCAGCGCGTGGGATCGCTCCGTGTGGCGATGGTCTCTTCCAGCCGCCCCCATTGCAAGCCGGGGCGGAGCTGGAAGAGCCCGCCGCTTTCCTCGGGCACCGTTCCGGCCGGCCAATCCACTGCTTCCAGCCGCGTGCGCTCCTCCGGAGAGACCGGCACCGCATAGTGGCAACAGGCGCCGCATCGCAAGCAGGTGTGGCGGGCGTCATCGACGACGTGGATAGGGGGCACCGAAGGATCGGGCAGCGGACCGTTGTCCAGCACCGGGGCAAGGAGACGGTCTTCTTCCCGGTTGCGGCGGCGCAGGGCGCGGAGCATCTCCTCTTGCTCGGGGTCTTCCAGGAGAAAGGCGTCGCTCAGGTCATCCACGAGCTCCTGGACTTCCGCGAGCGGCCGTCTGAGGCCCCGGGCGATCTCGGGGAGGGAGTGCTTCCCGTCGAGCAGCTTCACCAGGGGGAGGTCCTCGGGGTGCAGTTCAAAAAGGGTGCGTTGGACAGGGTCATAGATGAGCGTCGCATCCGGCTGGCCGCTCAGGATCTCGAGGTCGCCCCGCAGGCGGGGAAGCGCTTCGCTTTCCATGCTGCTCCTCAGGTGCTGCTGGATACGGGTATTCTAGCAAAACGCGCGTTTGACAGCAACTGCGGTTCGGGGTATACTATGGATAAACTTGGTGCCCGTAGTTCAATTGGCGGAGCGTCTGACTGTGGATCAGAAGGTTGAGGGTTCGAGCCCCTCCGGGCACCTCAGGGCGGATCCTGCAAAAGGCAGCTCCGCCCATTTTCTTTGCCCCGGGATGGCAGGAGGCAAGCCCATGGAGGAGTGGGTTCAGCGCGCTTTGGCTCTGGGAGCGGACGCCGCGCGCGCCATTTCGGTAGAACAAGTCGTCGTGTCGGACTGGGTGAGACGGAAATGCCAATTCGGATGTGGCGGATACGGTCAGTGTCTGACCTGCCCGCCCCATTCCCCGACGCCGGAGGCGACGCGCCGTATGCTTCAGGATTACCGGAAGGGGCTGCTCCTGCGGGTCGAAGGGCGGGGCGAGGACGAGGAAGAACCGGCCGCACGGCGGCTGGCCGAAGCAGTGGCCGCCCTCGAGCGGGAGCTTTTCCTTTCCGGTCATTACCGGGCCTGGGGAATGGTAGCGGGCCCGTGCCCTTTCTGTGAGACATGCAACCTGGCTGGTCCCTGCCGTTTTCCCGAGAAGGCCCGGCCGTCCATGGAGGCCTGTGGAATCGATGTCTATGCGACGGTACGTGCTGCGGGCTGGAGGATCGAAGTCGTACCTTCCCTCGATGCCCCTTTTCGCCTCTTTGGGCTGGTGCTTGTGGAATAAATCAGGCTGGGGGCCGGTGCATCGTCCCGGCCCCCAGCCTTTTCTCCCCTGAGTCTCGGATTAACGCTTCGACCACGGCAAAGGATTGGAATAGAAGGTGGAGGTGTCTCCATCCCCAGACGGCAAGGCCTCCACGTTCCCCGCTCGATCTACGGCGACCGTGGCAAAGTAGTAGCGCCCGTTGCCACAGGTCGGTGTGTAGAGGAAGGAGAGCAGGTTCTGCGGATAGGCGACCAGCCCCGTGTCCTGCCAGCGCGGGCCGAACGGGTTCGGGCAGGCAACCCACAGGTGCACCTCGGCGACGCCGCTCCAGTCGTCCTTGGCCTGGAAAAGGACCTGGATCTGCGGCCCGGTGGTCACCCGCGGCGCAAAGGCCTTCGACTCGGGTGCAGTCCAGTCGACGACCGTGGTCGCATCCCCGCTGCCGGTTGGCAACGGCTCAAGCGGCCCAGAACCGTCCTCGGCAACGGTGGCGAAGTAGTAGATGCCGGGGCCGAATTCCGGTTCGTACTGGAACGACTCGCCCGTCAGTGGGTTCACGACCAAGCCGGTATCGTGCCAGCCGACACCGGCCGCGAATGCGGCCCACAGGTGTACCGTGACCATCGCCGGTTCGGAGGCACCAAAGCCGACGCGCACGGTGATGGGGCCCGGTCCAGCGAAAGCGGGAGCAATGGCCACGGTGTCTATCGGCTTTCCGGTCGGGGCAGATGCGGCCCATCCCGCGGAGGGGATGGCCAAGCTCAGCAGAACGACGCTCAGGAGCAGCAAGGGCAGGTCTTTCCGGCTGCGCATGGTATTCCTCCTTTCAACCTAGGTTCTCCCCATCGTCAAAGCGATTGCTCCGACATGGGCATAAGGGCAGCAGGTTCATCCGTGAGTTAGCGCAGGGTTTCTTTTCGGTTAACGACGAAGGGGATCCCCAGTAGAGGCAACTGCCCGGCGGATGCTCGCGGGCTTGGTTCTATCTGGGGCGCTCTGGAGATCTGCGCAGCACGGTCTGCAGGAACGCCCTCGCGGCTCCCAGCCAGTTCAGGCGACGGCGCAGGGGAAGGTCCAGTTCGCTCTTCTCGCACACCGTGGAAATGCTCAGGCGGTCGATCTCCGGCTTGAGGGCCCGGATGGCCTCCCAATTGCCCTCTTCCCAGAGGTGGGTCACGCGCTCCAGCATCGCTTCTGCCTGGCCGATACGCCGATCGATCTCCTGCGCGACGGTCGGCGCAACCAGGCCATAGCGTTCCTTCAGCCGGTTTAAGCGTCGGCCGGCCTCGTAGGTGACCGCGACGATTTCCTCCCGGCTCATCCAACGGGTCTCGTAGTTCAGTGTCTGGAGCCAGGTGGGCCCGAGCAGAGCGCGCCGGTGCTCCTCCAACGTGCGGCAGAAGAAGCGGTAGCCGTGGCGTTCCGGTTGCTCGAACGCCGCCGATCCCGGGTCGACAAAGGGAGCCAGGGGAGAGATGAAAGGATGGAGCCGCCCGTCGCCCCCGAAGCGTGCCAGGAGTTCCCCGCAATAGTCGATCGTCTCCAGCACCGAGCGCGGATCCTGTTGGGGAAGGCCGATCATGAAAAACACATCCAGGCGACGGCAGCCGGCGCGCAGCGCTGCGGCCATCGTCTCCTCGATTGGTTCGTTGTCGTAGGGCTTGCCGAAAGCTCGCCGCACCCGCGGATCGTGGGATTCCAGCGAAACCTCGAGCACGAAACCGGGGAAGGTTGCCGCGACCTCCTGCAGGTATCCCTCTGGAGCCGGGCCGAAGAGCTCGACGATCACCTCGCCGCCGATGCGCAGCCGGCGTGCCGCGGCCAGGAAGCGCCGGGCGTAGTCGTCCCCGGCCTGCCGAAGGTCCCCAAGGACGAAGATCGGCCCGTGGTTGAAGCGGCGCACCGCCGCGAGATCTTGTGCCAGCTGCTCCGGGGCCCGGTAAGCCGGCCGAGCGCGGTTGCAAACCAGGCGGTAGGCTTCGCACGAGCCTCCACACGTCAGGCAGGCCTGGGTGCAGCCCCGCACGCTCAGGGCAGCGGTGATCGGGTAGTCCATCCAGCGGTCGAACGGGATCGCGCTGCGCAGGTCCATGTAGCGGGGCACAGAGCGGAGGAGATGGCGATAGTCCAGCACCACGCCATCCAGGTCCTCCGGGACCCACGAAAGGGGGTTGGCGCGTAGTCGCTCCCCATCGCGCCACGTCAGGTTGGGGATCGAAGCCAGGTCACCGCCGGTGCGCAAGGCGGTGAGCAGCTGTCGTACCGGCTCCTCGGTCGAGTCGCCGCGCACGACATAATCGACTTGGGGGTAGCGCAACAGCTCCTCGTGGTAGTAGGATGCGGAGAGGCCGCCGAAGAGGATCGGGGTCTGTGGGTGCAGCTCCTTGAGGAGCGCGGCGACGGCCAGGCTCCCGTGGGCGTGAGGCAGCCAGTGGAGGTCGATGCCGAACGCGGCCGGCCGCAACCGGCGCAGGAAGGCGGGGACATCCAGGTCGCGCTCGCGGAGCATTCGGGCCGCCAGGTTGACGATGCGCACCCGGAAACCGTACCGCTCCAGGTACTCCGCGATCGTGGTAAAGCCGATCGGGTACATCTCGAAAATGGGCCCGGATGGGATGAGGTCGCTCACCGGGCCGTACAGGATGGCTTCTTGACGAAAGTCATAGACGCTTGGGGCGTGCAACAGGACCAGATCGATTGTGGCCATGGCTTCCTCCGCGGTGGGAGTATACCACAGGGATGCCGGGTTTGCCAGCCGCCGCCTCTATGCTATAATACCGGCGGTCGATCGGCAAAGGAGCACGCATGCGCGATTTCCTTCTTTTCCTGCTTCTCCTGGTGGTGGTAGCCGCGTTGGTCTCGGTCGGAGTGGTGTACTACCAGGTACACCTGGCGCATTCCCCGATGCAGCGAGCGGGAGGGGGAGGGGTGGTGGAGGTCGATTTCGAGGTGCATCCGGGGGAAACCACCGCGGACATCGCACGCCATCTGGCCGAGGCCGGACTGATCCGCTCGGCCGGCCTCTTTCAGCTGTGGGCGCGATTCCGCCAGATGGACGGCCGGTTGGAAGCAGGCCACTACCGGCTGCGCTCCGACATGAGCATGAACGACATCCTCGAACGGCTCGTGCTTCCCCCGGAGAGGGACGAGAAGACCTTTACCATTATCGAAGGGCTTCGTCTGGAGGAGGTGGCCGAAAGCCTGGAAGCGCAGGGGATCGTTCCGGCAGACGATTTCCTTGCCGCGCTTCAACAGCTGTATGCGGCGGACTTTTTGGCCGACCGACCTGAGGGAGCTTCGTTGGAAGGGTATCTTTTCCCCGACACCTACCGCGTGCCGCGCCATATTACCGCGACCCAGGTGGTGGCACTCATGCTGGAAAACTTTGGCCGGAAGGTGACTCCGGAGATGCGCGAGCAGGCACGGGCTCGCGGGATGACGCTCCATCAGGTCATCACCCTGGCGTCGATCGTGGAGAGGGAGGCGGTGCTGGACTGGGAACGGCCGATCATCGCCAGCGTCTACCTGAATCGCCTGAAGCAGGGGATGCTCCTCCAGGCGGATCCCACGGTGCAGTACGCCCTCGGCTACGACGCGCGGAGTGGCCGCTGGTGGCCGGACCTGAACGATTTTCGGCGGCTGGGAGTGAGCAGCCTGGCCGAGATTGACCATGTCTACAACACCTACCGCTACCCGGGCTTGCCGCCCGGCCCGATCTGCAACCCCGGGCTGGCCGCGATCCGGGCCGTGCTGGAGCCAGCGGAAACGGACTATTACTTCTTTGTGGCCAAGAACGACGGCAGCAACGAGCACGTGTTTGCCCGCACGCTGGAAGAGCACAACGCGAACGTGCAGCGCTACCAGCGCTGAGTCGATCCCCGGCGATCTACCGCCGGATGCAGGAGGAGCCCATGCCGCTCGTCCGGGCCTTGTTGGGCGCCCTGGTGGGGCTGTTGTGCGGGGGTGGGTTGAACCTGGTGATCTACCGCCTTCCACGCAGCCGGCCGCTCTTCAGGCGCCCCCGCTGCACCGGCTGTGGGAGGCCGCTTTCCTGGGAGGCGATTCCGTTGGCCGGATACCTGCTCCAGCGTGGGCGCTGCCGCCATTGCGGGGGGCGGATCCCGCGCTCTTTCCCGCTGGTCGAGGGGCTGACCGCCCTGGTCTTTGGCGCGCTGGCGGGCCGGCTCGGTTGGACCCCACTGGCCGCCCTGTACGGGGTGTTTGCCCTGGCCCTGATCCTGACACTTTTCCTCGACTGGCTCCATCGGGATATCTACTACCTGATCCTGCTGCCGGCCACGGCTCTGGCGCTCCTGGCGCCGTTCCTGCGCATAGACCCTCGCTTGCAGGTTCGGAACGCACTCCTCGGGCTTGGCGTGGGACTGCTCTTCTTCGGCGTGCTCTTCCTATTGGGCCGGACGCTTTTCCGCACCGCCGCGCTAGCGCTCGGGGACGTCTGGCTGGCGGGGATGATCGGGGCGATGGCCGAGTTCCGTGCGGCCCTTTTGACGCTGGCCGCGGGCATCCTGTTGGCAGCCTTGGGCGCAGGGTGGCTCTTGCTCCTGCGGAAGAGCGCTCCGGGAGACTACATGCCCTACGGCGCCTACTTGTGCCTGGCGACCCTTGGCTTCCTTGCCCTGTGGGCTCCCCTGTAGGAGGGGAACCGTTGGACGTCCAAGTGCTCGTGCACACGCCCGATCCGCTCCGTGTCCTGTATACCGCGGCGCGCACCTGTTATAGCGCCCACCGCCCGTCGGAGCTCTGGGAGGAGGAGGTTCCCCGGGAGCGGATGGAACGGCTGGTACGCCAGATCGTGGAAGCGGGCCATCATTCCATCTTGGAGCACGTCTCCTTCACCTTCGCTCTGGAAGGGCTTTCGCGCAGTTGCAGCCATCAACTGGTACGCCATCGCCTGGCCTCCTACAGCCAGCAGTCGCAGCGCTACGTGAAAGGCCCTTTCCCCTATGTTGTGCCCCCTTCCTGGCAGCGCGCCGGGGAGGAGCTCTGCCGACGCTACCACCAGGCGATGGCCGAAATGGGACGTCTCTACGAGGAAGCCCTGGCCGCCGGGATCCCACCGGAGGACGCGCGCTTTGTCCTCCCGCAGGCGGTTACCACCCACCTGGCCATGACCATGAACTTGCGGGAGTTGATGCACGCCGTAGGGCTGCGTACGTGCGTTCGTGCCCAGTGGGAGATCCGCGAGCTTTTCGAGGCGGTGCGCGGTGCGGTGACCGAGATCGACCCGTTCCTTGGGTCTTTCCTGCAGGTCAAGTGCGAGCGGCTGGGCTACTGCGACGAGCGCGAATCGTGTGGGCGTTACCCAGTAAAGGGCAACGAGTAAGGAGGAGGTTCATGGCAGAGCGTTTCCTGGACAAGACGGTGGCCCAGTTCCTGGACGAACTCGCCAGCAAAGCCCCGGTGCCCGGCGGAGGAAGTGTGTCTGCCCTTTGCGGCGCACTCGCGGCCGGCCTGATCACCATGGTCTGTGACCTGACGATCGGCAAGAAGGCCTACGCCGATGTCGAAGCCGAGATCCGCTCCATCCGCGAGCAGGCGGAAGCGCTGCGGCGCGAGTTCCAGGAGCTCCTCGAGGCGGATGTGGCCGCCTATGGCCGTCTCTCGGCCGCCTACAAACTCCCTCGGGAGACCGACGAGCAGCAGGCCGATCGCTATGCGGCCATCCAGCAGGCGACGATCGAGGCGACCGAGGTGCCGCTGCGCATCGCCGAAGCCGCCGCGCGGGTCGTGGAACTGGCGGGGCCAGTAGCGGAGAAGGGGAGCCGGCTGGCGGTGAGCGATGCGGGGATCGCGGTGCTCCTGGGCGAGGCTGCCGTCCATAGCGCCCTCCTGAACGTGCGCATCAACCTGCCCACGCTCGAAGATGAGGCGTTCGCTGCGGAGGTGCGCCGGCGCGTCAGCCAGGCGACGAAAGGACTTTCCGAACGGCGTGGGGCGATCCTTCAAGTGGTCGAGGAGCGGATGGGCTAGTCACCTCGAGGTTCTTCTTCCCACAACCGGAGGAAGAGGTGCCACTGTTCGGGATGGGCGCGGATACCTGGCTCCGTCGCCTGGGCCGTGCGCTGGACGTTCCGTCGCACATCCTCGGCTTCGTTTCCCGTGCGGATGATCTCCAGAGGCTGGAAGCGTACCCGGTAGCGCTCGCCTTCGCGGTGCACGAAGGCGAGGAAGACGGGTGCGCCGGTGTGTAAGGCCAGGCGCACGTGACCGTCCGGCAACAGGGTTGGCCGTCCGAAGAACTCGACCACCGTGCCCTGCCCTCTGGTGGGCCGATCGGCCGCCAGGACCACCACTTCGCCCCGACGAAGCGCCCGCAGCGCTTCGCGCACCGCGGCCGGTCCGGCGGGAAGCACGCGCGCACCGCTCAAGGCCCGGAGCTCGTTCAGCGACCCAAAGCCCGCTTCGTCGGGAAGGGTAAAGACGCACAGCGGGAACCCCTGGGCAATCACCGTGTAGCCGGCCAGGTCGAAACTGCTCTGATGAGGACCCACGACGATGACCCCCTTTCCCTGTCGATAGGCCTCCCGGAACTGCGTCCAACCGGGCTCCTCGAAGACCACCCGGCAGAGCACCTCTTCCAGGGGAAGGGCCGGTAGACGGAGCAATTCGTAGTACGACCGCAGGGCGTGGGCAAAGATCTCGGTCGCCATCCGGCGCAGGCGACGGCGTTCCCCGGCTCCAAGCACCGCCGCCAGGTTGCTTTCCAGGATGGCCCGGCGTTTCGGGAAAAGCCAAGCAGCCAGCCGTCCGATGGCCTCGGCCAGCCCATAGCCCCATCGAAGTGGGACACGGCGGGCCAGGGCAATCAACCACCGCATCGTGCGTTCGCCGATCACCGGGCGCGCTTCCCGGTCGCGCCAGGCAACTCGTCGCATCGGCCTTCACCTCCACGTTTCGGCACAGCGCGGCCTGAAAAAGCCTTTATGGAGCGTCCGGGTTGCGATTTCCCCTGCCAGCGCGACGGCGCGCGGCTTCGGCCTGGCGCACCTCTTCTGGCACGGGTTGGAAAGTGGCCAAAAACTCCTGTCGGAACGCCTGAAACCGGCCAGCGAGGATGCTTTCCCGCGCCCGGCGCGTGAGGTCGAGCAGGAAGAAGAGGTTGTGGAGCGTGGCCAGGCGTAAGCCCAGGAGCTCGCCGCTTTGGAAGAGATGTCGCAGATAGGCGCGGGAGAAGCGCCGGCAGGTGTAGCAGCCGCATCCTTCCTCGATCGGCCGAGGATCTCGTTCGAAGTGGGCGTTCCGGATGTTCAGACGGCCCGAGCGAACCAGGAGTGTCCCGTGGCGAGCGACCCGCGTGGCCAGCACACAATCGAACAGATCGATGCCGCGCGCGATCCCCTCGATGATGTCCTCTGGCGAACCGACCCCCAGGAGATGGCGCGGCCGATCACGGGGCAGGAGCGGGAGGCACACCTCGAGCATCGCGTACATGGCCTCCTTCGGTTCGCCCACGCTCAGGCCTCCAATCGCATAGCCCGGGAAGTCCATTTGGGCCAGCACGCGGGCACTCTCCGCGCGCAAGTCCGGGTAAGTGCTGCCCTGGAGGATCCCAAAAAGGGCCTGGTCTTTCAGTCGGTGCGCGTGGAGGGAGCGCTCGGCCCAGCGGTGGGTCCGTTCGAGGGCTTCGCGCGCGTAAGCCCAGGAACAGGGGTAGGGGGTGCACTCGTCCAGCGGCATCGCGATATCCGAGCCCAGCTGTTCCTGGACAGCCACAACCAGCTCTGGGGTGAACAGGTGCTGGCTCCCGTCGATGTGGGAGCGGAACATCACGCCCTCCTCGGACACCGTGCGATGGCCGGCCAGGGAAAAGACCTGATACCCCCCGCTGTCGGTCAGGATGGGGCCGTCCCAACCCATGAAGCGGTGAAGTCCGCCCAGGGCGGCGATCACCTCGGGGCCAGGGCGCAGGTAGAGGTGGTAGGTGTTGCCCAGGATGAGCCTCGCGCCCGCTTCTCGCAGTTCGTCCGGGGTCACGGTCTTGACCGTGGCCTGGGTCCCTACGGGCATATATACCGGCGTGGGAACATCCCCGTGGGCCGTATGCAGGATGCCCGCTCGGGCCCACGATGCCGGATCTTCGGCCACGATTTCGAAGAAAGGCTCTACCACTGGCACCTCCGATGGAGCAGCCGCTGCCACCAGCGTCGGCGGGACGGAGGCGCTTTCGGTGCAGGGGCATACTCGGAGCTTTGGGTGAGGGAAATCCGCTCGAGGAGCCCGCGGAGCCATTCGGGGGAGGGTAGGGGGGTCTCCTCCCAGGCGGCAGCCCACGCAGGATCGACCGTGAGGCCCGCCCCGCATAGTCGTTCGGCTGCATCCGAAGCCGAAAGCTGGCCCCGTGCCGCCGCGACCTGCGCGAGTGTGCGTATGCTCCGCCGCACCTGGCTTTCCTCGCATCCCTCCCGCAACCGGTCGATCCCCCAGGCCAGCAGAAGCCGGGCGGCAGCGTCGTCCAGCGGAGCGGTGAGCGTTTCATCTTCCAGCAGTCGTTCGACCGCAAGCTCGACTTCCTCGGCCAAGGGACCCCTCCGGTATCGGACCAGCGCTTCGGGCGCCCGACCATTCTACCATACCTGCCCGCCCCGTCAAACGATCGGGGCTGCGGCATTATCTGCCGCAGCCCCGGCCCTGCCGATGCGGAGGTGCCTATCATTCGAGCGTGCAGATGGCGGTCGGTTGCTTGATGCGCAGGGCGATCGTCTCGAAGATGCGGAAGCGGTGCTCCATGGCGCTCGATTCCAGATAGGCAGTGACCATATCCTGGCCTACAGCCAGGTCCATAAACGGCGGCTGGGCCGCGATGACGAGCACGCGATCCTCAGGCATCATAGGTGACTGGAAGACGCCGCCGCGCACACGCTTTTCCAGCAGCTCCTCCTCGAGGATCCCCTGTCGCCCGTAGACCCGCTGCAGCAGGGCATAGCGGTTCGGGTGCATGACCACTGTGTAGGGGCCGTAAATGTGGTTCGCGAACAGGCGCGCAATGGCCGCTGAGACATCGGCCAGTGCCTGGCCCTCGGTGCTCCAGTCGCCCAGAGATGCCTTGAGCCGATTCCGCGCACCGAGCAATCCCTTGAAGATCAGGGCGTCCTCGTCCATCGCGCAGAGCGCAGCTGCTGCCGCCACCGGCGCGACGTCGAACGGCTGTCCGGCCTGGAACGCGGCCAGGTCCCGCATCTGGATGGCGAACTCGCGCGCGACTTCCGTGAGGGGCAGTGGCTCCGGGGGCTCTGCCC
Source organism: Chloroflexia bacterium (assembly GCA_034436115.1). Taxonomy (GTDB): domain Bacteria; phylum Chloroflexota; class Chloroflexia; order DTKN01; family DTKN01; genus DAOTVY01. The sequence goes on along the minus strand of DAOTVY010000040.1, from coordinate 54,855 downwards.
GGACGGGTTCCCCGGGCTTGACGACGTAGGTGTACAGGGGCACCGTATAGGCACCGTAACCCAATGGCCCATACAAGCTAAGGAAACGCCGGCCCACGAGGATCGCGCTGGCGACTTGCTTCACAGTTTGGTCGATCGCTTGCCACTGGGAAGGTTCCAGAGGCGCCGCTTCCCGCATCAGGATCTGTTCCATGGGTTACCTCCTTTCACCACGGTCGGGTTCCTCTTTCAGGCTGCCGATGGTCCAGCCCTTGGGGGAGAACCCCTTGCTGCTCTCCAGCAGTCGGGAAAAGAGCGATTCGTGGTACAGTTCGTGGCCACGGATGTACTGAAGCAACTCCTTGATTTTCGGGTCCCCGAGCTTGGCGATGAACTTCTCGTACATCGCCGCGGTACCGTGTTCGAGCTGGATATCGGCCTGGAGCATAGCCTGAGCCTGGTAAGCCCGCTCCACCGGGTGGTGCTCGAGCGGCATTTCTCTCCCCAGGCCGTACAGCTTTTCGGACAGCCAGCCCATATGCTGCATCTCGTTGATCGCCTGCAATTCCAGCTGCTCAGCGGCTTCCTCATCGGGGATCAGGAAGCGGTGGAAGAGGTACTGCAGGATGGCGGCATATTCGTGCCGCACGCCCCAGTCCAGCGCTTCCAGTTCGATGGGGGCAGGTGCGGCTACGGCACCTGTCTCCTCGCTCGCGGGTTCTCCACCGGCGGGGACTTCCTCACGCAGGCCGGCGAAGACGCCGCGATGGTGTTCTTCATCCGCCAGGATGCGGGCCAGGTCATCCCGGAGGGCTGGATCGTCGGTCACAGCAATGGTTTCCCGGTAGTAGGCGATCGCCCGGTCTTCGGCCGCGACATCGCGTTCCATCCACTCGGGCGGGGTGGCGCCCGCCAGATCGACAAATCCGCGCTCCAGGGTGGGATGCCCGCCGAGCTGGACGATCCAGCGCGAAAGCATCCAGAAATGGCGCATCTCGTCACGCGCGATCCCCTCGATTTCGCAGGCGATCTCGCCCTCCCCCAAGGCGTAAGCGTGTCGCAGGTACTGGATCACCGCGGCGTGCTCATCCGACGCTGCCTGAAGCAGCCGGGGCAAGATCTCGGACATCGGTCCCTCCTTTCTTTTTCCGCGTGTCGCTGTTACGCCCCCTTCGCTTCAGGAAACGACCCGGATCTCCTGGGCAGATTCCCAGATGCCGTGGATGTTGCAGAAGGCGAGGGCATAGAGTGTGCCCGGCTTGCTGAGCTTCATCGAGAAAGAGACCTCGTGGTGGGTGTAGACCGGGCCCGTGTTGGGGCCGTCGACTGCTTCCCCGTGTGCGGTGAACTCGAAGTGGCCCACCTGATAGGAGAAACGCGCTCCCTCGGGATGAAAATAGACCGTGATCCAGCGGATGTGATGCTCCGTAGTATTGGGGTGGGCGATCGCCTTGCCCAGCGTGACCTTGACCGGAAAGATCTCCCCAGCCCGGACCTCGGTGGGACACTCGATCACCGGGACGTGCTTCTCGGTCTGCCAGTCTGCTTTCAGAAAATGCTCACCGAGCGAAGTGACCATGGGTTCCCTCCTTTTCTCTGTGCCTTTCCACAGTAGCCTCTATCCCCGCCTGTGCCATTCTAGCAGACCGCCCAGCGGGGGTCAAGGGCGATCTAAACGAATTCGGCAAGCAGCCCCTCGATCTCCTCGGGGCTCCAGGCACGCAGGGGCTGGCTCACGAGCGGCCCGGCCGCGAGGGCGGGCAGTTGCTCTTCGTAGGCCGGCCGGTCTTCCGTCTGGAAGAGGACGCCGATGGGGATGCGGTCCCCCCACTCGAGGGCACGCACAAAGGCCGCTGCGCGGTCCGTCGGGTCGTACCCTGGTTCGTCCTCCACCCGGTAGACGCGCGCGCGATAGTAGGCATAGTCGTTTTCCCGGTTGAAGGTGACACAGGGTTGTAGCACGTCCACCAGGGCGTAGCCCCGGTGGCGCAGTGCCCGGACGATCGTCTCCGTCAAATGGTCCAGGTCCCCGGACCAGGAACGGGCGACGAAAGTCCCGCCGGCTGCCAGCACCGCAGCCAGCGGATGGACCGGCTCCTCCAGCGCTCCCCACGGCGAGGTCCGGCTCACCCGGCCGCGGTCGCTCGTGGGGGAATACTGGCCCTTGGTGAGCCCATAGACGCGGTTGTCCTGGACGATATCTACCAGTCCGATGTTGCGGCGGGCCGCGTGCATCATATGGCCCAGGCCTTCCGCGTAGGCATCCCCATCGCCATGGGTGCACACGACCTTGAGCCCGTGGTTAGCGATGCGCACGCCGGTTGCACAGGGGATCGTCCGACCGTGCAGGGTGAGCAGGCCGTTGGCGTGGGTATAATCGGGCAGCTTGCTCCCGCAGCCGATCCCGGAGACCAGGATCACCTGGTGGGGAAGGAGGTCAAGCTGGGCCAGCGCCCGCTTCAGGGCGTTCCAGATCCCGTAGTTCCCGCACCCGGTACACCAGGTGGGGCGCACCGGGCTCTGATAGTCCCGCACGTTTCCCATGCTATCCCTCCGCGGCCATTTCCAGACGTTCCAGGATCCAGTCCGGCGAGAGGGGACGGCCGTCATACTTCAGCAGTCGTCTGGATACTTCCCAGCCCGTGCTCATGCGGATGAGATCAGCCAGCTGTCCACGGTAGTTGCTCTCCACCGCGACCAGCTGCCCCATCCTAGCCAGGAGGAAAGAAACGGCTTCCACCGGCATCGGCCAAAGGTCCACGAAGTGGAGCATGTTCGCCGGGCGGCCCCGGGCCAACAGGCGGTCGACCGTTTCGCGCAACGGACCATAGGCCGAGCCCCATCCGACCAGCGTCAGCGGAGCGTCGGCCGTACCGTACACCGTCGGGGGACGCATCTCCCGGCACGCCGTCTCCAGTTTGCGCATCCGCTTCTGGTGCATTCGGGCACGGTTGACCGCATCCTCCTCGATATGGCCGAACTCGTCGTGTTCGTCGCTGGTGGCACTGTAGACGGCTTGCGGATGCCCGGGGACCGCCCGGGGCGAGACCCCGTTCGGCGTCAGGCGATAGCGTCGGTAGGGCTCGGGCAACGCCTCCAGCTGTACGTCGTCCAGCCATTCCCCGCGGTCGACCGTCACCGCCTGCAGCCCCAGCTCCTCCGGCGAAACATCGCGGAGGGAGGTGGCCAGGTAGTGGTCGGAGAGGACAATGACCGGGCACTGGTAGCGTTCGGCCAGGTTAAAGGCACGCCAGCCGGCCTCGAAGGCCTGCTCGATCGTCCCTGGGGCAAGCACAATGCGCGGAAACTCGCCCTGGGAGGCGTGGAGCACGAACAAGAGGTCCCCTTGCTCGGTGCGCGTGGCCATCCCGGTGGACGGACCCGGGCGCTGTGCCTCGTAGAACACCACCGGCGTCTCGGTCATCCCGGCCAGTCCGAGCGCTTCCACCATCAACGAGAAGCCGCCCCCGGAAGTGGGAACCAGGGCACGTGCCCCCGCGTGCCCGGCACCGATCGCGGCACAGGCTGCAGCGATCTCGTCCTCCACCTGCATCACGGCCAGCCCGTAGCGTGCTGCCCGCTCCGCGAGCCATTCTAGTACCGGGCTTCCTGGGGTCATCGGGTAGCCAGCGACGAAGCGGCATCCGCCCAACAACGCTCCCAGGGCAAAGGCCTCGTTGCCATTCAGCACCATCCGGCGCTGTGCGGGACGCACGGTTACCTTCCAGGGAAACGCGGCGGCATAGCGCTCTCGGGTCCACTCGTAGGTGGCCCGCGCGACGCGGCGGTTTCCTTCCACCACCGCCTCCCCCTTGCGGCGGAAGTTCTGCTCGATCACCCTCTCCATCGGCTGCAGCTCAAACCCGATCACCGCGGCTGCGGCCGCCAGCGCTGCCGTGTTGGCCATCAGCTCGCTGCCACCGACCTCACGGGCGATTTGGGTGAGCGGCACCGGGAAAAGGCGAAAGCCCCCTTGAGGGAGGGCGTTTGGCTGCAACTGGAGCGCCTCATCGTACAGCACCGCGCCACCGGGAAGGGTTTGCGGCCCATAACGACGAAGGGTGTCCTCGTTCAACGCCAGCAACAGGTGGAACGGTTCGCTATGGGAATAGAGTGGATGTTCGGAGATCCGGATCTGGGCATAGTTGAAACCGCCCCGGATGCGGGAATGGTAGTCGAATTCGGCAAAGATGTGCAGGCCACCACGAGCCAAGGCCAGTGCAAAACCAGCACCGCTGGACTCGACGCCCTGGCCTGCCTCTCCAGCAATGCGGATGCTCAGATCGGTATCGGCCACGGAGCACCTTCCTTCCTGCAGACGCTCACCAAATCATAACCGATCCGTCTGCCAGAGGCTGTAATCCAGGCAACCGTGCGAGAGGCAATCGGGCAGAGATAGGGCGGTTGCCCTCGTGTCCTCGCTTCACAGCCCAGCCAGCAAAGCTTCGGCTTCTTTCAGGCTCATCCTGGCGCGCTCGATGACCAGCGGTTCCAATTTGCGGCCGAGCGCCCGGTCCCCGATCACGATCGCTCCCACCAGCCGGTCGCGCTCCAGGACGAGTTTCACGTAGCGCCGTCCGGCGGGCGAAGAGGCCCTCAGCTCGTGGAAACCTTTTCCTTCCGGTTGCACCGTTCCCACGGAGAGGAGGTCGATGCCAGCAATCTTCAGCGTGTTGGTGGGGGTGACCTCCTGATAACGCTCAGGGGTGCCAGCCATGTTCGCTGCGGCCACCGCGGCCTGGGCCAGTGCGACCGGGATGATCCCCCAGGATCGTCCTTGGAAAGATGCCACATCTCCGGCCGCGTAGATGTCCGGTGCCGAAGTGGCCATGGAGGCATCGACAACCACGCCGCGGTCCACGGCAAGCCCTGCCGCCGCGGCGAGTTGGATATTGCTGCGGACACCCGTTGCGATCAGCACGAGCTGGGCGGGAAACTGCCGGCCGTCCTTCAGAAGGACGCCCCGTGCCTCGCCGTTTCCCGGGATGCTCTGGGTATCCGCCCGAACCGCCACGTGAAGGCCCATGGCTTCGATCATCCCTTGGAGAAGAGCAGCCCCCTGGGCATCGAGCTGGCGAGGGAGCAAATAGGGGGCGTGCTCGAGCACCGTGACGTCGAGCCCCAGCCGGCCGAGCGCGCGAGCCGCTTCCAGGCCCAGGAGACCGCCGCCGATGACGACGGCCTGCTGGCACCGCCCGGCGTATTCGCGGATCGCGAGTGCGTCATCGAGGGTGCGCAGGGAAAAGACGCCCCGTTGACCGATCCCTTCGAAGGGAGGGATGAAGGATAGGCCGCCGGTCGCCAGGAGCAACCGGTCGTAGGGCACCGACCGCCCGTCCGCCAGAACGATCCGTTTCTGATCGGGCTCGAGGCGCGCCACGGCCGTGCCCGGAAAGAGCTGGATGCCCCGTTGCTCGTACCAGGAGGCCGGATGCACGTAGAGCTGTTCCTGTGGGATTTCCCCCGCGAGGAAGTAAGGGAGGCGGGGACGGTAATAGTAGGGATATGGCTCCGCCCCGTAGACAAGGATCTCTCCCGCGTCGCGGCGAGCCAGCTCGATCGCCGCGGTGATGCCGGCAACCCCGCTGCCTACGATCACGTGCCGCATCGACCGATCCTTTGCCCTGTGCTCAAAAGTGCCCGCCTAAAGGGGCCCCGCCAGGAGCAGTTCAGCGGGACACCCTGGCGCGCAGCGAACGGTAATACAGGTACTCCTGACGCGCGAACAGGTACCCGCCCACCAAGCCAATGAAGAAGGCGCATAGCGTGGGCCAGTTCGGTTCCAGCGAGATAAGACGCGCGGGCCGCAGTGGGCGCAGCGCTTCGGGGTGCAGGTTAATGAACTGCAGCCCCGCCCAATAGAGGAAATGGAGTCCCAGCGGAACCTGGGGCAGGAAAAGGGGCGGGACCCAGGCGCGCAACCGCTGCCCCTGGTAGAGGGCCAGATAGGCTCCCATCAGGCCCGCGACGATGGCCGCCTGGCCGTAGACGAGCCGTTCCCCGCCGGTGGAGATCCAGCGCTCGAGCAACCGAACCGCCGCGGCCCCGCTCAGGCCCAAAAGCGCGTACAGGCCCAGGAACCGCCCCGAGCCGCAGACATCCTCCACCTTGCGCCCAAGTGCCCAGAAGTAGAGCAGGTTCACCACCGGTGCCAACCAGGTGCCCGCGCCTCCTTGAAAGAAGAGGTGGGTGATGGAGAGGAGGAGCAAACGATGAGAGGGCTCTGAGGCGAGACGGTCGAGGTGGAGCGTGTATGCTTCGGCCAGCGCTCTCCACGTGGCCGGGTCGATTGTATGCTCGAGGATCAAGCCGATGAAGAGCAGGGCCAGGAGGGTGTGGGTTGCCCAGGAAGACCCAAAGCGGCTGCGCGTATCGCCGATCGGGATCATGAGCGCTCCTCTACCAAAAAAGCACCAGGGTTCCGGCCAGGATGAGCAACATAGCACCCAGGACGCCGGCCATCCAGCGATACAGCTCGATCTCGGACAGCTCGGCACGCCGCCGCAGCCGCTCCTGAGCCTGCTGCAAGGCAACCCCCAGCTGTCCGCCTCCGCCCCGGGTACGGCGAGGCAGGACACGCGCAAGTTGTGCCCGGACGCTGCGGAAGAAAGGCCGGCTGAAGAAGGCAGCGAGGGCACGCGCGCTGCGCGAACGCGACAGCATCGTCAGCCGGAGGACCAGCCGACTTTTCAGGAAGCCTTGCCTGACTCTCAGGAGGAAGGCCAGCAGGTGTTGAACGTGCTGCCGGAGACGGGCCTGAAACAGGCGCAGGATGGTCAGCAGCTGCTGGGTCGATCGCCGTTGCCAGGAGGCAAACTTCCGCAAGGCTGTGCTTTGGCTTGTCCGCTGGCTCCAGCGCATCAGGCGCAAGAAGGTCGGGCTTTCCATCAGCGTAGTCAGTTGGGAAAAGGTGGGAAGGTTACGCGGCGTCCTTGTCGCAGCGGTCAGGAAGTACCCTCCTGCCGCGAAGGCCAGAAGGCCAATCAGGGCATAAGGCGAAACCGCTGTCCAGGCGCTATCCCAACGGAGCACCAGCAGAAGCGATCCGGTCAGGAACCAGGCGGCTACGCCGCGAACCGTTTCCTGCCAGCGGTTGCGATACTCTTCGGGCACTGGTGGACGGACGGAGCGGATGCGCTCTTCTGCCTCTTGGGCGATCGGACCCCCGGCCGACTGAAGGGCACGGTATTCGGACAGCGCACGCTGTTCGTATCCCTGCGCAAGCAGCATATCAGCCAGAGTCAGGCGGACATCGTGCAGGTGCTCATCCAGCAGAAGGGCCATTTCGTAATGTTGCCGGGCCTGCTCCTCGTCGCCGGCCTTCTGGTAAAGGCGTCCCAGCTCGGCGTGGACATCCGCCTGCGGTGTCCGGGCTTCCTGATCCTCGCGGAGGATTTCCTGGCAAACTCGCAGGCCTTCCTCGAGTTGTCCCCAATCGCGGTAGGCGGCCGCGAGTCGCAACCGGATCTTGCGGCGATGTGATGGTTCCGTGGCCTCCTCGACCGCACGGTGAAAGCTCTGCAGGGCAAGCTCCCGCTGCCCGGTGAGCAGGAAGGCCTCTGCGGCAACCTCCGCCATCCTGGGGAAATCTGGTTCCAGGATCAACGTTTTGTCCCAGGAAGCCAGGGCCTGCTTGGGCTTGCCATGCTGCAGGTAGAGTTCGCCCAGGTGGAAGAAATAGGCCGCGCCGTCAGCAGAATCCCCGATCTCCAGGCCGCACTGGGTACAGGTGGATCGGTCGATGTCGACGCGCTCTCCGCACGAGGGGCATTGGACAAAGAGCTCCTGCCCGCAGTTGGCGCACTGGAAGGCGGTGGGAGCGTTGGCTTCGCCGCACAGGGGGCAGATCGTCCGCCTAGCGGGTCGGTAGCCGGACTCGGCGTAAGCGAGCTGTCGTAGGCCAGCCTGCGCCCGCTCGTTGTGGGGATTGATCGACAGCACCTTTTCCAGGCAGTAGCGCTTCTCGGCAGGGCTTTCCAGGGCTGCGCTCAGCCAGAGCCAGGCTTCCTCGTGACGCGGGTTCGCCTTGAGGATGCGCTTCAGGCACTCGCGGGCCCACTCCTTGTTGCCCGAGTTGAGGCTTGTGATCGCCTCGCGCAGGAGGAGCTTCAGGCGTGCTTGCTCCATACGGCTCCTTTCAGGCGGCCGATCCGCACTCGCTGGGGTCTCCTTTCAGTTTCGATAGCCCGTGGGGAAGGGCGGGCAGGATCGCCTCCAGGTTCTCCTGAGCTGCGCGCGGGCTTCCAGGCAGGTTGACGATCAGGGTAGCGCCGGCAATCCCAGCTATGGCCCGGGACAGCATCGCGTGAGGGGTGCGGGCCAGGCTGGATGCTCTCATGGCTTCGGCAAGACCCGGGGCTTCCCGCTCGATCACCCGCCGTGTGGCCTCCGGAGTCACGTCGCGTGGGGAAAAGCCGGTGCCTCCGGTCGTGAGGATCAGGTCGATTCCCTCGCGCACCCAACGGCGCAAGGCCTCCTCGATGGCGGAGATTTCGTCCGCAACGAGGGCCTCTGCGACCACCCGCGCGCCCGGAAGGGCGGCCAACGCTTCCCGGACGGCCGGCCCGCTCCGGTCTTCCCGCTCGCCGCGGGCTCCGCGGTCGCTCACGGTCAGGATGGCGACGGTATACACCCGCTCTTCGACCATACGCACCTCACGTTTTCCGGGGCGATCGTGACTTGCCCCTGAGGAAAAGCAAGATGTACTCGTGCCGAAAGACGTAAAACCCGCCCGCGAGCGCCCGATAGCGCCACAGTTCTTCCTGGTTTCTCTTTCCCCGGGTATCCTGGAAGTTTTTCACCACGATGCTCTTCAGGGTATATCCCCTACGCAATACTTCCTGCATGCACAGGAAGCCCAGGGGGATCCATTCGCCTCGCGTGTACTTGTCGCCGATCACCAGGGCCAGGTAGCGCCCCATCTGCAGGCACGGCGTCACGCGATCGACCACCTGGCCAAACATCTCCAGGAACTGCTCGGTGCTATCGGCGCGCGAGAGGTCCCGTCGGTCCTCGGAGAAGCGGATGATATCGTGGTAGGGAGGATGGAGGAGAAGGAGCTGGACCTGGTCTATGCCGTGGGAGCGCAGGAGCGCCTGGAAATCGACCGTGCAGCTATCGCCCACGACAATTTCGCTCGCGATCCCATCGGGGTTCGGTTCGGCGGCTACCCGTTCCCGGGCGCGCTCGGCGACATCCGGGTTCAGTTCGACGCCCAGGCCATTCCTCCCCAGGCGCCGGCACTCGATCAACGTGGTGCCACTCCCGGCGAAGGGGTCCAATACCCATTCCCCCCGTTTCGTGTATCGAAGCATGAGCTGCCGGGGAATCTGGGGGACAAAGTTGCCCCAATACCACCCCAGATGCGCTCCGGAACTATCCCTTCGGTCCAGAAGCCAAAGGCTGTCGGTGAGAATCTCGTCGTACTCTTTCCACCGCAACAGGTTGATATCGTTGATCTTGCCTGTCCGCGTCCCTTGGGCTGCTTTTCCCAGCCGGCGCAGGTAATAGCGTGCCCGTTCCAGCGTGCGCGCCTCCTGGATCTGGGCCAGCTCCGTGAGCCAAACGTCGCGGCGGACAGGGATCGTTTCCCCTCTCGGCTCGGCCAGAAACACCCCTTCTCGGTCCTGCATCGGGTCCACCGCCCCTTTCCTCACCGTCCGGATTCGGTCCTGCAGCGTCCCTGGGTCCCTGAGCTCCAACAATTCCGCCAGTAGCCGCAAGAAGCGTTCCTTATGTACATAGAGGAAGGCTCGATCCGATGGGGAATCCGCGAGGTCGTGCATCGCCTGGCTCCACTGCTCCAGGCCCCGATTGCGGATTGGGGCCTACTTGATCCTTTTGGCGCCGTGTGGGCCGGTTGCGCGCCACGGCCATCGCCAGGCTGCGCCGGCCGCCCGGGGAACGGCCCCGGGCGGCGAGCAGGCCGGTAAGCCGGGTTCTGTCTGGGGTCGGCTGCGGCGCAGACAGCCGGCCTTGGGCGACCATCTCTCTGGGCCGACGGTTTCCCGCCGGCTCAAGCGGCCTACCTGGGGCTTCGGGCGAGAGACTCGCCCTGCGGGCGGGCCACCCTGCCCCTGTTTGGCCTTGCTCCGGACGAGGTTTGCCCGGCAGGCCCAGTCGCCTGGGCCTCCGGTGGGCTCTTACCCCACCGTTTCACCCTTACCGGCTCTCGGGAGCCGGCGGTCTGGTCTCTGTGGCACTTTCTGCGGGTCACCCCGCCTGGGTGTTACCCAGCGTCCTGCCCTGTGGAGCCCGGACTTTCCTCGAGCGACACACGCCGCCCGCGGTCGCCTGACCTGCTCGATTTAAATTATAGCATAATCCGCCCGGTGCTACAAGCGGGATGCGCAGGTTTGCGTACAGCACCAGCATTTGCTATATTGGGTGGAAAGGGCGCGATGCGTTTGCGCGCCGGAGGCGGATTTGGAAAGACTGAATGCCTTTTTTGCCAACAACCGGGCGCTGATCTATTTCGTCGGCGGTCTGTCGTTCTTCTCCATGGGGCTGGCTTCGGCGCTCCAGCGGCGGCGCTTCAGCCGCTTGCGCTTGGCCCGTTGGTTGGGCCTCTTCGCTGGGTTCGGTATCCTGTACGGCCTGAACGAATGGGGGAACCTGTTCGTGCCACTTCAGGAACGGCTTCCCTTGCCGACATCGGCAACCCGGCTGGCCGTCCTGCAGCTTGTTGCACGCGGCTTGGGGATGGCCTTATTGTTCCAGTTCGGGGTGGAACTGCTTCGGCCTCCAGGGAAAGGGGGTCGTGCATGGCGCTGGTTGCCCGGAACCTTGGTACTTCTGTGGGGGGCGGGTCTGCTGTACCTGGGGATCGGCGCAGGGGCACCGCACGACTTGATCCTGAGCACCGGCGACCTGCTTGCACGTTACCTGCTGGGCTTGCCCGGGGCCGTGTTATCTTGCCTGGGGCTCCTCGAACAGCATCGGGAGGTGCGGGAGGCGGGATTTCCTGGCATTGCCGGTTACCTCCTGGGTGCCGCCGTTTCCCTTGCGTTTTTTGGCCTGGTGGGCGCCATCCTGGCTGTGGCAGGGCCTTTCTTTCCAGGAGAATGGCTGGCCTATCCCGCCGTCCTCTATGCAATCGGTGTCTTTGTGCCCATCCTGCGGGCCCTGGACGGGGTGGCCATGGCGCTCTTGATTGGCCGTGCGCTCGATGTGTTTGAGGTCGAAGCCGAAGCGTTGTTTGCGGAGGTCGAGCGGCGCAACCTGCTCCTGGCGGATCGGGAGCGCATCGGCCGCGAACTGCACGACGGGACGATCCAGTCGCTTTATGCGGCCGGGCTTCGCCTGGAGGATGCCTATCACACCGTGCTCGAGTCGCCCGAGGAAGCACAGCGTAAGATCCGTGGGGTCATGGAGAGCCTGAACCAGGTGATCCAGGAGATCCGTGCGTACATCTTTGACCTCCAGCAGATGGGCACGCAAGACAGCCTGGTCCGGCGCTTGACGGACCTGGTGAGCGAGCTGCGCCTGAACACCCTGCTGGAGATCGACCTGCGCATCCAAGGGCCCCGCTGCCCCGTTCCTCCGGAGCGGGCGGTTCAGCTCTACCTAATCGCGCAGGAAGCGCTGAGCAACGTGGTGCGTCACGCTCGCGCACGCCGCGTTTCGGTACGTCTGGACTTTGATGCAGATCTGCTGCGCCTCACGGTCAAGGACGACGGTTGTGGATTCTCCCCGGAAACGGTACTCGGGGAACGAAGGGGAATGGGGTTGAACAACATGCGGGAAAGAGCGGTTCTCCTGGGAGGGCAGCTGCATATCGACAGCCGTCCTGGCGGTGGCACATGTGTGCAGGTGGAGGTGCCCTGTCTGTGCCAGCGGACGGGCGATCGGGAGGTGGCCGGCCATGGTGCATCCCCGTTGGCGGATCCTGATCGTGGATGACCACGAGGTTGTCCGTCTCGGGCTGCGTACCCTGCTCGAACGCTATCCACACCTTCAGGTTGTCGGGGAGGCAGCTACGGCGGAAGAAGCGGTGGCACAGGCGCTGCGCCTGCGGCCAGATGTTGTGGTGATGGACGTCCGCCTGCCCGGGAGATCTGGCGTGCAAGCGTGTCACCAGATCCGAGGGGCCCTGCCGGATACTCGGGTCATCATGTTGACCTCTTTCGAAGACGATGCTGCGCTTTTCGATGCGATCGCTGCGGGAGCGTCTGGCTATGTCCTCAAGCAGATTGGCAGTGAGGCCTTGGTCCGGGCGATCGAAACGGTTGGTCAGGGGGAGGCGCTGCTCGACCCGGCGGTGACCGGTCGGGTCTTGGGGCGGCTGCGGGAGACGGCCTACCGGGCCCACCAGGAGGCGTTCCCGGGGTTGACCCAGCAGGAGCTGCGCGTGCTGGCTCTGGTGGCACGAGGCCTAAGCAACAAGGAGATCGCGCGCGTGCTGGGTCTACGGGAGAAGACGGTGCGCAACTATGTGAGCGCGATCTTGGACAAACTGAACCTGGGATCGCGCGTGCAGGCCGCGACCTATGCCCTCCAGCACCACATCGAAGAGATCGCTCCTCTGCCGGAGGAAGGGTTGTAACTGCTTGCCCGGGAATGTTCCCCCAATCCGGCCGGCACCAGGAGGTGCTGGCCGAATTTGTGGTCCCCCTTTTCGCGCCCTCTTGGAAAATGCGGGGGAGTTTGGCAGGCATAGGACAGAATGCCCCGGCTGGCCGGGACAGTTGTCCCACGACGGAAAGTCCAGGTGCGGCTACAATGGTATGTGGCCCATTTCACGATTATCCCGAGATCGAACGCTTGGAGGGCCTTCATGCGCTGGAGATGGATCATCCCCTTTGTCCTTGGCGGCGCGCTCATCGGTGTCGTCCTGGCGGGTGTGGCCGGTGCCGCGCCCCGGAGCCAGATTTCCCCGGTTCCCCACACGATCGAGGAGCGGGAAGCGTGTCTAAGCTGCCACAGTGCGGGGGAACAGGCTGTGCCTACCGACCACGCCGGCCGGGGGAATGAGACCTGTTTGCAGTGCCATCTCGCTTTGGTGGAGATGCCGACCTCTTTGGCCTCGCCAAGTCCTGCGGCGACGCGCGCTACCCCACCTGCCACGGAACTGCCTACCTTTCCCCCGGTAGTTGCGGGGGAGTACAAGGGGCCGGAGTTTTGTGCCGGGTGCCACAAGCCGCACTACCAGGAGTGGTACGGCTCGACCCATGCAGAGGCCTTTCAGGACGAGGCGTTCCAGCGGGTATGGGCAGAAAACCGCAAGCCAGGGTATTGCCTGGCCTGCCACGCGACCGGCTACAACCCGAACACCGGGATGCCCATTGCGGAGGGTGTGACGTGCGAGTCCTGCCACGGCACCTACAAAGAAGGCCATCCGCAGACCGATATGATGCCGGTGGATCCCGCCGCCGAGCGGTGCGGCGTGTGCCACACGACCACCTACCAGGAATGGCAGTTGAGTGGCCACGGCCAGCGTGGTGTCAAGTGCGCGAGTTGCCACGCCGTACATTCCCAGGGGTTGCTCTTTGCGACCTCTACTGCATTGTGCGCCACCTGCCACGGCGACCGGGCGGAGGATTACGCCCACGCAACGCATGCGCAGCACGGGGTGATGTGTGCTGACTGCCACATGTACCGGCCGCCTGACGGCCCGATGGCCGGCGGGAGTGCGCCTACGGGACATCTCTTTTCCGTCGAGTCCCAGGCCTGTACCCAGTGTCATACAAGGGATAGCATCCACAGCCGGAGGCAGGAGTTCGCTCTGCCTGGAGAGGCGAACGTCTCCTTGCTGCAGCGCATCAGTGTCCTTGAGGCGCAAGTCGGGGAAATGCGCGCCGACGCGCGGCGCAACCTGATCTTGGGATCGATTGGGGGAGCACTGGGGGGCCTGTTGGTAGGCGCCTTGTTGTCGTGGTTCCTGCTGCGCCAGATTGGAGGGAAGAAGGATGGCCCGGCTCACCCGTAGGGAATTCCTTACCGCGCTCGCTGTAGCCGGGCTTGCCCCGCTGCTCGAACGGCTGACGCGCCGGGCGATCCCCGGTGAGGGGGGCTGTGGGACCTTCCGCCCTCATCCCGCGGGCGGGCAGCCGCCAGGAGGGGATGGCCACCAGTGGGCCATGGTGATCGACCAGGGGGCGTGCATCGGGTGCAACTACTGCACGTATGCCTGCCTGGCCACGAACGATGTGCGGCCGGACGTGCCGTGGAACGAGGTGCTCGTGCAAGCGGAACTGGCCGGCGGCAAGGTATTCCTGCCGCGGCCCTGTATGCACTGCGAGCAACCGCCCTGTGTGAGCGTCTGCCCCGTCCGGGCGACTTATCGGAGGCCCGATGGCATTGTGGCCATGGACTATGATCGGTGCATCGGCTGCCGCTACTGTATGGTGGCTTGCCCTTATGAAGCCCGGCATTTCAACTGGGAGCGCTGGGAGGGAACGAACCCCTACGTACCGAACTGGGGGCTGCCTGAGATACAGCGACGCCCCCGCGGCGTGGTCGAGAAATGTACCTTCTGCGTTCAGCGCATCGAGTTCGGCCTGGCCCGGGGCCTGACGCCGGGCCTGGATCGCGAGGCAACGCCGGCTTGCGTGGTGGAATGCCCAGTGAACGCGCGCTTTTTCGGCGACCTCAACGACCCGGAAAGCGCGGTCTCCCGGTTGCTGGCCGAACGGCCGCACGTGCGCCTGCGCGAGGACCTCGGCACGGCCCCACGGGTCTATTACCTGACGACGCTGGAGGTGCTCCCGCCAACGACACCTCCTCCGAGGAGCCCTTGAGGTGAAAACCGTACTGCGCAACCATCCCTATCTCCTCCCTTGGGTGGCCCTGTTGTTGCTCGTGCTGGGGCTGGGAAGCATAGGCGCCTGGCAGGTCTACACGCGCGGCCTCGTGGTCACCGGGATGCACGATGCCGTTCCCTGGGGGTTGTGGATCACGGTCGACCTTTCGGCTATCGGGCTGGGGGCCGGAGCGTTCCTCCTTTCTGCGGCGATCTACCTGTTGCGATGGAGGGATCTTGAGCCGCTGGGCCGGGTGGCCGTGGTGGTGGGACTGCTTGGCTATACTTCGGCAGCCCTGGCCCTTTTCCTGGACCTGGGCCGGCCGGAGCGGTTCTGGCATCCTCTCGCCTTCTGGAATCCGCACTCCGTGCTCTGGGAGATCACCATGTGCGTGGTCCTGTACACCGGCGTGCTGGTGATGGAGCTGGCGCCGGTCGTCGGCCACGCACCCTGGCTGGAAACGCGGGCTCCGCGGCTGGCGAGGCTGCTCAAGAAGGGACATGGCCTGGCGCCGGTACTGGCTGTAGCAGGCCTCTTTCTTTCCTTGCTCCATCAGTCCTCCCTGGGCGCTACCTATGCAGTGCTTGTCGCCCGCCCCTTGTGGGGAAAGCCGGGTACGGCAATACTCTTCCTGGCAAACGCTGTGGCGGCGGGACCGGCGCTCACCGTTGTCGCCACGCTTGCGGCCGGCCAGGTGTTGCGACGGGAGGTGGTGCCCCGTCGGACGCTTGAGCGAGTTGGGCGCTTTGTAGGCATCACCCTGGGCATCTACTTGTACATGCGCCTGTGGGACCTGCTCGCGATGTCCTACACACACCTTCCGGGGCGCGTGGAGGGCCTCGAACTGCTCACGCGGGGCCCTCTGGCCGCCTCCTTCTGGGGTGGTGAGCTGCTGGTCGGCGGCCTGATCCCGGTGCTGCTCCTACTCGTCCCCCGGCTGCGTACCCGCCCGTGGGCACTGGGCCTGGGATGTGTTTTGACGACGATCGGGCTGGTCTGCGCCCGGTGGGACGTGAACCTCTCGACGTTGCTTGTGCGGGTGGGGTACGTGCCCGGGCAGGCCACAGGGGGGCTGGCCGTTTACCATCCCACCTGGGTAGAGTGGGTGACCACGCTGGCCATCCTGGCTTACGCGCTGCTCGGCCTTACCCTCGGGCTTTATTTCCTTCCGCTCTTCGGAGCCGAACCGTCGTACCTGCCCCTCGCGGCCTCGGAAGCCGTAAGCGTGACGCCGCAGGGGGACCCGAGGTGCGGACAGCGTGCCGGCGATGGCCCAGCCTAATGCCGGAAAGGAGGTGATGCCTGGGGAGATCTGGATCTGAAGGCTGTCCTTGACGGAATGGCGCATGAGTCGCCAGGATGTATGGAGGATGCTGATGAAGCATACTGCGCTCGCGTTGCTCGGACTGGCCTGTGCCCTGGCCCTGGCAGCCTGTGGCCCACAGTCCCCGCAGCCGACCGCGACCCCATGTCCATCGCCCCAGCCGTGCCCGCCCTGTCCCACCCCGGCGGCGGAGGCCCCGTTCCAGGAGCTGTGGGCTGCTTCTGGGCATGCGGACGCCACGGCCGCAGCCTTTACCCACTGGAACGAGGAGACCCCGCCGGAGATCCCGCCCGTTTGTGCCAAGTGCCATAGCACACCGGGCTTCCAGGACTTTCTGGGGGCGGACGGCAGCGCAGCTGGGGTCGTCGACAAGGCGGCCCCCGTGGGAACCGTCATCACCTGTGTCGCCTGCCACAACGAGGCCACCCA
Organism: Chloroflexia bacterium; assembly: GCA_034436115.1. Lineage (GTDB taxonomy): Bacteria > Chloroflexota > Chloroflexia > DTKN01 > DTKN01 > DAOTVY01. The sequence continues at coordinate 38,382 of DAOTVY010000040.1, read as the reverse complement.
GGCACTGACGAGTACCGTCTTTCCCTCTGGGGCTGTGGTTTCCGGGCTCGGCGCGGAAGCCCGCTGCATGCAGTGCCATCAGGGGAACGCCTCGGGGTCGCGGGTGGACGAGTCGATCACCGCGGCCGGCCTGAGCGACCCGGACACGGTGAGTGACAAGCTCGGCTTCACGAACATCCACTACATGGCAGCCGCCGCTACGCTGTACGGGAGGCTCGCGGGTGGTGGTTATCAGTATCCCGGCAAAGCCTACGACGCCCGGTTCGCCCACGTCGAAGGGATCGACACCTGCCTGGACTGCCACGACTCCCATTCCCTGGAGGTGCGCGTCGAGCGGTGCGCCGAGTGTCACCAGGGTGTCTCCAAGGTGGAGGACCTGCGCAACGTGCGTATGGTCAGCTCGGGCGTGGACTATGACGGGGACGGCGACACCCAGGAGGGGATCTTTTTCGAGATCGAGGGCCTCCGCAACCTGCTCTATCAGGCCATCCAGGCCTACGCCAAAGAGGTCCCCAAGACCCCGATCGTCTACGATCCGGCCGTTTACCCGTACTTCTTCATCGATGCGAACGGCAACGGGACCGCAGACCCAGAAGAGGCCAACCCCGCAAACAAGTACAACGCCTGGACCGGTCGGCTGGCTAAGGCTGCCTACAACTACCAGTTCTCGGTAAAGGATCCCGGCGCCTACGCGCACGGCGGCAAGTATGTGATCGAACTGCTCTACGATTCGATCGAAGACCTGAACACCCGGCTGAGCCAGCCGATCGACCTGAGCAAGGCCCACCGCATCGACGCCGGACACTTCGCCAGCTCGGAGGAGGCCTTCCGCCACTGGGACGCGGAAGGCGAGGTGCCGGGGGCCTGTGCCAAGTGCCACACTGCGGAAGGTCTGCCGGTCTTTATCAAGAACGGAACCAACATCGCCGTCGAGCCGTCGAGCAATTTCTTCTGCTCGACTTGCCACAACAACTTTGCTACCTTCTCCCGTTTCGAAGTCCAGCAGGTGACCTTCCCCAGCGGGGCCAAGATTGATAGCGGGAACCTGGACACGAACCTGTGCATGAACTGCCACCAGGGCCGCGAATCGACGGTCAGCGTGAACCGGCTGATCGCCGGGCTGGAGGACGACACGGTCTCGGACAAGCTCCGCTTCCTGAACGTCCACTACTTCGCTGCGGGTGCGACGCTCTTCGGTGGAGACGCCCAGGGTGCCTACCAGTACGAAGGAAAGAGCTACCAGGGGCGCTTCCCTCACGTCGAGGGGTTCAACAACTGCACCCAGTGCCACAGCGCGCACCAGCTGGCCGTGAACATCCAGGCATGCGGTGGGTGCCACCCCGTGGTGAAGTCGGAGGAAGACCTGAAGGCCATCCGGATGTCCCCCACCGACTATGATGGGGATGGCGACACGGCAGAAGGCCTGGCCGGGGAAATCGCGACGATGCACGAAACACTCTATGCGGCCCTCCAGGCATATGCCCGGGATGTCGTCGGGGAACCGATTGCTTATCACCCTGCAGCCTACCCCTACTTCTTCATCGATCAGAACGGCAACGGCCAGGTCGACCCCGAGGAGGCAAACCCAGGCAACCGGTACGTCAAGTGGACCCCGCGGTTGCTGCGCGCCGCATACAACTATCAGTACGTGGCTAAGGACCCTGGGGCCTTTGCGCACAACGGCAAGTACATCCTGCAGGTGCTCTACGATACGCTGCAGGATCTGAGCAAGAAGGTACCGGTGAACGTGGGCCAGATGGTCCGGCCCTGAGGCCAGTCCGCGTGGGGGCGGCGGCATTGTCTGCTGCCCCCACGCCTTTCTGTTGTGCCAGCTTGCCCGATGGACCTGTGCCGCCGGACATCCCTTGGGACGCAAGTGAACAGCGCGAGGGCATCAACAAGGCCTTTGACCTCGCGCGGCAGGTATGGTAGAGTAATCCTGCGAGCATGCCTCTTGAGGCGGGGCAACACGCAGGGTCTAACCGAAGAACCGGATGGTTTCCGAAGCAAGGTCGGAGGAGGACCATGCAACGTCTGTGTGCCTGGCTGAGCCGGCGTCGGTGGTACGTTTCGCTTCCGCTTGTGATTGTCGCCGGGATCGTCGCCTATCTTTTGATCGCTGGGCTGTTGGACTGGGCGAACTCGACTTCCTTTTGCGGAACGGTCTGCCATTCGATGACTCCCGAGTATACCGCCTACCAGGAGTCGTTCCACGCTCGGGTGCGCTGTGCGGAGTGCCACGTGGGCCCTGGGCTAGTGGCCGAGGTGGAGGCGAAGTGGCAGGGGATCCGGGAGCTATGGCTATACGTAACCAATACATACGAGCGTCCGATCCCCTCGCCGGTGGAGAACCTGAGGCCGGCGCGCGAGACCTGCGAGGAGTGCCACTGGCCCGAGGTCTTTTACAACGACCGGGCAGTGGTGATCCCGCATTATGCCTCGGACGAGAGGAATACCCGCACGAACACCTACATGCTGGTCAAGATCGGGGGAGGGGTCAGCCGCAAGGGGCAGGGGAAAGGCATCCACTGGCACATCGAGAACCGCGTGGAATACATCGCGACCGATCCCCAGCGACAGAACATCCCCTGGGTACGGGCCGAGATGAACGGGGAAACGGTGACCTTTGTGGATGTGGCCCAGCCGCTCAGCGAGGCCCAGTTGGCTTCCGCCGAGATCCGCGTGATGGATTGCCTCGACTGCCACAACCGGGCCACCCATATCTTTCGCTCTGCGGCCACTGCGGTGGATGAGGCTATGGCCAACGGCCGGTTGCCTACGGGCCTTCCTTACCTGCGCAAACAGGCTGTGGAAATCATGCAGCGGACCTATCCCAGCCAGGAGGACGCGCTGGCCGCGATCGCGGAGCTTCCCGATTTTTACCGCAAGAATTACCCCGACCTGTACGAGCCGCGGCAGGCGGAGCTACAGCGGGTGGTAGAGGTGCTGCAAGAGATCTACCGTTATTCGCACTTTCCCGAAGCCCGGGTCTATCCAGACACCTATCCGGATAATCTCGGCCATAGCGAGTTTCCGGGCTGTTTCCGCTGCCACGACGGCAAGCACCTCGCCGACAACGGGCAATCGATTCGCCTGCACTGCAACATCTGCCACACGATCCCCCAAACGGTCCCGGAGGGGCAACCGGCTCCCCTCATCGCGCTGCGCGAGCAGCCTCAGCCGGAAAGCCATCTGGCGAGCAACTGGATCGCCGAGCACCGTGTGGTCGCTGGGCCGGCCTGTTCTGCCTGCCACGAAACCCAGACATTCTGCGCAAACGTGAACTGCCACGGCCGCGCCTGGCCGTACGTGAACCTGTCGGTGGTGACCCCGCCCTACCCGCTGCCTACCCCCGTGACCCCGACGCCCCTGCCTACCGCCGGTCCAGGCGCTCCGCGGACGCCGTCGGGGGTGCCCAGCTTCTCTTCAGAGATTCTGCCGGTGCTGCTTCAGAAGTGCGGCAACGCCTGCCACAGTGCTGCCGTGGCCAGCGGTGGCTTTCGCGCCGTCGACTATGCGAGCGTACGACGGGTCGTGGTGCCGGGAGATCCGGACGCGAGCACGCTGGTCCGTGTGCAGCGGGAGAAACATGCGGCGTTGCTATCGCCGGAGGAGCTCGAGCGGGTGATCGCCTGGATTCGGGCAGGCGCCCCCGATAACTAGCGGGCCCGATCCCCTAGATGCGCTCCAGGCGTGCATAGCCGGCAAGAAGTCGCTTCAGTCCCTTTTCCTCGAAGGCGACCGTGAGCTCCTGATCTTCCCCGCTTGGCTTCACGGCAACGACGACGCCTTCGCCGAACGTCGGGTGTCGCACCCGGTCCCCTGCGGCAAAGGAGTCTCGGGGCCGCTCTCGCACCGTGGTGCCAGCTATACTATCGGCCAGGCGGTCCAGCACCCGGGACGCATGGACCCGCGCAACGGCCCGGCCGCCCGCACGCAAGGACTCCCTTTCCTCTCCGGTACTCACCACCGCCGGGTCGATCAGGCTCAAGTAGCGCGAGGGGGTACGCAGTTCGGAGGTACCAAACAGGGTGCGCTTGAAAGCACGGAACAGGTACAGCCGCTCTTTGGCCCGCGTCATGCCGACGTAACACAGCCGGCACTCCTCCTCCATCTCGTTGGCGTCCCCCATAGAACGGGCGTGGGGCAGCAGCCCTTCCTCCATGCCAACGATAAAGACCACGGGGAACTCCAGGCCCTTGGCCTGATGCAAGGTGATCAACGTCACCGCGTCGCTCCGTTCGTCATATTCGTCGATATCGGCGATCAGCGCGGTCTGCTCGATGAAGGAGGCCAGGGCTTCCTGGGGGGGGAGCCCCGCATACTCCTGGACGACGGTTCGCAGTTCCTGCACGTTTTCCCAGCGCTCCTCGCCGCTTTCGCGGTCCTGGAGCAGATAGTCCCGGTAGCCGATGCGGGCGAGCAGTTCGTCCAGGAGCACCGGGAGCGGCTGCTCGCGCGCGACCTGAGCCAGCTCATCGAGCAGGCAGCGGAAGGCGCGCAACACGCGGGCAGCGCGACCGGTCAGCGGCACCCCTTCTGGAAGCGGATCCTCGGGTCTCCCGAGCCGCGCGAGCACCGCCATCAGCCCTTCCCCTTCGGCTTGTGCCCAGGCATGCCACTCCTCGATGGTCCCGCTCCCGATCCCGCGTGGCGGGACGTTCACGATGCGGAGCAGGCTCACGCTGTCGTTCGGATTGTGCAACAGGCGAAGGTAGGCCAGGATGTCGCGCACCTCGCGCCGCTGGTAGAACCGGGTACCGCCCACCAGTTTGTAGCGCAAGCCGTAACGCAGGAAAGCTTCCTCGAACACGCGGGACTGGGCGTTCGTCCGGTACATCACCGCGATATCGCGCAGCCGGTATCCGGCGTCGATGAGACGGGTGATCTCGTCGGCCACCAGGCGTGCCTCGTCCTGTTCGTCGTAGGCCTCCCGTACGACCACCGGGTGGCCGGCGGGGTTCTGCGTCCACAGCGTCTTGGCGTAAGGGCGCTGACGACTGGCGGCGATCACCCCCCGGGCGGCCTGCAGGATGCGCTGGGTGGAGCGGTAGTTCTGCTCGAGCAGGATCACCCGACTTTCCGGAAAGTCCCGCTCGAACTCCAAGATGTTGCGGAGCGTGGCTCCGCGCCAGGCGTAGATCGCCTGCTCTTCGTCCCCCACGACGAACAGGTTCCGGTAACGAGCGGAGAGGTGGCGCACCAGGACGTACTGGGCGTGGTTCGTATCCTGGTATTCGTCGACCAGCACGTGCAGGAATCGCTCCTGGTAGCGCTGTGCGATCGCAGGGTGTTGCTCGAAGAGCTGCACGGTGCGCATCAGGAGATCGTCGAAATCGAGGGCGTGGTTTTCCTCCAGGAGCTTTTGGTAACGCTCGTACACCCGGGAGACGATCTCCTCCCAATAGCTGGAGATCTGCTGGGCATAGGTTGACGGGTCAAGGAGCTCGTCCTTGGCCCGGCCGATTCCGTACAGGATGGACGATGCGGGGTACTGCTTTTCGTCGAAAGACAACTCCTGCATCGCGCGCCGCACGAGCCCCAACTGGTCGTCCGTGTCGTAGATGAGGAACTGGGGATCGAGCCCGATCTTCTGGGCCTCGCGGCGCAAGATGCGAGCGCAGATGGCGTGGAAAGTACCCACCGTCAGGCGGTTCACCTGATCTTCACCGAGGAGGGCGACCAGACGATCCCGCATCTCCCGTGCAGCCTTGTTGGTGAAGGTAACCGCCAGGATACGCTGCGGCGGGATGCCACAAACGCGCACCAGGTATGCCACCCTGTAGGTCAGGACGCGCGTTTTGCCAGAACCGGGTCCCGCCAGGACGAGCACCGGTCCTCCTAGCGCCTCCACCGCCTGACGCTGCTGTGGGTTCAGCGAATCCAGCCAGTCCGAGGGCATGACATCCTCGATCGTTCTCGCCTAGGGCGTCGGGGCAGGCAACCGTTGGAACATCTTTTGCCCCAACCCGCGTAGCCATTCCTCGTCCAGGGCGCCGGCAGGTCCGTAGGCGATGATCAGCCCGGCGACGTTGTTCTTGCGGAATCCCAGGATATAGCCCGGGCCGCGGTCGCCGGGGAGCTGCACCCGGGCGAAGAAGGTCTCGTCGCCCAGTTGGGGCACGGTCAATTCTTCCACCTGGATGGTTGCTGTCTGGCCAAGTGCATCTTTCGCCCCTTTCTCGAAATTGGAGCGGGCGTCACGGAGCGTCGCCTTGGCCTCGGTACTGGAGGAAGCGACCAGGATGACGGCGATGACCTCGCTGTCGGAGAAGGTGAAGGTTCGCATGTTCGCGTCGCGTGCCAGGCGTGTATCCTCTGGCGGTTGCTGCACCAGCTGGAGGATTTCCTGCATGGGCCTTTCCTGCATGGTCACGGGGCGGCCCAGGTCCTCTGCGGCAAGGTTCATATCGGCCGCGCGGGCCTGGATGAGCGTCTCGCGGGTGCCGCAGGAAGCCAACCACGTACCCAACAGAAGCATCAGCAGCAGGGTCCAGGGAACGGTTCGTTTCATGGGGTTCCTCCGTTTTCGGCTCTGTCCATTGGCCCAAGCTCAGGTGGGCGAGTGTGCAAGGAGGGCGCGGGGCTACCGGGAAGAATTGAGGCAAGATGTGAGTCGCGCGCTACTTTCTGCTGCAGGCGGGCTAACCGTCGGGCTAGGTTGTCCCCGCGGGGAGTGTCGCCGTACTCCGCGATGGCGCGACGCACAACCGCCTCGGCACGCTGGGGATTGCGGCAGCGGTGTTCGTAGTAGCGGGCCAGTTCGATATAGGCATAGAGCGGATGCGGCCCCGGCCGACCGAGCAAGGCTTCCCAGATCTCCGCGGCTTCTTCCCAGGCCCCCTGGCGCTTCAGGAGCACCGAAAGGCGCTGCCAGGCGCGCTCCCGCACTTCGACGGGCAACGCGAGGAGCAGGGCCGAGCGGTAGGCAGAGATCGCCTGCTCGATCTCGCCCCGCGCTTCGTAGATCCGGGCAAGGGCGTAGAATTCCAGCCCGTTCCGTGCCCCGTTCCACGGATCGCGGAGCAGGCGGGCAATCTGCACCGCAAGGGTTACCATACTGAGGATATCCTGGACGTTGTGCTCGAACACGGGCTCGAGCACCTGCGCATTTCCCTGACGCAGGTAGGCATGGTAGAGCGACGGGATGCGCCATCCCGGAACGTCCAGTGGATCCCGCTCGATTCCCAGCAGCCGCTCCTCGAGGGAGGCCAAGGAACAGGACGGGAGGCGGGCGCGCCACAGCCTCCGCGCGACCGGCAGCAGATCCAGGTGCGTCTTTCCCTCCCAGGGCGGCCGGCGTCGCGCCATGGCGAAACGCACGCCCAACAGCGGCAGATCGAACGCCTGGCCGTTGAAAGTGACTAGCCCCTCCGCAGGCGCAAGCAGCCCGTCCACGGTGTCCAGAAGCGCCCCTTCCTGGGCCGGCGATGGGAGGAAAGCCTGACGGATGCAGAAACTCTCTGGCCCCTCAAAGCGGCCCAAGCCCACGAGGAAGGCGTAGGTCCCCGCTCCCGCGGCCAACCCGGTCGTCTCGATGTCCAGGAAGAACAGCGCCTCCGGGCGCAAGGGGCCCAGCGCATCGCGCGTCGCGGCCGGGGTCCACCGCTCCGGAGACTCCTCAAGGAAGGCGCCGAGAGGAAAGCGGCCGTGCCGATAGTCCGAAGGGTAGCAGCGGACGGCGACATAACAACGTCCTGCGCCGGTTTCGATCCAAGTGCCCTCGGGGAGGCCCGCCGTGGGCCGGGGCAAGCGGCAAGGGGAAAGCTCACTTGCGCGGCACAGTCCCATCGCCAGGAGGCGACGATAGGTTTCCTCTCGCTGCCGGGTCTCTTCGCTCAGGATCGACCTCCTGCGGCACGGGTCATTCTTCGTGCCACTCCTGGAGCAGTTGCTTCCATTCCCCTTCCAGCAGGCGGCGCTCGGCGGCGTAGTAAATATGATCGCGCCCCTCTTCGTCCCGGTAGACGAGGTCGACCCGGTCGGCCGTGGGCCGCATGTATCCGATGTTGCCCCACCAACGCACCTTGCTTTCGTCGAGCGGGAAATCCTGATGGTACATCCGGATCGCATAGGCGTAGGGGGAATCGGGTGGGAACTCCGAGGCTCGCCGCACACGGGGATCGACACGCCCGGTCTGCATATCGCGGAACTGGTAGAGGATCTCGTCCCCGCTGACTGTGCTGCGGACCACCTCCACGCCAGTCGCGGGCAAGGGCACGCGCACGAGGTCGATCCATCCCTCCGATTCCAGCAGCTGGCTGCGCGGCACGCGGCGGAAGTAGCGCACGGTGCCGTCTGGCTGGCGGTGGGCCAGGTCGAAGTAGAGGTTGTTGCCGTCCCAACGTACCCATTCTACGGCAGCCTGGTTACGCCAGCGCGGGATCCGCCCCCCCCAATCTTCCGAGGGCATCGCTGCCGCCGGGTGGGCAGGAAGGGCGGGTTTGGTCGTTTCTTTGGCCGCTTCCGTGGCAGGTGGTTGGGGCTGTGCCCCAGTGCTTCCCCAATCGGCACGCCCTTCCCGGACGGGCCCCGTCCACACCGGTCGGGGAGGCCGGGTTTCCCCGGGGATACCGGGCTCGCTTTCCTCGGGGAGGACTACCCTTTCCTCGACCAGCAGGGGACGGAGAGCCTCGACGACCTCACGCCAACGGGGCGTAAGGCCCCACTCGGAGACGCCGTAGAAGACGTGGTCTACCCGGCCGCTGCTCTCCCGGTGCACGAGGTCGTAGACCCGGCGTTCCCCGCTGCGGTAGACCCGCCAGACACCCCGGTCGCCCTTCCAGACTACCTGGTTCAGGTCGGCCTGGCCCTGGCGCAGGCTTTCGTGCCGGTCGATGGCGTAGGCCCAGAGCCCTTTCGCGCGCTGGCGAGTCACCCCGGAGGTGACCCGCAGGTCGCGCACGTCGTAGAACCAGACCCCATCCCGCAGGTGCACGCCTACGATCTCCACCCCGGCGTAGGGCAGATCCAGGCCTTGCGTGCTTCCGGGAAAACCAAGCCCCACCAGTTCCAGCAATTCCGTCCGGGTGGCCGGCCGGGTCTCGCTCCCACGTCGGACGTAGACCACGCCTTCCCGGGTCAGGTAAGGCGGGCTGGATTCCGGTTGTACATGCACCTGCACCAGGTCGTGCCCCTCGAAATGGAGCAGTTCCAGATTGAGGACGGGAGGGGGATCGATCTCTTCGCGGACAAACCGCATCAAGGCGCTGCTCCAGCTCTGAGGGTCGGCAACTCCCACGGCCTGCTCGCCCCGCACGCCGATAACGAGCGTTCCGCCCCCGCTGTTGGCCAGGGCAGCGATGTGGGGGCAGGCGCTCCGCGGGTCCATATCCGGGTCAAGGAGCACGATGCGCTCCGGGGCGCCACGCAGTTGCGTCAGGTAAGCGCGCAGCCGCTCCCGTTCGGGGAAACGCACTCGGGCCGGATCTCGTGCCAGAAGCACGGCGCGCAGCGCTTCGAAACTCGGGCGATCCAAACGTACCTCGGTATACCGTTCGCCGATCGCCACCTGGTGCTCGCCTTCCCCAGGCAAGGTGCAGGCATGGGCATTGGAGCCCCACAGGATGGGGAGAGGAGCGAGCGAGGGGCCAGCGGGCACGGTCGACTCCAAAGCGAGGAGCCCTTCGGGAAGCGTCTCGTCCGCGCCGCGGAACCCGGGGAGTCGTTCCACGTGGGCTGCGACCGCGATCCCGCCCGCGCGTGCGATCAGCGTACAGGCTAGAGCAAAGTCGGCCTGCGCCTGCACGTCGGGCGCGCCGCCGCGCAGCCGTTCCATGGGGATGCCCAGAGTAAGCAGGAGCGCATTCAGGCGTTCCGGGGGCGTCTCGGGCGGAAAGAGCGCAAGAAGGTGGATCCCCTCCCGCGTGGTCAGTTCGAAACCCGGGAGGACCAGGAGGCGCGAGAGGAGACGCTGGTACTCGTTCCACACGTCTTCTTCTGCTGGGGAGAGCCGGCCGGCATCGCTCAATACGGCAAGGCGGCTCAGCTCCAGGCGGAGCTGCTCGTAGCCAAGGGTCGTGTTGTGGTCCACAAGGCCCACGATATCCAGGCCCTTTTGTTCGGCTTCCTGGAGGATCTGGAGCACAGGCAGCCCTTTCTCCCGGTAGTCCAGCGAGGCAGGGGTATGCACGTGCAAATCCATCTTCCACCAACGCTCATGGGAAACTGGTTCCATCGTTCACCTCGCCCATTCTCTTGTTGGCCCATGGGGCGCGCTTCGGGATGGCGGCTGAGGCGGAAAGGGCATGAATCGCCGGCAGAGCGAGGGGGGGGCTCGGCCGATCGCTTAGGGATGGACTGGGGAGGCGATCCTGGACATCCAGGGGCTTCCGCAGCGCTGTGCCTGTTCGAACAGCTGGGTCACAGCTTCCGGGGGCACGCCTACCGAGCCCAGGGCAGGGCCTTCGGGGTTTCCGTGGAAATCGCTGCCTCCGGTCACGATGAGCCCATAATGCTGAGCCAGCTCCCGCAAGCGAGCAGTGAGCTCCGGTGAGTAGTCGGTGTAGTAGGCTTCCAATCCTAGAAGGCCGGCTTCACACAAGGATTCCAGGAATGGGTAAGGAATCTGCTGGGCCAGCTCGGCAGCAAAATCGTGATCGGGATCCGCAAAGGTGGGATGTGCCAGAACGGGCACCCCGTGTACAGCACGGATCAGGCGGACAGCTTCCTCGGGGGACAGCTTACTTCGGGTCACATAAGCCGGCCGGCCGTGGCCGATATAGCGATCGAAAGCTTCCTGCCGGGACGATACGTACCCGGCCTCAAGAAGGGCTTCCGCAACGTGAGGGCGGGCAACGATGCCCCCCTTGGCCAACTCCTGGACCCGCTCCCAAGAAATCGGTATCCCCAATTCCCGCAAGCGTTGGACCATCAACTCGCCCCGGGCACGGCGTTCCTCCAGGAACGCGGACAAGGCGCGAACCAGACGCGGGTGGCGATGGTCCACGAAATAACCAAGGATGTGACAATCCGCTTCGGCTCGATCCGTGCTCAGTTCCACGCCCGGAACGAAGGTTAGGGGCAGTCCCCGGCAAGCTTCCCAAGCCTCATCCAGCCCTGCCACGCTGTCGTGGTCCGTCAATCCCAAGGCCCACAGCCCTTCCGAAGCTGCTTTCTCTACCAGCTTCCGCGGGCTCAACCAGCCATCCGAAGCCGTGCTATGCGTATGCAAATCGATGAAGCCCAACACGCGTTCCCCAAAAACGTTCCCTCAGCGCAGGCGACCCCGTCGCCTTTCTTGACCTCCTCAAGCCGCCAACCATACCCCGGGCGCACCGCTTTCGAGAAGCGGACGCCCGCAGTCAAACTAGTTCCGCCGCTCGACGACCAGGCGCATCGCTGTCCGTTCCTCCTGCTCGATCGTCACCTCAGCAAAGCTGGGGATACAGACGATGTCGATGCCGTCCTCTTGCAGGTAGCTACGGGCGATCGCGATCGCCTTGACCGCCTGGTTGGTCGCACCGGCGCCGATCGACTGGAGTTCTGCCCGGCCAGTCTCCCGAATGACTCCGGCGATCGCGCCAGCGACCGCGCTCGGACGGGAACGAGCGGACACCTTCAGCACACTAGGTCGGCTTCCTGCAGGCCGCGAGCCCTCGGCCGGATAGCCTGCTTCCCCAGATTCGGGCCGAGCCTCTTTCTTGGGTTCGACACCTCCGATGTTGCTGAACAAGATCTCCATTTCGTTTGCCTCCTTGCCTGCTTGTCCGGTGCCAGCCTCGATGAGAAGAGGCGTGGACTAGAAACGGGACCCAAGGAAGAACTCGCGTGCCTCTTGACCTCCGGGCTCAAATGCTAAAGTGCCATCGAGCGAAGGCGACCCTCGCTCCCCAAGACCCTCCTCAGAGAGCTCACCGGGCGTAATCGACCGCCCGTGTCTCCCGGATGACCGTAACCTTGATCTGCCCAGGATACTGCAGGCTTTCCTCGATCTTCTTGGCGATCTCCCGGGCCAAGCGAATGCTGCCCAGATCGTCCACATCGTCCGGCTTGACCATGATACGGATCTCACGGCCTGCCTGGATGGCGAAGGCGCTTTCCACGCCCTTGAACGACTGTGCCACTGCCTCGAGCGCTTCCAGCCGCTTGATGTAGTGTTCCAACGTCTCGCGGCGCGCTCCAGGTCTTCCGCCGGAGATCGCGTCGGCTGCCGAGACCAGAAACGCCTCGACGCTCTGAGGTTCCTCTTCGCCGTGATGGGCCGCAATGGCATGGACGATGGCCGGCGAACGGCCCAACCGTTTGACGATGTCCGCGCCGATCAGCGCGTGAGGTCCTTGTACCTCATGGTCCATTGCTTTGCCGATATCGTGCAACAGGCCGGCTGTGCGGCATACCAAAACATTCGCCCCTAGCTCACTCGCCATGATCCCAGCCAGGATACTGACCTCTAGCGAGTGCTCCAAGACGTTCTGCCCGTAACTGGTGCGGTACTTCAGACGCCCCAGCAGCTTGAGCAGATCGGGATGAAGCCCCTGGACCCCGGCTTCCATTGCGACCCGCTCGGCCTCTTCGCGCATGGTGGCCTCTACTTCCAGGGTCGCCTTCTGGACCATTTCCTCGATCCGCGTGGGGTGAATCCTCCCGTCCTGGATTAGCCGTACCAGGGCCAACCTGGCGATTTCCCGCCGGACCGGATCATGCGAAGACAGGGTAATCGTCTCCGGCGTGTCATCCACAATGACATCCACACCCGTCAACTGCTCCAGCGCACGGATGTTGCGTCCCTCGCGGCCAATCACCCGACCCTTGATCTCGTCGTTGGGCAGCGGGACAACCGTAATGGTGGCCTCGGCAACATAGTCCGAAGCACAACGCTGGATGGCGGTGGAAATGATCTCCCGCGCAATGCGGTCCGCCTGTTCGCGCGTTTCCGCTTCTACCTGGCGGAGTACGCGGGCCAGATCGTTCCGTGCCTCCTGTTCCACAGCGGCCAAGAGCTGCTGGTGCGCCTCCTCGCGGGTCAATCCGGCGATCTGCTCCAGGGCTCGCAATCCCTGTTGGCGGAGCTCTTCGATCTGCTGATAGGTCCGTTCCACCTCCTTCTCTTTCTGCAAGATGCGCCGTTCGCGTTGGTCCAGTTCTTCCTGTCGGCGATCGAGCAGTTCTTCCTTACGGTGCAACCGGGCTTCCTGACGCTGCAGGTTGGCCCGGATCATCTTGTTCTCCGCTTCCAGCGCTTCCCGCAAACGGATCGTTTCATCCTTGGCGGCAAGCAGGATTTCCTTTTCCTGAATGCGCGCTTCCTCCAAGACCCGGCGCGCCTCTTCCTCCATCGCCTGAATGCGCCGGCGTGCGCGCAGTTGGAAAACCACGTACGCCAGCGCGAAAGCCACAATGCCACTCCCCAGCGCAATGGCCGGCAGCCAATACCAACTCATCGTCGTAGACCTCCTCGATGGCGGCTTCCTGCCGACAGCGGACGTCGGGCTCTTGCCCGGCCCTCTGCCGGAAGACCCCTCCGGGACCAGGAAGCCTGGTTGTTAAGGTTCGGAGAAGGGGCTGTGAGGCGCGTACGATGCGTCGCTCTCGGAACCAGGTTCCACGCCTTTACGGATCGTCTCTCTTGCTGATCCTCCCGGAAAGACCTCCCGACAAAAACCCGAGGATCCGTATGGAGACCGGCGATACCCGGTTGAACCCCGCTCCAAAACCTGTTTCGTTCAATCTTTCGGTATGATGATATTACTTTTGTCGCCTGCTGTCAAGTTGCGTCACTCTGGAAGCCACAGCGCGGCATCGAACCATACCCCAAAGCCCACCTCGCCTGTGCGGGCATCTAGATAGAGCCAGGCATCGCCAGGGCGAAAATCGAAGGTGCCCAGGGCGACCCACCGGTTCACATGGAGCGCCTGATCGACGATTACGGGTGTCTCCCCGTGGGCGTGGTGTACCCAATAGCGGGCAGAATGGGAGTCCGGGGTGGCGTTGTTCCAGTAGGGGACAAAGACATACACCTGGTAGCGGCCGGCCACCGGCAGCTCTGGCTTCCAGACCGCCGCTTCCCCATTTCCCTCCAGCGAAGCGGGATCGGCTGGCGGGCTCCCCTCGCCATAGGAAGTCGGCACCCAGTAGGCGTGCCCGCCGACGCCGCCCATACCATCGTTCCAGGTACCCTCGCTGTGCTGAAATCCCCGGTCGCCATCGTCCACGACGATCGCCTCGCCCGGCCACTGACACGGGGACAGGCGGTCAGCCCAGAGCCAGCGGCTGCCGGTTCCCGCAGGATGGAGCGCCCACGGGTCCTCGCCCGGGCCGCACCACCCCTCGGGGTCCGTTTCTCGGCCAAGGAAATGCACCCCGAAGTGCAGGTGAGGGCCGTCTGCGCAGCCGGTTGCCCCGGCCGCCCCCAGACGTTCCCCCTGGCGCACGCGTTCTCCGACAGCCACCTCTATTGTATCCAGGTGCCAGTAGAGGGTCTGATAGCCGTTCCCGTGGTCCAGGATCACCCCCCGGGCGATCGTGGCGCAGCGGTCGTTCGAGTTGCCCGCCCACGCGACGGTCCCATCGGCGGCCGCCAGAATGGGCACACCCGCGTCCAGGGCGTAGTCCCAGCCGTCGTGGCCATCGTAGGGAAGGCCGGAAGCTTCCTGCCCCAGGAAGGAGATGAGCGAGCCGTCCTCGCTCAGGAAAGGTCCGTGATGGTCAAAGATCGAAGTGACCTCGAAGATTCCCTCGTAGGGCTGGGCAAGGAAGGGGCGATCGGCGGGAGCCGGAAGGCCGGAGAGCGGTTCCCTGGGGTCTTCCGCAAAGAGCCGTCGGTAGATCGCGACAAAGGATGAGGAGCCTGGACTGAGCAGCCGCTCGAGGTCGGACGCGTCCCCCGCCAGGGCGACGACGCGCATGAGGGCATAGCTCCCCAGGTTCGTCCCAACCGGGATGGGAATGGTGCTCCCGTCGCTCAGGATGAGATCTCGCGCGAGGGGAAAGTCGCGCGTCGCGCGGAACAGCTCGCGCACGGCCCAGTCGATCTGGGGCTCCAAACCTTGATCCTCCCATTGACGACGCCCCATGGCCCACGCCAGGGCGTCTGGGGAAGGATCGGGGGCATCGACCAACCCGCTTTGGAACTCGAGCAGAGCCAGAACGACTTTCGGGTTCAGCCCGTAGAGCAGGCACTTCCCCGCGATGATGTCGGGGAGCAGCATTTCCGTGTCACCCACCCACAGGGTAGTGTCGGCCAGGGTGCCTGCACGGGTCTGGAGGTATTCGCGAACCTCGATACTGCCCCAGCCTGGCTCGTAGAAGAGGCGCCCATCGTCGAGCAGGGCAGGCAAGGCCTGCGGCACAGGGGTGGGCGGGGGACTCGAGAAGCGGCCGTAGCCAACGGGCGTGGGCGAAGGGGTGGGGGGAGGGGACGCAATACCAGGTCGCCGCGCTCGATCGGGCCGGACGAGGAAAAGGATCAGGCCCAAGAGGACCGGGATCATGGCGAGCACGACATAGCGCCGCGTGGCGCGTACGGCCGCCCGGGCAGGCGGTGCGGGACCGTTCACCGCAGCCCCTCCAGCAGCAGCACCTCGATGCGGCCGGCCTCCAGGTCCACACGCCGCACGATAGGCTCAACAGCCGGCAGGAGCCACTCCTTCCCCTTCCCGCGTACCACGAGTACCTCGTTGCTCCCCGTCGGCCACACGTCCGTGACTTCCCCCAACCACTCGCCTTCCGTGCTCCATACCTGGAGGCCGATCAGCTCGTAGTAGTAGTACTCGCCCTCCCCGCAGGCAGGGGCTTCCTCGCGCCGCACCTGCACCTCCAGTCCGCGAAGGGCTTCGGCTGCGGCCCGATCTTCACACCCGAGTAGCTTTAGCACGGCCATCCCCCGCTGCATACGTGCTTGCACCACCGGGTAGCGCACCGGGGGATCGCCCAGGAAAAGGTGCGTGGCCCGCAAGACCAGTTCCGGGAAGTCGGTGTCCAGCAGGACCTTTACTTCGCCTCGGACGCCGAAGGGGCCCGCCACTCTACCGACCACCAGGAATTCCGGAGGCTCTCTCCCTGCAGCGACCCTTTGCCCGCCCATGGACCGTCAGACGACCTCCAGTGTCACCTCGCGCCCCTGGCGGGCCGCCGCCGCCTCCAGGATATCCCGGATAGCCGCGATGATGCGCCCATCCTTGCCGATGATCTTTCCCTTGTCCTTCGGGGAAACGGAAAGGCGATAGACGAGCCCCTTCGGCCCGCGCGTCTGGCGCACCTGTACCGCTTCGGGATGGTCTACCAGCTGACGGGCGATAAAAAGGATCAATTCTTCCATGCTGGGCTCCCAAACCAAACAGGGTGAGGATGCTCCTCACCCCGCCTTCTTTGCCCCGGCCCGGGAAATTCGGGCCCCAGGGCATGCCCTAGAGGATCCCCTTCTGCTGGAGCAGGCGGGCAACGGCATCCGAGGGCTGGGCTCCCTGGGAGAGCCAGTACTTGACCCGCTCGGCGTCGATTTCCACCAGCGGGGGCTCCGTGCGCGGGTTAAAGTTCCCGACGATTTCGATGAACCGGCCATCCCGGGGGGCCCGGGAATCGGTCACCACCAGACGATAGCTCGGCTGTTTCTTCGCTCCTACGCGCCGCAAGCGGATCCTAACCAAACCTCACCTCCGAAATTATCGCATCGAGCGACAGAATGGCTAGCGGAACAACGAAAGTATATCATGGGCCTGGCCTTTCGTCAATTTGCGCATCAGCCGGCGGTACTGGTCGAAGCGGTTCAGCAAAGCGTTGACCTGTTGCACCGATGTTCCCGAGCCGCGGGCGATACGTCGCCGGCGGCTGCCACCGATGATCTCCGGTCGTGCCCGTTCCTCCGGGGTCATCGAGAGGATGATCGCCTCCAGGCGGCGGAACTGGCGTTCGTCTACCTGCAACTGCTGTGACCGCAAGACCGATCCCAGCCCGGGGATCATTTCCAAGAGTTGATCGAGCGGTCCCATCTTCTGCAGCTGGCGGAGCTGGTCCAGGAAGTCGTTCAGGTCGAAGGCGCCTTTCCGGAGCTTCTCCTGCAGTTTCTGTGCCTCCGCCTCGCTGTAAGTGGCCTCAGCGCGCTCGATCAGCGTCAGAACGTCCCCCATACCCAGGATCCGTGAAGCGAGCCGGTCCGGGTGAAACACCTCCAGGGCTTCCGCCTTTTCGCCGACCCCAAGGAACTTGATCGGCACGCCGGTCACGCTGCGGATGGAGAGAGCGGCGCCCCCGCGGGCATCTCCGTCCACCTTGGTCAGAATCAGGCCCGTCAGACGAAGGCGTGCATGGAACTCGGTTGCCACGCGCACGGCGTCTTGGCCGGTCATCGCATCGGCCACCAGGAGGATTTCGTGCGGGGACACCGCCTTCTGCACCCGCACGAGTTCCTCCATGAGCTCCTGGTCGATGTGTAGCCGTCCCGCGGTGTCCAGGATGACGTGACTGCGACGTTGCTGCCGTGCCTCTTTGAGGGCGTGTTGGGCGACTACTGCCGCGTCCTTCCCGGGCCCCTCGCTGTAGACGGGGAGCGAAAGCTGCTCCCCAAGCACCTCAAGCTGACGCACCGCGGCCGGCCGCCGGAGGTCGGCGGCAACCAGCAGCGGAAAGGCCCCCCGCTGGCGCAGGTATAACGCCAGCTTGGCCGCACTTGTCGTCTTGCCGGAGCCCTGCAGGCCCACGAGCATCAGGACCGTCGGAGGCGGGGAAGCCTCCGCCAGCGGGACAGCGGTTTCCCCCAACATCCGCACCAGCTCCTCGTGCACGATCTTGATGACCTGCTGCGCGGGGGTCAGGCTGCGGATCACCGCTTCCCCGACCGCTTGAGCCCGTACCCGTTCCAGGAACTCCTTGACCACCCGGTAGTGAACATCTGCTTCCAACAGCGCCAGACGGACCTCCCGCAGCGCCTCGTCCACGTCTTTTTCCGAGAGCCGGCCCCGGCTGCTCAAGCGGCGGAAGACCGCCTGCAAGCGCTCGGTCAATTGCTCGAACATCGATGCCTCCCCTGATGAGCCGCAACCTGCCAAGATTGTACACCAGAAGCACGGGAGGGGCAACAGCCGCGCGAGGACAGGCCACATGGCCTATGCTTCGATCCGTCAGGCGGCGCTGTTCCCGGGGACCCGTTCTGGATATGCTAGTCGTTGGCTCCGGACGGCCCAGGCGCGGAGCGTGTGGGGTGGAGCGGGTCGTCCGGAGCGAACCCCCGAATCGGTAAGCACGAGAGGAGGAATGAGATGCACAAGGACGAAACAGCCGTGCGCCATCGGAAGCGGGCGCGGTTTGCCCAAGCTTCCAGGCGTCGGATCGCCCCGTGGCCGGCGGTGCTGATCGGCCTCTTGTTCTTGGGAGTGGTCGGCATCCTTTTCGCCGCGGGCGTCCGCGCGCCGGCTTCGAACACACAGGGAGAGGGAACGTCGACGGAAAACGGGCTTGTGGCGGCGACCTACGGTCACGAGCCGTATCCGGAAGTCGTCGCGCAAGGAGGTGTTGTGCGCCTGCCGTTGAGCGAATTCGAAGATGGCCGGGCGCGCTTTTATGCCTTCGTAGGCGGTGGCCAGCCAATTGAGTTCTTTGTCCTCAAGAGCACCGACGGGGTGGTTCGCGCGGCCTTGAACGCGTGCGACGTCTGTTTTGAGGCCCGCCGGGGCTATCATCAGGAGGGTCCTGTGATGGTGTGCAACAACTGCGGCCGGCGCTTTCCTAGCACCCGGATCAACGTGGTGCAAGGGGGATGCAACCCGGCGCCCCTGCGCAGCACGATCGACGGAAGCTCGCTCGTCATCGATGTGCAGGACTTGGTGGCAGGGCAGCGATACTTCTAGGAGGTAAGGCGTGCGACTGATTGACGTCGCTCTAACCAACCTGCGTCGTCGGAAAGGCCGCATGGCGTTGCTCGTGCTCGGTCTTGCATTGGGAGCGGGCACCGTTGTCGGGCTGATGGCGATCACCGCGACCCTTAAGCACGACATCGGCACGAAGCTGGACCAGTTCGGTGCCAACATCTTGGTTGTCCCTCGTTCGAGCAACCTGACCCTTTCTTACGGTGGCCTGACAGTTGGTGCTGCCGCCTATGATATCGGCGAACTCTCTATGGCCGATGTGGAGCGCATCCGGTCGATCGAGAACGCGGCCAACCTAAGCGCGGTTGCGCCGAAACTGCTGGGCGCGGTGCGATTGCGCGGGCAAACCGTGCTGATGGCTGGTGTGGTCTTTGAGCAGGAGCTGAAGCTCAAGCCGTGGTGGACACTGGAACAGGGTCGCATCCCGACCGCGCCTGACGAAGCCCTCGTGGGGTCCCGTCTGGCCCAGTTGCTGGGGCTTTCGGCTGGTTCCAGGGCTGAGGTATTTGGGGAACCGCTACGGGTCGTTGGGGTGCTCGCCGGGAACGGGTCGCAGGACGATGACATCCTTTTCGTGGATCTGCCTTCTGCCCAGCACCTGCTCGAGCGGCCCAATGCGGTCAGCCTGGTCGAAGTTGCCGCGCTGTGTAACGCCTGCCCGATCGAACGGATCATCGAGGAGATTGGACAGGCGCTGCCTCAAGCCCAGGTCACGGCACTTCGTCAGGCGGTGACGCTGCGGATGGAGACGGTTCGTCAGTTGGAGCGATTTGCCCTGGCGGTGTCGCTGGTTGTGGTCGTCATCGGGGGGCTGGTGGTGCTCACGACTATGTTGGGCGCGGTTACGGAGCGGCGCCAGGAGATCGGCCTTTTTCGGGCCTTAGGCTTCCGTCGCCAACACGTTTTCCAGGTTGTGCTGAGCGAGGTTGTCCTGATCAGCCTGCTTGGAGGAGGGCTCGGCTGGCTGCTCGGGATGGTGGCTGCAGTGGGCCTGACGCCGCAGATCGCCGGGGTAATGGCTCCGGTTTCCTGGGATCCCCTGCTTGCCCTGGTCGGAATCGGCGGGGCATTGATGATCGGTGTGGGGGCTGGCTTTTATCCGGCGCTGCAGGCCACGCGCCTCGACCCGACGATCGCCTTGCGTTCGTTGTGAAGGAGGAGAAGGGCGGTGATCGAGGTCACGGATGTCGTCAAGATCTACAACACTGCCGGGGAACCCGTGTGGGCGCTGCGCAGGGTCGACCTGAAGGTTGCGGAAGGAGAATTCGTGGCGATTATGGGTCCTTCCGGGTCGGGCAAGAGCACCCTCCTCACGGTGGTCGGGGCGATGAATCCACCCACGAAGGGTACGGTGCGCATCGACGGGATCGACGTATATGCCCTGCATCCGGAACGACGGGCAGACCTTCGCTACGAATATATCGGTTTTGTCTTCCAGCAGCTACAGCTGCTGCCCTACTTGACGGCGCTGGAGAACGTGCTCCTTCCTCTCACGCTCTCGCGGTGCTCCCGGGCCGAAAAGATGGCCCGGGCGCACGCTGCGATGGAGCGTGTAGGCCTCAACGGGAAAGGCGACCGTCTGCCCTTCCAGCTCTCCGGCGGAGAGCAGGGCCGGGTCGCAGTGGCTCGGGCGATTGTGAACGAGCCTCCACTCCTGCTCGCGGATGAACCCACCGGGAACCTGGACCGCACGACGGGAGCCCAGGTTTTGGCCTTGCTCCGCTCGCTCAACGAGGCCGGCCAAACCATCCTGATGGTAACCCACGATCCTGAAGCGGCCGCCTACGCCCATCGCATCGTACAGCTCGTGGATGGACGCATCGTGTCGGGATAGGTAGGTTCGGTCCGACCGGCAGGAGAAAATCGGCGGGCGCAGCCAAAAGGCTGCGCCCGTGCATCTTTCCGTGCTTGGTTCCATAGGGAGCGCCCGCTTGACAGGAACAAGGCCCTGCGATATAATTCGCCTACTAAAAATTTAATGATTTAAACCGATTGGCCCTGCCAAGCGGCGAGGAGGGTTACGATGTCCTGGATCATCGCGGTGTCTTTGGTCGTGGTGGTGTTGAGCCTTGTGGGCCTGGTGTTAGGATGGAAACGCCTAGCCACCGCGTGGCGGATTCTCCTGGGTTTGCTCCTGGCGGCCGGCCTGTTCTTCGCCGGCGCCTCCTGGTTGCGCGCGCGGAAGGCGGTCGATCCATTGGTAGGCGGGGAGGTCGTCGCCGTGACCCGTGGGCCGATCGCGGAGGTCGTCGAGGCTACGGGGAACCTTTCTCCGGCCGCGCAGGTGACCCTTTCTTTCACGACCCAAGGTACGTTGCTGGAACTCCTGGTCCACACCGGATCCCCCGTGGTTCGGGGGCAACCCCTTGCGCGACTGGACACGCGGGATCTGGAGCTCCAGGTGGCTCAGGCGAAGGCCAGCCTGGACGCCGCTCGGGCCAACCTGGAGAAGGTTCTTTCTGCGGCCCGCCCGGAAGACGTGAGAGCGGCCCGGGCTTCGCTCGACCAGGCCCAGGCCAACCTGGAAGAGCTTCGTGTCACGCTGGCGACCTCCGTGGAGCAGGCCCGCCTGAGCTGGATCCAGGCGGCCAACAACCTGCGGGATGCCCAGGCCCACTACTCCCAGGTCTACTGGGACAATCGGGAACTGGAAGACCGCCTGGAGAAGATCGGCAAGGGTCTTCCCCAAGAAAATGTCGACGCGGAAGCGCAGGCATGGCGCGCGGTCGAAAACGCCCAGGCCAGCATGGAGCAGGCCCGCCTTTCCTACGAACAGGCCCTGCAGCGCCAGGAGACTTCGCTGCGTAGCGCTCAGGCCCAGGTCGATGCCGCCCGGGCCAATCTCGAGCGGCTCATCGCCGGATCCACCAGCGCCGAGATCGCCGCGCTACAGGCCGCTGTGGCCCAGGCACAGGCTGCCTACGAGCAGGCCCAGCTGCAGCTGGCAAAGGCCACCTTGACCGCTCCCTTCGCAGGTGTGGTGGGCGACGTCTTCGTTCAGCCCTACAACCAGGTCACTGTGGCCAGCCCAATCCTGGTCCTCCTAGACCCCTCTTCCTATTCTGTGGATGTTGAGGTGGATGAGGTGGATATCAGCAAGGTCGCCGTGGGACAGGAGGCCCAGGTAAAAGTCGATGCCCTGCCGGAGGTGGAGATTGCCGCCCGGGTAGCAGAGATCGCCCTATCCCCCACAACGGGCCAGGGAGTGGTGACCTACCGGGTGCGTGTGCGCCTGGAGAAAGGAACGGAGGCAACGGTACGCCCGGGAATGACGGTCAGCGTGCGGATCATTACCCAACGGGTTGACGGGGCGTTGATCGTGCCCCGCCGCGCGGTGCGCATCGAGAACGGCCAGGCGTACGTGCAACGCGTGCTCCCCGGAGGCCGGCTAGAGAACACGCCGGTGACGCTGGGGCTTGCGGATTCGTTCAACATCCAGGTCGTTTCCGGCCTGGCAGAGGGCGACCAGGTCTTTGTTCCCAGCGTCGTTCAGCGCAATGCCATCCAGCAGCTCTTCCAGGGCGGCAGCACGCGCGTTCGTCCGCAGTAGACCACAGGGAGGGGGAGATGAGCGAGCGACCGGTGATCCGTTTGGTCGGCGTGACCAAGGTATACCGGATGGGGGTGATCGAGGTGCACGCTTTACGGGGGGTATCGCTGGAGATTTTCCCCGGCGAGATCATGGCTATCATGGGTCCCTCCGGTTCAGGCAAATCCACCCTGATGAACATCATCGGTTGTCTGGACACCCCAACCTCGGGCTACTACGAACTGGACGGGCGGCGCGTGGACGACCTGAGCGACAACGAGCTGGCGGAGGTGCGCAACCGTAAGATCGGATTCGTCTTCCAGACGTTCAACCTGTTGCCGCGTACCACGGCCTTGCAGAACGTCGAACTGCCGCTGATCTACAGCGGCACCGGGCTCCAGGCACGCAGGCAGCGCGCTGCTGCTGCTCTGGAGGCCGTTGGTTTGGGGGACCGGCTGCACCACCGCCCCAATGAGCTTTCGGGCGGGCAGCAGCAACGGGTGGCGATTGCCCGCGCCCTGGTGAACAACCCGGCGATCATCCTGGCCGATGAGCCCACGGGCAACCTGGATAGCGTTTCTGGAAGCGAGGTGATGGCGGTCTTCCAGCGCCTGAACCGCGAACTCGGGATCACGGTGGTCTTTGTGACGCACGATCGCACCATCGCGGAGCACACCCGGCGCATTGTGCATCTGCACGATGGCCGCATCGTGCGGGAGGAAACGGTGGCCCAGCCGCTCGAGGCCCGGCCGCTTGCGCAGGAGGTGGCGGCATGAACCTGTTGGAAAGCCTCCGGGTTGCGCTGCGTGCCCTCTCGGCCAACAAGCTGCGCGCGGCGCTCACGATGCTGGGGATCATCATTGGCGTCGCGGCGGTGATCGCGCTCCTCTCCCTGGGACAGGGGGTACAACGCACGGTCGAGGATCAGATCCAGGCGATCGGTTCAAACTTGCTGATCGTGCTGGCGGGCACCTTTGGCGCCGAGGAAAACACCCGCATCCAGCCGTTGACCTATCGGGACGCCCTGGCGTTGGCCGATCCGCTGGACGCCCCCAGCATTGCCGCGGTGGCGCCGGTGATCCAACACAGTATGACGGTCTCCTTTGGTAACCGCGACGGGCAGGCGACGATCGTCGGGGTGACACCGGAGTATGCCTTTGTCCGCAACGCCCAGGTGGTGGCGGGACGTTTCATCGAAGAGGAGGACCTGAATACACGAAACCGCGTCTGCGTGTTGGGGCAGAAGGTTGTGGAAACCC
This sequence comes from Chloroflexia bacterium, assembly GCA_034436115.1. Lineage (GTDB taxonomy): Bacteria > Chloroflexota > Chloroflexia > DTKN01 > DTKN01 > DAOTVY01. Next base: position 14,794 of record DAOTVY010000040.1, on the reverse strand, counting down.
TCTTCTCCGAGGGCGACCCGATGGGGCAGACGATCCTGCTGGGGGAAATTCCCTGTCGCGTGGTCGGTGTGATGGAGCCCAAAGGAGCGGGCGGTTTTGGCGCTGATGCCGACAGCTTCGTCTACGTTCCGCTCACCACTGCGGCAACCCGGCTCTTCGGCACCCGGACAGCGAGCGGGGATTTCCCGGTGACGATCATCAACGTCGCCGCCCTGGATCAAAAGAGTGTGGATTCCGCCATCGAGGAGATCACGTGCATCCTGCGGGAGCGCCACCGGTTGACCTATCAAGAAAACGACTTTACGGTGGTGACGCAACAGGACATCATCCAGGTCGCCGGGTCGATCACCAGCATCCTGACGATCTTTCTTGGCGCCATCGGTGGCATCTCGCTCCTGGTGGGCGGCATCGGCATCATGAACATTATGCTCGTTTCTGTGACCGAGCGCACCCGGGAAATCGGCATTCGTAAGGCGGTTGGGGCCAAGAGGCGCGACATCCTGTGGCAGTTCCTCATCGAGGCCATGGTGCTGAGCGTGCTTGGTGGGATCGTGGGGATCGTGCTCGGGGCGCTGGCCGCCAGCGGCGTGGCCCGTCTGTCGTCCGACCTTCAGGCAGTCGTCACACCTGGCGTGGTGCTGATGGCCACGGGCTTTTCGGCAGCGGTGGGCCTCTTTTTCGGGATCTACCCTGCCATGCGGGCAGCTTCCCTGCATCCGATCGAGGCCCTACGCTACGAATGACGGCCGCCGGGCGAAGCCCTTGCGGGCCGGTCATTCCTACAAGGTCCGGCGTCCCGGGGTGGCCATCTCCCAGGCCTGGACGCACGTTTTCCCCAGCTCTTCCTTGTGTAGGCGTTGGCGCCGAAGAGATAGCCCTTGCCAGCCTCGGGCCGCGCAAGAAGCAGGGTTGCGCTTTGCCCAGGGCTATCGTAGAATGGCTCTATCCGATCGGTGGTTGTGGGACGGGCCCTCCCGGGGAGGCGGAGGGCTTGTGAGAACAGGCCGGCATTCACGGCAACAGGTTAGAGGGCGTTGGTCCAACGCCCATTGGGGATCGAGGAAGCCAGCGGAGCGCTCGTCTTGGGGGAGCTCTGGGAGGCATGCACCAGCGTGGGTTCGGTGCACCCTTTGCGGGGCTCGTATCTTAGTCTTAGGGGCCTCAGCTGCGCCCGGCACTTGGAGGCTGACTGTTGGAAGAGATAACCATGCCGGCCAAGACGATCGCCAGCGTGGAGTCTGGGGATCACCTCTGCTGCCTCTACGAGACGGAGGCGGAGCATCGTGCCCTTCTGACCCCTTTTCTGCGCCAGGGGTTGGAACGGGGGGAAAAGGTCCTCTATATGGTCGATGCCCATACGGCCGAGACCATCCTGTGCTACCTGCGGGACGACGGGCTGGAGGTTGAGCCCTACTTGGCCAGCGGACAGCTGGGGCTCCTCACGATCGAGGAGACGTATACGCGAGAGGGAAGCTTCGATCCCGAGCGGATGATCGCCTTGCTGCAGGCGGAGACGGAGCGCGCCCTGGCCCAGGGCTACGCCGCACTGCGGGTCACCGGCGAGATGACCTGGGTGTTGCGGGGACTGCCTGGCTCCGAGCGTCTCATCGAATACGAGGCCAGGCTGAATACCTTCCTTGCCGGGAGCCGGTGCCTGGCGATCTGCCAGTACGACCGACGGCGCTTTGCGCCAGCGGTGCTTTTGGACGTGCTGACCACCCATCCGCTGGTGGTGGTCGGGACAACCGTCTACCGCAACTTGTACTATATTCCCCCGGCGGAGTTCCTGGGTGCCGATCGGGCCGAGGCGGAGCTGAGGCATCGGCTGGAAACCCTGGAGACCGGACGCAAGGCCGACGAAATGCTTTTCCAGAGCGAGTTGAAGCTCCGTAGCATCCTCCAGGAATCGACGGATGGGATCGCTCTAACCGATGAACAGGGCCGGGTGATCGGGTGGAACCGGGCCATAGAGCGGATCACCGGGCTACCGGCGGCAGAGGTGGTGGGCCGGCCGCTCTGGGAAGTCCTGCAGCCGTTTTTCCCTGCCGAGTACGAGACCGTGGAAGGGGCGCAGCAGCTCCAGGCCGAGATCCGCGAGTGCCTTCGCTCCGGGTGGGCCCCCTGGGTAGGCCGTTTGCTTGGGGGGAAGTACCAGCATCCCGATGGGACGGAGCGCTTTGTCCAGGGGGTGATCTTCCCCCTCCCCCATTGGGAACGGTCTTCCAAGGAGCAGGGCGGGGCTGTGCAAGGGCTGGTGCTCTCGGTAGCGGACGTCACGCCACGCGAACAGGCACGTGTCGCCCTGGAGCAGTATGCCACGCGGCTGCAGCTCCGACAGGAGATCGATCGGGCGATCCTTGGCGCGCAATCGCTCAAGGAGATTGCCGACATCGTTCTGGACTACCTTCGCCGGCTGCTGTCGTGCCGGCGGGCCAGCCTGGCGGTGGCTGATCCCGAACAGGACCAGGCGGTGCTGATCGCTGTCCACAGTGAGGGGGAGAGCGAGTTGCCGATCGGGACAACGGTTCCGCTGAACCAGGTACCGTTCCTGGATGTGCTCCGAGAGGGCCGTACCCATATCATTGCCGACCTGCAGCAGATGGAGGACCTCTCGCCGCCCCTCCAGCAACTGCGCGATGCCGGGGTGCGCGGATACCTCAGTATACCGCTTATGGAGGAGGGGGAGCTGGTCGGGGCCATCAGCGTGGGCCTGGACAGCCCAGCCGCTTCGCCTCCAGCGCAGTGGATGTTGGTCGAGGAGCTGGCCCCGGCTCTGGCTGTCGCCGTCCACCATGCGCGTCTCCACGAGCATGTCGTACGGTACGCCGCAGAACTGCAGCAGCGCGTGGTCCAGCGCACGGCGGAGTTGCAGACGTCTCAGCGGGACTACCAAGCCCTCGTCCACTCGATCGACGGCATCGTCTGGGAGATGGACGCGGCCTCTTTCCGCTTCCTCTTTGTCAGCCGCCAGGCGGAGCGCCTGCTGGGCTACCCGCTGGAACGCTGGTTGGCTGAACCGACCTTTTGGCAGGACCATCTGCACCCGGATGATCGGGAAAGGGTCTTGGCCTACTTTGCTGAGGCGATCGCGGAAAAGCGTGATTACCAGGTCGAATACCGGATGCAGGCCGCCGATGGGCGGACGGTCTGGCTACGGGACATCGTATCGGTCGTCGTGGAGAACGACCGTCCAGTGAAACTGCGGGGTATTATGGTGGACATCACGGTCCAAAAGGGGATGCAGGAGGCCTTGCTACAGCGCGAGCGCCTGGCGGCCATGGGGCAGCTGGCGGCCACGCTGGCGCACGAGATCAACAATCCCCTGCAGTCCGTGATCGGTTGCTTAGACCTGGCCAAGGAAGGGCTCGCGAAAGGGCGGGACATCGCGCGCTACCTCCAGGTAGCCCACGAGGAAGTGCAGCGGCTGCGGCGCATCGTCGGGCAGATGCGCGAGCTGTACCGGCCGGAATGGGGCGACAGGCAACCCACGGACCTCAACCGCCTGTTGGAAGAAGTGTTCGCGCTATTGGATCAACCGTGCCGGGCGAACGGTATTGCTCTCACCTGGGAATTGGCTACCGGCCTGCCGCTGGTGTCGGTCGTGCCGGATCGAATCAAGCAGGTCTTTCTGAACCTGTTGCTCAACGCGATCGAGGCCATGCCTGCGGGGGGGCAGCTAAGCGTGCGCACGGTCCGCACCGACCGTCCGGACGGCATCCGTGTTGAGTTCCGTGACACCGGGCTTGGCATAGCCCCCGAAGCTCTGCCCCGCTTGTTCGAGCCCTTTTACACCACCAAGCCCAAGGGCTCCGGGCTGGGCCTGTTTATTTCCTACAGGATTGTTAAAGAGCACGGTGGCACCATCGCTGTGAACAGCCAGCCAGGCGGGGGCAGTACTTTCGCGGTCTGGCTGCCTCTGGAGTTCGCCGGGCTGCCGGAAGGTGAGGACAACAGGTGGGGAACCCGATGACTGAGGCGGTGCGCGTCTTGGTGGTGGACGATGAGGCCCCCATCCGCTTCTTTCTCGAGGAGGCCCTTAGCCAGGCGGGCTACATGGTGGCATCGGCAGAAAGCGGGGAGGAAGCGCTGGAACGGCTGCGAGAGAATCGTTTCCACGTGGTGATCCTCGATCTGCTCCTGGGAGGCCGGGTGGACGGGCTGCGGGTGTTGGAGGCGGTCAAATGGCGCTGGCCTGAGACCGCGGTCATCATCCTTACCGCTCACGCCTCGCTCGAGTCGGCACTGGCGGCCATCCGGGAAGGTGTGGATGGCTATCTGCTCAAGCCGGCCACTGCCGCGGAGGTGCGTCTGTCCATCCGTGAAGCACTGGCCCGGGTGAAGCGCTGTCCCCCGCCCGAAGTGACCCCGTCACCTCTGGCGTGCGGCGGTCTGGTGTTGGATGTGGAAGCGCACCAGGCCACGTTGAACGGCCGACACCTGACCCTCACCCCGCGGGAGTTCGCTCTGCTGGCGCACCTGATGAAGAACGCCGGGCGGGTCGTTCCTGTCCGCGAATTGGTGCGCGTGGTCCAAGGGTACGAAGCCGAAAGCGAATTCGAGGCCCGCGAGGTGATCAAGTGGTACGTCCATCGGCTGCGACGCAAGCTAGGGGAAGACCCGGCTCACCCTCGCTATATCCGGAACGTGCGCGGCATCGGCTACCGCTTCGAGGGCTAATCTGTCCATTGCCTCACCCCAAGGCTGTTCAACAAGCCGCAGGACACCATCCCTCCCCCTGACGGCAGGGGATGAAGGGTCGTCTCTGCGGCGTTGCGTTTCCCCCAGTGGGTCGGGTCCGCCCGCAAGAAGCCCCATGCACAAGGCACCGCTTGGAATGGAAGTGGCCCGACGGCGCCTTGCGGGAGGTCCAACCCAATTCCAACTCGCCTGAACCGATTCCTGCGGCACTTCTAACCGTTTCCGGCGGTTCAAAGCGGCGTTTCCCGCTAGGATGGGGATGTTGGCACCGCTCGCAGGTGCCCGGGCGCGTGGCCCCGATGGGGCCGAGAAAGAGGACAATGGGCCAGCGGAAGCGCATCCTGATTGTGGACGACGAAGCGCATGTCCGGTTTACCCTTGGCGATACCCTGCGCGGATTGGGACCGGATGTCGAGGTCGTGGAAGCCAGGGACGGGGAGGAGGCAATGGCCAGGTTGAAGGAGGCTCCCTTCGCCCTGGTCATTACAGACCTGAAAATGCCGGGCATGAGCGGGCTGGAGCTAACCGAGGCTGTCGCTGAGACCTGCCCCGGTACTACGGTGATCTGGTTGACGGCCTATGGCGATGCAGCCGTTCAGGCTGAAGCGGCACGCTTGGCCGTCTACCGGTGCCTGGACAAACCGCTGGAGGTGGCGGAGATTCGCCGCATTGTCGCTCAGGCCCTGGAAGGACGTGGCAAGACCGGTGGAGAAGACCGCCAGGATGCTGGAACCCGCTGATCGCCGCCGGTGAGGGCAGCACGCCCGTGGTCGCGACACAGAAGCAGGAGGTGCAGAGGCGCCAACAGAAGGCGATTCCCCCTCAGGTCAAGAAGGAGGCCCTGATGCGCAAGCTCACTTTGCCTTTGCTCTCGGCTTTGCTGTTGTTGCTGGCAGGCGTTGGCCTGATCCAGGTCGCCCGCGGCCAGGGTCCAGGCACCCAGGTAGTGGCCAGGGAAGCCCAGGGCACAGACGTGCGCGAAATCCTGGCACCTGAGCAAATCGATGCCCCGCAACCCGACATCGGCTTCATCGATTCGCCCACGGTGGTGTGTTACCAGCCGAATGCAGCCCGGGATGCCTGTTATATCAACTGGTACTATATGGCAGTAGATGCTGCCCCCAACTACTTGATCACCATGACCGTCACGATAGCGCCGATGGGCATTGTGGGGCAGGTCCATGGGTTTTTCCAGACCTTGATGCACGTGCCTTATGGCATGTTCGGCGATGGTTTCCAAGTTCCCTGTGGAGTGCCCGGCGCGGGTGGCAACCCAAGACTGGGCAACGCTTACAGCTGGACGATCCGGGCCCGTGACTCGGCCGGCCTGGGCGCGGCCAACTATGGGATGGTCTACTGCCCGGCTTACGTACCCTGAGCTGCGGGAAGGAGGCGCGTACTATGGCCCCGGGATGGTTGGGCGCACTGCTTGCCTTGCTGGTGCTGACGCTCGTCGGGGGCGCGCCGCCCCTGGATGTGGCCTTGTCGCCGACTACACAGGTGTTCTCCGCGGGCCTGGGCGGGCCGGGGCTGCCCCGCCGGGATGCCGGGACTCCGGAGATTTCCTTCATCGACAGCCCATCCCCGACCTGCTACCGCCCCGTGCCGGACACGGGAGTCTGTTACATCCGTTGGAGCCACCTACAGGTGGAGGCCACTCCGCCCGAGTACATCGTAACGATGACGGTAAGCATCGACGGACAGCTGCGCGCGTATCACCAGGGTTTCTTCCAAACCACGATGGTGGTCCCTGGGGATGTGTATGGTTTGGGGTTTGCGGTGGCCTGCGGCTGGCCCAGCTCTGGGGGCCTGACGGGGCTGGGGAGGACGTACAACTATGTCATCCGGGCGCGGGAGACCAGCGGGCTGGGAGCCAGCAACTACGGGTCGGTCACCTGCCCGGGCGACGTGGTGGATCTCTTCTTGCCGTTGGTTCGGAAGGACGGATCCGCCGTGGGACATCGCTAGGAGAAAGCAATACCGTGTAGCAGTCAGGACCGATTGGTCCTACCAACAGGAGGTAATGATGTCCGCCCGTAAGATGCTCGAACGATTCCTGGTCATTCTGGTCTTCGTCTCGCTTTTATTTGGCGCAGGCGCGCCCGCGATCGGAACGCCCAGAGCCTATGCGATGCCGGGCAGCCCGACCGACGAAACGAAAGTTCCCCACTACTTTGGCCCTTACCCGAACTGGGCCAACAGCCCGTTCACCCTGCCTGACGTTACGGTGACCATCCAGGGTGACGGTACCGGCGCCCAGGCGGTCGCCTCTGTCGGCGCCAACGGTGCCGTGACCGGCATTACCATCGTCGACCCCGGCAGTGGCTATACCGCAGCGACGGTGGAGATCGCCGGCGCGGGAAGCGGCGCCGCCGCGACCGCGACGATTGCCCAGTCCGGTGCCCTGATCGGCATCACAGTGAACACACCAGGTTCCGGGTACACCGCGCCCAGCGTAACTCTGACGGGCGGCAGTGGCATCGGGAGGCTGCGCCAGATCGGCAACCCACTAAGCGATCGCGCGTTCGTCGGGGAATTGGCATCGGAGGCCATTGGACGCGACGACAGCGACCGCGGCAGCGTCCTGGTGATCGTCCCGACGCCCCTTCCCACCGGGGTGCTCACCGAATTCTTGAGCTGGAACCAGGCCGCAGACGACGGCTCCACGGCCTCCGCGGGCAAGACGTTCATTGGCTATGTCCTCCGGCCCACTGGGGCGCCGAACGAGTACAAGGTTATCTTCGCGAGTGAACCCCTGGTCGTACCCCCGCTGGCCAGGCGGGGCGTCTCTGAGCGTGTCGCCTACCCGGTGGGCCAGGTCGAGGTGCAGGAAGGCGATGTCCTTGGCTTCTACGGCAACGGCATTCCCTACGATGCCGGCTCCGGCGTCGATATCGCCGGTTACCTGCGGGCCGCGGTTGCTTCCGGCGAAACGATTACGGTCGGTGACCCCGCTATCTTTCCCCTCGTTCCCGAAGCGCGCACCTACTCCTTCGCCGCGAGCGTGATCGAAAGCGGTGCTTCCGTGGAGTTCGTGCCGGCCACCGCAACGGCCTACGGTGAAGTGGATATGCTCACCCTCACCAACCCCGGCACCGGGTACACCTTCCCGACCGTGGACTTTGACTGGCCAGATGCCCCGGACGGCGTACGTGCCACCGGCCACGTCACCTTCGACCCCGATACCGGTGCCATTACAAGTATTGTCCTGGACAATCCTGGCTCCGGCTATGCCACGGCTCCCAACGTGGTTATCCGGGATGGCACCATATGGGATCCGATCCAAAACGGCGGATCTGGGGCGACTGCAGTTGCTACCCTGAGGATCACCTCGATCGCGGTAGATTCGCCCGGAGACGGGTACGTCACCGCGCCGACCGTTGCCATCAACGATCCGACGGGAAGTGGGGCCACGGCCACCGCCCATGTCGCGGCTGGCTCGGTGATCGCGATCGACGTGACCGCCTCCGGTAGCCACTACATCACCCAGGGCGGCATCAAGAAGTTTGTGGACGGGCTGCCAATGCTCTGCATTCCAGCGCCCGGGTCCACCTTTGCTGACTGCGAGAGCAACAACCTGGGCCAGCACATCCCGATCGCGGTGCCCGACACCACCACCTTTACGCCCGAGAACGGGTTCCCCGTCGCCGCGGACTACTATGTCATCGCGCTTGTCCAGCACCGCGAGCGGATGAGTTCCTCCCTTCCCCCCACGCTGCTCCGAGAGTACGTCCAGCTCGAGACTCCGGCGAACGCCTCCTTCAGCAAGCACGTGGCGCTGCAGACCGACCTGCTCGACGGCACCTCCGTGCCCACCCTGATGCCCGACGGCTCACAGGCCTACGCGGTCGACGACCCCCACTACCTGGGCCCGGTCATCGTGGCGCAAAAGGACAGGCCGGTCCGCATCGTATTCTACAACCTGCTACCGACCGGCGTTGACGGAAACTTGTTCCTGCCTGTGGACACGACCCTGATGGGCTCCGGCATGGGCCCGATGGAGATGATGCCCCCGATGGATATGGGGACAGTGACGGATACGGTGCGCAATCCTGTGTGCACCGAGGATCCCCAGGCCGTGGACCCGATGACCGGCATGGGCCTGTGCTTTAAGAACAACCGCGCGACATTGCACCTCCACGGCGGCATCAGCCCGTGGATCAGCGATGGGACTCCCCACCAGTGGATCACCCCGGCGAACGAGGACACCCCGTGGCCGCAGGGTGTCGCGGTTTCGGCCGTGCCCGATATGGCCCGGCCTGACCTCGGTGTCCCCGATTGCTCGGCCGCCAATGACGGTTGTATGACGTTCTACTACACCAACCAGCAGAGCGCCCGGCTGATGTTCTACCACGATCATGCCTGGGGGATCACCCGGTTGAACGTCTATGCAGGCGAAGCCGCCGGCTATCTGATCACCGATGAGACCGAGCAGGCGTTGATCGACAGCGGTAGGATCCCTGGTCCTGCGGATACGATCCCGCTCATCGTCCAAGACCGCACGTTCGTGCCCCAGGGCGATGCCGACACGCGCACCGGGCAACTGTACGAGCAAGACCCTACCTGGGATGAGAGCCGCTGGGGCAGCTACGGCAACCTGTGGTACCACCACGTCTATATGCCGGCTCAGAACCCCGGCGATCCGAGCGGGATGAGCGCCTTCGGCCGGTGGATGTACGGGCCCTGGTTCTGGCCGCCTGCGGGAAACGTTCCTCACCCGCCGATTGCCAACCCGTACTACGACCCCGCCTGTCGCCTGGACGACCCGGACACCTGGCAGTACCAGACGGATCCCTTCTGTGAACCGGCCCTGATCCCCGGCACGCCGAACATCTCGGTCGGTATGGAGCAGTTCAACGACACGCCGATCGTCAACGGCACGGCCTATCCGGTGCTCAACGTGGAGCCCAAGGCCTACCGTTTCCGTATCCTGAACGCGGCCAACGACCGCTTCTTCAACCTCCAGTGGTACCTCGCCGATCCCAACACGGCCAGCACGGATTTGAACGCGGCCGGGCAGCCGATCGGCGGGACCGAGGTCGCGCTCAACGCTGCTGAACTGGCAGCGGCCCAGACCGATCCGGTCGTCTTCCCCACACCGGACACCAGCATCAGCCCGCCTGGCCCCAGCTGGATCCAGATCGGGACCGAGGGCGGCTTTCTGCCCGCGCCGGTCGTGATCCCCAACCAACCGATCACCTGGATCACAGACCCGACGCGCTTCGATGTGGGCAATGTTGACCAACATTCGCTGCTCCTGGCGCCGGCCGAACGGGCCGACGTGATCGTCGACTTTTCCCAGTTCGCCGGTCAAACCCTGATCCTGTACAACGATGCACCAGCGGCCTTCCCGGCTCGTGTCCCCAGTTACGACTATTACACCGGTGCCCCTGACCTGAGGCCTGTCGGCGCCCCGAGCATCCTCCCCGGCTACGGGCCGAATACCCGGACCGTCATGCAGGTCAGGGTCGCAGCGAATCCGCCGGCCCCGGCTTTCAATCTGTACGCGCTCCGGAACGCCTTCAAGCACCATGCCGACGGTTCCGGGGTCTTCGAGTCCGGCCAGAACCCGATCATCGTGGGGCAGGCGGCGTACAATTCAGCCTACGGGACCGATTTTGTCGCCAGCGGCTGGTGCAATGCGCCCACCGACCCGAGCCCCCGCTGTGACGGCATGCTCCGCATCTCCGAGCAGGGCGGCGACTTGTTTGGGTTCAATAGCTTGCTGAAGCCTTACACCAAGGAACTGATCCGGATTGAGCCCAAGGCGGTCCACGACGAGATGAACGCCTCGTCCTTCGACGAGTTCGGCCGGATGACCGCCAACCTCGGGCTCGAGGCCGTGCCCGCCAACCCTGGAGGGCAGAACGTCATCCTCTATCCGTTCGTGAATCCGCCAACCGAACTCTTCGACGCGACCAACCTGCCCCGGGGGGACGTCCGGGTGACCCCTATCGCCACGGCCGATGGCACCCAGATCTGGAAGATCACCCACAACGGCGTAGATACCCATCCCATCCACTTTCATCTGTTCGATGTCCAGCTGCTCAACCGCGTCACGTGGGACAACATCATCATCCCTCCCGACCCAAACGAGCTCGGCTGGAAGGACACCATTCGCGTCAGCCCCTTGGAGGACACCATCGTCGCGATCCGGCCGGTGATCCCGGTTGTTCCCTTTGAGCTGCCCAACAGCATTCGCATGCTCAACCCCATGATGCCGGCCGGCGATACGAGCATGTTCAACCCTGTCGACGCGAACGGAAACCCGACCGCGCCCATCGTGAACCAACTGGTCAACTTCGGCCTCGAGTACGTGTACCACTGCCACATCCTGAGCCACGAGGAAATGGACATGATGCGGCCGATGGCGGTGGCTGTTCCGCCCGCCATCCCGAGTGGGCTAGCCTGGACATATAACAATGGCCTCACCCCCGCGGCGTTAACGCTCACCTGGAACGACAACTCGATCAACGAGACGGCGTTCGTGGTGCAGAGAAGCACCGCTGAGGGTCCCTGGGTCGACCTCGGCACCGACGCCTCACCACTCGACCAGCCGAACACCCACGGGGTACGCAGCTACCAGGATACCACCTTCCCGCTCGACTCGAACGTCTACTTCTACCGGGTTGTGGCCAAGAACACGGTTGGCTACGGCGGCGAGTTCATGAGCCTCACGGCCGAGTCCGCTTCGGATGCGGTGTACGTGGTCTTGCCACCCACCAACCTGAAGGCGGCGCTCACAAGTGGTCCGCAGGTAGCCCTGAGCTGGGTGGATAACGCCACCAACGAGACCGGCTTTGTGGTCGAGCGGTCCACAGACGGTGTGAACTTTGCCCCGATCGCCACGGTGCCCGCCCGGGCCGGCACAGGTCCGGTGAAATGGAACGACACCACTGTCACTGCGGGAACGACCTACACCTACCGGGTCGCAGCGACGAGCGTTGCCGGTCCGTCTCCTTACTCAAACACCGCCACCGCGACCGTGCCGCCGGCCCCCGCAGCGCCGACCAGTTTCACCGCGACCAACGGTCCGAGCGCACCCGGCAACAGGCGCAGCGTCATCCTCAATTGGACGGCCAGTTCCGTCAACGTAACCCAATTCACCATCCAGCGGGCGACGAACCCCGGGTTTACGGGGCCGAGTTTGGTCACGATGGTGGCCCCGGCATCCGCTAGGACGCTCACCCAGACCGGCCTGGCCCGCAACACGGCCTACTACTTCCGCATCCGTGCGGACAACGGGCCCGTTTCGTCTAGCTGGGTGAACGCCACCCCCTTCCCCATCGTGACCCTTCCGTAACCCAACCGGCCGTAGCGGGGGAAGTCTTGGCCTCCCCCGCTACAGACGAAGGGTCTGGGGGGCAGCCAAGCTGCCCCCCAGACCCCCTCCTTCACCTCGGCCTCTCTTCGAGCCTTTTTACGCTGGCTGATTGGCCCTGGGTTTCTTTCCGCACCTCCCAGCGCGATTCCAAAGCCGCTGCCGGAACGACGCATCTGCCTCTTCCTCCCGGTGTTTGACAAATTGGCAGTTTTCGAGTATAATTTTAAAAAACACTGCCCCGTTCGGTCGGTGCTACATCGACCGAACGATGACGTTCCAGGCTACGACGGGTGGCGCAGAGATCACCCGGACTCGAAGAAAAGGCGGCCCTCGTAAGTCTTGGGCTGTGTTTCTTTTGTTCGCCTGAAAGGAGCAACAATGGAGTCCCCCGGTTCAGGGGATTCAGGGCCCCCTCGATAGCCACACGGTCCTCTTGCCGTCCGCTCCGGACGGTTCCCCCTCATTTTCCCGCCGCGTATCCTCTGTCTCCCCTGGGAAAGGTCCACAGGCTGGCGTTTGCTCCTAAGAACCCAGCGGCCTGCGCACGGCCGGGGCAGCATGCTGGGGCACGTGAAGTGTCGACCGTCGTCTGCACATCCTTATGGAAGGGGCGCACCTGTTTGCTCGGGCGACGCAGTTCTCGCTGGAAAATCCTGCCGCCTAGGTGCCTCGAAGCAGGAGCATTTCCAGCTCTGTCTTCTGCTGCGACAAGAGTCGAGGCTACGGGGATGGAGCTCGACGGTCCGTGCCTCGGGCCCTTCCGCCTGCAGGGCTCTTTTCCACTAGTAGGCCGACGGGATGTGGCGCCGATTGCCTCCGCTACTTCCCGCACGCTTTCGCAAAGCGAAAGCGTGCGAGCGGCAATTCTTCGCCGCACTTCCAGTTACGCGGCGCCACGGTTCGCCTTCAGGGTGAACATTGCTCGAGAAAGCAGCCCATCAAATCTGGTAAATCGAGGTAATGCCGGGCGACCTCGTTTCCAGCTGAAGCCACTCCGCTGCGCTTCGTGGCGGAGATGGAGAGCACGCTCCTGGGCACGCGTCACGCGCGAACCGGAAGGAGGGATCAGATGCAGAGCGTCAAATGGGGGCAATCACAACGGCTGCCATTGGCGTTATCGCTAGGCCCAGCTATGGTGCTGGCCACGTTGTTGCTGTCGCTTCTCTTGTCGATGGCCCACGGCAGTGAAGGGCCTACGATTGTTCCCTCGTACGTCGGTCAAAGAGATGCAAGTCTGGGCAGCAGCCCGGTGATCACCGTCGGGGTAGCTGGCCCTCTGACTGGCGAGCTCTCCTGGCTCGGTTGGCAGGAGGCTAATTCGGTTCAATTGGCGATCAGCGAGACAAATGCAGCGGGTGGGGTCAATATCGGCGGAATCACATACACGCTCATTCTCGTCGCTGCGGACGATCAATGCGATCCCACGCAAGCGATCACCGCTGCCAACACCCTCCTGAGTGCCGATGCGGTAGCCGTCGTGGGGCACGCTTGTAGCGCTGCGAGTATGCCCGCTCAATCGATCTACCACGCTGCGGGTGTCCCCATGGTTTCCCCTTCGGCCACCAACCCAGAGGTGACCCAACAGGGTTACAACACCACCTTCCGCACCGTTCCGCACGACGGCAGTCCGCCCTCGTTGTTGGCGACATATTTCGGCAATTGGCTGGGGCTGTCCAGAAGCGCGATCGTAGAGAGGGCAGAGTGGGTCCAGTGGGCTAGTGATGCCTATTCAGACACCTTCACCCTCTTAGGTGGTCTATCACCAGTCGCCGGGTGGCAACCGATACGAGTGACTTCGTGCCTGTCCTCAACGCCATCCGGGCGGAGAATCCCGATGTCATTCTCTATTTGGATTTAGATCCAGCCCGGGCTGGACAGTTCAGCCTGACGGCCTACAACCTGGGGATGACAGATGTGGTCATCAGTTGGTATTCGTTTACCAACGACGAGTCCGTGTTGGTAACCTATGCAGACGCGGCCTTGCCACTGCCAGCCGAGGGCGACTATGTGGCGATGATTTTCCGCCGTTTTGAGGATATGCCAGGCTGGACGACCTTCCTGGCCGCCTACCAGGCAGCTGCTTTTCCCAACGAGCCCGATGATCCGGGGGTCTTCGGGGCGTATGCCTACGACGCTGTCCAGATCATCATCGCCGCCATGGAGCGGGCTGACAGCACCGATCCGCTCGCCATCCGGGATCAGATCGCCGCCACGACGGACTACGAAGGGGTCGTGGGAACCTATCAGGGTTTCGACAGCAATGGCGACGTGATCCCGCAGTGGGCGTGGCTGGAGCAATACCGGAATGGGCAATGGGTAATCCTGAGCCCTAGCAAGGTATCCCTGCCTATCGTGCTCAAAAGCGACTGACCTAGCTGGGGCTTGGTCATACTTGGGAACCGTATGCCAGCTTGACGCTAGAAGGCCACCACCATATTCTGGCTGGTGAATACCCGATTGCCGGGACCGTGTTGGCCGGAGGCATCTGGACATACAGATTTTGCTGAGGGCCTAGGGGCCTTTCCCCGGCAGGTACATCTCGACGCCCTCCCGCTGCCTATGGCGCCGCGGCAAGGGGCGAAGGGCCTAGGGGCCTTTCCCCGGCAAGTACACCTCGACCCCGCTCATCGATCACAACGACCCGATGCACGAGGCACTTCGCGTTCTGGTCACAATGACCGTTGTCCCTGCACGCTGGAGCGTTTTGCTGCCCCTTGTCCTTCGCAGTCGTTAGCCTTGCGGTGTCTTGGCGGGCCGGCAACTCTTTGCCGG